>NZ_CP064703.1:6886500-7582000 GCF_023101085.1 Bradyrhizobium sp. 170 | reverse complement strand
AACGGCATCGGACGCAGCGCAGCCCTGGTGCTGGCGCGCGAGGGCGCCACGATCGTCGCAACCGATCTGCAGGACGACAAGGGCGAGGGCCTGCTGCGCGAACTGCGCGCCATGGGATGCGAGTGCGAGTACTACCACCACGATGTGACGCGCGAGGAGGACTGGCAGTCGATCGTGGTCCAGACCCGTGGACGGTTCGGCAGGCTCGACGTTCTCGTCAACAATGCCGGGATTGGCCTCTCCGGACCCGTCGTCGACATGGCGTTCGCCGACTGGAAGCGGCAGATTGCCGTCAATCTCGACGGGGTCTTCCTCGGCGTAAAGCATTCGCTGCCGCTGATGCGGGCAGGCGGGGGCGGCAGCATCATCAACGTTTCCTCGATCGCAGGCATCAAGGCGTCGCCGAACGTCTCGGGCTATTGCGCGACCAAGGGTGGCGTGCGGCTGTTCACGAAATCGGTCGCGCTGGAATGCGCAGCCGCCAAGGATGGCGTGCGCGTCAACTCGCTGCATCCTGGCATCACCGAAACCGCGATCTGGGACACGCTGATCGGCACCGTCGAGGACGGCTCGAACGGCGGACGGGAGCGCGGTCCGACGCTGGATAAGCTGACCGAACGCGCCGTCCCGCTCGGGTACAAGGCCGCGCCAGAAGATATCGCCAACGGCATCCTGTGGCTCGCCAGCGACGAGAGCCGCTACGTCACCGGCACCGAACTCGTCATCGACGGCGGCAGGTCGATCGGCTGAACGCGAAAGACGAATGAGAAGGCGGAAACGATGTACCGCCGATAAACACACGGAAGGTCGTCATGAGCCGTATCTTTGGTGCAGTCTGCCAGAACGGATATATCGTGCGGGACATCCGCGCCGCCATGGACCACTGGGTCAACGTGATGGGCGTCGGGCCCTGGTACTATATCGATCGGGTCAAGACCGATTACTTCCGCCACCGCGGCCAGGACTCCGCCATGGAGATGAGCGTGGCGCTCGCTAATTCCGGCGATCTCCAGATCGAGCTGATCCAGCAGCGCAACGACGCGCCCTCAATGTACAAGGAATTTCTCGACTCGGGCCACGAAGGCTTGCAGCATATGTCGTATTGGACGCGTGATTATCAGGCCCTCTACGACCGTGCGCTGTCGCTTGGCTATAAGGTGGGGCACGAAGGACAGATCGGCGGCGAAAAGGGCCGCTTTGCCTATTTCGATACGCAGGCCCATCCCGGCACCGTTGTCGAAATATCCGACATCAGCGGTAGCAAGGGGAGTTTCTTCGAGCATATCCGCAAGGTCGCCGCCGGTTGGGACGGCTCCGATCCCATCCGCGAAGTCGGCGGACGCTGAGCGATGCGCGTATCGCGCGGTAATAGTAAGTTCGGGCCCGTGCGCGGAAGCGCGCAGCGGTAGAAAGAAACAAAAAACGTAAGGAACAAGCGGATGGCAAGACTTCCTTTGATCGACCCGGCGGCAACCAGCGGCGACGTGCGCACGTCCTTTGACAGGATGCCGGTCGTTCTGAACATCTTCAAAATGATGGCGCATGCCGAGGCCAATTTCATTCCGGCGATGCGGTTCGCCAATTCGATCCTCCATCGCCAGAAGCTCAGCCATGTCAATCGCGAACTGCTAATTCTTCAGGTCGCGCAGTGGGAGCACGGCGTCTATGAATGGCGACAGCATGTGCCGATCGCGCTCGGCGTAGGCGTCACGCAAAAGCAGATCGACTGCATCGAACAGGGCAAATACGAGGACGCCGCGTTCAATGCCGCCGAACAGGCGCTGCTGGCGTTCGGCCGGGAAGTCATCGAGAACGTGCGTGTTGCCGCACCGGTGTTCGCCGCGATGCGCCAGCATTTCAGCGAGCAGGAGATCGTCGAGTCGATCCTGGCGATCGGTTTCTACATGACGATGGCGCGCCTGACGGAGGCAACCGAGGTTGACCTCGACCCCGCCGCCGGTATGACCGTCTTCGAGAGCAGCAAGAAGCGGTCGGGCTGACCGCGCGCCAAGGATCAGCCGATGGGTGTGTCATCAAGCGCAATGTCGAGAAGCGCTTCCGCCCCCCGGCTGACACCGCACATTGACCACGCCGCCGGTTGCAGCGATCATCAGCGGGGTAACGATGACGTGGAGCACAGGCAATGACGGGTGAGCCGGGGGCGGACGGTCCGCGACCATTAGGCGAGATCGCGAGCTACCACGCCCATATCTACTACGATCCGGCGACCACGCGGGCCGAGGCCGAGCAGCTGCGCGCCTGGATCGGGGAGCGTTTCTCGGTCACGCTCGGACGCTGGCACGACGTCAAGGTCGGCCCGCACGATCAGGCCATGTACCAGGTGGCCTTTGCCCGGGAGATATTCCCCGAACTGGTGCCCTGGCTGATGCTCAATCATGGCAAACTGAGCGTTCTGGTCCATCCAAACACGACCAACCCGCGCCGGGATCATGAGGCCGATCCGATCTGGATCGGACCGGCGCTCGCAGTGCACGCCGACAAGCTACCGGAGCACGCCGAGATGGAAGTGGCGCCCGCGCCGAATACCAATCCGGTTCTGCGGCCCTGAGTGTGGCCCCGCCTGGGAATCCCGGCCCGGTTTACCATTACATGGCTTGAATCCGCCAATTCGGCCGGTCATGATGGCGGCATGGCAGCGAGCGCTTGTCTCGATTATGCCTTACTTTGGTTTGCATTATGGTGGGACTTATTCGGTGAATCCATTAGGAATCAGACGTGATTCCGAAGCGCCGAGCCGGGGACGGATGGATAGAAGGACGACCAGCACAGCCGGGCCTGCTTCGAGCCGCGGTACCCGTTTGCTCCGCGAAGCGGCATTCGGCACAGCGGCGCTTGCGATGGCGCTGGGGCTGGCCGCGTGGGTAACCGATTTCGATCCGGCTGCCTGGATCAATCCCGCATCCGCGAATGTCGGCAGCACTTCCTCGTTCGACGAGCGCTTTGGCCCGGGCTCGGCGCGCCGTTCGCTCGCCATCAACTACCCCTGGCGTCCCGCCGCCCGTTCGGAGCGCCCGGATTTCGATGCGCAGTTCGGCCACATCGAAAGCATGTTGGGGAGGCAATCGCCTGAGGAGCAGAATGCTGAACCCGCGCCGTCCGCTCCGACGGTCGAGGCGGCAATCCCGCTGCCAAGAGCCCGGCCGGTCCTGGCCAATCTTCAGTCAACGGGAAGCGCCCCCGCGCCGGTTTCGTCGGATAACCGCACCATGTTCGAGAAGCTCGCCGATCTGGTGCCGATGCGCTTCTCGCTGGCATCGCTGACGCCGGGGGATGGGCTGCTCGGCGAGCGCAAGGATCTGACGGCGCTCGGCTACGACGGTCAGACGGCGGTCTACGACATTTCGGCCCGCGCCGTTTACCTGCCGAACGGCACCAAGCTCGAGGCACACTCGGGGCTGGGCGGCCTGATGGACAATCCGGCCTATGTCGACCAGCGGATGGTCGGCGCGACGCCGCCAAACGTCTACGACCTCAAGCCGCGTGAAAAGCTGTTTCATGGCGTCGCGGCGCTGCGCATGACTCCGGTGGGCGAAAACGAAATGCACGGGCGAACGGGCCTGCTCGTGCACAGCTATTTGCTTGGTCCCAACGGCGATTCCAACGGCTGCGTCTCGATCAAGGATTATGACAGGTTCCTGACAGCGTACCGGAACGGCGAGGTCAAGCGTCTCGTCGTCGTGCCGAGCCTCAAGGAAGGCCTCACCGCGTCGCGGCGTTCACCGTCCCCGTCATGACAGTCGTCGCAAGTGGCGCTTCCGACTGCGACACTCCGTTGCGGGCGGTCTTCAAGATCAACCTGAACGGCAAGACGGTATCGATCGGGACCGTCGGCCAGGCCTACCGGTTCATCACCAATCTCAGTTCGATCGAATGGATCGAGTTTCGCTCGCTGCATGCCGATGCCGTGAGCTCCCTGCATGGCGCCGCCGGCAACGCGATGCTGACCGTGCAGGCGACCAACGCCCTGCGCGCACTGTTCGTCCGCGCGAAGCTGTTGTGAAGGCGCCGGGGCGTTAGCTAACTCCCCGGTCTACCCGACTTGTCAGCGGGCGTCCGCCGCGGCTATGTCTCATAGACGCTTGAGAAATACGTCCCAAGGGGAAACGCCCGCATGCCCGGAAGTCACGCCGAGATTGAAGATGACCGCCTGATCCGGGAATTGCTGCAGAACTGGGCGATCTGGCGCGATGCCGGCGACTGGGAGCGTTTTCGCACGGTCTGGCATCCCGACGGCCGCATGATGGCGACCTGGACGCAGGGCACCGGCGACGAGTTCATCGAGATCAGCAAGCAGGCATGGGCCAAGGGCGTCAGCATCCTGCATTTCCTCGGCGGCATCTCGGTCGACCTCGCCGGACACCGCGCCATCTCGCAGACCAAGATGACGATCTCGCAACGCGCCGAGGTCGAGGGCGTGCTGTGTGACGTGCTCTGCACCGGGCGGTTCTACGACTTCCTCGAAAAGCGCGAGGGCCGCTGGGGCATCGTGCTGCGCCAGCCGATCTATGAGAAGGACCGCATGGACCCGGTCACGCCCGGCACGGCGCCCGTTCTCGACAAGGCGCTGCTCGAGCAGTTTCCGCCGGGCTACCGGCACCTCGCTTATTTGCAGACCCGCATCGGCTACACCGTGAAGCGCGACATGCCCGGCCTGAAGGGACCGGAGGTCGAGGCTCTATATGCCCGCGGCGCGGCGTGGCTGCAGGGCAAGCCGCTTAGCTGATCTCCTTGCGGACGATCGCCGCCGCGTCGCACATCGCCTTCAGTTTTCCGAACGCTGTATGGCGCGGCATGTATTTCATGCCGCAATCGGGCGCGATCACCAGCCGGTCGGCGGCGACATGCTTGAGGCCGTTGCGGATCCGGCCAGCCACGACATCAGCGGATTCGATCTCGGGATTGCCGAGGTCGAGCACGCCGAGCATGATCTTCTTCGACGACAAATCCCTGAGCACGCCGAGGTCGAGCTTCGGCTGCGCCGCCTCGATCGAGATCTGCTCGGCGCTGGTATCGGCGAGTTCGGCGAGGAAGGAATAGCCGGCCGGCTTGGTCGAGCCGGGCACGACCGCGGCATAGCCGAAGCACAGATGCACCACGGTCGGCACGGTGATGCCCTCCAGCGCGCGGTTGATCGCCTTCACCGCATAGCGGCGGGCAAGGTCGGGATTGTTGCGCACCCAGGGCTCATCGAGCTGGATCACGTCGGCGCCGGCCTTTTGCAGGTCGAGCGCTTCGGCGTTGACGGCGGCGGCGAAGGCCATCGCCAGTTCCTCGTCGTCTTTGTAGAATTCGTTCTTGGCCTGCTGGCTCATCGTGAACGGGCCGGGCAGGGTGATTTTTGCTGCGCGATCAGTGTTCTGGCGCAGGAATTTCATGTCGTGCAGCTCGACCGGGCCGCGGCGTTTCACCGGGCCTGTGACGCGCGGCACCGGCGTCTGGTGCCCGCTGCGCGAGGTGATCATCGCCGGATTTTCGTCATCGATGCCTTCGAGCGCCGTCGCAAATCGGTTGGAGTAGCTCTCGCGGCGGATTTCGCCATCGGTCACGATGTCGATGCCGGCCCGCTCCATGTCCCTGATGGCGACAATAGTGGCGTCGTCTTGCGCCTCCTCCAGGTGCTCGGCCGGCAGCCGCCACATCGCATGCAGGCGCGTGCGCGGCACCACCTTGGACAGCATCGCGCGATCGACCAGCCATTCCGGCTGCGGATAGCTACCGACGACGGTGGTCGGCAGCAGGTGCTTTGGCAGGTTCATGAGTATCTCCTTGCTCTTGTCATTTTCCCGCTCACTTCAGGCGGCGCGCGTCGCAGCGGCCGCGGCCTCATCCTTGACCGGATTGCGCAGCACGCCGATGCCCGACACCTCGACCTCGACCACATCGCCATCCTTCATCCAGAGCGGCGGCGTGCGGTAGGCGCCGACGCCACCGGTGGTGCCGGTCACGATGACGTCGCCGGGGACGAGCTCGGTGAAAGTCGAGCAGTAGGCGATCAGGGCAGGGACGTCGAAAACGAGGTCCGAGATTGGGGCTGCCTGCACCTCGACGCCGTTGAGGCGGGTCGCGATGGTCTGCTTGCTGATGTCGGGGATCTCGTCTGTCGTGACCATCCACGGACCGAAACCACCGGTGCCGACGAAATTCTTCCCCGGTGCGAATTGCGAGGTGTGGCGCTGCCAGTCGCGGATGCTGCCGTCATTGTAGCAGGCATAACCAGCGACATGCGCCAGCGCTGTCTCGCGCGAAATGCGGCGGCCGGCCTTGCCGATGATGACGGCCATCTCGCCCTCATAGTCGAAGCGCTCGGACTCGAGCGGCCGGATCATCGGCTGGCCGCCGCCGACCTGGCTGTTGGCGAAACGGGTGAAGATCATCGGGTGCGGCGGGGTGGGATGGCCGCTTTCGGCGAGATGCGTGGCGTAGTTGACGCCGATGCAGAATATCTTGTCCGGATCGGGAACGGTCGGCAGCAACTCGATTTCGGCAAACGCGTAGTCCGGCCGTTCGCCTTGCAGCGCGCCGAGGGCATTGAGCGATCCGTTCGCGAGCAACGTCTTCAGGGTTGGCCACTCCTTCAGCCGCTTGCCGGCGTCGATGATGCCGGCATTTGTTACCAGGCCGTATGTTGCCGTCGGACCTGCCTTGAAACTCGCGATCTTCATTATTCGGTACCTTCTTCGATAGAGGACACATAGGGTTCGATGGATCGCACGATTTTGCCCGAACGGATCGGAACGCAATCAGGCGGAAAGTCCTGGTGGAAGCGCGCGCCGGCTTTCCCGGCGCGGTCGATAAAACATTCGAGATGGTTCATCGCGCCGCTGGGCAGGTCGTGCAGAACCATGAGGCTCCACGGCTGCGACCGGCACTGCTCCAGGGCCCGGTCGGCCCAGCCGTCCGGATCGTCCCAGTCGCGCGGGATCGCGTTCCAGAGCACGCAACTATGCTTGTTGCGGGCGAGATATTCGACCACGGAAGGCTTCAGCAGCCGCGCGTCGAGATTGCCGCCGCCGCCGAACGGCCGGAACCATCGCTGTGGGTGCGCGAGGTCGCCGATCGCATCCTGCGTCCGGCCGATCTCATGCTGTGCCGCATCGGGATCATGTTGCTGCCCGAGTGGCACCGTGTGCGTAAAAGTGTGATTGCCGATCCAGTGGCCCTCGCCGTGTGCGCGCGCCGCAAGCCGACGGCGTTCGGGGTCGCCAAGCTTTTCGCCGATCACGAAGAAGGTCGTCTTGATGCCGCGTTCGCGCAGGATGTCGAGCACGCGCGGCGTCACGCCGGGCTCGGGACCATTGTCGAATGTCAGCGTCAGATCGAACACGCCGCTGCTCCGTCAGGTCGCAGGCTGGATGGCGCCGGCGGTGATCTCGTCGGCGGCGCGCTGGCCGGAACGTGACCCCGTCTGCCAGATTGCGGCCTTGCGCTCGATCCATTTGATCGCGGCGTTGAAGGCAATCGCCATCGCAAGCACCAGGAGAACGCCGGCAAACACATGCGGGCTGTCCAGAATGGTGCGGTAGCGCGAGATCAGATAGCCGATGCCGGCGGACGAAATCAGCATCTCGGACACGACAACGCCGACGATCACGAGTGCGCCGCCGACGCGCAGGCCCGACAGCACGGTCGGGATTGCCGCCGGAATGATCACGCGAACCAGCCGCTGGCTCAGCGTCGCGCCCATGCTGCGGGCGGCGAGCAGCAATTGCGGATCGATGGTCTGGATGCCGGCGGCGGTCGCCAGCATCGTCGGCAGGAAGCCGTAGATCGAGGCGAATGCGATCTTGGATTCCGAGCCGATGCCGAGCCACACGGTGAAGACGGGATAGAGGATGACCAGCGGCACCGCATAGAGGCTCGAGACCATCGGCATGATCAGGATGCGCGGCCGCGGCAGGCTGCCGACGATGGCCCCTAACAGGATGCCGCCGCCGCAGGCGAACGCCATCGAAATCGCGACCTCGTAGAGCGTCACGGCAAGGGCATGGCCGTATTCGCCCGCCTCGTTCCAGCCAGCCGCGAGTGTCGACGACAGCGATGGCAGGAACAGTTCGGGAATGAGACCTGCGCGCGGCAGGATTTCCCACAGCGCAATCAGGCCGATCACGATTAATCTGCGAAGCGTTGCAGCGCTCATGTCAGCCTCATGCCGATTTGCGGATATGCCGCCAGATGCGGTCGCGCAAGGTGCCGAACGCGTCGCCGCTCAGCATCTCATAGGTGCGCGGGCGGGGCAGCGAGACCTGCAGATGATCGACGATGCGGCCGGGGCGTGGCGACATCACGATCACCTCGTCGGCGAGATAGACCGCTTCGGTCAGGCTGTGGGTGACGAATACCACGGTCTTGCCGGTGGCCGCCCAGATCCGCAGCAGCTCGTCGCCCATGGTCATGCGGGTCTGTTCGTCCAGCGCGGCGAACGGTTCGTCCATCAGCAGCACCGGCGGGTCCTGCACCAGCCCGCGCGCGATCGAGACGCGCTGCTTCATGCCGCCGGACAATTCATGCGGATGGCGCTTGCCGAAACCGTCGAGGCCGACGAGTTTGAGCGCATCCTGCGCCTTGGCGCGGCGTTCGCTCTTGGCGACGCGGCGCAGCGCCAGCGGAAACTCGACATTCTCTTCCGCCGTCAGCCAGGGAAACAGGCTCGGCTCCTGAAATACCACGCCGACCCGGTTCGGGTCGGGCTCGGGGATCGGCGCGCCGCTGATGGAGATGGTGCCCGAGGTCTGTTGGCGCAGGCCGGCCATCATCATCAGAAGCGTCGACTTGCCGCATCCGCTCGGGCCGACCAGCACGACGAAGCGGCCGGGCTTGACGTCGAGCGAAACGTCCTCCAGCGCGACGACGTCCTGCGTCGTGGTCTTGAAGATCTGCCCGACATTGCGGACCTCGACCGCGCCGGCCGGCTTCAGCGGGGTTATGTTCGCCAATGGCTGCATCGTGTTTCCACCCATCTGACCAGTTCATTGAAGGCAATCGCGATGGCGGCGATCATCAGCACGCCGGCCAGCAACTGCTTCATCTGAAAATTCTCGCCCCAGGTCGCGATCTGATGGCCGATGCCGTCGCGCGAGGCGTACATTTCGGCGAGGATCACGCCGGTGAGATTGAAGATCATCGAGATCCGCAGCGCCTCCAGCAGAACGGGGAGCATGCTCGGCAGATAGACGCGGAAGGCGGTCTGCATCGGCGTCGCGCCATAGGAGCGGGCGACCGTTAGATGCTCGACCTTGACCGACTCGACCGCCGTCGTGGTCGACATGATCACGATGAAGATGGTCGAGAAGAAACCGAAGCCGACCTTCTGCGCAAAGCCGACGCCGAACACCAGGATGAACATCGGCAGGAAGATCGATTTCGGAATGCTGAAGGCGAAGAACAGCAGCGGCTTTGCCACGTCGGAAAAATAGCGGTTCTCCGCGATTAGGAAGCCGATCAGCGCGCCGACGGGAACGGCGAGCGCGAACGCGGTCACCACTTCTGTTGCGGTGACCGCAAGATCCTTGCGCACGCTCGCCCGCTGCAGCAGCTCACCGAGCGTTGCCAGCGTGTCGGAGGCGGAAGGGAGCAGGCGCGGATTGACGATGCCACTGCGCGACAGGATTTCCCATACCGCAAACAGCGCCACCACAATGGCGACCCGCGCCGCCTTTACGCCTAATCCGCGCATCGCGCCGCCTCAGGGCTTGGTCGGAACCGGCTTGAACTGCGTCGAGATGATCTCCGCCGCCGGCCCAAGATCCTTCATGCCGCCGGCCTTGGCCATGTCGAGCGCGAGCTGGAGCTGCTCAGGAATCTTCGCACCCTCCATGCTGCCGTCGGTTTCCAGCTTCAGAATCGTGTTTTCATATTCCAGCGCCGCGATCTCGGCGGGGATTTCATAGAGCTCGGTAATCAGTTTGACGGAGGCTTCCTTGTTGGCGCGCATGAACATCAGCGCGCCATAGAGCGCGTTCAGCGTCTTCTGGACCATCTGCGGCTTGTCCTGCACGTATTTGTCGAGCGCGATCCAGCCGGCGGCGAGGTTCGGCGGCACCTCCCTGGAGAAGTCGAGGATGGTGCGCGCTTCGCCCGATTTGGAAATCTGGAAGCTCAGCGGTGAGTAGACCACGGCCGCGTCGACATTGCCGGCGAGCAGGTTCGGCACCAGCCCGCCGCCGCCGACGGGCACACGGGTGAATTCGACCTTCTTGTCCTGCTGGGTCCACAGCGCCAGCAGGTCCGAGCCGGAGCCCGCGGAGGTGATGGCGACCTTCTTGCCTTTCAGATCGTTGACGCCGAGCGTCGATTTCGAAAGCGTCATCAATTGCCAGCCGTAATAGCCCGTGGCGGCACTGGCGAGCACCTTGGAGTTCACGCCCTTCTTGCGCCCGGCCGATACCAGCGAGGTGGCGTCGAGAATGACGTCGGCGGCGCCTGCCGCCATCGCTTCAAAAGTCTCGGCGCCGCCGCGATAGATCGTAAGCTCCGCCGCGATGCCTTCCTTCTCGAACAGTTTTTGGCGTACCGCGGTTTCCGCGATCGTGGTCGGCCAGTAGGTTTTAGTGGGAAGGCCGATGCGGACGGTGTCGGCGGCCTGCGCCATGCCCGATGCGCCAAGCACGGTGGCTATCGTGATCGTTGCCAGGATGTGGCGTCGCGTGATCTTCATTGTGACGTTTCCCTTTTGCTTTTTTCTTGATTGGTTTGGTCTTCGAGCGGTCAGGCGGTGTCGCCACCTCCGAATGTTTTCGGCGTGGCGAGCTCGACGAGGTGCATGGTCGTCATGAAATGCTTCGAGAGCGCCGCGACCGCGGCATCGGCATCGCGCTTGAGGGTGGCCCGCACGATGGCCGCGTGTTCGGCCTCGACGTTGCGGGATTTTTCGCTGTTGCGCCGGATCGCGAGCCGCCGATATCGCTCGCTCTGCTCGTGCAGCACATCGCGAAAGCCGAGCAGCCATTGCGAGCCGCAGGCGTTCACCAGCGTGCGGTGGAAGACGCGGTGCCGCACCACCCATTCCTCATAGTGATGCGTCGGATCGTCGGGATAGGTGTGGGGAACGGCGCACAGCGCCGCGAACGATTTCTCCACCGAGGCAAGCCATGCCGCGTCGCCGCGCTCGATCGAGCGCCTTAGCGCCAGCCCTTCGATATCGACGCGGGTTTGCGTCACGTCGCGAAGGTCGGCTGATGATACCGGGCTGACGCGAAAGCCGCGCTGGTCGGAGGCCTGCACCAGCCCGTCGGCGACCAGCCGCGACAGTGCCTCGCGCACCGCGGCGAGACTGACCGAAAACTGCTTGGCGAGCCCAGCGATATGCAGCTTCTGGCCGGGCAACAGCCGAGTCGAAAGAATATCCGCGCGCAGCCGCTCCTGAACGGCGGATGTCAGGCTTCGCGGCCGTTCGCCGGCAGGGTTCTCACCAAAACTCAACCCGATGCTGCTCATGGCGGCGCAGATTGGCGAGGGAACCTGAAAGCGTCAATCGAAAATCGATTTTTCTTCTAGCGCATTGGTAATGCTTCAGTTTTCTAATCTGGCTGCGGCGCCCCGGCGCCGTTTGTCGGGGATCAGGATTCAGAAATCATGGTGACAATGGTCCGGCGCTAACGTAGATAGTTCGCATGCGAAATAAAATCCCTGGCCCGGTTTTCTGATGACCGCACGTCGCGAGCATCGCCTGGTGTTCCTGCTCAACGTTGCGCAGCGCCGGCTGCAGCGCTGGATGGCGGCGCGAACCCAGCACAGCGGGGTAACGGCAGCTCAGTCCGGTTTGCTGTTCATTCTGGGTCGGCGCGATGGCGTGTTGATGGGCGAGGCGGGCGCGGCGCTCGATCTCGGACCACCGGGCATCAGCGGGCTCGTTGACCGGATGACGGCGGCGAACCTGATCAAGCGGCGGGCCGATCCGGATGACGGGCGCGCATGGCGTCTCTGGCTGACGCCGGCCGGTCGCGCGGCGATGGCGCAGTCGAAAGCGGGGCTCGCTGAGGTCAACGCGCGCCTCACGGACGGATTTACGGACGCCGAGATCGACGCCGTCGCGCGCTGGCTCACCACCATGCAAATCAGATTTCCCAGAGGAGAAGACGAATGACCGAGCATATCAAGATCGAGAAGAGCGACGGGATTTTGAGCCTGACGATGGCCCGCCCCGACAAGAAGAATGCGCTGACCAATGCGATGTACGGCGCGCTGGCTAACGCAATCGAAGGCGCGGAGACCGATCCATCCGTCCGCGTCCTCCTGATCCGCGGCGAGGGCGACATGTTCACCGCAGGTAACGACGTCGGCGAGTTCGCCGCCATCGCGACAGGCGCGGTTCAGGGCGAGCGGCATGTCGGCCGTTTCCTGCAGGCGCTCGCCAAATCGAGCCGCCCACTGGTCGCCGCCGTCCAGGGGCGCGCCGTCGGCATCGGCACCACGATGCTGTTGCATTGCGATCTGGTCGTGCTGGCCGAGAACGCGCTGCTGTCGACGCCGTTCGTCAATCTCGCATTGGTGCCGGAAGCGTCTTCCAGCCTGTTGATGCCGCTCCGCATCGGCTATGCGCGCGCCTTCGAAATGTTCGCGCTCGGTGACGCCGTCGATGCCAGGTCCGCGTTTGCGTGGGGGATCGCCAACCGGGTGGTGCCGCTCGACAAACTCGACGCTGAAGCGAAGGCGTTGGCATCCCGGCTGGCGAAACAGCCGGCGGGTGCCGTCAGCACGACGAAACGTCTGATGCGCAATCCGGAGCTTCTCATGGCGCAGATCAAGGCGGAAAGCGAGCAGTTCGCGGCACGCCTGAAAACCGCCGAGGCGCGCGAGGCCTTTGTCGCGTTCGCCGAACGCCGGCCGCCGGACTTCCTGAAACTCGCAAAACAGCCGGCGTAACCGCTTTCTCCCCGCCCGCGACCGGGAGGCAATTGACCGCCCGTGACGGCCCCGCTACCTCTCTCGGGTTGCGTGCGGGGAAACAAATGAACAAGAACAATGAAGCTGCCGAATTCGACTACGTCATCGTCGGCGCCGGCTCGGCCGGATGCGTGCTCGCCAATCGCCTGAGCGCCGACGGCAAGCATTCTGTCTTGCTGCTGGAGGCCGGACCGAAAGACAGCAATCTCTGGATCCACGTGCCGCTCGGCTATGGAAAACTGTTCAAGGAGAAATCCGTCAACTGGATGTACCAGACCGAGCCCGAGCCGGGCTTGAACGGCAGGCAGGTGTTCCAGCCGCGCGGAAAAGTGCTCGGCGGTTCGAGCTCGATCAACGGCCTGCTCTATGTGCGGGGCCAGCACGAGGATTACGATCGCTGGCGTCAGCGCGGCAATGCCGGCTGGGGCTATGACGACGTGCTGCCCTATTTCAAGAAGGCCGAGAACCAACAGCGCGGTCCGGACAAATACCACGGCAGCGGCGGCCCGCTGCCGGTTTCCGACTGGCGTCACGCCGACCCGCTGTCGGAGGCTTTCGTCGTCGCCGCCGCCGAGACCGGCATTCCGACCAATCCCGATTTCAACGGCGCAACCCAGGAAGGCGCGGGATTTTTCCAGACCACGACAAGGCGCGGCCGCCGCGCCAGCACGGCGTTCTCCTATCTGCGTCCGGCGAAGAGCCGCAGCAATTTGCACGTCGAGACTTCGGCGCTGGCGCAGCGCATACTGTTCGAAGGGCGGCGCGCGAAGGCGGTCGAATACAAGCAGGACGGTCGCGTGCGCACCGCGCGGGCGCGCAAGGAAATCCTGGTCTCCAGCGGCGCGTATAACTCGCCGCAGCTGCTGCAGCTCTCCGGCGTGGGACCGGCCGACTTGTTGAAGCAGCACGGCATCGAGATCGTGCTCGACGCGCCGGGCGTCGGCAACGATCTGCAGGATCACTTGCAGGTGCGCTTGATTACGCGCTGTGCGCAGAAGGTCACGCTCAACGACGTGGTCAACAATCCGGTACGCAGGGTGATGGCGGGCATTCAGTACGCCGCCTTGCGCAAGGGGCCGTTGACGATTGCCGCCGGAACTTCGGGCGCGTTCTTCAAGACCAGTCCGCGGCTGGCCTCGCCCGATATTCAGATTCACTTCCTGCCGTTCTCGACGGACAAGATGGGCGAGAAGCTTCACGCGCTTTCCGGGTTCACCGCATCGGTCTGCCAGTTGCGCCCCGAAAGCCGCGGCTCGCTGCGCATCAAGAGCGCCGATGCTTCCGTGCCGCCGGAAATCCGCATCAACTATCTCGCAACAGAAACCGATCGCCGCGCCTTCATCGACGGCATCCGCATCCTGCGCAAGATTCTCGCAGCACCCGCGCTGAAGGCCTACGCAGTCGCGGAGGTCGATCCCGGTCCGAAGGTGCAGAGCGACGACGAGTTGCTGGATTTCTGCCGCCGCACCGGCAGCACGGTCTATCACCCGACCTCGACCTGTCGCATGGGCAGCGATGCGCTCGCCGTCGTCGACCAGCGCTTGCGCGTGCGCGGCATCGAAGGCCTGCGCGTGGTCGATGCGTCTGTTATGCCGGACCTGATGTCGGGCAATACCAACGCGCCGACCATCATGATCGCGGAGAAGGCGTCCGATATGATCCTGGAGGATGCGCGGTAAGGCACGCCGCCCGCGGCAAATACCGTTGTCATCATCCGCGAAGGCGGATGATCCAGTACGCCGTGACATCTCGATTCAAACTGCGGCCGGCGATTACTGGATGCCCGCCTTCGCGGGCATGACGACGGTGTCAGACGTCACCCCTTATACCCCCGCACCCGCTTCAGCATCTGCTCGACATGGGCGATCGGGGTTTCCGGCTGGATGCCGTGGCCGAGGTTGAAGATCAGCCGTCCAGCTGCGTAGTTCGCCAGCACGTCGTCGACGGCGCGGTCCAGCGCCGCACCGCCCGCGATCAGCGCCAGCGGATCGAGATTTCCCTGAACCGCGACGCGGCTTTGCACGCGCTCGCGGATCATGGAAGGCTCGGCCGCCCAGTCGATGCTGACGGCATTGACGCCGGTCGCTTCCACATAGGCCGGCAGCATGGCGCTGGCACCGCGCGGAAAGCCGATGATTTTCGCGTCAGGCGCTTTCGCGCGCACGCCCGCGACGATGCGTTTCGCAGGCTCAATCGACCAGCGCTCGAACTCGCGCGGCGGCAGTACGCCGGCCCACGTGTCGAATATCTGCAACGCGTCCGCGCCGGCCTCGAGTTGGCCGAGCAGATACTGGATCGAGTTCTCGACCAGCACGTCGATGATTTCAGCGAACGCTTCGGGATGGCGATAGGCCATCATTCGCGCCGGCGCCTGATCCGGCGTGCCTTGTCCCGCAACCATGTAGGTTGCGACCGTCCACGGCGCGCCGCAGAAGCCGATCAGCGCGACCTCAGGCGCGAGTTCGCGCTTCACGCGACGCAGCGCCTCATAGACCGGCTCGAGCTTGCCGAAATCGGCATCGCGAGCCAGCGTGGTCACCTGCTCCGGCGTGTCCAGCGGATCGAGCCGCGGGCCTTCGCCGGCCTCGAAGCGCACCGAGCGGCCGAGCGCGTAGGGGATCACGAGAATGTCGGAAAAGATGATCGCGGCGTCGAAGTTGAAACGGCGGATCGGCTGCAGCGTCACCTCGGTGGCATATTCCGGCGTGAAGCAGAGGTCGAGAAAACTCCCGGCCTTGGCGCGTAGCTCGCGATATTCGGGGAGATAGCGGCCAGCCTGGCGCATCATCCACGCAGGCGGCACCTTCTGCCTGCGGCCGGACAGCACTTCGATAAAAGGTTTCACGGCGGATTTCTGGGACAATCTAAAGGTTCCTGCGGGACGGCGGAGATTTGCGCCTCTGATACACGCAGGTTCCTCCCGGGCCAAGGAGGGATACCGGAGCGAAATATGGAACTGGCGTAAAACCGCGCCGTTATCTCATCCATGGAGGTCCCCGATGGCTCAGAAATTCAATCCTGCGGCGCATGACAAGCACGCCGAAGATCCCCGTGAAGCGCAGAAAGCCGATCGGGAGACCCACGAAAAGCTCGAGGCCGGGCTGGTGGATACGTTTCCGGCGTCCGACCCCGTGAGCGCCGCGCAGCCTGCACCGTCGAAAGCCGATGGCGATCGTGCAAGCGAAACGCTGTGGGACAAGGTCCGCGCCGTCTTCCGCTGACGCAAATCTCAGTAATGCGGCGGCGGCTCGTTCGCAGGACCCGGCGCGTTGCTTTCGGCTTCCTGAAGGCGCTCTTTCAGTTCGGCAACCTGGCGCGTCAGCCTGTCGATCTCAACCCACTGCGCGGTGATCGTCTGGTTCAGCGTCTCGATGGTCACGTCCTGATAGGTCAGCCGCATTTCCAGCGCGTCAATGCGCTCGCTTAAGTCGTCGGCATCACTCATGGGAGCCATCGTTCGGTCGTCGCTGCCGCAGCCCGTGGCCCAGCGCCACACGTTCGTCGAATACGAAGCATTCGCCGCGCCAGCGGCTCTCTTCTTCCGGCACGCCTTCGAGATAGCGCAGGATGCCGCCCTTGAGGTGGTAGACCTCATTGAAGCCTTGCGCCAGCAGATAGGCGCTGGCCTTCTCGCACCGGATGCCGCCGGTGCAGAACATCGCGATCCTCTTGTGCTTCGCCGGGTCGAGTTGCTGCGCGGCGAATTCCTTGAACTGGCCAAAGCTCTTGAGACCGGGATCGACCGCCCCTTCGAACGTGCCCATCGCCACCTCGAAGGCGTTGCGGGTATCGATCACCAGCGTGTCGGGTGCTGATATCAGTTCGTTCCAGTCCGACGGCTCGACATAGGTGCCAACCTGCCGCGTCGGATCGACAGCAGTATCTCCGAGCGTGACGATTTCCTTTTTCAGGCGGACCTTCAGCCGCTGGAACGGCATCTCGGAAGCGCTTGAAAACTTGAGTTCGAGACTGTCGAGCCGGCCACCGAAGAGGGTGCCGTGCTGCAACTCCTGGACGAACGCGTCGATCGCTTCGTCGCCGCCCGCAACGGTGCCGTTAATCCCCTCATGCGCCAGCAGCACGCTGCCCTTGATCCCATGGCCGGCCGCAAGCGCGCGCAGCGGCTCACGCAGCTCCCGGAAATCCGGCAGTGCGGCGAATTGGTAGAGGGCGGCGACCTTGAGCGGCATGGCGACCGTTTATCAGGCAGGCCGGGCAGGGGAAACCCCGTAAAGCCCTGCGTATTCCGCGTATTGCCACCGCGGGACCTTGGCATGCCAGCCATTGCCCAGTTGGGGATGAATATGCCAAAGAACCGTCTGTAAGCCCACCCGATCGTCCCCAGCGGGATGCCCAAGAAATATTGAAAAAGCGCTGAAAAGAAAGCACTCGCGATGAGGAATTTCCATTTCGCCGGCCGCTCCACGGTCCATGCCCAGAACGCGATGGTGGCGACGTCGCACCCAGACGCCGCGCTTGTCGCCATCGACGTGATGCGGGCGGGCGGCACGGCGGCGGACGCCGCGGTGGCGGCCTGCGCGCTGTTAGGGGTGATCGAGCCGCAATCGACCGGCATCGGCGGCGATTGCTTCGCGCTGATCCAGCCGAAGGGCGAGGGCAAGATCGTCGCCTATAACGGCTCCGGCCGCGCGCCGATGGCGGCCAAGGTCGAATGGTATCTGGAGCGCAAGATCCACTCGGTGCCGCTGACGTCGGCCCATTCGGTGAGCATTCCCGGCGCGATCGATGCGTGGGACACGATCCTGCGCGACCACGGCAAGATGGGGCTCGACACCCTGCTGCAGCCCGCCATCAAGGCCGCTGAAGAAGGCTACATTGTCGCGCCGCGTATCGCCTTCGACTGGAAGAACCAGTTCGAGAAACTGAAGAACGGCACCAACACCGAGCGATATCTGCTGCCGCATGGAAAACCGGCGGTGGCCGGCGACATCATTCATCAGCCGGAACTGGGCAAGACGCTGCGTGCGATCGCCAAGAACGGGCGCGACGCGTTCTACACCGGCGAGATCGCCGCCGACATGGTGGAGACGCTCCGCGGCATCGGTGGCCTGCACACGCTGGAAGATTTCGCCGCGCATTCGACCGAAACCACGTCGCCGATCGGCACGATGTACAAGGGGCACGACGTCTGGCAGTGCCCGCCGAATGGCCCGGGCATTACCATGCTGGTGATGCTGAACATCCTCTCGCGCTTCGATCTGACCAAATTTGCTCCGCTCAGCATCGAACGCTTCCATCTCGAGGCTGAAGCCGCGCGCATCGCCTACCTGATGCGCGAGCAATATATCGGCGATCCCCAGCAGGTTCATGTCGACGTCGCCGGCATTCTCGCGAAGGAATTTGCCGAAGAGCACATCAAGAACATCAGGATGGACCGGCTGCTCGATTTGCCGAACGTCGCGCCGCCAATGAATCCGTCCACCGTCTACATCACCGTGGTCGACAAGGACCGCAACGTCTGCTCGTTTATCAACTCGATCGCGCATTCATTCGGCTCGGCGATCGTTTCCAACAAGACCGGTATCCTGCTGCAGAACCGCGCCGGCGGTTTCCGGATCCAGCCCGGCCATCCCAACTGCATCGCGCCGGGCAAGCGCCCCCTGCACACTATCATTCCGAGCCTTGCCACCAAAAACGGTCGCGCGGTGATGCCGTTCGGCGTGATGGGCGGCCAGTATCAGCCGGTGGGTCAAAGCCATGTGCTGACCAACATCCTCGACTATGGCTGCGACGTGCAGGAGGCCATCGATATGCCGCGCGGCCTGCATTACGAGGGCTTCTACCAGCTCGAGGACAGCGTGCCGGCCGAGATCGTCGAGGGATTGAAGAAGATCGGCCACAAGACCACCAGCGTGGTCGGCCCGCTCGGCGGCGGCCAGGCGATCTGGATCGATTGGGACAAGGGCACGCTGACCGGCGGCTCCGATCCCCGCAAGGACGGTTGCGCGCTGGGCTATTGAGCCTTCGCGCCGTCAGCCACCGGAACAACGGGCCGTCGCTTTCGTTAAAGCGATGAAGCGGAGCCGTTCACATTGCAGTGGACGGCCGCCTGTTGTCAGGGGTTTGCGATCAGCGTTCTCGATTCAGATGATTCCGAACAGGCCGACCTGCGCGGCGGCCGCTCGCCGTGGTTTGCGAACTCAGGCCACCCTTCGCGCCTCTATGTGCGCGACAATCTCAAATGCGACGCGCTCGTTATCGGCGCCGGGATTACGGGATCGCTCGTCGCCGAGCGCCTGACGCGGCAAGGCCTGGACGTGGTCATCATCGATCGCGAGTTGCCGGGGCACGGCAGCACCGCGGCTTCGACCTCGATGCTGCTGTGGGAAATCGATCGGCCGTTGCGGCAGTTGAGCGAAGCCTATGGCTTCGAGCGAGCGGCGCGGGCCTATCGCGCCAGCTTCGAGGCCGTCGCCGGCCTGAAATCGCTGGTCGGACAACTCTGCATCGCCTGCGACATGCGGGACAAAAATTCGCTCTATCTTGCGGCCGACGAAAGCAGTGCCAGTCTCATCGAAGAACATTGTTACCGTACGCGGGCCGGCCTGCCAGGCGATTTTCTCGACCACGGCACATTGCTCGACAGCTTTGGCTTTGCGCGTGCCGGAGCGATCGTCTCCCAAGGCGCGGCCGATGCCGATCCCGTGCGACTCGCGCATGGCATGCTAGGGACTGCCGTTGCCCGCGGTGCGCGGTTGTTCGAGGCAGAAGCCGTCGCATTCGATGCCGCTGGGCGCTCGGTCAATGTCGGACTTGCCAACGATCGCGAGATCGAGGCGCGCGCCGTCGTTCTTGCCACCGGCTATGTCATGCCCGACATCGTTCGCTCCACCGTGCACACGGTGTCATCGAGTTGGGCGACTGCGACGACCCCACAGCCGCAAAATGCCTGGAGCGACGGCGTGCTGATCTGGGAGGATGCAACGAACTATCTCTACGCACGAACGACGCATGCAGGACGCATTATTGTCGGCGGCGAGGACAGCACCGAAATCGTCGAACCGGAGCCGCGCGACCGCCTAATTCCCGAAAAATCGCGCGCGCTCGCGCAACGGCTCGCGGCGCTCTGGCCTGCCGCAAAGCCAGACATCGAGTTTCGCTGGGCCGGCACGTTCGGCACGACGTCCGATGGCTTGCCCCTGATCGGCCCGGTCCCCGGCGCCAAAGGCATGTATGCGGCCTACGGCTATGGCGGCAACGGCATCACCTTCAGCTTTCTTGCCGCGCGGCTGATCGGCGACTTGATCGCCGGAAAAACCCCGCCATTGCTGCGCGATTTCGCGATCGATCGCGATGGCGACATGGCTGGCGGCTGAAAAATGGCTATCGAAACAGGCCGCCTTGGGCTAGAGACGTCGGTCTCTCGAACGAGGTACAAAGATGCGCTTCTCCCGACGCACGATCATCCGGACCGCATGTGCCGCCGTGGCGGCCGCGATTTCCACGCCCGTTGCCATCAGGATGGCTTCGGCCCAGACCGCAGGAAAACCCATGACCACAGCATCAGGCTTGCAGATCATCGACAGCAAGGTCGGCACCGGCGCATCGCCGAAGTCCGGCCAGACTTGCGTCATGCATTATACCGGATGGCTCTACGAGAACGGCCAGAAGGGCAAGAAGTTCGACTCCTCCGTGGACCGCAACGAGCCGTTCGAGTTTCCGATCGGCCAGCGCCGGGTGATTGGCGGCTGGGACGAGGGCGTCGCCTCCATGAAGGTCGGCGGCAAGCGCACGCTGATCATTCCGCCTGAACTCGGTTATGGCGCGCGCGGCGCCGGCGGCCTCATTCCGCCGAATGCCACGCTGATGTTCGACGTCGAATTGCTGGCGGTGAAGTAACCGCGCGCAACGGGGGAGGCGCATCGTGAAGGTCTCGATCCTCGACGATTATTTCGACACGCTGCGCACCCTCGACTGCTTCGGCAAGCTGGCCGGACACGACGTCACCATCTGGAACGATCACGTCCAGGACGTTGACGTGCTGGCGGAACGGCTGCGCGTCACCGAGGCGCTGGTGCTGATCCGCGAACGCACGCAGATTCGCAACGCCCTGCTGGAGCGCCTGCCGAAACTGAAGCTGATCAGCCAGCGCAGTGTCTTTCCGCATATCGACATCGACACCTGCACCCGGCTCGGCATTGTCGTGTCATCCAGCCAGCACGCCGATACGCCGTCCTATGCGACCGCCGAATTCACCTGGGGCCTGATCCTGGCGGCGATGCGCGCCATTCCGCAGCAGATGGCGGCGCTCAAGGCCGGCAAGTGGCAGATCGGCGTCGGCCACACGCTGCGCGGCAAGACGCTCGGCATTTATGGCTACGGGCGGATCGGCGCCGTCGTCGCCGGCTACGGCAAGGCGTTCGGCATGAACGTGCTGGTATGGGCGCGCGAACCGGCCATGGCGAAGGCCCGTGCCGACGGCTACGAGACCGCCGCCAGCAAGGCTGATTTCTTCGGACGATGCGACGTGCTTTCGCTCCACATGCGCCTGGTCGACGCCACGCGCGGCATCGTCAAGGCGGAAGATCTCGCGCGCATGAAGCCCTCGGCGCTGCTGGTCAACACCAGCCGCGCGCCGTTGATCGAGCCCAACGCGCTGGTCAATGCGCTGCGCGCTGGGCGGCCCGGCATGGCTGCGATCGATGTCTATGAAAAGGAACCGCTCCGGGACGTCAACGATCCCCTCCTGACCATGGACAACGTCGTCTGCACGCCGCATCTCGGCTACGTCTCGCGCGACGAATACGAAATCCAGTTCACGGATATTTTCGACCAGATCCTGGCCTATGCCGCGGGCACGCCGACGAATGTCGTCAATCCGGATGTGATGTCCAGACGGTGCTGATGCGCAGCCAGCGCCGGGGCGTGGATGGGCGAGGGACGAGCCCGGCCATGACGAAAACCGGGACGCCCATGCGCCGCCGGCTGCCTTAATCCTCTGGTTTGCAGCCCCGGTTTTCGATACCGTTCGGTCGAACGATATTTCGAGAAGGCGCACAATGACCGGTACGCACGACCACTCCCACGATCACGATCATTCGCACGGCGATGACGAACGCTGGAAGCATGACGGCGTCCGCGTCATTCCTGGCAATCAGCTCGATCCCAACGTGCCCTCAACCGCCGGCATGGACCGCAAGGCCGCGATCAATTTCGCCCGCGTCGGCGCTCAGAAATTATGGGCGGGTACCGTGACGATCCGGCCTGACGCCAAGACCGGCGCGCATCATCACGGCCATCTCGAAAGCATCATCTATGTCGTGAAGGGCAAGGCGCGGATGCGCTGGGGCGAGCACCTGCAGTTCACCGCCGAAGCCGGTCCCGGCGATTTCATTTTCGTGCCGCCCTACGTGCCGCACCAGGAGATCAATGCCAGCCGCGACGAGGTGCTGGAATGCGTGCTGGTGCGCAGTGACGGCGAGGCGGTCGCCATCAACCTCGACATCGAGCCGGTGGAAAAGCCGGAGACCGTGCTGTGGATCGATCCCGTGCATCGCGATCCCGCCGAGAAGAAGTAAAAAACAACGATTAGCGCCATCGTGCGGATGTCGCGGGGAATGCCATGAAGCTTGTTCGCTACGAGAGCACGGGCCACGTCGCTACCATCACGATGGATCGCGCTTCGGCGCACAATGCGCTCAACAACGCCCTGTGCGACGAGCTGCGCGCGGCTTGGCTCCGCTTTCACGAAAGCGACGACCGTGTTGCGGTGCTTGCGTCATCCGAAGAGAAGTATTTTTCGGTGGGCGCCGACGTCAGGGATCTTCCCGTCAACATGTGGCACGCGGTGCCCGGCCTTGGGGTCGAACTCGACAAGCCGGTTATTGCCGCGACATCCGGATGGGTCGTCGGCGGCGCCTTCGTGCTGGTGCAGATGGCGGACATGTGCGTGGCATCGGAGACGACGCGCTTCATCTACCCCGAAGGCAAGATCGGCACCACCGCCGGCGGCATCTCTTCGGTGATGGCGCGGATGCCGCACAAGATCGCCATGGAGTTTCTCCTGGTCGGCGAGGAAATGTCGGCGGAGCGTGCTTACCAGATCGGCTTCGTGAACAAGGTCGCGCCGAAGGGACAGCACGTCGCACTCGCCCAGGAGATGGCGGCCAAAATCGCCGCCAACGCGCCGCTGGTGGTGCGGGCGCTGAAGAAACTGGCCCGCGACGCCATGCCGAAGGGGCCGCTGGAAGGGGTTGCCGAGGTGCGCCGGCTGCTCGATGCGGTCAGGGACAGCGATGACCTGAAGGAAGGCGTCAGGGCGTTCGCCGAAAAGCGCAAACCCGACTTCAAGGGCCGATAGCGGCCATTCGCCGCCGGATGCCGGCGACGGCACGCCGCTTCGCTGCCTGAAAAAATTTGAAAAGGGATGTCGGATCCGTCTCCGCGGGTTCGTCCTTGGCTCGAGCCCCTCGAAAAGGAACCCCATTATGGCCAAAATGATCTTCATCAACCTGCCGGTCAGCGATCTCGCCCGCTCGACCGCCTTCTATCAGGCGATCGGCGGCGAAAAGAACCCGCAATTCAGCGATGATACCGCGTCCTGCATGGTGTTTTCCGACACCATCCACGTCATGCTGCTGACCCACGACAAGTATCGGCAGTTTACCTCGAAGAAAATCGCCGACGCCAAAACCACCAGCCAGGTCCTTATCTGCCTTTCCGCCGACAGCCGCGACGCGGTGGATAATGTGGTTGGAAAGGCGCAGGGCGCGGGCGGCGGCGCCGATCCGGGTCCGAAGCAGGATTACGGCTTCATGTACGGCCGCAGCTTCGAAGATCCTGATGGGCACCACTGGGAAGTGATGTGGATGGATGTCGCTGCCGCGCAATCCGCCATGGCCCAAGCCTGATCATTTCAAACCTGTGACAACCCGGAGTTCTCCCGATGTCGAAGATTTCCCCTTGCCTGTGGTTTAGCAGCGAGGCCGAGGAGGCCGCAAACCTGTACGTCTCACTGCTGCCCGATTCCCGGATCGAGAAAGTCCAAAAGAACACCGTTGATAGTCCTGCCGGCAAGGCCGGTTCGGTGCTGGTGGTCGAATTCACGCTGGCCGGCCAGCGGTTCATGGCGCTGAACGGCAACAAGCCATTCGACTTCACCCACGCCGTCTCGTTCAAGATCGACTGCGCCGATCAGGCCGAGGTCGATCGGCTCTGGGACGCATTGCTGGCGGCCGGCGGCAAGGCCGTGCAATGCGGCTGGCTGAAGGATCGCTACGGCGTGTCGTGGCAGATCGTGCCGACCGCGGCGATGAAATACATCGGCGGTTCCGATACAGCCGGGGCGCAGCGCGCGATGCAGGCGATGATGGGCATGGTCAAGCTCGATGTCGAAAGCTTGAAGCAGGCGTATGAGGGCAAGAGCGCGGCGTAGCGCAGGTTTCGCAGGGTGGGCAAAGGCGCTTTGCGCCGTGCCCACCATTCACGATGACGGTCTGCCGAGAGATGGTGGGCACGGCGCAAAGCGCCTTTGCCCACCCTACATTTCTAATAACTGATCCTCAAACCCGCGCCGCCGTGAAGCGTGTTGCCGACCGGCTGCGGGCCGGCGGTGCCGTTGAGGAAGAGGTCGGCGACCCAGCCCTTGGTGATGCGGAAGCCGAGCCGGCCGCCATATTCGAACCAGCCCTGGTTGCCGATCGTGGGCACGATGGTGCCGTCGCCGGTCACGCTGGCGACGATGCCGGAGCGCGTCCCGAAGGATTGCACCCATCCGCAGTTGATATTGGCCTCGACGCTTGAGCCGAACAGATGCGTCCACTGCCCGCCGACCTTGACGAGGTTGGTGCGGTCGGTGCCGGTGGCGATCGAGGCGTCGAACGGATTGAAGGCTGTGGCGGGGTCCATGTAGCCCTTCACACGCTGCCATAGCTGCCAGACCTCGACGGACGCCGCCACCTCATCGCGCGGCGACAGCCGGCTCATCCAGCCGGCGCGGCCGTAGACGGCGTAGTTCTCGCTCGTGGTCGAACTTTCGAGCGATACCGCGCCGAGGCTCGTCGTGTAGCTGCGCGAGTAGCGCACCTTCTGGAATGGCGACAGAATGGTGCCAATATCGAAGAACGGCCGCGACGATCCCCAGTCGACGAAATCGTAACGCAGCGCGAACGCGCCGATCGGCGAACTGGTGACGCGATAGCCGCCTTCATTGTACTGGGCATAGGCGATGCCGGCGAGCAGCGACAGATTGGGCGTCAGGTTCTTGCGGCCGTGAATGCCGGCCGAGAACGAACCCGCCGAACCGAACGCGCTGATGCAATCGTTGCAATTGACCTGCTCGTTGACCCCCAGCAGCACGTTGCCGAGCACGCGGTTGGTGATCATCTGGTTGAAGCGCTGTCCGGCCAGGTCGTTGATCGATCCGGCGCTCGAACCTGGCCCAGCCGCCGGCGGCGCGTTGGTGCTTGGTGTCGATGTCGGGCTTGGCGTCGGCGTCGGCGAAGCCGACGGCGTTGGCGTTGGAGTGGGGGATGGGTTCGGCGTTGGCGTCGGCGGATAGCACTCGACACACTCTTCCGGCGGCGTCGGGGAGGGCGATGGCGACTGCGCCCACGCGGGCGACGATTGCGTCGCGAGCAGCGCGACAAAGAGCGTTGCGGATAACAGAACGCCGCGAGTGAAATTTGCCATGGTCAGCGCCCGCACAGCATGCCGGTGGGATCGCTGCCGTCATCGACGATGACGGGCGCCGCGTCGGCATAATGCGTCTTGCTGCAAAGCCCGGCCGCGGCGCTGCAGGTCGCGGCAAACGTCCATGGCGGGTTGTTGGTCTTCTTGATCGTCGATCTGCCGCCGCCACCCGAGGTGATGATGGCGGTGTCGCCGGGCCGGGTGAGCTGGATGCATTCAAAGCTGACCGTGCAGACCGAGGCCGCACCGTCCTGCAGGTTGACGATGGTCTGGCCGCGCTGCGACAGGATATCGAGCGTGGTGCCGCGCACGCCAATGGTCGCCAGCGGCGTCGTGATCTTGTAGGCGGCCTTGTCCGAATGGCCGGTGACGAAACGAAACGCACCCGAGGTCATGCGCACCGCGACTTCGCGATAGTGATGCTCGTCGTCGAAAACGGTGCGGTCGAGCTTGAGCGTCGCGTTGGGTCCGAGCGAGAGGTTGGTGCTGTCGGCCATCACCAGCCGCGTTGCGCTGTCGATCCCGGTGCGCACGGTTTCGTCACGGACCAGTCCATCGCCGACCTTGATCTGAATGGTCGAAGGTCCGGCAACGCGGAGTACTTCATTCTTGACGACGGCCGCTTCGCCGACGCGCGTTTGCGCATACGCAGGAGCAGCCAACGCAGTTACCAGGCCAATTGATGCAAATAGCAAACGAAAGCAGTTACAGAAATTCATTTCAAAGCCGATCGATTTATCCCGACATCGCACCGGATCGCGCGCGCGTGCGATGTGGCAGAATTATCACTTGCGTGGCCTACTCGCCCGACGGTTAGTGATTGCGGAATCGAAATGCGTTCAACGCGATGGACATAAAAATATGGAGCCATCACACTCAGTTTTGCCGCAATGTCATCCAGCCCCTGATTCCGCGCCAGATTGTCCGTGAAGCCATTAGCCCCATCACATTCTGTTCTGTCCCACTCGATGATGCGCACGGGCATCGTCGCGGCAGTGCTTTTTGTTCTCGCGCATTTCGCGATGCTGATCGGCGTCACCACGCCGGAGAAATTCTATTTCGACGAGGTGCATTACGTGCCGGCGGCGCGGCAGATGCTCGAGCCGGGGATGCCACAGCCGATGCTCAACCCGATGCATCCGCCGCTGGCCAAGCAGTTCATCGCGCTGTCGATCCACTCGTTCGGCGACGGACCGCTGGGCTGGCGCTATCCGGGCGTATTGTTCGGATCGCTCGCCATCGTCGCGGTGTATCTGTGCGGCCTGGCGCTGTTCGCGGCGCAAGGGCCGGCCATTGCAGCGAGCCTGCTCGCCTTTTTCAACCAGATGCTGTTCGTGCAATCGCGGATCGCGATGCTGGATATTTTCGCGCTGACCTTCAGCCTGTTCGCGATCGCGGCGTTTATGCATGGCTTTCGAAAGCAACTGCCGCATCTGTGGTTCGCGCTAGCCGGGATCGGCTTCGGCCTGTCGATCGCTTGCAAATGGAGCGGGTTGTTCGTGCTCGCGGTCTGCATCGTCATCGTCGCCGTGATCCGCCTGATGCAAAGCTGGCGCACCCAATTCGCTGACGCCCGGCCCGATGACTGGTACCGGCCCGATCTCTGGCCCGGCTTCAAGGCCTGGCACTTCGCGGCGTGCTTCATTTTGATTCCGGCCGCCGTCTATCTCGCGACGTTCATTCCGCTGTACGGATTTTCCGTGTCGGATATCCTGGAAGCGCAACGGCGAATCTTCCGCGACAACACCACGACCGCGATCGCGGGCCACACCTATATGAGTTCATGGCCGTCGTGGCCGTTCCTGGTGCGCCCGGTCTGGTATCTCTTCGACAAGATCGGCGACGACCGGATCGCCGCCGTGGTCTTCCTCGGTAACCCGCTGATCCTGTGGCCGGCGCTGATTGCGGTCGCGATCTGCCTGCGCGACTGGATCGCGACGCGGCGGGCGGATGCATTTCTGGTGCTGGCGTTCTACTTCGGTCCCTATCTCGCCTGGGCGCTGCTGCCGCGAACGTTAGGGTTTATTTACTATTACTTGCCGGCGGCGACCACGGCGAGCCTTGCGCTGGTCTATGCCTTGAAACGCGGCAGCATGCCGGGATGGCTGCTATGGGCCTATGTTGCGGTCGGTTTTGCCGGTTTTGCGGCAATGTTGCCGATATCGGCCGCGTTCATAGGTACCTCGATGGCGACGTTCAGCCGCCTGATGATCTTCCAGAACTGGATCTGAGACCGCCCAAGACGCTTAACGAGTAGTTACCTGGCAAGTCGACTTGTACGGGTCATTGGCTCGCCGTAGATTCGTCGTTGCGTTGAGTCTTGTCGGATTCCCGCTCAAAGGAACGACTGGCATGTGGGCCTTCTTCGAACGTCTACTCGATTCATCGATGTTCGCACCGCACGGAATATGCCTGCTGTGGGAACCGCAACTGATCTGGCTGCATGTTGCGTCGGACGTCGTCATTGCCTCCGCCTATTTTTCCATCCCCATCGCGCTGTCGATCTTCGTCTCGAAACGCCGCGACGTCGACTTCGGATGGGTGTTCTGGGCGTTCGCGCTTTTCATCATGGCGTGCGGCGTCGGCCACGTGATGTCGATCGTCACGCTTTGGTATCCGGTCTATGGCATCGAAGGCATCGTCAAGGCGATGACTGCGGCGGCGTCGATCGTGACCGCGGCGATGCTGTGGCCGCTGTTGCCGAAGGTGCTGGCGCTGCCCTCGCCGTCGCAGCTTCGCGCCGCCGAAGTGGCCCTGGCGCAGGAAGGCATGTACCGGCGCGAAGCCGAAGACATGCTTCGACAATCGCAGAAGATGGAAGCGATCGGACAATTGACCGGCGGCGTGGCGCACGATTTCAACAATCTGCTCACGATCATCAGCGGCAATCTCGAGATCGCCGATCGCTGCCTGCAGACGTGGAGCGAGGCCGCGCGCGAGCGGTTGACGCGGGTGATCGCCAACGCCGCGAACGGCGCGCAGCGCGCGGCGATGTTGACGCAGCGCCTGCTGGCGTTTGCGCGGAGGCAGCCGCTCGATCCCAAACTGACCAACGTCGGTCAACTGATCGCCGGCATGTCGGATTTCTTCAGGCGTACGCTGGGCGAGAACGTCGAACTCGAAGTCGTGGAAGGAGCCGGCCTATGGCAGATCGAGGTCGACTCGAGCCAGTTGGAAGCGGCGATTCTCAATCTTGTCGTGAACGCCAAAGACGCCATGAACGCCGCGAATGCCAAGATCTCGGTTGCTATGGCCAACAGCGGCAAGCTGAAGATCGAGACCAGCAACGTTTCCGTCGACGAGGGCTATCGGCAACAGAACGCAGGCGTGCCGGCCGGGCAATATGTATTGATCGCGGTGAGCGATACCGGTTCCGGAATGCCGCGGGAAGTCCAGGAGAAGGCGTTCGATCCGTTTTTCACGACCAAGCAACCGGGGCAGGGCACCGGCCTCGGGTTGAGCCAGGTCTATGGCTTCGTCAAGCAATCCGGCGGCGAGATCAAGATATACAGCGAGGTTGGGCACGGAACGACAATCAGGATCTACCTGCCCCGCGCCGCCGCCGCGCCCGAGACCGTCGGACAGAGCGAGGCGCCGCTGGTCGGCAGTTCGGGGAGCGAGACCGTCCTGGTGGTCGAGGACGAATGCGATGTGAGGTCGTATCTGGTCGAGACGTTAAAGGACCTGAACTACCGCGTTCGCGAGGCGGCGAACGGCGGGGCCGCGCTGGCGCTGTTCGACGCCAATCCGTTCCGGATCGATCTGCTGCTGACCGACATCGTGATGCCAGGCCTGAACGGCCGCGAGCTGGCTGATCAGCTGCATCATCGCCAGTCGGGCCTGAGGGTCCTGTTCATGACCGGCTATTCGCGGGATGCAATCGTGCATCAGGGCCGGCTGGATCCCGGCGTGTCGCTGCTGCAGAAGCCCGTCACCCAGGCTTTGCTGGCGACAAAGATCAGGGAAATTCTCGACAAGTCGTAGAGCCAGACGAGCCGGCGCGTCGTTCTTCCCGTCTGCAATAGACAATCCGCCTGCCGCAAAGCGGCAGGCGGATTGACGTTCAAGACCTCACTTCGACGCGGTCTTGGTGTCCATGTTGACGACCTGAACGCGGCGGTTGGCCGGGTCCATCGGCGCATTCGCATCCTTCGGCTTGGTTTTGCCGTAACCGACGGTCACGAGGTTGGAACCGGTGATGCTGTACTTCTCGGTCAGGTACTTCTTGATCGTGTCGGCGCGACGTTCGGAGAGATCCTGATTATACGCCTCGCCGCCGATCGCGTCGGTATGACCGGCAACCACAAAGGTCGAACCCTTCAGGCTCGCATCGGAGAGCGCCTTGCCGAGTTCCTGCACGGCGGTCACCGAGCCCTTGCTGATGTCGGCCGAGTTGTAGTCGAACTGGATTTCGAGATCGATCTTCGGCTTGCTCGCGGCAAGTTCCGCAATTTCCTGGCGCTCGCCGAGCGACAGCGACCGCGTCTTGCGGTTGCGCAGCGTGTTGACGAAGCCGACTTCCTTGGCCTGTACGGCGGCGTCCACCGGCTGCTGCGCGCCGGTCGAAAGGCCGCGGGTCGCGCCCGGCCTCGGCTTCAGGGCGTCCAGGATTTTGTCGGCCGAGACGGTGTCGCCGGCGACAGCCAGGCCCACCGTCATCGACAGCGCGGCGCCGATAGTCATGATGGAAAGAAAGCGCGTCATTGTCTTAATCCTCACTGTTAACGCCTGCAAAGTGGCGTGCATGACGTTTTGATGCTGCGAGGATAGGACGGGTTCAAAGTGGGTAATGTGATTCAAGTCACATTAATAACGCCAGCTTTCCGACTAGGGCTGGCGTTGAGCCGGCATCGCAGGGGTGTTTGAAGCCGATACGCCGTGATTTTGCGTCTCGCGGCATCTTCGGTAGACCAATCATCCAATCTTGCTTGCGTGATCTGAATCACCCTTTCGATCAGCGACCGGAGGCGCGTCGCCTTCCTGCAGACGCAACCCAGGCCGGAACCGTCTCAGTCTCAACCACAACCTGCCGCCGCGATGTCGGGCGCCGCCCGGCCGGCCTCGACTTCGACATCGGGGCTTCCGGCAAGTTCGGTGGAGGCAACTCGCGCTGCGTGGCGCGGCGATCTCAATGCTCCGCAGCAGGACGCACTGCAAGTGACGGGACGGTGCGGGCTGGCATCCGGAGTCTTACGGGACAAGCGACCGCCGCATCACTTCCGCCGCTGACTTCAGAAAAGAAAAACTGTGTGCCGTCGCGCCAGCGCCGATCTGTGGACAACAAATCGGCCAGATGCGCGCCTAGCAAATCTACTCACAAAAAAATCTGAAGAAGAATTCGTTCGGGGCAACCAAACGGGCGGAGCGGGTGTTACAGTCAGTCAAGCGTCAGCGTGAGTACCAGGGTTATCGTACCAGCGCATCGGAGCCTGCTGGTTCCGGAAGTTCAATGCCAACACTGATCGGGGCGGCGATGATCGCCGCTGCAATTTTGCTGTCGACGCTGATCAACGCGCTCGGCAGCCGCTACGTCGGGTTTGAAAGCCCGACGGAGGAGAGCGCGTGGCTGGTCGATCGCCTCACCGGCCACGTCTACAAATGCCATGCGCCCCAGGCCGGCCGCGCCTCCTGCGAGGCCGAAATCGCAACCGGCAGCGTGGGAGAGCGGCCGAAGCGGTGAGGTGAGTTCGCGCCGCGAGCCGGCGATCGCGGAACCTTAAGGACTCCCCCCGCGCGCGAATCCCGCTACATTGCCGCGCAATGCCCCGCGCGACTGAACTCCGCCCCCTGACCAAGACCGAGGCCCGGCGAATCTGGCTGCATGCCCAGCGGCTCGATACGAACGCGCCGTTCGGCGCCGGACCGCAGGCGGTGGCGGCGGCGGTGGACCATCTCGGCTATGTGCAGATCGACACCATCCACGTCATCGAGCGCTGCCATCATCACATTCTCTATAGCCGCATCCCGGCCTATGCCCGCGCCGACCTGCGCCAGGCCCAGAGCGCCGACAAAAGCGTGTTCGAGTACTGGACGCACGCGCTGTCCTATGTTCCGGCGAAGGATTTTCGCTTCTTCGTCCCGGCGATGCGGGAGCACCGGCGCGAGGGCCACCGATGGTTTGCTTCCGTCAAGCCGGAGGACACCCGCAAGGTGATGCGGCTGTTGCGGCGCGACGGCGCGCTGACCATCCGCGACATCGAGGACGACGTTCTGACCGAGAAGGAACATCTCTGGCAGAGCCGCAAACCCTCGAAGCGGGCACTGCAGCTTGCCTTCTACACCGGCGAGGTGACGATCTCCGAACGCACCGGCATGCTCAAGACCTATGACCTGATGACGCGGCATTTCGGCTGGGACAGGCCGCCGAAGCCGGCAGCGTCGGCGGAAATCACCGCCTACCTGCTCGACCGCGCGTTACGTTCGCAAGGCATCGTCAGCCTCGATTCCATCTGCCATCTCGACGCGCCGAGCAAGGAAGCGGTGCGGCGATTGATCGAGGCGCGGGTGCGGCGCGGGGAATTGGTGCCGGTCGCACTCGAAGGCGCCGGCAAGCAGGAGCATTGGGCCCGGCCGGACGTGCTGGAGGCTACCCCGCCGGCAGATGCGGGCGATGGCCCGGTGCACATCCTCTCGCCATTCGATCCGCTTGTTATCCAGCGCAAGCGCACCGAATTGTTCTTCGATTACGGCCACCGCTTCGAGGCCTATGTGCCGAAAGAGAAGCGCCTGTTCGGCTATTTCGCGCTGCCGGTGCTGGTCGGCGAAGACATCGTCGCGGCCATCGACCTGAAGACCGACCGCCAGAACAGGAAATTGCTGATGCAGAAATGGAGCTGGGTCGGCAAGGGCGCGGCGCGGGCCTCGCGCAAGGATTACAAGCGCCGCATCGAGGAAGAGCTGGATCGCTTCGAGCGGTTTCAGCTTGCGGAGTAGGGTTTCGTTCAGGAACCCGGCACCGCCGGACCGGTTAGTTCCATGTCAGGAAGCTGAGGGAGACGACATGGACAAGGACAAATCGATTCTGGAAAAGCTCACCGAGACGGTGAAAGGCATCGCCAGCACCGCGACGGAAGCCGCAAGCCAGGCGCTGAAGACGGACGAGCCGGCGTTGAGAGCCGACGAACGCGCGGCGGCCTATGTGCCGCTCGCCGCCGATGGCCTCGTTTCCGATCCGCTGATGGTGCCGCCGGTTGCTTCCGCGCCCGAACGGCGGAAGCGCGCGGCAAAGAAGCGGCGCAGCGCGCCGGCAGCCAAGGCAACAAAAGCCAGAGCGGCCAAGGCAAGGACGACAAAGGCCCGGAGCTCGAAGAATACGGCCAAGAAGGCTGCCAGCAAGAAATCGAACAACAAGAAGTCCGGTCTTGCGCGGAAGGTCGCGAGGAGTGCCAAGAAGAGCATTCCTACGAAGACGCGCAAGAAAGCTCGACGCTCCGGATAAATAACGGCGGGTTTCGGCCGAGCAAGCGAAGTAGCCGCATAGCCCGAATTTCGCTGCGCTCCATCGTCCCGCCGCCATTGGTTCTAAGGAAAGCAATTACCTCTTAACCCCATTTCCCATCACGAAATGATGACCACTGACGAATATTGACATTCATCAGTCGCCATTCAATACTCTTCATCAGATGTTGCGATGGAGAGTCCGATGTTCGCCCGTTCAATTTTCTCTAGCTATTACAGGCTCTTGACGGGGGCGTCGCTGGCATTTGCGGTATTCGCCCTGGCCGGCTGCAATGAAAAGGCGGCTGAGACGGCCGCTCCCGGACGTCCGGTTCTGGTCGCCACGGTGCATTACGCGGCCGAGACGCCCGAGCGCAGTTTTGTCGGCACCATCCGGCCTCGGATCGAGACCGACATGGGATTCCGGGTTCCCGGCAAGGTCGCGAGGCGCCTGGTCGAGGTTGGCCAGACCGTCGATATCGGCCAGCCGCTCGCCACCCTCGACGAGGTCGACCTGAAGCTGCAAGCCGAGCAGTCGGAGGCTGAATTCCGCGCCGCCACTGGCGTGCTGGCGCAGGCGAGCGCGTCCGAGCAGCGCGCCAAGGATTTGCGCGCCAAGGGCTGGACCACCGATGCACAGATGGATCAGAGCCGCGCGGCTGCCGATGAGGCGCGCGCGCGCCTCAATCGCGCCGAGCGATCGGTCGAACTCACCAAGAACTCTCTTTCTTATGCAACGCTGCTGGCCGACAGCCGCGGCGTTGTCACCGCGACCCTGATCGATCCCGGCCAGGTCGTGGCATCCGGTCAGACCGCGATCCGCGTCGCGCGCTTTGCCGAAAAGGAAGCCGTGGTCGCGATCCCCGAGACGCTGGTCGGCCGCGCCAAGTCAGGCACAGCCACCGTGACGCTGTGGTCGGATTCGGAAAAGAAATATGCCGCGAAGCTGCGCGAGATCGCCCCCTCGGCCGATCCGGCGACGCGGACCTATCTCGCAAAGTTCTCGCTGCCGGAAGCCGACGACAAGGTTTCGCTCGGCATGACCGCGACGCTGACGCTGGCGGATGCTGCCACCGAGCGCGTCGCCAAGCTGCCGCTGTCGGCGCTGTTCAGCCAGGGCGCCAATCCCTCGCTCTATACCGTCGATGATGCCGGCGCCGTGAAGCTGCAGCCGGTGGTCGTGAAAGCCTATGACAGCAATTCCGTCGTGATCTCCGGCGGCGTCAACGAAGGCGCCAAGGTGGTCGCACTCGGCGTGCAGAAGCTCGATCCGGCCCAGAAGGTCCGGGTGGTCTCGTCGCTGTCGTTCTAGTCCCGTCATTGCCTGCGACAAACGCGAAGCGTTTGCGCAAGGGAGCGAAGCGACGAAGCAATCCATACTTTCTTTCCGTGGCTGGATGGATTGCTTCGCGGAGCCTGTCATCGGGCGGGCATTCGCCCGACCCGTTGGCTCGCAATGACGGTGGAAATGCAAACAGATTTTGGTTCTGGAGAGTGACATGAAGCGCTTCAATCTCTCGGGCTGGGCGGTGAGCCATCCGACCCTGATCCTGTTCCTGATGATCGCGCTCGGCGCCGCCGGCTTCTTTTCCTACCGGTCGCTCGGCCGCGCCGAGGATCCGTTCTTTACGGTGAAGGTGGTCAACGTCTCGGCGATCTGGCCGGGCGCGACCGCCCAGGAAATGCAGACCCAGGTCGCCGATCCGATCGAGAAGAAGCTGCAGGAACTGCCGTACTTCGAGAAGGTGCAGACCTATTCCAAGCCGTCGTTCACGGCGATGCAGCTCACATTCAAGGATTCGACCCCGCCCAAGGATGTGCCCTACCTGTTCTATCTGCTGCGCAAGAAGCTGGTGGACGTGCAGGGCCAGTTGCCCTCAGGTCTGCTCGGTCCGACCGTCAACGACGAATTCTCCGACGTCGATTCCATTCTCTACATGATGACCGGCGACGGCGCCGACTATGCGCAGTTGAAGAAGGCCGCCGAAGGCATGCGGCAGCGGCTGTTGAAGGTGCAAGGCGTCACCAAGGTCAATCTCTACGGCGCCCAGGACGAGCGCATCTTCGTCGAATTCTCCCACGCCAAGCTGGCGACGCTCGGCATCACGCCGCAGGCGCTGTTCGATTCGCTCGCCAAGCAGAACAACGTCACTCCGGCAGGTACGGTGGAAACCTCCTCGCAGCGCGTGCCGCTGCGCGTCACCGGCGCGCTCGATGGCGTCAAGGCCGTCGCCGAGAGCCCGGTCGAGAGCAACGGCCGCGTGTTCCGGCTCGGCGACATCGCCACCGTCACCCACGGTTTTGTCGATCCCCCGACTTTCGTCGCCCGTCAGGAAGGCAAGCCCGCGCTCGGCATCGGCGTGGTCACCGCCAAGGGCGCCAACATCCTCGAACTCGGCAAGGAGGTCGAGAAGGCGACCGCCGACTTTATGAAGGCCGTGCCGCAGGGCATCAATGTCGAGCAGATCGCCGACCAGCCGAAGGTGGTCGAGCACGCCGTCGGCGAGTTCGTGAAGTCCTTCCTCGAGGCCTTGGCGATCGTGCTGTTCGTCTCCTTCGTGGCGCTCGGCTGGCGCACCGGCATCGTGGTGGCGATGTCCGTGCCGCTGGTGCTGGCGATTGTCTTCGTCGTCATGAGCGCGATGTCGATCGATCTGCATCGCATCACGCTCGGCGCGCTGATCATCGCGCTCGGCCTCCTGGTCGACGACGCGATCATCGCGGTCGAGATGATGGTGGTGAAGATGGAACAGGGCTGGGACCGCGTCCGCGCGGCGTCCTTTGCCTGGGAATCAACTGCGTTTCCGATGCTCACGGGAACGCTGGTCACGGCCGCTGGCTTCCTCCCCATCGGCTTTGCCAATTCGGCGGTCGGCGAATATGCCGGCGGCATCTTCTGGATCGTGGCGATCGCGCTGGTCGCCTCCTGGTTCGTCGCGGTGATCTTCACGCCCTATATCGGCGTCAAGCTGCTGCCGAACATCAAGGTCCACCACAACCACGATCCGCATGCGGTCTACGAGACGCGGATCTATCGCATCCTGCGCAGCATGGTGCAGTGGTGCGTCGACCACCGGATCAAGGTGGTGCTGGCGACCGTCGGCGTGTTCGTGCTCTCGATCGTCGGCTTCGGTAATGTGCAGCAGCAGTTCTTCCCGCTATCGGAGCGGCCCGAACTGTTCCTGCAGTTGCGCCTGCCGGAAGGCACCGCGTTCAACGTCACGGAGAAGTCCGTCAAGAAGGCCGAGGCGCTGCTGAAGGACGACAAGGACATCGCAACCTACACCTCCTATGTCGGTCAGGGTTCGCCGCGCTTTTGGTTGGGCCTCAATCCGCAGCTGCCGAACGAAGCCTTCGCCGAGATCGTGATCGTCTCCAAGGACGTCGACGCGCGCGAGCGGATCAAGGCGCGGCTGGAGAAGGCGGTCGCCGGGGGCGAGCTGACCGAAGCGCGCGTCCGCATCGATCGTTTCAATTTCGGTCCGCCGGTCGGCTTCCCGGTCCAGTTCCGCGTGATCGGCCCCGACCCCAACACCGTGCGCGACATCGCCTACAAGGTGCGCGACGTGGTGCGGCAGAACCCCAACGTGCAGGAGCCCCAGCTCGACTGGAACGAGCAGTCGCCTTACCTGAAGCTCGTGGTGGATCAGGACCGCGCCCGCGCGCTCGGCCTCACCCCGCAGGACGTCTCGCAGGCGCTCGCCATGCTGATCTCTGGCGCGCCGGTCACGACGATCCGCGACGGCATCGAGAAGGTCGGCGTGGTCGCGCGCGCGGTGCCGTCCGAACGGCTCGATCTCGGCCGCGTCGGCGACCTCACCGTGACCTCGCGCAACGGCGTCGCTGTGCCGCTGCAGCAGATCGCCAGGATCGAATATGCGCATGAGGAGCCGATCATGTGGCGGCGTAACCGCGACATGGCGATTACGGTGCGGACCGACGTCGTCGACGGCGTGCAGGCGCCCGATGTCACCAACCAGATCTGGCCGAAGCTGCAGGAAATCCGCGATCACCTCGAGCCGGCCTACCGGATCGAGCCGGGCGGCGCATTCGAGGAATCCGCCAAAGGCAACGCCTCGATCGCGGTGCTGTTTCCGCTGATGATGCTGGTGATGCTGACGCTCTTGATGATCCAGCTGCAGAGCTTCTCACGCCTGATCCTGGTGTTCCTGACGGCGCCGCTCGGCATCGTCGGCGCCTCGCTCGGCCTCAACATTGCGAACCAGCCGTTCGGCTTCGTGGCGCTGCTCGGGCTGATCGCGCTGGCCGGCATGATCATGCGCAACGCGGTGATTTTGGTCGACCAGATCGAGGCCGACGTTTCCCAGGGCCTGACGCGCAAGGAAGCCATCGTCGAAGCCACCGTCCGGCGTGCCCGCCCGGTGGTGCTGACGGCGCTGGCGGCGATTCTGGCCATGATCCCGCTGTCGCGCTCCGCCTTCTGGGGGCCGATGGCGATCACCATCATGGGCGGTTTGTTCGTTGCAACCTTCCTGACCCTGCTGTACCTGCCGGGCCTCTATGCCCTGTGGTTCAGGAAGAGCCTGGAAGAAAGCGGCCAGGCCGGGCAGCCTGATCTTGCGCCGCAACATCAGATCAAGGGCCCGCGCGCAATTCCGCTTGCCGATGCCGCAGAATAATTGAACATTGAGAGCTGACATGACGCTGATTTCGGAGCACATCGAGACTGACACCCGGGAAAGGATTCTCGTGGTGGCGGAGCGTCTGTTCCGGCAGATCGGCTACCAGAAGACGACGGTCGCCGACATCGCCAAGGAGCTCAAAATGAGCCCCGCCAACGTCTATCGCTTCTTCGATTCGAAGAAGTCGATCCACGAGGGCGTGGCGCGAACCCTGATGGGCGAGGTCGAGGTTGAGGCGCAGCGGATCGCGCAGGCCTCCGGTCCGGCGTCGGTCCGCCTCCGCGAGATGATCAAGACCATCCACCGCATGAACACCGAGCGCTATGTCGGTGACTCCAAACTGCACGAGATGGTCGAGATCGCGATGCAGGAGGACTGGGACGTCTGCGTCGCCCATATGGAGTGTATCGCCGCGACCCTCGGCCTGGTGATCGCTCAAGGGGCCGCCTCCGGCGAATTCGAAGCTCCCGACCTGCAACTGGCCTCGCTCTGCGCCTGCACCGCGATGATGCGGTTCTTCCACCCGCAGATGATCGCGCAATGCGCCACCAAGCCGGGTCCCACGATCGACGAAATGATCGATTTCGTCATTGCCGGCCTCTCGCCGCGCGGCAAGGCGAATTAAACTCATCGTCACTTGACCGGCTTTCCCTGACTGCGTAGCCCGGATGGAGCGAAGCGTAATCCGGGGCGACTGCGGCCGCTTGCGAGAGACCCCGGATTGCGCTTCGCTCCATCCGGGCTACGAAGAATAAGGAAAACTCCGCCGTGACCACCAAAGACCTGCATTTCTACGAGCCGAAGAACGGCCACGGCCTCAAGCACGATCCCTTCAACGCCATCATCGCCCCGCGCCCGATCGGGTGGATTTCCTCGCGCGATGGCAGCGGCAACATCAATCTGGCGCCCTACAGCTTCTTCAACGCCTTCTGCTATCACCCGCCGATCATCGGCTTCTCCTCGACGAACTGGAAGGACAGCGCCGGCAATATCCAGGATACCGGCGAGTTCGTCTGGAATCTCGCCACCATGGATCTGGCGAAGCAGATGAACGCGACAGCGGCGCACGTTGCCCGCGATGTCGATGAGTTCAAGGTCGCGGGGCTTACGGCCGCGCCCTGCAAGCTCGTCAACGTGCCCCGCGTGGCGGAAAGCCCGGTCGCTTTCGAATGCAAGGTGACGCAGATCATCCAGTTGCAGGGTGCCAATGGCGACAAGGCGCAGGCCTGGCTGACGCTGGGTGAAGTCGTCGCCGTGCACATCGACAAGGCCTTCATCCAGGACGGCGTCTACCAGACCGGGCTGGCGCACCCGATCGTCCGCGCCGGCCGCCGCGGCGACTACTTCGAGATCAAGCCGGAAAACATGTTCGAGATGATCCGGCCGGATTAAGCGTTTACCCGAACGTAGTCGGATGGAGCGAAGCGAAATCCGGGATCTTTCTCCGGACGGACCGTCCCCCCGATTGCGCTTCGCTCCATCCGGGCTAGGCATCCGCTTACGGAACTCCAACCCGTCCAAATCCTTATTGCATGTTGTTTCGGAGATTGCCCAATGATCCGCTTGCTTGCAGGGCTGATGCTGCTCGTCTTTCTGGCCCCTCCAGCCTTCGCGGGCCTCGATGCGGCGGCAATCAACAACGCTGAATTCAAGGGCAAGGTGCCGGTCGACGACAAGATCAATCCGGCAATCGTCAAGGCGCAGGTGCTGCTCGACCGCGCCAGTTTCTCGCCCGGTGAGATCGACGGCAAGCTGGGCGAGAACGCCGAAAAAGCGCTGAGGGCATTTGCCGAATCCAAAGGCCTGGCCGTGAGCAAGCAACCGCTGACGTCCGAACTCTGGGGCGCTCTGCTCGGCACCGGATCGGATCCGATCGTCGTCGACTACAAGATCACGGAGAAGGACGTCAAAGGGCCGTTCCTGAAGAAGCTGCCTGCAAAGATGGAAGACCTGAAGGGCCTGAACTCGCTGGACTACACCAGCCCGCGCGAGGCCATCGCCGAAAGGTTTCACATGAGCGAGGCTTTGCTCGCGGCGCTCAACCCCGGCAAGAAATTCGACGAGGCCGGTCAAACGATCGCGGTGATGAACGTCGCGATCAAGGAGAGCAAGTCAGCGGTGACGCGCGTCGAAGTCGACAAGATGTCTCAAACCGTCAAGGCCTTCGCGAATTCCGAACTGATCGCGTTCTTTCCCGCGACTGTAGGAAGCGAGGAGAAGCCGAGCCCTACCGGTGTCCTCAAGGTAATCTCGATCGATGCAAATCCGTATTATCGCTACAACCCGGATTACAAGTTCAAGGGTGTCAAATCCAAACGAGCCTTCAAGATCAAGCCCGGCCCCAACAATCCCGTAGGCTCCCAATGGATCGGACTTTCAGCGGAAGGATATGGCATTCACGGCACTCCCAACCCATCGAAAGTCAGCAAGTCGGAGTCGAACGGCTGCGTGCGCCTCACCAACTGGGACGCCGACAAATTGGCAAAGCTTCTGAAGAAGGGCACGGAAGTGTCGTTCATCGAGCGAGAAGCGGCCAACAAGAAGTGATCGCAGACGCGATGCTGTCAGATCATTTGTCCGTCGCAAATGCGTCGTAAACCAGTTTCTTGAACGCGGGTGTGATGCGTCCACGTTCGTTCTGGGTCTGCTCAAGCAGGATGTAAATCATGTCCAGCTTTGGATCGACACCGAAGTAAGTGCCGCTGCCGCTATCCCATTTCAGTTCGCCGATTGAACCTGGCGGTGGCGGTTTGGCGTTTCCCGGATCGGTGCGCACCGCAAACCCATAGCCGTAGCCAAAGCCATCGCCGGGAAAGTAGTAATAGTCCCGGGCAACGCCGGAACCAGGCCCGATATGGTCTGACGTCATCGACTTGAATGCGGCCGGGCTAAGGTAGCGTTTGCCGTCGAGTTGCCCGCCGCCCAGGATCATCTGAGCAAAACGGGCATAGTCGGTGAGGGAGGAGACCAATCCGCCGCCGCCGGACTCCCATTCCGGATGGGCGCGACGTTGAGCCTCGGCGAGCTTCAGGATGGTATCGCTTGGCAGCGGCTCCGCCATCCGCGCGCGGTCCTCGTCACTTTCCAGCACGAATTTCGTGCTGGTCATGCCGAGCGGATCGAAGATGTGCTGCTTTTCAAACTGATAGAGCGTCTGTCCGGATACGATTTCGATGATGCGCCCGAGGACGTCGGTTGAGTGCCCGTAACGCCAAAGCGTCCCGGGTTGTCGCGCCAAAGGCAATCTGGCGATGCGGTCAGCAAACATCTTGTTGCTGTAGCGCCCATCGAAAAGGCCTGATTCCGAATAAGCCTTCATGATGAGCTTGCCGCCGATATAATCGTACGTGATGCCTGACGTATGGCGCAGCAGGTCCATAATGGTCACCGGCCGATCTGCCGGGACAAGCTTGAGAGCGTACTGACCATCAGGAGCGTCAGAACTGACGCCTACCTTCGCATCGGCAAACCCCGGAATGAACTTGGACGCGGGATCGGCGAGTGAGAGCTTGCCTGCATCGATCAACATCATCGCCGCGACACTGGTGATCGGCTTCGTCATCGAATGAAGCGCAAAGATCGTGTCTGATGTCATCGGAATTTTGGTCTCGACATCCTGGACGCCGAAACATTTCAGATAGACCGGCCTGCCGTGCTGCTGGATCAACACGACGGCGCCCGGCAACTTCCCGGTCGCAACCTCATTGTTGAAAAATTCGGTGATGCGCTCGAGCTTGGCCGCTGAAGGGGAGGGGTCGTCGGCCGCGTGGCTGGCCCCGATCGCCTTGGTCCATATCGCGACCGAGACGGCTGCAATAACAATTCGTCCTGCGCGCGATGCAGCGATGCAACGTCGTGCCTTATGAGTATGCGTCCACATTGATATTTCTTATTCGGTCGACGGATCAATTGATTTGACGGCGACTTCGACGGGCCGACGATAGTTACCATATCGTCCGGCTCGCATCTACTTCGGCACTTGTACTTGGACACTTGCCCAAACAAGCGACGGAGATGAATTCGAAAAGGTAATGACATCTTGCATTGCAAGCTTGAGCTGCGAGTGGAATCAAAACCAGCTCTCGCAACCGGACACGGACCGGATTAACCTCAAGTTGCCAGGCCGGATCAACGGTCGGCACAGACATTGGGAGGATGCGATGCAACACCCGGAAGAGCGCGATCCAGAAACCACGATATCACGACGAACCCTTGTCCACGGTCTGGCGGTATGCGCCGGCGCCACCGTGGCAGGGGCAAGCGCCGCGCTGGCCCAAGGGGGTCCTCAAGCCGGCGCGCAAGGCGGTCCGGTGGCGCCGCCGTCGACGATTACCAGCCCGCCGCGCGATTTCAGTCCGCGCGGCGCCCCGACCACCTATTTCTGGGACCCCGACATTATCGCGGTCGACCCGTCCTTCAACGACCTCGCCCAGCCCAACACGGCGATCAAGCGCCTCCACACCGGGCTGTTGTGGGCCGAAGGCCCGGCCTGGAGCGCGCAGGGGCGCTATTTGCTGTGGAGCGACATTCCCAACAACCGGCAGATGCGATGGTCTGAAGACGACGGTCACATCAGCGTCTTCCGCACGCCCTCCAACAACTCAAACGGCAACTCGTTCGATTTCCAGGGCCGCCAGCTCTCCTGCGAGCATCTCACCCGCCGCGTGGTGCGCTATGAGCATGACGGCACCGCGACCGTGCTGGCCGATTCCTACAATGGCAAGAAGCTCAACTCGCCCAACGACGTCGTCGCCCATCCGGACGGCAGCTACTGGTTCACCGATCCGCCCTATGGGGGGCAACTCTATGAGGGCGAGCCTGATGTTGCGGGCGGCCCGAGCAATTCCGGCGGCAAGCTCAATCCGCGGATCGGCCAGCCGGCCGGCTTCGTGCCGGGCAAGCGCGAACTGCCGACCAATTGCTATCGCATCGATCCCTCCGGCCGCATCGACCTCGTGGTGACCGAGGAGCAGGTGCCAGATCCCAACGGCCTCTGCTTCTCGCCCGACTACAAGAAGCTGTACGTCGCCTCTACCGGCAAGGGGCCGGGCGATACCGGCCCCGGCGGCAAGGGCGACATGTTCGTGTTCGACGTCGGCACCGACAACAAGCTCAGCAACCACAAGCGCTTCAGCGACTTCATGGTCGACGGCGTGAAATGCGGACCGGACGGCGTACGCTGCGACGTCAATGGCAATGTCTGGTGCTCGAGCAATGCCGGCCGCGCGGTCGGGTACAGCGGCGTGACGGTGTGGTCGCCGGAAGGCAAGCTCATCGGCCGGATCCGGCTGCCCGAAGTGTGTGGCAATGTTTGCTTCGGCGGCCCCAAGCGTAACCGCCTGTTCATGGCCGCGAGCCAGTCGCTCTACGCCGTGTATACGGCAACGCAAGGCGCAGGACCGGGTTGACGACTGGCTCTGCAGATTGCTCGATACGGCGATCAAGCGTCGGTGCAACCCGCCGACGCTTGATTATTTTAGAGCCTCTCGTCCGCAGCCAGAAGTCGAGGAATCATCAGCTCCAGCCTGCCGGAATAGTGGTGTTTTGATACCGCAAGCCTCTCTGCACGTTCTGTTAGGTGTGCTTTTCCGGCTGCAAAACGAGGCTCGGCGCTTGCTCCTTCGCTAAACTCAAGCAGACTGGTTCGGCCGGTCGATGGAGTCTTAGGGGGCAGGAATTTTGGGGGGCGGGAATTTTGTTTGACGTTCGAAAGCTCGAGGATGCCGGCAAACGCGTCGGCGATGCCGTCCTGGACCCATTGGTCTGGACCGAACTGATGGAGGAAATATGCCAGGCTGCTGATGCCAAAGGCGCGGCCATGCTCCAGGGCGATGTGCGAACCGAGGACATTCCAAGGACCGAAGCCGTCTCCGAGTTTTTCGACAACTACTTCCATAACAAATTCCACGTGGCCGACGTAAGGGCTGCGCGAGGCGTTCCTCTTCTTCAGGCTGGTGCCGACGTAGTTACGGATGCCGATTTGTTCAAATCGGAAGCCGAGATGCTGCGGGATCCGCTCTACGCAAATCTCGCCGGATATGGATTGAAGTGGTTTGCCGCGATCGGCTTCAAGGCCGGCCCGGCGCTATGGGGGCTGACGATTCAGCGCACCCCCAAGCAAGGAATGTTCGAACGCGACGAGGTAAAGGCGCTGTCGCAGCTTTCGCACAGCCTCACTGAGGCCGCCACGCTTTCCACCGCGGTTGGGCGGGCCGCAATCCTGAGCGTGACGAACGCCCTTGACCTCGTGCAACGACCTGCATTGGCGATTGATCGCCATGGAGGATTGCTTGGCTTGAACCGGCGGATGGAGGCCTATGTCGGCCACGAAATCCTCGTTCGAAACAATCGGCTGGTGCTTCACGACAACCGCGCCAATTCCGAACTGTCCGAAGTGATCGATCGGCTTAAAGAGACGTCGGACCTGCAAGCTTGTCGCCTCGATCCGATCATCGTAAGGCGAGAAAGCAAGCGGCCTCTGGTGCTGAAGGCGCTACCTGTTCCGCCGGCGGCGCGAAGTCCGTTTCTTGGCGCGCGCGCCGTGCTCGTACTAAACGATCTCGAAGGCGCCGCGACCGTCAATCCGGATATGCTTGGGAAAGTCTTTGAGCTCACGCCGGCACAAGCCAATTTGGCGGGAAAGCTTGCGACAGGCAGTTCTATGGAGACGGCTGCGGCCGAACTGGGTGTCACGGTGGAAACAGCCCGAAGTCATCTCAAGTCAATTTTCAACAGAACCGGCACGCATCGCCAGGGCGAACTCGTGGCGCTCCTTAACAGGCTGTCTCGTTAATCAATTTTTCAATTTGATTATTCGCCAGCTTTGGCGGGGCTCGACACGAATTTCCGTGAGACACCGATGTCCACGGTCATCCGCGGGCGGTTCATTAAAATTCGTCACAATCTGGCAATCAGCGGCCAACCGTTTGGGCAAAAGCTGGGCACGTCTAAACCCGGCTTTTGTGGCGCGTGGTGCACCCTCCTTTTCCAGAAAGGGAGAGCTTGTGTACCAATGCCCGTATTCAAATATTTTACCGTCGTAGGATCGACGCTGTTCGTTTTTCTGTTTATTTCGAATGCTTATCTCACCGACGACGAGAGCAATTTGCGGTTTGACGGATCGCTGTACGCCAGCGCGCTCTACGCGCCTCGCGTGGAGGAAACCCGGACGACCGTGGAGCTTCGCTTTACCCGCGATGTCACGCCTGCCGTTCGCGTCAAGGAGGTGTTTGCCGTGTTCGTCCCCAACGAGCGACGACGCAACAAGCGTGATTCATAGCGCTGATGTGCCCGCGGTTGAAACCGGCGGGCACGCCAGACGGCAACCATCCGGTAACGTCGCCAGTTTCTAAACGCTGGATAATGCGGTCATATTGGAACGGGTCCGGGACCTCCGCCGTTATCTCCCGGTTTATCAATTTCGCTTCATTCCCGGCGTGAAACGTCCCCCAATCCCGTGCTTTCAGCTAGAATGAGCCGTCGTTTGGCACAGGTGGGGCGCGACCTCGCGCCGCAGACCAGGAGGGTTCGCCATGAGCTTCCGCCGCGATTTCATCAGCAAGCCGATCTTCTCCTGGGCACGTGGCGTATTGCCCGCGATGTCCGACACCGAGCGCGAGGCGCTCGAAGCCGGTGACGTCTGGTGGGACGCGGATCTCTTCACCGGCAATCCCGATTGGTCGAAGTTGCTGGCTGTTGCGCCGGCGACGCTGACTGCGGAAGAACAGGCCTTCCTCAACGGCCCGGTCGACGAGCTCTGCGCCATGCTCGACGAATGGAAGATCAATTGGGAGTGGCGCGATCTGCCGCCGGAGGCGTGGGCCTTTATCAAGCGCCACAAATTCTTCGGCATGATCATCCCCAAGGAATTTGGCGGGCTCGGCTTCTCGCCCTATGCGCATTCGGAAGTGGTGCGAAAACTTTCCTCGCGCTCGCTGACCGCGGCCGTCACCGTAATGGTGCCGAACTCGCTCGGGCCCGGCGAACTCTTGATGCGCTTCGGCACCAGGGAACAGCAAAAGAGGTGGCTGCCGCGGCTTGCCGAAGGCGCCGACATTCCCTGCTTCGGCCTGACCAGCCCGGAAGCCGGCTCCGATGCGGCGTCGATGGTCGACACCGGCATCATCTGCAAGGGCAATTTCGAAGGCCGCGAAGTGCTGGGCTTGAGGCTGAACTGGCACAAGCGCTACATCACGCTGGGGCCGGTCGCGACGCTGCTCGGTCTCGCCTTCAAGGCCTATGATCCCGATCATCTCGCGGGAGATCAGGAAGAGCTCGGCATTACCGTGGCCCTGATCCCGACCCATCTGCCCGGCGTCGAGATCGGTCGCAGGCATCTGCCGGCGATGCAGGTGTTCCAGAACGGCCCGAACTGGGGTCACGACGTGTTCATCCCGATGGACTACATCATCGGTGGACAAGAACGCCTCGGGCAGGGCTGGAAGATGCTGATGACGGCGCTCGCCGCCGGCCGCGGCATCTCGCTGCCGTCACTGTCGGCCGCAGGCGCCGCCTATGCGGCGCGCACGTCAGGCGCTTATGCCCGCGTCCGCGAACAATTCGGCATTTCCATCGGCAAGTTCGAAGGCATCGAGGAGCCGCTCGCGCGCATCGCCGGCACGGCCTATCTGCTCGACGCCGCGCGGCGGCTGACCTGTGCTGCGCTCAATCAGGGTCATCATCCTGCGGTCATCTCCGGCATCATGAAGCTGCATGCCACCGAGCGGATGCGGATCGCGATCGATGACGCCATGGACATCCATGGCGGCAAGGCCGTAATCGACGGACCGCAAAACTATCTCGGCAATCTCTATCGTTCGGTGCCAGTCGGCATCACCGTGGAAGGCGCCAATATCCTGACCCGCAATCTGATCGTGTTCGGGCAGGGCGCAATCCGCGCGCATCCCTATCTGCTCGACGAGATGAACGCGCTTGGCGAAGCCGATCGCGTCAGGGGACTCGACGCCTTCGACAAGGCGTTCTGGAATCACGTCGGCCACAGTTTTAAAACCATGTTCCGCGCCTGGGGCCGGAGCTGGAGCGGCGGCTTGTTTGCACCTGCGCCCGATGCCGGAGAAGCAACGCGGTTCTATCGCCAGCTTTCGCGTTACTCGTCAGCGTTCGCGCTGTGCGCCGACATGGCGCTGTTGACACTGGGCGGCGTGCTCAAGCGCAAGGAAATGCTCTCCGCCCGGTTCGGCGATATTCTTTCCGAACTCTATCTGTTGTCGGCGGCGCTGAAACGCTGGCAGGACGAGGGACGGCAGCAGGCCGATTTCGCCGCGCTCGAATGGTGCATGGCCAGCGGCTTCAAGACCATCGAGAACCGCTTTGCCGAAATTCTCGCCAACCTGCCAAACCGGTTCGTGGCAATCATCCTGAAATTCCTGATCCAGCCGTTCGGCGCAAAGGTGACCGGCCCGTCCGACCGCGTCGTGCATCAATGCGCGCAGCTCGTGCTGGAGCCGTCGGCGGCACGCGACCGGTTGACGTCGGATCTTTCCGCGGTTGACGATGATGGCGGTATCGCACGGCTGGAAAAGGCATTCTTGCTGGTCACCGCGGCGGAGGAGATTTCCAGACAGATGCGCGCCGCACGCTTGCATGACTGGAAAGAGGCGGTCAAGAAGGGCGTCATTACGCAGGCCGATGGCGAGAAGCTGCAGGCCGCACAAGAGGCCGTTGCGAAGGTGATCGAGGTCGACGATTTCGCAGCCGAAGCGTTGTCGCCGATTTACAGGAAAGGCGCCGACGTACATCAATTCTTCCAGGAACTGGGTGAGCAGAGGGCAGCGAGCTGATGGCGCGACCGGTCTTTATCGTTGACGGCAGCCGGACGCCGTTCCTGAAAGCGCGCTCCGGTCCCGGCCCGTTCACCCCGGTCGATCTCGCTGTGCAGTGTGGCCGGCCGCTATTGGCGCGGCAGCCTTTTGCGCCCAACACTTTCGATCAGGTCATCCTCGGCTGCGTCAACGTCATTGCCGACGAGATGAACCCGGCCCGCGTCGCCGCGCTGCGACTCGGCATGGGCGAGAAGATGGTCGCCTTCACCGTGCAGATCAATTGCGGCTCCGGCATGCAGTCGATCGACACGGCTTACCGCTACATCCGCGAAGGCGCCTCAGACCTTATTCTTGCGGGGGGCGCCGAGGCGCTAAGCCACGCGCCGCTGGTGTGGCCGCAACAGGGTGTGCGCTGGTTTGCGGGCCTTGCGGGAGCCAAGGGCATCGGCGCGAAAATCATGGCGGCGCTGAAGGTGAAGCCGAGCTATTTCAAGCCGATCATCGGGCTTGAGCGCGGGCTCACCGATCCCATTACCGAACTCAACATGGGCCAGACCGCCGAAGCGGTCGGGCATCTCTTCGGCGTCACCCGCGCGCAGTCGGATGCCTATGCCGCCGAAAGCCACAAGCGGCTGGCGAAAGCGCAGTCCGAAGGCTGGCTCAAGGGCGAGGTCGAGACCGCATTTGCGCGCGATGGAAAATTCTATGATCACGATGATGGCGTGCGGCCGGATTCGACGCCAGAGTCGCTTGCAAAGTTGAAACCGGTGTTCGAGCGGCCCTGGGGCAAGGTCACCGCTGGCAATTCCTCGCAAATCACCGACGGCGCGTCCTGGGTGATCCTCGCGTCCGAAGAGGCCGTCGCCAGGCATGGCCTGACGCCGAAGGCGGTCATTCTCGACAGCCAGTGGTCGGCGCTTGATCCCGGCATCATGGGCCTGGGCCCGGTGTTGTCGGCAACGGAGCTGTTGAAGCGCAATGAACTGACGCTTTCCGACATCGAGACCTGGGAATTGAACGAGGCGTTTGCGACGCAGGTGCTGGGCTGTCTCGCTGCCTGGAACGATGAAAAATTCTGCAAGGAGATTCTCGGCCTCGATGGTGCGGCCGGCGAACTCGACCAGAGCAAGCTGAATGTCGATGGCGGCGCGATCAGCCTCGGCCATCCGGTGGGCTGCAGCGGAAACCGTATCGTGCTGCACCTCGTCAATGCCATGAAGCGATTGGGCACACGGCGCGGCATCGCCACCGAATGTATCGGCGGCGGGCAGGGCGGCGCGATGCTGATAGAGACGGTGTGATCATGGATTCACAGATCATGAACGTTCTCGGCGATCGCGTGCTCGAACTAGGGCCGAAGCCCAATGCCGATGGGCCATACAAGAATTTCAAGCTGACCCGCGACAGCGATGGCGTCGCTTGGCTGTTGTTCGACCGCGAAGGCACCAGCGCTAATACACTTTCGGCAGACCTGATCGAGGAACTCGACAAGGTGCTGGCGGAGCTGGAAAGCCACCGCCCCACCGGCCTCGTCATCCGTTCCGCCAAGAAGTCCGGCTTCATTGCCGGCGCCGACGTCAATGCGTTTCGCGGCGCGACCGATGTGGGCGCCGTCGAGACCGAGATCGGCCGCGCGCATGCGGTGATCGACCGGCTTGAGGCCCTGCGGGTTCCGAGCGTAGCCGTGATCCATGGCTTCTGCCTCGGCGGTGGCTTAGAGGTGGCACTGGCCTGCCAGATGCGGATTGCGATCGAGGACGCGCGGTTCGGTTTCCCCGAAGTGATGCTCGGCCTGCATCCCGGCCTCGGCGGTACCGTGCGTTTCACGCAGCTCGTCAATCCGATGCAGGCGATGCCGCTGATGCTTACCGGCAAGACCATCGATGCGCGGAAAGCGAAATCGCTCGGGCTGGTGGATGCCGTGACGCAGGAGCGGCATGTTCGCAATGCCGTGAAGGACGCCGTATCCGGTCGGCTGAAGCGCGCGCGGCCCGGGCTGCTCAACAATATTTTCAGCCTCGGTCCCATCAGGGGCTTCCTCGCCGGGCGGATGCGTAGCGAGGCCGCCAAGGCCGCGCCGGAAGCGCATTACCCCGCGCCTTACGCGCTGATCGATCTCTGGGAAAAGCACGGCGGCGACAAGCTGAAGATGCTGAGCGCGGAGAAGGCGTCGTTTGCCAAGCTGATGGTGACGCCGACCGCGCAGAACCTGATCCGCGTCTTCTTCCTGCGCGAACAGATGAAGAAGCTCGCGGGCAGCGGCAACAAGATCGAGCACGTCCACGTCATCGGCGCGGGCGCGATGGGCGGTGACATTGCCGCCTGGTGCGCCGGCCAGAACCTGCGGGTGACGCTCGCCGACATGAAGCCGGAGCCGATTGCGGGAGCGATCAAGCGTGCCGCCGATCTCTACGGCAAGATCCTGCGCAAGCGTACCGCCGTGCGCGATGCGCTCGACCGGCTGATGCCGGACATGCAGGCCGAGGGCGTCCGCAATGCCGATCTCATTATCGAAGCCGTTCCGGAAAAGCTGGAGCTGAAGCAGAAAGTCTATGCCGGCCTCGAGCCTGTCATGAAGCCGGGCGCGATTCTCGCCACCAACACGTCGAGCATTCCGCTGCAGGATCTGCGCACCTCGCTCTCGAGGCCCGAGCGGTTGCTCGGACTACATTTCTTCAACCCGGTATCGCGGCTGCAACTCGTCGAGGTCGTCAGCCATGACGGCACGGATGCGCAATTGCTGAAGGAGGCGCTCGCCTTTGTCGGCGCCATAGACCGACTGCCGCTGACCGTAAAATCGTCGCCAGGCTTTCTCGTCAACCGTGCGCTGACGCCCTACATGCTGGAAGCGATGGTGATGCTGGACGAGAAGATCGACAAGACGGTCATCGACGCCGCCGCCAAGAAGTTCGGCATGCCGATGGGGCCGATCGAGCTCGCCGACCAGGTAGGCCTCGATATCTGCCTCGATGTCGGCGATATGCTGCGTTCGAAGTTCGGCGACATGCTGCCGCCAACGCCGGCGTGGCTGCGCGACAAGGTCGCCAAGGGCGAACTCGGCCGCAAGACCGGCAAGGGCTTTTACACCTGGAAGGACGGCAAGGCCGACACCGGCGGCATGTCCGTGATCTCGGAACCGTCGGCAGAGATGATCGACCGGCTGATCCTGCCAATGTCGAATGTCTGCGTCGCCTGTCTGCGCGAAGGGATCGTCGATAATGCCGACGTGGTCGACGGCGCCGTCATCTTCGGCACCGGCTATGCGCCGTTCCGCGGTGGCCCCTTGAACTATGCGCGAACCCGCGGCGTGGAGAATGTGGTCTCGACGCTGGATGCCCTGACCGACAAGTTCGGCGGCAGGTTTACGCCGGATGCCGGCTGGGAGAATTTCAAGTGACGGAGACGCATGTGCACGCGCCGCCCACGACCGAGACCGAGCCGCGCGGCGATCTCTGTATCCGCACGCTGGCGATGCCGGCCGACACCAACGCCAATGGCGACATCTTCGGCGGCTGGCTCTTGAGCCAGATGGATATCGGCGGCGGCGTGTTCGCTTCCAAGATCGCGAAATCCCGCACCGTGACCGTCGCGATCGAGGCGATGAACTTTCGCAAGGCCGTTTATGTCGGCGATCTCGTCTCCGTTTACGGCCATCTGGTGCGGGTCGGACGCACCTCGATTACCGTTCACCTCGAAGCCTGGGTCGTGCGCCGCCAGGAGTTACAGTCGATCCTCGTGACCGACGGCAACTTCACCTACGTCTCGATCGACGATAACGGCCGTCCGCAGCCGGTCAGCCCGGACGGCGTGGTCAAGGCGTGATCCTTATGGGCAGGGACGCTCGTAGCCGTCACGGCCGATGAACGTGCCGCGGCGCGGATCATAGGAGCGGTAGCGCGTGCAGGCCGGCGCATCATAGACCGGCGCCGGGGCGTATTGCGCCTGGACACCGCAATAGCGCGGCGAAACTTCCTGCCAACCGCCGGGCTGCTCCACGTAGCAGCCGCCCTGATAATAGCGATAGCCGCCGGGCCGCGGCTCGCCCTGGGCACCGATCGCGGCTCCCGTCGTAGCCCCCACGATCGCGCCAACCGCTGCACCCCGGCCGCCACCGATTACGCCGCCGAGAATGGCGCCCGCAGCGCCACCGAACAGCGCGCCCCCGAGCGTGCTTTCCTGCGCCGCCGCCTCCTGGAGCGGTGCGCAAACCGCCAGGGCAACCAGCATCGAGAGCGCGAATTTCGGCATCATGTCAGTTCTCCGGCCATTTGGACGATTCGCTAGCGATTCCGCTACCAGCTTTGACATAGGTTGGCCTTGCGGCGCAACGGTGGGGCGAGGAACAATTCGCCGTGCAACCCGTTGTAAGCCCGGAAGAAATCACAGGTTGGGCCATGTCGGACACCTATATCATCGAAGTCGGCTCGCAGCCGGCAGGGATTATCGTTCGTGCTCCCGGCGGCTATCGGTTTTTTGCCGCCTCGCACCGCTTCAACCGGCTGGAAGGGCAGATATTCCGCAACGCCCGCGAGGCCGAGCGCGCGGCGCGCCGGCTCGCCAGCGGCATGGAGCTGGCGGCGTAACCGCCAGCCCCCGTCTTTTAGCGGTCAGAGCTTGGTGGCCGACCGCGACAGCAGTTTCCAGTCCGAGCCCTGTTTCTGCCAGTTCATCAGGATGGCAAGGTTCTGCGGAACCTTCTTGCCGTCGGCCGCAAATTCCTGCTCGCCAACAAAGTTGAAGCGCACGATGGCGGCCGGACCGACGACACGGACCGTGGGGTTCTTGTATTCAAGCGACGTCCATTTGTATTTCGCATTCTTGACGCCCGCCAGCAGTGCCGCCTTGTCGTCGATAGCTCCGCTGGAGTGGCTGTAGCTGAGTTCTTCCGCGCAGAGCGGGGCGATCCCCTCGGCATCGCCAGCCGCCTGTGCCGCACGGAAGGTTTCGACGTTCTTCGCAATGGCATCTTCGTCCGCTCCGGCAAAAGCCGGGACGACGCTCATGAGCCCAATCCCCAGCCCAAGTGCGAGTACGGGCAAGGCAAGCCGACGGCGATCGATGTTCATGGTTTCCTCCATTTTGTTTCTGGTTGTGATCACAGTGTTGCAGCCACAAATTGCTTTGTCGAGCGGCCGCGCGCATGGAGCGGGCCGCATGGCTTCCGGCGCGTCGCCTTAACCAGGATTTGTTGTTTCGCCCCGCCAAATGCCTTTGCGGCCGCTCTCCGTCGTTGACCGCGGCACCAATCAGCCGCACCATAAAGGCAACTTTGTGCCCCAGGTCCATATCTCAGGTCCATATCTCAAGGGTGCCAGCCGTGGCCGGACTGTCCCACCGTCAGACTGAAATCCTCAACATCGCTCGCGCCTTTGGCCGGGTGATGGTGGAAGACCTCGCCAAGCGTTTCGAGGTTTCGGCGCAGACCATCCGCAAGGACCTCAACGACCTCTGCGACCAGCGCTCGCTGACCCGAATCCATGGCGGCGCCATCATCGCCTCCGGCGTCGAAAACCTCGCCTATGAGGCGCGGCGCTTCGTGGCGGCGGAGGAGAAGCGGGCGATCGGCATTGCCGCGGCGTCGCGGATTCCGAACGGCTGCTCGCTGTTCATCAATATCGGCACCACGACGGAAGAAGTCGCAAGCGCGCTGACCTCGCATGAGGACCTGCTCGTCATCACCAACAACCTCAACGTCGCGATGCTCTTGTATCGGCATCCGCGCATCGAGGTGATCGTGGCGGGCGGTGCGGTGCGCCGTGCCGACGGCGCCGTGATCGGCTCGACCGCGATCAGCCTGATCGGCCAGTTCAAGGTCGATTACGCCATCATCGGCGCATCCGCGATCGACGAGGAGGGCGCGCTGCTCGACTTCGACTATCGCGAGGTGCAGGCGGCGCAGGCAATCATCGCCAATGCGCGCAGCGTCATGCTGGTCGCGGACTCGACAAAGCTCCGGCGCAGCGCGCCGGTGCGCATCGCCCATCTCAGCCAGATCCAGACCTTTGTGACCGACGCGCCGCTGCCGGCGGGCCTTGCCAGTATCTGCAGCCATCGCGGCATCGAAGTGGTCGAGGCGATGGACAAGCCGGCGGTTGATATCGATGAGCCGGGCGAGCCGATTCCTCCTCCCGCCGCCGTGCGACTGCGATAGCGCTTCGGCCCTATCGCGTCGCCGAACGCCATCGCCGTTGTTTTTCGCGATTTCCGCAGCCTTTCATGCTGCACCATTGCCGGCGCCGGCCCTTGCTCGTGTCGAGGTAATAGACGTCGCAGTCTGAGGCGCCACATTTACGAATTCTTTTGCGATCCTCGTCAACGAGCAGACATTCGATAGCGAGCGAACAGGCATGCAGGGGAATTTCGCGCGCCAGCGCAGGAGACCAGCGGCGATTGGCCAATCCGGGCGACGGCGAGGACACCAGGGTCTGGGCCGCATGTGCCGCCTGGATCGCGGCGGATAGCGCATCGAGGTCGGGTTGCCGCGCGGGCCGCCCTGAATTTGCAGCAGCCAGCACATCATGAAGGTGCTCGCGAAGCTTGCGCGCGCGTTTCACGATACGGGAGCCGGAGCGGTTATCGAGCCGTTGCAGACGCGCGGCGGTCCGACGATCGAGCAATCCCGCCAGCGCCGCGAAGCGTATCAGGTCATGATGCGTTGCCAGGTTCTCGATCGGCGTGGGCGAGGGCCGCTCATCCACGGTGTTCACGAGGTCCAGAGCCGGATGCCCGCCGCTCCATTCGAACGGATTGGCGCGTTCTGCTTGCCTCACGTCGTTCTCCATCATAACCTGTAAAATATATCAAAAGGGTTATGAGTCGTCCATTCCTGGCGGGAGCCGATGATGGCGGATTTTGCCGTCCCAGGGCGCGCTGCTGCGGAATACATCCGCGGCGCACTCTATGGCCTCGCCGCCGTCAGCATCTGGTCCGGGTGGATCGTGGTGGCTCGCCTGGGCCTCAAGACCAGCCTCACGCCATGGGACATCGCTGCGCTTCGTTTCGGCGTGGCCGGTTTGCTCCTGCTGCCGTACGTCGCGAGCAAGGGCCTTGCTCTCGCGCGTCTCGGCTGGATTGGGCTGGCGGCGATCGTGCTCGGTGGCGGCGCCCCCGTCCTGTTCGCGAACGCAGGCCTGCTGTTCGCGCCAGCGGCGCATGCCGGCGCGCTGTTTCCCGGGGTCATGCCGCTGGCGGTCGCGCTGCTTGCCGCGGCGATCCTGCAAGAGCCGTTCACGGCTGCGAAAAAGATCGGCTTCGTGCTGATCCTGCTTGGCGTCTTCGGCATCGCCTGGGGTACCGGCAGCGCGATCGGGTCCGGGCAGTCGATCGGGCACGCGCTGTTTCTCGCGGCCGCCGTGGCGTGGGCCTGCTACACCGTCGCGATGCGTCGCGCGCGGCTCGATGGGCTGCACGCGGCGGGGATCGCCGCCGTCGGCGCCTTGTTTCTCTACATGCCCGCTTATTTGTTCGTGGAGGGTGCGAGTTTCGCAAGAGCCTCATGGAGCGATCTTGCGCTTCAAGCGTTCGTGCAGGGGCTTCTGACCGCAATCGCGTCGCTCGTCTTCTACGGGCGCGCAGTCAGCATCCTCGGCGCCTCGAGCGGGGCCGCGTTTGCCGCTCTGTCCCCGGCGATGACGGCTGTCATGGCAATCCCGATTCTCGGCGAGTGGCCGACGGCGACGGACTGGATTGCGATCATCGGGATTTCCGCAGGCGTTTACGTCGTGAGCGGAGGTCCGCTCCCACAACGGCGGACATGACCGCGTCGATCAATCAGCGGCCCTCACTTGCCAGCCCCTCTTTCGTCCTGCCTTCTTTCATCTTGCTTTCGTTTTTCTTTGTGATTAACTCCCATTCGAAAGTAAAATCGCCGAAGTGAAGAGGCGATCGCCGGGGAAGCGTTTCGTTGGACAGGGTATTCGACCTCGCCATCATCGGAGGCGGCATTAACGGCTGCGGTATCGCGCGCGACGCGGTGGGCCGGGGCAATTCCGTTTTCCTGTGTGAAATGAATGATTTGGCGAGCGGGACGTCGTCCTGGTCGACCAAGCTGGTGCATGGCGGGCTGCGCTATCTCGAATATTACGAGTTCCGGCTGGTCCGCGAGGCGCTGATCGAGCGCGAAATCCTCTGGCAGATCGCACCCCATATCATTCGCCCGCTGCGTTTCGTTTTGCCGCACCACTCCGGCTTGCGCCCGGCTTGGCTGCTCAGGCTAGGGTTGTTCCTGTACGACCATATCGGCGGCCGCCATCTGCTGCCGCCGACGCGCTCGGTCGATCTGGTCCATGACGAGGTGGGCAAACCCTTGATGGCCAACCGCTACACCAAGGGCTTTGAATATTCCGACTGCTTCGTCGACGACGCGCGCCTCGTCGTGCTCACCGCGCGTGACGCGGCCGATCGCGGCGCCGAAGTTCACACCCGCTCGCGCGCGGTTGAGATCCGTCAGGTCGACGGAATCTGGCAGGTCACCGTCGAGAACACGATCAGCGGAGAGCGCACGACCATCCAGGCCCGCGCGTTGGTCAACGCCGGCGGCCCCTGGGTCGAGCAGGTGCTGTCCACGGGCTCCGGCGTCAACGCGCGGGCCAAGGTGCGGCTGGTGCAGGGCTCCCACATCGTGGTGTGCAAGCTCTATGACCATGACCGCGCCTACATGTTCCAGAACGCCGACGGCCGCATCATCTTCGTCATTCCCTATCAGGACGATTTTACGCTGATCGGCACCACGGATCGCGATTACGACGGCGATCCGGCCAAGGTGAAAGCCAGCCCTGAGGAGATTCAATATCTCTGCGCCTCCGCCAGCGAGTACCTGAAGAAGCCGGTGCTGCCCGCCGATGTCGTCTGGACCTATTCCGGCGTGCGGCCGCTCTATGACGACGGCGCCAGCGAAGCGAAAGCTGCGACCCGCGATTATGTGTTCGAACTCGATACGCCCGGTGGCGCGCCGTTGCTGTCGATCTATGGCGGCAAGATCACGACCTATCGGCGCCTGGCGGAAGAAGCGCTGGAGCGGCTCGCGCCTTATCTGCGCAGCGCGAAAGAGAAGGAAGGTTGGACCGGCAAGGCGCCGCTGCCCGGCGGCGACATGGATGTTTCGGCGGTCGCCGCGCTGACGGCGGAACTGACGCGGGAATATCCGTTCCTCACCCCCGCGCATGCCAACCGGCTCGCGCATGCCTATGGCACGCGTGCGACAAAATTGCTCGGCAACGCGAAATCTTTTGCCGACCTCGGCCAGTCGTTCGGCGCCACCTTGACGGAGAGCGAAGTCAGGTACCTGATGTCGAACGAATGGGCCTGCACCGCCGATGACGTGGTATGGCGAAGGTCCAAGCTCGGATTGCGGCTGTCGCCAGATGAAATCGCCGCGCTCGACGAGTGGATCAAAGCCCATCGCGCCCCTGGCGAGCGTCCCTTGCGTGAAGCGGGAGGGCGGTCATGAGCGTCACGCTCGAACACGTCACGCGAACCGTGGACGGCATGGCGACCATTCGCGATGTCTCGCTGACGCTCGAGCGCGGCACGCTGAGCGTGCTGCTCGGACCGACGCTGTCGGGCAAGACCTCGATCATGCGGCTGCTCGCAGGTCTCGACCGGCCGACGACCGGCCGCGTGCTGGTCGAGGGCAAGGACGTCACAGGCTTCGACGTGCGGCAGCGCTCGGTCGCGATGGTCTATCAGCAATTCATCAATTACCCCTCGCTGACCGTCTACGAGAATATCGCCTCGCCCCTGCGGGTGCAGGGCAGGCCGCGCGAGGAAATCGACCGGCGCGTCCAGGAAGCCGCGAAACTCCTGCGGCTCGAGCCCTATCTGAAGCGCACGCCGCTGCAGCTTTCCGGTGGCCAGCAGCAGCGCACCGCGATCGCGCGTGCGCTCGTCAAGGGCGCCGACCTGGTGCTCCTGGATGAGCCGCTTGCCAACCTCGATTACAAGCTGCGCGAGGAGTTGCGCGCCGAACTGCCGCGCATCTTCGAAGCATCGGGCGCGATCTTCGTCTATGCGACGACCGAGCCTTCCGAGGCGCTTCTGCTCGGGGGCAATACCGTTTGCATGTGGGAAGGCAAGGTTCTGCAGGCCGGCGACACGTCAAAAGTCTATCGCCAGCCCGATACGCTGCGGGTGGCGCAGGTGTTCTCCGATCCGCCGCTCAACATCGTCGGTATCGAGAAGAAGAACGGGCAGGTCGCATATGCCGGCGGCATCCAGGCGCCGGCCACCGGCCTCTATGCATCGCTCGCCGACGGCCTCTATCGCGTCGGCTTCCGCGCCCATCAGCTCGAGGTGGCGAATGGCGTCGCTGGCCGCCACGCGTTTCACGCCACCGTCACCGTGACCGAGATCACCGGTTCTGAAAGTTTTGTGCATCTCAACCGCGGTGCCTCCAACTGGGTTGCAGTGCTGCCGGGCGTGCATGAATATGAGCCCGGCCATTTGCTCGATGCCGTGCTCGATCCCGACAATGTGTTCGTGTTCGACGCCGCCGACCGCCTGGTCGCCGCGCCGAACATAGCGTTTTCAAGCGAAGTGCGTAGCGGTTCGCGTGAAGAAAACGCGTCAAAAAATAAAAGCAATTGAGGGAGATGCGACATGGCCCGCATTGACCTCGTCGATCTCGCGCACTCCTACGGCGGCAATGACGCTCCGGAGGAATCATTTGCGCTGAAGCCGGTGACGATGACCTGGCGGCAGGGTGGCGCCTATGCACTGCTGGGGCCTTCCGGCTGCGGCAAGACCACGCTGCTCAACCTGATCTCCGGTATTGTCGCGCCCTCGCGCGGAAAAATCCTGTTCGACGGCGCCGACATCACACCGCTGTCAACCCAGAAGCGCAATATCGCGCAGGTGTTCCAGTTTCCGGTGATCTACGACACCATGACGGTCGGGCAGAACCTTGCATTCCCCCTGAAGAACCGCGGCGTGCCGAAGGCCGAGGTCGACGCGCGGGTGAAGGAGATCGCCGACCTGCTTGATCTCACGCCCTGGCTCGGCCGCAAGGCGACGCGCCTGACGGCGGACGCCAAGCAGAAGATTTCGCTGGGCCGCGGCCTGGTTCGCTCCGACGTCGCGGCAGTATTGTTCGACGAGCCGCTGACGGTGATCGATCCCGAGTTGAAATGGCAGTTGCGCTCAAAACTCAAGGCGCTGCATCGCGAGCTCGATCTCACGATGATCTACGTCACCCATGACCAGACCGAGGCGCTGACTTTTGCCGACACCGTCGTCGTCATGCATGACGGCCGCGTGGTGCAGAGCGGGACGCCGGCAGAACTGTTCGACAAGCCCGCGCATACTTTTGTCGGCTATTTTATCGGGTCGCCCGGCATGAACATCGTGCCGGCCGCGGTGAGCGGACGCGAGGCGCGTGTCGACGGCCATACCATCGGCCTGCACCGCAATTACGGTGTGCTTCCGGCGGGTGCGAAAATCGAGATCGGCGTACGGCCGGAATTCCTCCATGTCGCGGCGCCCGCGTCCGGGCTGTTGTCGGCCACGATCGAGCGCATCGACGATCTCGGCCGCGTCCGCTTCGCCCGCGTTCGCGTCGGCGACGCAAAGTTTTCCGCCCGGGTGCCTCCGGGATTTTCCGTTGCCGACAACATGGTCGGGCTCGTGTTCGATCCCGCCCATGTTCACGTCTATGCCGACAGCCGTCTGGTCGAGGGGGTAGCCTGATGGACAAGACCATCAACCAGAAGGCCTGGTTCCTGGTGCTGCCGGTATTCCTGGTGGTCGCGTTCTCCGCGGTCCTGCCGCTGATGACGGTCGTGAACTATTCGATGCAGGACACCTTCGGCAACAACCAGTTCTTCTGGAACGGCGTCGGCTGGTTCAAGGAATTGCTCGATCCCTCGACCGATCTCGGCGGGCGCTTTTTGGCCTCGCTCGGCCGCAACCTGCTGTTCTCCGCCATCATCCTGGCGATCGAGGTGCCGCTCGGCATCGTGGTGGCGCTGTCGATGCCGCGTGAGGGCTGGACGGTTGCCGTATGCCTCGTGATCCTGGCGTTGCCGCTGCTGATCCCGTGGAACGTGGTCGGAACGATCTGGCAAATTTTCGGCCGGCCCGACATCGGCCTGCTCGGCTATACGCTCAACAGCCTCGGCATCGACTACAATTACGTCTCCAACGAGTTCGACGCCTGGGCCACCGTCATCGTGATGGACGTCTGGCACTGGACCAGCCTCGTCGCGCTGCTCTGCTACGCCGGCTTGAAGTCAATCCCCGACGCCTATTACCAGGCGGCGCAGATCGACGGCGCCTCGCGCTGGGCGGTGTTCAAGGCGATACAACTGCCGAAAATGAACCGCGTGCTGCTGATTGCGGTGCTGCTGCGCTTCATGGACAGTTTCATGATCTACACCGAGCCGTTCGTGGTGACCGGCGGCGGCCCCGGCAATTCGACTACCTTCGTCTCGATCGAGCTGGTCAAGATCGCGCTCGGGCAGTTCGACCTCGGCAAGGCCGCAGCACTTTCGCTGGTCTACAATCTGATCATCCTGATCGTGTGCTGGATCTTCTACACCGTGATGACCAACGCCGGGACCGAGCGCCCCGCCAAGCAGGGGAGCGTGTGATGAATTCGATTCCCGGCCGCCGCATCATCATGGTGTCGTTCCTGATCTTTCTGCTGTTGCCGATCTACTGGCTCGTCAACATGAGCTTCAAGACCAATGCCGAGATCGTCACCACCATGACGCTGTGGCCGCACCAGCCGACGCTGGAGAACTACAAGCGCATCTTCACCGACGAGAGCTGGTATTCCGGCTACATCAACTCGCTGACCTATGTTCTGATCAATACCGTGATATCGATCGCGGTGGCGTTGCCGGCGGCCTACGCCTTCTCGCGCTACCGCTTCCTCGGCGACAAGCATTTGTTCTTCTGGCTGCTGTCGAACCGGATGGCGCCGGCGGCGGTGTTTGCGCTGCCGTTCTTCAATCTTTATTCGGCGATCAACCTGTTCGACACGCCATGGGCGGTCGCGCTGGCGCATTGCATCTTCAACGTACCGCTGGCGGTCTGGATACTCGAGGGCTTCGTCTCCGGCGTGCCGCGCGAGATCGACGAGACCGCGTTCCTCGACGGCTATTCGTTCCCGCGCTTCTTCGTCAAGATCCTGGTGCCCCTGATCGCGAGCGGCATCGGCGTCGCCGCGTTCTTCTGCTTCATGTTCTCCTGGGTCGAATTGCTGCTGGCGCGCACATTGACCTCGGTCAACGCCAAGCCGATCTCGGCCATCATGACCCGCACGGTCTCGGCCGCCGGCATGGACTGGGGATTGCTGGCTGCCGCCGGCGTGCTCACCATCATCCCCGGCGCATTGGTGATCTGGTTCGTCCGCAACTACATCGCGCGCGGTTTCGCGCTGGGACGGGTGTAGCCATGGAACACATCGCATGGATGGCCTGGACGCTGCCGACCGCGATCTTCTTCGTGATGCTGGCGCTGACGCTCGGTACAATGACATGGCTTGCGCTCGCCTATCCCGAAGCCGAGCGCGTCGGCGTGCTGCGGATTCCGACCACACGCGGCGACCGCCTGTTCATTTCGCTGGTGCTCGCCGCCGTCATTCATTTGCTGTGGATCGCCTTTGTCGGGATCGACCCGCTTCTGACGCTTCCGATCGGAGAGGGCGTTGAAGTATCGAGCCTGTGGCTCGCAACCGTGATTTCGCTCGTCTCGGCCGTTGCGATTTTTCGCACCGTCTGAACAGCGGAAAAAGACAGATCCGGGATCAACCCGGGCCTGAGTTTGTGTTTGTCGCTGCAACCGGAGGATCCAACATGCGACGCTTGAGAGGAAGAAACGGTCCCTTGACCAAGGAGAGCTTTCTGACGATGACCAGCGCGGCTGCGCTGATCGCGGCTACCGTTACGATTGCCGCACCCGCTCGTGCGGACGACGCCGTCAATCAAAGGTGGATCGACAGCGAATTCCAGCCCTCGACCTTGTCGAAGGCCGACCAGTTGAAGGAGCTGCAGTGGTTCGAAAAGGCCGCAGCGCCGTTCAAGGGAATGGAGATCAACGTCGTGTCGGAAACGATCACGACGCACGAGTATGAATCGCGGACGCTGGCGAAGGCCTTCACCGAGATCACCGGCATCAAGGTCAAGCACGACCTGATCCAGGAAGGTGACGTCGTTGAAAAGCTGCAGACCCAGATGCAGTCCGGCAAGAACGTCTATGACGGCTGGATCAACGATAGCGACCTGATCGGAACGCACTTCCGCTACGGCCAGACCGTGATCCTGTCGGATTACATGACCGGCGAGGGCAAGGACGTCACCAACCCGCAGCTCGACGTCAATGACTTCATCGGCAAATCATTCACCACGGGCCCGGACGGCAAGCTCTACCAGCTTCCCGACCAGCAGTTCGCGAACCTCTATTGGTTCCGCTACGACTGGTTCACCAATCCCGAGTACAAGTCCAAGTTCAAGGCCAAGTATGGCTACGAGCTCGGCGTTCCCGTGAACTGGTCGGCCTACGAAGACATCGCCGAGTTCTTCACCAACGACATCAAGGAGATCAACGGCGTCAAGGTCTATGGCCACATGGACTACGGCAAGAAGGATCCCTCGCTTGGCTGGCGGTTCACCGACGCCTGGCTGTCGATGGCCGGTAACGGCGACAAGGGTATCCCGAACGGCCTGCCGGTCGACGAATGGGGCATCCGCATGGAAGGCTGCCGTCCCGTCGGTTCATCCGTCGAGCGCGGCGGTGACACCAACGGTCCGGCCGCGGTCTATTCGATCACCAAGTACCTCGACTGGATGAAGAAGTACGCCCCGCCGCAGGCGCAAGGCATGACCTTCTCCGAATCGGGACCGGTGCCGGCACAAGGTGCGATCGCGCAGCAGATCTTCTGGTACACCGCGTTCACCGCCGACATGGTGAAGCCCGGTATCCCGGTCGTGAACGCGGACGGCACGCCGAAGTGGCGTATGGCGCCGTCGCCGCACGGCTCGTACTGGAAAGAGGGCATGAAGCTCGGCTACCAGGACGCCGGCTCCGCCACGCTCCTGAAGTCGACCCCGCCCGATCGCCGCAAGGCGGCCTGGCTCTATCTGCAGTTCATCAACGCCAAGACGGTGTCCTTGAAGAAGAGCCATGTCGGCCTCACCTTCGTTCGTGAGTCCGATATCTGGGACAAGTCGTTCACCGAGCGCGCGCCGAAGCTCGGCGGCCTGATCGAGTTCTACCGTTCGCCCGCGCGCGTGCAGTGGACCCCGACCGGCAACAACGTGCCTGACTATCCGAAGCTCGCGCAATTGTGGTGGCAGAACATCGGCGATGCGTCGTCGGGAGCGAAGACGCCACAGGCGGCGATGGATGCGCTGGCAGCAGCCCAGGACTCGGTGCTCGAACGTCTCGAGAAGTCCGGCGTGCAGGGCGCCTGCGGGCCGAAGCTGAACAAGAAGGAGACGGCCGAGTTCTGGTTCGCCAAGGCGGAGAAGGACAAGACCATCGCGCCGGCCCGCAAGCTGGCGAACGAGAAGCCGAAGGGCGAGACCGTCGACTACGACGCGCTGATCAAGTCGTGGCCGGCCACTCCCCCGAAGCGCGCCGAGGCGAAGTGAGCTTCGCAAATTACGAGTGATGCAAACAAGCGAAAGGCCGGGAGCGATCCCGGCCTTTTTCTTTTCGTCATTCCGGGGCTCGCGAAGCGAGAGCCCGGAATCCATCGTGCGACAGGTTATGCGGCCGGATGGATTCCGGGCCTGCGCCCAAGAGGGCGCATCCCGGAATGACGGTGAGGCTCTACTCTGCCGCTTGCGCCGCTCCCAGCGTCGGGTAATCGGTGTAGCCCTTCGCGCCGCCGCCGTAGAACGTCGCCTTGTCCCACTCGTTCAGCGGTGCACCCTTCTTCAACCTCTCGACCAGATCCGGGTTCGAGATAAACGGTTTTCCGAACGCGATCAGATCCGCCGCGCCGGCCTCGAGCACTTTCGTCGCGAGATCGAAATCATAGCCGTTGTTGGCGACATAGGCGCCGCCAAAGCGCTTGCGCAAGGATGCGTAGTCGAACGGCGCGATGTCGCGCGGGCCGCCGGTCGCGCCTTCGATGACGTGGATGTAGGTCAGCTTCAGCGCGTTGAGCCCATCCACGATGTGATCGAACAGCGGCTGCGGGTTGCTGTCGGAGACGTCGTTGGCCGGCGTCACCGGCGAGATGCGGATGCCGGTGCGCTCGGGGCCGGCCACCGCGGCGACGACCTTGGAGACTTCCAGCATCAGTTTGGCGCGGTTCTCGATCGAACCACCATAGGCATCGGTGCGCTTGTTGGTGCCGTCCTTGGCGAACTGGTCAAGCAGATAGCCGTTGGCGCCGTGGATCTCGACGCCGTCGAAACCGGCCACCAGCGCATTCTCGGTGCCGCGCTTGAAATCCTCGATGATCCCTGGAATCTCCGAAAGCTCCAGCGCGCGCGGCTCGGAGATTTCGGTGAAGATGCCGTTGACAAACGTCTTGCCCTTGGCGCGGATCGCGGAGGGCGCCACCGGCTTGCCGCCACCGGGCTGCAACGTGTCGTGCGAGATGCGGCCGACATGCCAGATCTGGATGAAGATGCGCCCGCCTTCTTCGTGCACGCGGTCGGTGACCTTGCGCCAGCCTTCGACCTGCGCCTTCGAATAGATGCCGGGCGTATCCTGATAGCCCTGGCCCTGCTGCGAAACCTGGCTGGCTTCGGTGATCAGGAGGCCTGCGGAGGCGCGCTGCCCATAATAGTCCACCGCCAGCGGGCTCGGCACCATGCCAGGCGGCACCGCGCGGTTGCGGGTCAGCGGCGCCATCGCGAAGCGATTGGGAAGCGTTATCGGGCCAAGCTGGAAGGGCTCGAATAGTTTGGATTGGCTCATGTCGGGGATGTTCCGGGTCAATGATGATAGGGGACAGTTGGGCATTGCGGGCAATTCTCGCAATCCCCGAAGCCATCCGGCTTGCGCAGACGAGCTGCGCTCGATCCCAGCCATGTGGGCGGTGTCGCGCCATGGCGTTCGCGCGCCGACGCAGGATGATCCATTCGAAATCGGGAGCGGCGCAGCATAGGGACCTCCCACCCGGTGCCTTGAGGGCCGAACGGCACTGTCAGCGCCCGATCGGATCGCCGGCGGCTGGCCGCCGCCGCCGGTTGGCGCGCCATGAGCTATTCCGCCGCAAATCCCATTCGCCTGTTGTCCCATTCCGCGACGGGCCCCGCGGCATCGACCTGCAGCAGTTCGAAGGTCAGGCATTCGCAACCGATGGCGCGCAGCACCTGGCTGGCGGCCTTCTGCGCGCTGTTGCTGAAGCTCTGGTGATCCATCTGGATTTCGAGGCGGGGCTTTCGGCTGCATACCGCCTTCACGACCGATTGCAGGCGGATGGATATCTCGTCCCGGTAGTTCTGTGTGCTTTCGAATGCTGCCCTGGGATCGACGATTTGAGTCCGGACGACATAGATCAGGTTGACCGCGATCCGGTCGGCGGAAACGGCGCCTTGCGCAAATCGAAACACCTCGGGACGCCTGTCGATCCGCGCCAGTTGGCGGCTGCCGGCGCGGATCCGGTGCCGGCCGGGTGTCAGGGCCTTTTCAAACCGGCCGTTCCGGTAAAGCAGGACGGTCTCAAACTGCTGCACACAGATCCGATCGAAGCCGAGCAGCGCCATGGCCCCCTTCCTGAACAGCGTCGAAATCCAGGCCCACGCGCCGGCGATCACGGCGATGACGATCAAGAAAAATGCTATTGACCCCAGAAGTTCACCCACGTTCTTCCCCTGCCACGGTTTTTATCTTTGTTGGCGACACCGCGATCCCAGCTATTCCTTGGATGATCGTACGTCGAAATTAAGTCATCCGCATTTCAACCAGAGCGGGTAAACAAAAAAATAAACCGGGCCCTGTCCGGCCATTTGAATTTTTAATGGGTCATTGCGACAGCCGATTGTTCGCCTTTGACCAAGCTCCCGGACGACGTCGTGCAGCCCGCTGCGTAGGATGGGTGGAGCGAAGCGATACCCATCAATGCCGGAGCATGTGGCGATGGGTTTCGCTTCGCTCTACCCATCCTACGATAGACACACATTCGCGATCTCGCGGCGCTGACCGTCCGAGTTTTGCATCTTCGTTTGCCCTCCCAGAAATCGGAGGGCGCAGGGAAGACCGGGTGCACGCTGCACCCGCGGTCTCGTGTGCAATTTGCGCGTAAGAACACGCACACGAGCATACAGGTACAGGCGGAACACTCCGGCCTTCCCTGCGCAATGGCTTTACGGCTTACTTCGTGCTCTCCCCGGCGAACGGCTTTCTTGCCACCGTCGCTGCACGAGGACGAACCCCGCGCAACTTAATGCCAGCACCGCGACATCAGGACCACACGACTTCACCGTACGCTTGAGCCACACACGTCAGTCGCAGCTCTTGCGTCCACCGCATCCCACCGCGCGTTCGTGACGATCGCGAGCCGCCCCTCTCATCGGGTGAGACGGCGGAGTTATGCGAGTGATTTGCCCGGCATGTTAAGCGGAATATTTTTGCAAAAGGGGCTGGACAGGTTTTGAGTGATTTGCCCGTCGTGTTGGTTTGTCGCACGACCTTGAGCCAGATTGCACTTGCGCGCGAGGCAAATCAGTCCGTAGAGCGCAGGACCGTAGGGTGGGCAAAGGCGCAAAAGCGCCGTGCCCACCAACTTGCGCCGTGCTCTTGATGGTGGGCACGCTTCGCTTTTCCCACCCTACAAAGTCACTGCGCTTGCTTGTGCCAACATCGAACAGCGGCGTCCTTGCGTCTAGCGCATTCCGAAATAGGATGGCGCGACGTCACGTGACGGGAGGTTCACGATGGCCGCCAACAAGGACAAGATCGACGACGCAGCGCTGGCTCTTCTCTACATAACGCTGCATGACGACAACCGGGCATGGAAAGGTATGGATTGGGATGTCCTCGGCCGCCTGCATGAAAAGGGGATGATCCACGATCCTGTCGGCAAGGTGAAGTCGGTGGTGTTCACCCCCGAGGGACTGGAGCGGGCGAAACTGTTCAAGGAGATGTTCGAGGAATAGCGCGGCGCCGCGTAGGGTAAGGCGTGGCGAAACCCACCGACTTTTCCGATTGCGAAGCGGCAAGCTGCGTTTCCGCCGCTGCGCTTCGCGCCACGTTGGACGGATCGATGACCCGCCCTGCGATTTCCGCTACTTTTTAAACCAAGTTTTTTCGCCCGTGAGGGGATTGATTCCAAATCTCGGCTGGTCATCCGGGTCGTCATCATCGTCGGGGTATTGCTCAGGAGCCTCGCCATTCGTTGCGACGACGCGCGGATAGCGGGTTTTGGCGCTCTTCTTTCCCACTTTGCGCAGGGTGACCCGGAAGAGCCAGTCGTCGCCATAGTCGAACAGAAACAGCATCGTGTGCCCAACTTCGGGGAAGGCCTGCGATATCCCGGTCTTCTTGACGCCGAGCACCCGTGGATCGGCATCGCCCATATCCGCGAACAGTTCGTATTTGGGAAATGTCTTGTGCATGCTGGCGGGAGTGAGCCCGGTATAGAAGCCGAAGGCATGATCGAAATTGAAATTAAACGAGGAGACGATGGCTTCGGCCAGCGCGTGCAGCGACTTTGCAGGGTCGATTTCGATGTCCCGATAGACCGACGCCCTGCCCTGGAGTGCCGCCCGAAAGATGAAGGTGTCCGTTCCGGCCATCGCGAACCTCATTTGCGCTTGCAACAACGCCAAGCAGAATAGACGCGGAAACGCGCTTTCCTCAAGCGCCGGAATTTGCAGGATGGCCTACTAGCCAACGGGTCGCGCGAGCGCGCGCACTCGGATGACGGCGAAACGTGCCCGACCTAGCTGGGCGCGGGAATGTCGACGCCGTCAGTCGCATACTGCCGGATCTTATTCCGCATCGTGCGCACCGAAAGTCCGAGCACGCGGGCGGCGTGGGTGCGATTGCCGTGGCAGCGCGCCAGCGTCTGCAGCACGAGCTCGCGCTCGATCGCCTCGACCGTGGAGCCGATCAGCATCGGCACGATCTGGTGGGGTGAAAGGCCTTGAGATTCCGACAGCGGAATCTCGGGCACGGGAACACAGTCCGCGCCAAGGTACAGGTCGCCAAGATAATCCCGGGGCATCAACACCTCCCGATCAACGCTAGCCCCGAAACGCGGAGCTGAAGCATCAGGAATCAACGGCCCCCAAGCCGCAGAGGGAGGGTGGGCGCGTTTGGTTAATGAAAGGTTAATTGGCACGGAAAGGTTTTGACGGCGCTTTGTCACACCCTGAAGTATATGTTCAACAGCAGGCAGATAGACGGGTCAGCGCGGCCTCGCAGTTTCTCGTCGTCCCTGCGTTCGCGAGGGGCCCATGGCCACCGCTCTTCGTTGTTGATGGGATCCGCAGCTCCAACTCCATACCACCATCAGCGCAGCGTAGGATAGGTAGAGCGAAGCGAAACCCATCAATGCTCGCGCCAGATCCGTCGTGCTCTCGTTGTGAAGATGGCGGACCACGCTTCGCAAATCCGCCCTACGCTTCGCTAAGGCACCTTGGTGTAGCTCAGCTTGTCGAATTCCGGCGGCGGCGCAGCGCTCGCGGCGGCGGCCTGAACTGAGAAGGTGGTGTGAGTGGTGGCAGTTCTCTGCGGCACGACGACGGAGCCCACCATCGTATACGAGTAACCGGCATCTTCGGCCCAGCCCTTCGGCAGCAGATAGTAAACCTTGCCGGCCTCGACCGCGAAATTCGCGGAATGCGGTACGCCCGAAATCGCCCGGGTCCATGCCTCATTGGGCGAGCCGACGCTGTGCGGACCGGGCGCCAGCTCGACGGCCGTATACTTACCGGGCGGGAGCGACATCAGCGGTTTGTTGTCGACCTGAATGGGAAGCGCGAAAACGCTGGTGTGGAAGGTGTACGGGCGCCCGATATACACCGTTGCGTAGCCGGGCTTGGGCGGGACCGGGACAAAAAGTCCCCCTGCTGCAACTGTTTGATTGTGAATTGACGAACAGGCGGTGAGGAGATGGAGCGCCAGGCCAACAGCAAGCAAACGCACGGATCGCGCCGCCGCGACATTCAGAAATTTCACAAGGGCCCCTCGTCCCGAGAGACTGCGCGGGAAGTGCAGCTCTACGGCCGATATTTTGGCGCGAGCGATGCCTGCAAGTCAAGATAACCAGTGCGCGGCCTTGCACGCCTTGCGGTTGTTGCAGGAAACGGCGGATAATCCGGATTACCGACGTGCCCGCTGCCTACGGCTTCAGTGCCGCGACGCCGCGATCTCGATCGGACCATCGGATTGGGCAGACTTGAATCCCGGATATCGCTTCGCTCATCCGGGCTACGCTTGCTGGCGATTACGGACGAGGTAGGGGTTGCGTAGGGTGGGTTAGCGCAGCGTAACCCACCAATCGTCCAGCATCCTACGTGCTGTCACAACCAGCGCCGGAAGCGATCGCCGTGCAACGTTCGTGCAGCCAGGGCCGCTCTGCTGTTCTTTTTCCTTGAGGACGCCGGCGGCAACAAGCGCGGCACGGTCATCCGGGCAAAACTCGGATGATTTTCGATCCAACTCCTCGAGGCTAAGTGAAGTTACGAGAATGCAGGCACCCGTGCCGCGATGGCCTGTGATCTGCGCGATTGATTTGAGAATCAGCTTGTAAGCGCGTGTCGCCGTGATCTCGTAATCCCAGGGAGATTGCAGCCACCAATTGCCAGCGACGATGCGCGCGGCGGAGACGACGCCGACGTGGTAGGACGTCGTTTCGTCGCCAAAGCTCGTGGAAAACGCATAGCGCCAATTCCAGGCCTCGACCTTCATATCGAACGGAACAAGAAGATACTTGAACGAAGGCACATTTCCTTCGTCCGCTGTTCGCTGGATGAATCGGTCTGCCACCTTGGTGACCTCGAATTGCGTGGGCGTTGCGAGCAATTCGGATCCGAGCGGAAGGTCTAGAGCTTGCACAGAGACGGGGGCGGTGAGCACGCGCTGAAGCGCGCAAACCAGCGGTTGAACGAAGTCCGTGCGTTTCAAGTCTGACTGGATGTAGAGCACGACTTCCGCAGGCGCGATCGGCCGGGCAACCTCGCGCGGCTCCTCCTGCGCCAGCGCGCCCGACGTCCCAGCGAGTAAGAAGGAAAATATCAGATGGTGCAATCTGTACTTCAAAGGTGCGATACCGCTCGCCTCACATGCCTTGTTTTCGACCCTATATCGATATCAAGTTAGCGAGCAACCAAAGGGTGCAGAGACTTCACAGGTTGGTTAGCGAAGTGCAACCACCATGTTGAAGTAGGAAGCGAATGACGATTCCGCGCTCGCTCTTCGAGCTATTGCCGATTGCCGCAAACAAAAAGACCGGGCTACTCGCTAGGCTGATTTAAAGGCAATTGACGCCGCCATATGAAAAAGCCGGGCATTCGCCCGGCCTTTGCATTCGATGGATGCCGGAGTCAAGCCCGGGCATGACGCGGAGAGAGTTGGGCGCCTCACAACACCCGATTACTCTCCTTCACCTTCTCCGCATCGAGATACACACTGCTGCCCATCTCCTTGAACTTGGCGCTCATCGCCGCCATGCCATCCTCGATGGTGCCACTCACCGACATCCCCACACTCGCCGGATCGTTCAGCGTCGCCGCATAATCCCGCACGTCCTGGGTGATCTTCATCGAACAGAACTTCGGGCCGCACATCGAGCAGAAGTGGGCGACCTTGTGGGCTTCCTTCGGCAGCGTTTCGTCGTGGAAGCTTTTTGCGGTGTCCGGATCGAGGCCGAGGTTGAACTGGTCGGTCCAGCGGAAGTCGAACCTCGCACGTGAGAGCGCGTCGTCGCGGAGTTGCGCGGCGGGGTGGCCCTTGGCCAAGTCTGAGGCGTGGGCGGCGATCTTGTAGGTGATGACGCCGACCTTGACGTCGTTACGATCCGGGAGGCCGAGATGCTCCTTCGGCGTGACGTAGCAGAGCATGGCGCAGCCGAACCAGCCGATCATGGCGGCGCCGATGCCTGAGGTGATGTGGTCGTAGCCCGGCGCGATGTCTGTTGTCAGCGGGCCCAAGGTGTAGAACGGGGCTTCGCCGCACTCCTTGAGCTGCTTGTCCATGTTGATCTTGATCTTGTGCATCGGCACGTGGCCGGGGCCTTCGATCATCACCTGGCAGCCTTTTTCCCACGCGATCTTCGTCAGTTCGCCGAGCGTCTCCAGTTCGGCGAACTGCGCGCGGTCGTTGGCGTCCGCGATCGAGCCGGGGCGCAGGCCGTCGCCGAGCGAGAACGAGACGTCATACTTGCGCATGAGGTCGCAGATCTCGTCGAAGTGGGTGTAGAGGAAGCTTTCCTTGTGATGCGCCAGGCACCACTTCGCCATGATCGAGCCGCCGCGCGAGACGATGCCGGTGACGCGGTTGGCGGTGAGATGGATGTAGGGCAGGCGCACGCCGGCGTGGATCGTAAAATAGTCGACGCCCTGTTCGCACTGCTCAATCAGCGTGTCCTTGTAGAGCTCCCAGGTCAGTTTTACCGGATCGCCTTCGCACTTCTCCAGCGCCTGATAAATCGGAACGGTGCCGATCGGGATCGGCGCATTTCGAAGAATCCATTCGCGGGTGGTGTGGATGTTGCGGCCCGTCGAGAGGTCCATCACGGTGTCGGCGCCCCAGCGGATCGCCCACACCATCTTGTCGACTTCCTCTTCCACCGACGAAGTGACGGCGGAGTTGCCGATATTGGCGTTGATCTTGGTGAGGAAATTGCGGCCGATGATCATCGGCTCGAGTTCGGCGTGGTTGATGTTGCAGGGGATGATGGCGCGGCCGCGCGCGATCTCTGAGCGAACGAATTCCGGTGTGATGAAGGCGGGGACCTCGGCGCCAAAGCTTTCGCCGTCGGCCAACGCTGCCTCGGCGCGTTCAAGCTGTTGCTTGCGGCCGAGGTTTTCGCGCTCGGCGACGTAGATCATCTCCTTGGTGATGATGCCGGCGCGGGCGAATTCGAGCTGCGTGATCTTGTGGCCATCGAGGCCGCGCAGCGGCTTGTGGTGAGCGGTGAAGGCTTTTGCGGCGTGGGAAGCGCCGACATTGCCATTGTCTTCCGGCTTGATCTCGCGGCCCTGATATTCCTCGACGCCGCCGCGTTCCTTCACCCAGGCGAGGCGGTTGCGCGACAGGCCGGCGTTGACGTCGATGGTCACGGTCGGGTCGGTGTAGGGGCCCGAGGTGTCGTAGACCGGAAGGTTGGGCTCGCCGGCGCCTTCGCTCAAAATGATCTCGCGCAGGGGCACGCGCAGGTCGGGCGCGGTGTCAGGGGTCGCGAAGATCTTTCGCGACGAGAGAAGGGGGCCGGTGGTGACGGCGGGTAGGGTGGTGTCGGGATTGGAGCGGATGTTCATACTGTATCCTCCGTTGATTTCTCTAATTGGTTTCTCCGTCATTGCGAGCGCAGCGAAGCAATCCATCCCACCGAGCAAGCGGTGAGAATGGATTGCTTCGTCGCTTGCGCTCCTCGCAATGACGGCTGATGGTTTCGTAGACTTCTCACGCGGCCTCCGCACTCTGACCGAGCCATTGTCTGACCCGCGCGTCGGGATCAGCATTCTGGGTGACGTCACTGACGACGGCGATAGAGTCCGCCCCCGCCGCAAAAATCTCGGCTGATTGTTCGAACTTGATGCCGCCGATCGCGACCAGTGGGATGTCGCCGATGCGCTTCTTCCACTCGGTGATCTTTGGGATGCCCTGCGGCGCGAAGCGCATCGATTTCAGCGTGGTCGGAAAAATCGGGCCGAGCGCGATGTAGTCCGGCTTCGCTGCAAGCGCCGTCGCCAGTTCCTCGTCGTCATGGGTGGAGATGCCGAGCGTCAGTCCTGCCTTGCGGATTTCGCCAAGATCCGCGTCGGCGAGGTCTTCCTGACCGAGATGCAGATGCTTTGCGCCGGCGACGATCGCCGCGCGCCAGTAGTCATTGACCACGAGCTTGGCGTCCGTGCCCTTGATGGCCTCGAGCGCGTCGGTCACGATCTGCAGCGCCTCTGAGTCATTGAGGTCCTTGGCGCGCAACTGAATGGTGCCGGCGCCGAGCAGCGCCAGCCGCGCCACCCAGGCGACACTGTCGACCACGGGATAGAATTTATCAGGATACGGCATGCCAGAACGGTGTCCCGATCACAGGGGTTGAGGGCGAGGCGAAGTCGCGGGCTTCCATCAGGCCTGCTTCATAGGCGGTGCGGCCGGCTTCCACACCAAGGCGGAACGCATTGGCCATCACGACGGGATCGGCGGCCTTTGCGATCGCCGTGTTGAGCAGCACGGCGTCGTAGCCGAGTTCGAGGGCGTGCGCCGCATGCGACGGCGCGCCGAGGCCGGCGTCGACCACCAGCGTCACGTCGGGCATGCGCTCGCGCATCAGCTTCAGCGCGTCGCGGTTGGTGATTCCCTTGGCGCTTCCGATCGGCGCGGCCCACGGCATCACCACCTTGCATCCGGCGCCCACCAGCCGCATCGCGACCGAAAGGTCTTCGGTGCAGTAGGGAAACACTTCAAAGCCGTCCTTGATCAGGATGCCGGCGGCTTCGACCAGGCCGACCACGTCGGGCTGCAGCGTGTCGTTGTCGGCGATCACCTCCAGCTTGATCCAGGGCGTGGCGAATAGTTCGCGCGCCAGCTTTGCCGTCGTCACCGCATCGCGCACGCTGCGGCAGCCGGCGGTGTTCGGCAGCACCGTCACATCGAGCTCGCGGATCAGCGACCAGAACGCGTCGCCCGTCTTGCCGCCGGCGGCCTCGCGCCGCAGCGACACGGTCACGATATTGGCGCCGGACGCACGGATCGCATCCTGCATGATCGCGGGCGAGGGATAGAGCGCCGAGCCGATCAGCAGGCGGGAGGAGAAGGTTTTGCCGTAGAAGTTCAGCATGGTCACGGTGTCTCCTCAAACGATGCTGTCATCCCCACACCACCACTCGTCATCCCCGCGAAGGCGGGGATCCAGTACGCCGGGAAGCTTGCGATAGAACCGAAAAGCCGCGGCGTACTGGATCGCCCGGTCGTTACAGTAAAGACGCGCTTCGCGCTTTTGCCTGGCGATGACAGCGGAGTTTGCGGCGCGGCCGCTCCCTCGCCCCGCGCTTGCGGGGAGAGGGTTGGGGTGAGGAGCTCTCTCCGCGAGTGTGATCTATCGATGGACCTGTACCCCCTCACCCGGATCGCAAACGCGATCCGACCTCTCCCCGCAAGCGGGGCGAGGTTAAGAAGGAAAGAGCGCGCGCCCATCCTCACCCTCCCTGCCGTGGCGTGATGATCTCGATCTCGTCGCCGCTCTTCAGCACGGTCTCCGCCCAGCGGCTTTTCGGCAGCACGTCGTAATTCACGGCAATCGCGAAATGCGTGCCTTCGTATTCGAGCTCGCTTAGCAGCGAGTCGACGCTGGCAGAGGTGATCTCCCGCTGCTCCCCGTTGACGGTCACACGCATCGCATCACCTCATTGTCGATCGCGCCGCGCTGCACATAGCCAAGCGTCAGCTCGGCCAGCGCGGGGGCCAGCAGAAAACCGTGGCGATAGAGCCCGTTCACGGCGATCTTCCTGTCGACTGTGATCCGCGGCAGATTATCCGGGTAGGCGGGCCGCAAGCCCGAGCCGAACTCGACGATGCGCGCTTCGGCAAAGGCCGGATGCACGGCATAGGCCGCGCCCAACAGCTCCAGCGCCGAGCGGACGCTGACGCCGGTGTCCTCGGCCTCGATCGAGGTGGCGCCCAGCATGAATTTGTTGTCGCCGCGCGGAATGACATAGAGCGGCCAGCGCGGATGAATCAGCCGCACCGGGCGCGACAGCTCGACCTCGCTCGTCTCGACGATGATCATCTCGCCCTTGACGCCGCGCAATTCCGGTTGCTCGTCGCGCGCGGAGAGCCCGCGGCAGTCGATCACGATGCCGTCGAGGTCCTCGGCATCAGCATCGCAGTCGAACTTGATGGTGCCGCCGGCGGCTTCGATGCGGGCATGCAGTTCGGGAAGCACCTTTCGCGGCTCGACATGGCCTTCACCGGCATAGAACAGGCCATCGCGGAAACGGCCGTCCAGCGACGGTTCAAGGTCGCTCAACTCCCGCGCGTCGAGCCTGACATGGCCGGTGGTCAGCTTCGCAAAACGTTCGAAATCGGCGCGGTCGCGCGCATGCGCCACGACCAGCGATCCGTTGAACGGGGTTTTTGGAAAATGCTCGCGCCACAGATCGAGCGAGCGGATGCCGAGCCGGCCGATCACGGGCTCGGAGGCCTCGGCCTCGCACCAGGGCGCGAGCATGCCGCCGGCCCAGTGGCTGGTTGCGAGCGTCATATCGGCGTCACTGCGCTCATACAGCGTGACGGCATGGCCGGCCTGCGCGAACAGCAGCGCCTGCCATGCGCCGGCAATGCCCGCGCCGATGATGGAAACGGAGGAATCCCCCCGCGGATCTGACTTCTGGTACATCCCTGTCCCTTCGCCGGCATGACCCGGATCAGGTTCAAAGGGTCACCGCGGTCCAGCGCCTTTCGGCCCAAGCTTGCGGTATCTCAGCTCCTCATCGGAGCACCCCTCGGAACAGGGCTAATGTAGGCAGTTGGGCGGAGGTGTCAACGCGTCATAGCGGGAACTGCACCGCTGCCTTGCCCCGGACGCAGGCGCATTAGGCTGCGGTGGCCCTGCTGAGCCGGGGCCTGGACGGCTGGGGATGGGGTCCCGGTTCTGCGGAGCAGCGCTACCGGACGATGCTATGCATCGCCTAGGCTGCACCGCGCCTGGGACACGAGGTTTCAGCTACTTGGCAGCTACTTGACAGCTATTTGGCGGGCTGCATTGCGTTCGCGTCGGCGGGGATTCTCGCGATAATTTTCGGCGGCGCACTGCTCGCAAGCACCGGCACAAGCTGGACCGGCCGCTCCTGCCGCTGGCGCTTTGCGGCGTAGTAATAGCCGCTCGCATAATAACGCACGGCTCGGCTGTGGTCGCTGTTGGCGGCGCGGTAGGCGCCGGCGAGATATTTGATGCCCCAGGCGAGATTGGTGTCGGGATCGCGCAGGCCCGCGGCGTCGCCGGTGTAGCCGAGGCCGCGCGCGGTCGCGAGCTTGATCTGCATCAGCCCGATGGTGCCGCCGCGCCCGACGAGACCAGGATGATATTTGCTCTCGCGCACGATCACGCGGTGCACCAGCGCTTCCGGCACGTTGTTGGCGCTCGCATGGGTCGCGACCATGCTCTCATACTGCGCGCGGCTCTGCGCCATCGCATCGGGCGAAACGAACAGCGCGGCGGTGGCGGCGAGCCAGACGAATTTCGGAAAACTTTTCATAAAAAACAATCTCGGCGGATGGACGCGTGAACGATTGGTTCCTCCGGTTAGTTCCATCAGCGGGCCAAGATGTGGCGAAAAACGGACGACATCGCGGCGAGATGTCTGCGGCTAATGCACGTGTTAACGAATTCAGTCAGCGTGACGCTAACGTTGTGCGTGCGATGCATCGCTTCCGTCGACGCGAATCTGCGTCATGCGGACGCGCAAGAATGTCGTGCAAAAGACGCAGTCAAGGTGTAAAGAAGACGCTGCGACAAAAACCAATTCTTTCCGACAGCAAACCTGTCTCATTCAACGACATTTAAAAAAGCGAGACGTCGTTACGACGTCCGAAGTCTAGGGAGATGCGTCATGGCTCGAGTCGATTCCGGCTATTTACCGCACGGAAATCCCTGTGCTCAATGCGGCAAGCCGATTGCGAGACCCGATTGGGTCGAGAGCAGTCCGGGCCGCACGTCGTTCCTCTGGTTCTGCCGTGCCTGCGATTATCGCTTTGAAGCGATCGCGATCTATGAAGAGGCGCATCCGGACGCGCTGGCCGCCTGACGCCGCTGAAATCATCCTCTAGGCCGCGGAGCGTTCGCCTGGCTGTCGAACAGGGAGGCGCATCCGAACAACCAGTCCATGCGGCTGCCGGTCGTGCAGCGACAGCGTGCCGCCATGGGCTGTTGCGATCGCGTTCGTGATCGAAAGGCCAAGGCCGAACCCCGCCGCCTCATCCATGTTACGGGCCTCGTCGCCGCGCACGAACGGCTCCAGCATGTTCTGCTTCAGCGCATCCGAAATGCCGGGGCCGTCGTCTTCGACCTCGATGGTGAGCTGATCCCCCGAGACGCGAAGGCGGATCACGGCCTCCGCGCCGAATCTGACGGCATTCTCCACCAAATTGGTGACGGCGCGGTGCAAATCGTCCGGCCGCACCGTGGCCATGGCATGTGCGGGGCCGTCATAGACGACCTTGCGTCCCATGTCGCCGAACTGGTCGGTGATGAGTTGCAGCGTGCTGGCGACGTCGGCCAGCGTCATGGCCTCTGACCTGCGGCCGTTGCGCAGGAACGACAGCACGGACTCAAGCATCGCGCGCATCTGATCGAGATCGCTTAGCATGCGGCTGCGATGGGTCTCGTCCTCGATGAATTCGGAGCGAAGACGCATTCTTGTAATCGGCGTGCGCAGATCGTGGCTGATCGCGGCGAGCATTTTGGTGCGGTCGTCGATCAGGCCGGTGATGCGCTCGCGCATCCGATTGAGCGCGCGCGCGACCGAGCGGATCTCCTCCGGCCCGCGTTCGGGGAGCGGCGCCGCGGCGCCGTTGAGGCTAAAACTCTCGGCGGCTTTGGCGAATGACGACAGGGGCGCGGTCAACGCCCGCGCCGCCCACAGGCCGAGCAGGGTGACGCTGATGACGGCAAACAGCAGCGTCATCATCCAGGGGCCGCCGAGAAACGGCGGCCGCGGCCGGTCCGGCAGGACGTTGGCCGAAATCATCATGCCGTCAGGCAAGCCGATGCCGATCTTGCGGGGCTCGCCGCCGCTCGCAATCTGGAAGATGCGATAATCATGACCGAGGCGCCGCTGCAGGCCGCGCGGGTTGAACCCGCCGGCTTCGGCCGCTGCAGGCAGCGGCCCCGGCGGCAGGATCTCGATGCCGAGCTGCGGAAAGGCGCGCGCGATGTCGGCGGACAGCCGCGGCCGTTCCGGCGCGGGCGCTGTGCCGAGCAACTGCACCGCCGTGACAAGCTGGCCGTGGCCGCGGTCGGATGACGTCTCCGGCTGGTCGGGCCGGTGCAGCAGGAAGCTCGCGGTGATGATCAGATGAAGGGCCGCAATCGAGACGACGACGAGGGCTGCGATCTGGCCGCTTATGCCGCGCAGGTTCAGGAGGCCCGACAGCTTCATGATCAGTGGCCGGCGGCGGTCACCGCCTCGACGCTGATGGCTTCAACTTTCGGGGTGAACATGTAGCCGCCGGAGCGCACCGTCTTGATCATGGTGGCGGCTTGCGGATCGGGTTCGATCTTGCGGCGGATGCGGCTGACCAGCACGTCGATCGAGCGCTCGAACGAGCCGGCGTTGCGGCCCTGCGTGAGGTCGAGCAGGCTGTCGCGCGACAGCACGCGGCCGGGCCGCTCGCAGAAGGTTCGCAGCAGATCGAACTCGGCGCTGGTCATTGCGACGCGCGCGCCCTCCGGATTGCGCAATTCGCGCAGCCGGAGGTCGATCCGCCAGCCCGCAAACACCAACGCCGTCGCGCCCTCGGTGGCGCTGGCGGTGTAGGCCAAGGCCTGCCGGCGCAGCACCGCGTTGATCCGGGCCAGCAATTCGCGCGGGTTGAACGGTTTGGCGAGATAGTCGTCGGCGCCCATCTCCAAGCCGAGGATGCGATCGATGTCCTCGCCGCGCGCGGTCAGCATGATGATCGGGGTCTGCGACTCGGCGCGCACCTTGCGGCAGAGCGTGAGGCCGTCCTCGCCGGGCAGCATGACGTCGAGGATCAGAAGGTCGACCCTGCGGTCGGTCATGGCGCGGGCCATCTCACGGCCGTCGGCTGCGGTGGTGACGTTGCAGGCGTTGTTGCGCAGGTATTTTGCGATCAGCGACCGTGTCTCGCGATCGTCCTCAACGACAAGGATGTTGGGTATTGCCTGCGCCATGTCGATCTTTTGTCGGTGATTCGGGCCTGCGCGCGAAGGATTTTTGTTTCCGGATGTTTCCGGATGACTCGGAGCAACATCGGGCAACAGGTCCGGGGGCAGGCGAAAAGACCTCGTTAAGGTCGTTAACCCTACGGTCGTGACGTCATTTACGAACGCTCGGAGCTATCATGACCTCGATCTCGGCGGCCTCGGCCCAAACCTACCAGTCGCCTCTTCAGAAGTTGCAGGATGAGTTGCTGTCCGAAGTAAAATCCGGCGCCATCAAGTCGTCCGACCAGGACGCATTGTCGGCGGCCCTGACCGATATCGATTCCGCGATGCAGGCGAGCCGCGCCAGCGACCAGGCCAGCGGAACGCGACCGTCGCCCGACCAGCTCAAGTCGAAGATCGACGATCTGATCGCCGGCGAAGTTTCAAGCGGCAAGCTGACCAGCGACCAGGCCACCGAACTGCAGGGCATCTTCAAGGCGGCCTTCGCCAACGGCCCCGGCGGAGCTGGCGGGCCCGGCGGCCCGGGCGGCGCCGGCGGTCCCCCTCCGGGTGGTCCCGGCGGTCCGCCGCCTGCGGATGGCGCATCCTCGAGCGACGATACTTCGTCGAGCACGAATTCGATCGACGACATTCTCAAGCAGTTCCTGCAATCGCTGCAGGATCAGCTGTCGGCTTCATCATCGACGAGCTACGGTGCGACCGGCAGTTCGAGCACATCGAGCAGTGCTTCCTTCTCGGCGTTGCTGATCGACTATCACAGCTGAGCGCGCGCTTCGCGCTTTCGCGCGAAGCGGATAAAGCGACGCAGCAGCCATCCTTTCCGAAAAAGGGAAGGATGGCTGTCTCATTTCCGGCAGTGGGAACCGGGCGGCGATTGTGACGTTGGTTTCCCTACAGGATGTGTGGAGAGGTCCAATGGCAAGCGACGTCATGGCCAAGCCGCATCAGTTGATCGCGAGCGACCGCGTCGAGGGGACCGCGGTGCGCCGGCCGAACGGAGACATGATCGGCCATATCGAACGGCTGATGATCGACAAGGTCACCGGTAAAGTATCCTATGCAATACTGAGTTTCGGCGGGTTTCTGGGCATCGGGGCCAATCTGATTCCGTTGCCCTGGGGACGGCTTCGCTACAACATGAAGTTCGAAGCCTACGAACTCGACATCGACGATGAAGAGTTGAAGCGCGCCCCGTCATTCCGTGCGGACAAGGATTTCGACTGGGGCGATCGCGCAAAGGAGGCCGAGCTGCATCGCTATTACGGCATGCCGCCTTACTGGGGCGGCTTTTGATGCAGTGTCGCACCGCCGTGTTCCACGCGAAACATGTGGAACACTTGTTGAAGTGCCGGGTTTTCTCGTAGCGTTTCTGAAATGAGGAGAACGGATATGTTAACCAAAACTGCCGTTGCCGGCCTCGCGGCTTCCGCGCTGCTGGCGAGTGTAGCGTTCGCGCAAAGTCCTTCGGCAACGACTGACCGCGCCACCACCGCCGCGCCTGCGGCTGCGTCCGATACCTCGTCGTTCAAGGGTAACTGGCGGACCTCGAAGCTGGTCGGCCTGAACGTGTACAACGACAGCAACGAAAGCCTCGGATCGATCAACGATCTCCTGGCCGACAAGAGCGGCGACATCAAAGCCGTGGTGATCGGCGTCGGCGGCTTCCTCGGCGTCGGCGAGCATCTCGTTGCGGTGCCCATCGACAAGGTGAAGTTCGTCGAGGAGCCGATTGCCTATACCAGCACCTCGAGCGCGCCCGCCACCGGTGGCGCAAGGCCTACGACAGGCACGGGTACGACCGGTGCTGCGACGACCGCGGCTCCTGCGCCCAAGAAGAATCCGTGGTATCCGGATCACGCCATGCTCAGTGCGACAAAGGATCAGCTGAAGGCGATGCCTGAGTTCAAGTACTCGACCGAATAAGGCATCGGTCTGAACGACCAGGCTTCCTCAAAATGGCCGGACGGCGTGATGCCGCCCGGCCATTTGATTTTGAAAATGCCCCTTCGCGCAATGGTGCAGCGCATCCTATCAGCCTACGCGTCCCGATGTTAGGTTGTATCGCGGCAGGAGCATTTGCATCCTGCCAGACATCAACGGAGGACGACATGGCGGAGAGCGTCTACAAGGTCATCGAGCTGATCGGCACCAGCAAGGATTCCTGGGAGAAGGCCGCGGCTGCCGCGGTCAGCCGCGCCGGAAAATCGTTACGCGATCTCAGAGTCGCCGAGGTCGTGAAGCTCGATCTGCAACTGGACGCCAAAGGCGAGGTCGAGGCCTATCGCGCCAAGGTGAACGTCTCGTTCAAGTTCGAGGATTGATCGCGTTTCATGAGTAGGGTGGGCAAAGGCGCGCAGGCGCCGTGCCCGCCATTTCCTTGAACAGGAAGATGGTGGACAGGAAGATGGTGGGCACGCTTGCGCTTTGCCCCCTACGGATCTCGAATTGCATCACAGCGCCGGCAGCGCGGTCACATAGACGTTGATTGCACCTTCGGCCTCCGCGATCACGCGCAGCGTTTTGGAATCGAAGGCGATGTCGGCGAGCCGCAGCTTGCTGATCTCAGCCGAGACCCGCAGGCCGTCCTCGTTCTTCTGGAAATCGGCGATCACTGCCGCAATCTTTCTTTGAGCGTTGCTTGCGAACGGCTTGAGGTCGACGGTCGCCTTTTCCGCCAGCGTCTTCTGCAAATGCGGGATGGCGGCGCGCGCCGCGGCGCCCAGCAGCCCGAAGGCGGCCTCCGACTCGACGGCGAGCTCGATATCGGTCAGCCGCAGCGTCTGCTCGGCCTGATCGAGCACGGGCCTGCCCCAGATATGCACATTGGCCTCGCCGCCGAGGCCGAGGAAGCTCTTCTTTTCCTTGGCGCTCACCAGCAGCGAAATCAGCAGGCGGTTGCCCGACGCCGCGACGCTGGCGCGCTTGACGGTGACGTCGACCGAGCCGGACCCATCTTCCGGAAAAGTCTTTCCGGCGAACTGCGCTTCCACGATTCTGTTGAGTTCGGTGAAGGGCATGTCGATGGGAACGGCGATCGCGACCCGTCCCGGCGTCGGCGGCACGATGACGATCTCGGCGGGAAACGGGCAGGACGGCTTGGTCTCGGCCGGCGTGATGCGGGTCTCCGCCTCGATGCCGAGCGTCAGCGTGAGGTTCGAAGCATCGACGCGCGGCTGCGCGGCAATCGCCCGTATGGGGCGCAATTCCAGCCACAGCGCCGGCATCGTCGAACCGGCCGTCGTGCCCTGCAGCGGGATCGAGCGGCAGGCCTTGGCCCACTGCGCCCGCGCATTCTGTTCGAAGGTCGGATCGTTGCGCATGCGCGCCTGCACCAGCGCGATTTGCTCGGCGACATTCTTGTCGATCAACGGCTTCACCTGCGCAGGCACGTTGACGCGGGCGCCGGCCACGGCAAGGCTGGTATCGCCGAGATTGACCTGCGCCGCCAAATTCGGCTCGATGCGCCAGTTCGCGGCGATCTTCGGCCGCGCTGATATGGTGACGTTGCCCTTGATCTCGGCGCTGGCGTTGAGGTTCTTGATGTTCACGCTGCCGATTTGTTTCGCGACGTTGCCGCCGAGCAGGCCGCCGAGCGCGTCGCCGACCGCACCCGTCGCCTTCGCCGACAGCGAGCCTGTGACGTTGAGTGTTCCCGTCAGCGGCGTCGCCATCGACAGCACATCCTGCGCGCCGGTAGCAACGATCGGCCCGCGCGAGGCGGTCCAGCCGATATCGGCATTCTGCAGGATCTGCGATATCGGATTGTCGGCCTTGCCGGTGAAGTTGCGCGGCGCGCCGCGATCGGCGGCGTCGCGGATCGCCGACAGCGCAACCGCAATCGGCGCCATCACGGTGGATGCGCGCGGCGCCGGCGGCAGCGGCGGCAATTGGGCAAGCGCGGGCGGCCGGTTCGTGGCGCGCGGCGCGACGAAGTCCATCACCTTCAGGCTGGCCACAAACGAGACGATGAGGACCGCGAGTGCGATCGAAATCGTCTTCAGATGCATCGGCAGACGCATCGTCCCCCCGAACCCCAAATGAATCGCCCCATGAGATTTTACAGGGAAGGGGAGAGTAGCGCCAGTGCGGGGGTCCCGGATGCCGCCTCCGGCGCGCGTCCCAGGATGATCATTTACGAACGGCTTGACTCAATTTGCAGCGAGCGTCCATCCCGAGGATCAGAGGCCATTGGTGGGCCACGAAGCATGTGGCGTCTTCGTCCTGTCTTTCGCAGGCCATTGTTCGGAAAGCGGCGGTAGTGGATGTTCCTTGCCGGTCATTCGCTCGACGGCGATGGCATATACGGTGATGACATCGAGCCGCGGGAAGAATCCCCTCGGTCGCTTTGTCCCCGGCTTGCCGTATTTTACCATCAACGCTTCGCAGAATAGCTGTTTGGCTTCCCCGTCGTCGACGATCCGTATCCGGCCGAACAGACAGACGCTTCGATAGGCGAGACCCGAATCGCACTCGAACCGGCCGTAGTCAAAGACGCCTTCCTGTTCATCAACCTCAAAGCAAACGCGCTGATCCCGCTCGATGTTTGCGCGCAAATGTCCTCCTGCACTGGTGGTGTGCAAATACACTTCCCCGTTGATCCAGAGATACAGCAGCGGAATGCAGTACGGGAAACCGTCCTCGCTCACCGTTGCGAGACGGCCGCTATACCCACGTGCCAGCGTCTCCAGCGTACGCTCGTTCGACATGGCCCGGTCTGCGCGACGGATTTGCGGTGAGCTCATGATTCCAGGCACTCCGCGTCGTTCGAACGAACGGGCATTTCAGGTTTCCTTGTTTTCCGAAACAGGATAGGAAGGCGGTGGTCTTGCGCAAAGACCCACTTGGCCTCAATGGAGGCATACCACTTGGCTTATCTGGGGCAACTCTTGGCGGGCAACTGACGTTTTCGAAAGACATCCGTGACGAGCAGGCAAGGCTGGGCAAAGCTCTATGCGTTCGAAGTGGACCGTGCGGCAGATGCGCCGGTGTTCCGCCAGATCTACCTGCAGTCACGATCGGCAATCCTGTCAGGAACGCTCCGTCCCGGGACCAAGCTGCCCTCGACGCGCGAACTCGCAGCGCAACTCGGTGTTTCGCGCTCTGCCGTCGTCTCGGCTTTCGAACAGCTGCTTGCTGAAGGCTATACCTTCGGCAAGAAAGGCGCAGGAACCTATATCGCGTCCGATCTTCCTGAGCCTTTCGGAGCGATCCGTGGCCGCAGGAAACGGCAAGCACCAGTCGCCCAAGCGGCGGCCTTCCCGCGTGAGCTTGACGGTTTCCTCGATGTGACTTCGCAGAACGACGAGCGCCCATTCAATTTGGGGCGGACGCTCGTGGATGCACGCACCGCCGAGCTGTGGCGAAAACTCAGCGCACGCAGCCTGCGTTCCTTCGGCCGGCAACACCTTGGCTACGCCGATCCGCACGGCATGCTCGAACTGCGGAGATCCGTTTGCGATTATCTGCAGGCCGCCCGTGCCGTGCGGTGCGAGCCCGAACAGGTCGTGATCACTGCGGGAACGCAGCAAGCCCTCGATATCGTTATTCGTGTCATGCAAGGGCCGGACACGGAAGTCTGGATCGAGGACCCGGGATACGCCTTGACCCGCCTTGTGCTCGTCGCGGCAGGCGTGAAGGTTTGCCCGATACCGGTCGACCAACATGGCATCAATGTCACCGAAGGCATCCGGCGCGCTCCAAAGGCGCGTGCCGTTTTCATAACGCCCTCGCATCAGTTTCCGAAAGGCGTTGCCCTGTCGATGGCACGCCGCCTCGAACTTCTTGCCTGGGCACGAGAGTCAGGCGCCTGGATCGTCGAAGACGACTACGCCAGTGAATTCCGATATGGCGGCCGGCCACTCGCTTCGCTCCAGGGCCTCGATGAAGCCGAGCGTGTCATCTACATCGGGACCCTCAACAAGGCGCTCTTTCCAGGACTTCGGCTCGGCTACGCCGTGGTGCCTCCTTCACTGGCGCGGGCCTTCGTGACTACGCGCTATCTGATGGACCGCCAGCCATCGAGCCTTTGCCAGGCAGTCGTCACCGCCTTCATGGAAGAGGGACATTTCGCAGCCCACATCCGCAGAATGCGCCAGATGTACTGCAACCAGCGGGACGCACTGGTCGCAGCCCTCAGGCGCCGCCTGGGCGACCATTTGACTGTCGATCCGCCGGACCAGGGCATGCATCTGGTTGCTTACACGCGACGAGGGCTGTCGGACGTCAAGATCGAACGGACGGCGCGGGAACACGGCGTCGTCGTTCGTGCGATGAGCCGCCTCTATGTTGAGGCACCGGCGCAATCGGCGCTGATGCTGGGCTTCAGCGGCTATCCGCTTCCGATCATTGCGCCGGCGATCGCCCGGCTGGCTCGGGCCTTTGAACGATAGGCCGTCATCGCGCACAGAAAAAGGCCCCGGTGGATACCGGGGCCGTTGTTCGATGCCAACCTTGTCGACTTAGCGGATGGTCCGGCCGAGATCGGCGCGGCGATCCGTCATCGGAAGCACGATCACCTTGGTGCCGACGCCGACCCGTGAATAGAGGTCAGAGACGTCTTGGTTGGTGAGGCGGAGGCAGCCCGAGGAAACGCGGGTTCCGATTGTCTCCGGCGCGTTGGTGCCGTGGATGCGATAGATGGTGCCGCCGAGATACATCGCGCGGGCGCCGAGCGGGTTGCCGGGGCCGCCGGCCATGTGGCGCGGCAGATAGGGCTGGCGGGCGATCATTTCCGGGGGCGGGGTCCAGGCCGGCCATTCGGCCTTGCGGGTGATCGTCTGCGTGCCCGACCAGGTGAAGCCGTCGCGGCCGATGCCAATGCCGTAGCGCATCGCCTGGCCGTTGCCGAGCACGAGATAGAGATAGGTGTTCGGGGTATCGATGATGATCGTGCCGGGCGCCTCGCGGGTGTAGTAGTTCACGACCTGGCGGCGCAGGCGGGCCGGCATCTCGACCGCGCGGTCTTCTTCATCCTGGGGCACGGCCTGCACCGGCGGCGGGGCGGCTTCGATCTGCGGCAGGAAAAACGGAAACAGCGGCAGCGGAGCTGCGGCGGCGGGTACGGAAAATGCGGTCGCGCCGATCGCCAGCGCACCAAAAGCGGCGGCAGCAATGCGGGTGTTCAGCTTAAATGAATTAAACATTGGTCGTCCCCTGTTCTACGCCCTGTCGCGCCGTTTTCGGCGCGTCGTTGGGGAACATGTACAGGTGAACCGTTTCAGGACATTTGCACGAAATCGCCAAAATGGTTTCGTCCCGTTAGGGAATTGTTTCATTAAGGTTTCGTTGCCGATCCTTGGGGGGCGGATCGGCGCTCCCACTTTCCCTCTCCCCTTGTGGGAGAGGGAGGATCCGTTGCAGCAGCGCTGCTTCCGCGCTGACAATTTACCTGAACGAGGGAAAAGCCAGCCGAACCATCAGGCCTGGCTAGCGCGCATCCGCGGCGTCCCGGTCCCGCCGGCGCTGAGCACCGTGCGACGGTCGGCGACCGCGTGGTGGAATTGCTCGAGCGCCAGCCCGATCACCGAAAGATCGCCGTCCTCGACTGCGCCGTCGTCATAGCAATCGAGCGCGTGACGCAATATGCCGTCGGCTGTGTTCTGCATCTCTGCCAGCTCTTCCGGCGTTTCCGCCCTGCGTACCCTGGAAATCAGGTCGAGCAGTTCATCGCGATGGCCGACATACACCTCGCGCTCGTCCCTGTTCCAGTAGTGCCTGAACCAGGCGCCGGCCGATCCCAAGCCTGAGACAAGCAGGACCACGAACCAGATGTAGTCGGTGTATTTTTCGAGGAATGTTCGCTCGTTGCCGTCGATATAGGCGGCAGCTCCCGCATGCGCCGGCAACGCGGCGTCCTTGTCGGTATCAGGCTTTTCGATCTGCGAGGCGGTCGGCAATTCGCGCGCGAGCTGTTGGCGGTTGGTGAAGAGCTGGCGGGCGAAGGCGGCGACCGCCGTGTCCGACAACGACTTCGGCGCGATGATGAGATGGTTGACGGCAACCGTATCGACCTTGTCTTCCGGCCGCTGCGGCGAAGAGCCGAAGATGCTGGCGGGAATTTCCTCGGATTCGTAGATCGGGTTCTTCTTCGCGATGGCATCGGCGACGTCGACCGGCAGGAACTTCGGCTCGCCGCGGGCCGCAGCCGTCAACGCGATGGCGTCGACCGTGATCTTGCTCTTGAGCGGGCCGACGGCCATGAACGCGTCGATCGTCTGGTCGCGCGCCATTTCGCCGATCTTGTCAGTGGCGAACTGGCTGATCGTGACCTTGTCGGGATTGATGCCGGACTCTTTCAGGACATTGCGCAGCAGCGTGACATTGGCCTGCGTCCGCCCGATCACGCCGACGCGGTGGCCGGCCAGTTCGTCGAGACTCTTGATCTTGGGGGTCGGCTGCTTCTTCGAGCCCTTGGCGGGAAGGCCCGAAGGCGCCCACAGCACCACGACATTCTTGCGCAGGATGGCGACCGACTCGGCGTTCTCCGGCAGGTTCAGGTCGCCGCGGGCGACCGCGAGATCGGCCTTGCCGGCCGTGAACAACGCGATGCTTTCCGCCGCCCCTTCCGTCGTGACCAGCGACAGACGCACCGAGCTGCCCTCGCGCGCAAATGTTTGCGCCATCAGCTGGACCAGTTTCTGGTCCTCGCTGCCGGCAGGCCCCACCGCGATCCGCAGCGTCGTCGGCCGCAGCACGTAATACAGCGCGCCGGCGGCAACGCCGAAGGCGAGCATGCCGGCGGCAAGGATCAGAAGCGCGTAGCTCCGCCGCTGTCGCCGGCGGCGGGATCGTGCAGGATTGTCGTTCGGGTCTGACATCATTCTGTCACGTTACATGAAAAAGCGTGGAGATGGGTTTAAAAAACAACCTTACAGAACGATGACGTCATACGCCTGAAATATCCATGTCCCAACGTCGGATTTGAGAATCGTTCCGAAGCTCATCTCAGGTCCTGGACATGAAGATACTGATTGCGACCGACGCGTGGCATCCACAGGTTAACGGGGTCGTCCGCACGCTGACCTCGCTCGCCCGCAGTGCTTCAACGCTGGATGCCGACATCAGCTTTCTCACGCCCGATGGATTTCCGTCGATGCCCCTGCCGACCTATCCGGGACTGCGCGTCGCGCTGCCCAACCGGCGCGAGATCGCGCGCCGGATCGAGGGCGCTGCGCCGGACGCCATTCACATCGCGACCGAGGGACCGGTCGGCTGGGCGGTGCGCGCCTATTGCCGCCGCCGCAAGCTGGCGTTTACCACGTCCTATACGACGCGCTTTCCCGAATATGTCGCCGTGCGCACCGGGCTCCCCGCCAGCGTCGGCTATGCGGTGCTGCGGCACTTTCATGCCGCGTCTTCCACAGTGATGGTCGCGACCGACTCGCTGCGGCAGGAACTCGGCGCGCGGGGCTTCCGCAAACTCGGCTTCTGGACGCGCGGCGTCGACACCGAGCTGTTCAACCCGCATACACCTGCGACGCTCGATCTGCCGCGGCCGGTCTTCATGACCATGGGCCGCGTCGCGGTCGAAAAAAATCTCGAAGCGTTTCTTTCGTTGGATCTGCCCGGATCGAAAGTCGTCGTCGGCGACGGTCCGCAGAAGGAACAACTCGCGCGGAAATATCCGAACGCGATTTTCCTCGGCGAGAAGAAAGGCGCGGACCTGACCGCGCATCTTGCGGCTGCCGACGTATTCGTGTTTCCGAGCCTCACCGATACGTTCGGCGTCGTACAGCTCGAGGCGCTGGCCTGCGGCACGCCGGTTGCGGCATTTCCGGTCACCGGCCCAAAGGACGTCATTGCCGGTCATCCGATCGGCGCAATCGATACCGATCTGCGCAGCGCGTGCCTGCGCGCGCTGACGATGTCGCGCGAGGCCTGCCGGAATTTTGCGCTTTCGCGTTCCTGGGAAAACAGCGCACGGCAGTTCATCGGCAATCTGACCGCGCTGCAGCCAAGCCGCGCGCTGCGGCCGGTGCGCCGGGCGCCAGCCGCGAGCGCCGTGCAGGGTTGAATATCAAACCAGTCATACGAGTGAGACGAGAAGGCAGGACCACCATGGCAGACATCATCAAGCTTGACGGTACGAGGCAGCTCGATTTCGACCGCGAAACGGTCGAGCAGGCCTATGATCGCTGGGCGCCGGTTTACGACCTCGTGTTCGGCGGCGTGTTCAGCAAGGGCCGCAAGGCGGCGATCCAGGCGACCAACAAGATCGGTGGCCGCGTGCTCGAGGTCGGCGTCGGTACCGGCATTTCGCTGCCGCTCTACGCGCCGCATCTGCGCATCTTCGGCACCGACATTTCGGAAGCGATGCTGCAGAAGGCGAAGAAGCGCGTCGACGAACTCGGCCTGAAGAATGTCGAGGGGCTTGCGGTGATGGACGCCGAAAACCTCGAATTCCCGGACGATTCGTTCGACGTCGTGATGGCGCAATATGTCGTCACGGCAGTGCCGAACCCGGAAAAGGCGCTCGACGAATTCGCCCGCGTGCTGCGGCCGGGCGGCGAGCTCATCATCCTGACCCGCGTCAGCGCCGATGCCGGCATGCGCCGCTTCATCGAGCAGCGTCTGCAGCCGGTGGTTCGTCCGCTCGGCTTCCGCACCGCTGAGTTCGCCTGGTCGCGCTATGCGCAATGGCTGGCCGGCGCGCGCGGCATGGAGCTGGCGGAGCGCCGTCTGGTGCCGCCGCTCGGCCATTTCTCGCTGGTGCGTTTTCGCAAGGTCGACGTAGCCGCGGCCGCGTAATGCGCGGCTGTTGATGTTGCGTCACCGCGTCGCTTCGTTCGGTCACATGTCAACATCATGATGTCACATGCCGGACATCGAATCCCGGTAAACACAAACCCGAAAAGCATTTGGGGGTAGAGAATGATCAAGAACTTCCTGCAGGAACTGCGAACCCAGCGCTGGGACGACCATCGCTACTATCACCACAGCCGCATCAACCAGTCGCTGCACTTCGTTAGCGCGGCGAGCTTTCTGTTCGCCTATGCGATGCTGTTCTTCGATCCCGTGGTGTCGGCGCTGGTCGGCTGGCTGGTTTCGATGACGACGCGGCAGGCCGGTCACTTCTTCTTCGAGCCGCGCGGTTACGACCACGTCAATCACGCGACCCATGAGCACAAGGAAGAGATCAAGGTCGGCTACAATCTGCAGCGCAAGGTCGTGCTGATGGCGATCTGGGCGCTGTCGCCGCTGGTCCTGTATCTCGACCCGACGCTGTTCGGCCTGTTCACGCCCTGGACTTCGACCGCGGACTTCATGCGTCAGGTGGCCAAGGTCTGGCTGGCGGTCGGCATCGGCGGGCTGCTGTTCCGTACCGTCCATCTGTTCTTCATCCGCGACGTCGAGACCGGTCTGGTCTGGATGACCAAGATCCTCACCGACCCCTTCAGCGACCTCAAGCTGTACTACAAGGCGCCGCTGGCGCTCATGAAGGGCGAGCTGATCGATCCCGGCCTCGAGAAGCACGTCAAGCACGCTTGAGTGTTGCGCTTGGTCAACAACGCAGTCATGGCCGGGCTTGTCCCGGCCATCCACGTTCTTAAGCACCAGTTGTGAAGCCGTCATTGCGAGCGAAGCGAAGCAATCCATCTCTCCACGCGGGGATAGATGGATTGCTTCGTCGCTATGCTCCCTTGCGCAAACGCTTTGCGTTTGCCGCAGGCAATGACGGGTGGGGCCGGTATCCGACCATGACGAACGCCGACGCGCACGGATTATCCGAACTTTTTCCGAAGCAGTTCTTTCAGAATCCGCCGCTTGATGTCCTTGTTGGTCAGCGCGGCATCGTGCCACCACCAGCCGTCCCGCTTCATCTTCTCGGTCGCCGCGACAAAGCGATCGGCCACTTCAGTAAAGTCCGCATCGGTGTAGTTGAGACTGAAGATCAGCCGGCCGGTTCCGACCCAGCTCAGCGCCAGCCCTTCGGCACGCAGATAATACTGGAGCATCCAGTTGTAGCGGCACGGCTCGGTATATTGCACCATCCAGATCGAGGAGAAATTGCTGACGCGGACGGGCAGGTCGCCTGCCGCCAGCCGCGCGTTCAGCGCTTCGGCGCGGCCGTTCCAGGTCTCGTCGAGCCCCTGATAGACGGCGTTGAAGTTCGGGCTGGCGAGCCTCGAGAGGAATTCATCCATCGCCGTCATCACGTAAGGATGCGAATTGAAGGTGCCGCGCGCAAAGCAGACGTCGGCCGGGCGATCGTCGCGGAAGCGGCGCATCAATTCCTTAGCGCCGCAGAGCACGCCGACCGGGAGGCCGCCGGCGAGGCTCTTGCCGTAAGTGACCATGTCGGCACGAACGCCAAAGTATTCCTGCGCGCCTTTGGCGGCGAGGCGGAAGCCGACGAACACCTCGTCAAAGATCAGCACGATGCCGCGCGCGGTGCAGACCTCGCGCAGCTTCTTCAGCCATTCGGTGTAAGCCGCGCGGTCGAAGGCGCCCTTGCGCGAACTGTCGACGAGGGCGGAATCGCCGGGTGCGTTGGCGTTGGGGTGCAGCGCCTGCAGCGGATTGACCAGCACGCAGGCGATGTCCTTGCGCGTTCGCAGCACGTGCAGCGTCCGCTCCGACATGTCGGCCAGCGTATAGGTCTCGTGCGGCGAAACCGGATTGCCGACGCCCGGCTGCACGTCGCCCCACCAGCCGTGATAGGCGCCGGCGAAACGAACCAGGTGCGAGCGCTTGGTGTGGTAGCGCGCCAGCCGCACCGCCTGCATGACCGCTTCGGTGCCGGACATGTGGAACGAGACTTCGTCGAGGCCGGAGATTTCGCACAACCGGCGGACGTTGTCGGTAATCACAGGGTGATAGGGACCGAGTACGGCGCCAAGCGCATTCGCGCGCTTTTCGGCTTCCGTGATGCACTCCTTGTAAAAATCGTTGCCGAAGATGTTGACGCCGTAAGAGCCGGTCAGGTCGTAGAACACATTGCCGTCGACATCGGTGACGGTGACGCCGGCGGAGGACTGCATGAACGCGCCGGTGCCGAGATTTTCGCGCACCAGCCGGCTGTACTGGAACGGCACCCGGTAGCTTTCCGTGAACTGCAGGTCGGAGATGTGCGTTGCGGCTTCGGTCGTCATCTTCCGACCCCTGGCGTAGCGCGCCTCATAGAGGCGGGCGAGGCGGAAGAAGGCGTCCTGGCGCTGCATGGCGATTTCGGTGGGGGCGCCGTCGGAGCGGAAGAAGCCGTCGATATCGAACTCGTAATGCGGCAGCAGCCGCGCGACCATCTTGGACATTTTGGAATGTCCGGTCAGCGAGCGGTGCTTGGCGCGCGACAGCGCCAGCCGCGCCTGCAATTTGGGGAAGACTGCCGCGGCACCAGCAACCGCAGCGGCGGACAGCGAAAGAATCGGAAGGGACGAATCCATGCCTGAAGCGCTAGCCAATCCTGCTGACAGATTGATGACAATAAGGGGCCTGATCGCCCGCTTCACGCAACAGGAGGATCTCAATTTCCTCCTGACCAACCGCATCCCGCGGGCGGCGCTGACGCGCTTCATGGGCTGGTTCAGCAAGATCGAGAACCCGTTTGTGCGCGACGCTTCGATCGCGTGCTGGCGGCTGTTTTCCGATCTCGATCTGTCGGAGGCGAAGAAGACCGAATTCAGGAGCCTGCACGATTGTTTTACGCGCGAACTGCGTCCCGGCCTGCGCCCGGCCGATCCCGATCCCGCCGTTGTGGCCAGCCCCTCCGACGGCATCATCGGCGCCTTCGGCAGAATCGCGGATACCGAGCTGTTCCAGATCAAGGGCGCGCCTTACTCGCTCCTGGATTTGCTCGGCGATCCCGCGCTGGTGGAGAGCCACCGCAACGGCCGCTTCCTCACGCTGCGGCTGACGTCGAGCATGTATCACCGCTTTCATGCGCCGTATGACGGCAAGATCGAGCGCGTGACGTTCATTCATGGCGACGTCTGGAACGTCAATCCGATCGCGCTGAAGCGGGTCGAGCGGCTGTTCTGCAAGAACGAGCGGGCGGTGCTCGAGATGCGGCTGCCGTCAGGCGAAGCGCTGACGCTGGTGCCGGTCGCGGCGATTCTGGTGGCCAGCATCCGGCTGCATTTCCTCGATGTGACGCTCAACGCGCAGAGCAGGGGGCCGACGGTGTTTCCGTGCGATGTCAATGTGAGCAAGGGCGACGAACTCGGCTGGTTCGAGCACGGCTCGACCATCATCGTGCTGGCGCCGGAGCATTTCGAATTCGCCGACAATGTCATGGAAGGCGGGCGCATCCACGCAGGAGAGCCGCTGTTGCGGAAACCGCAATCCTGATCTCGATTCGGCGGCCGCTTGTCTCTATGGTCGCGAAATTCGAAGTCGGAATGCGGGAAGAGAGAAATGGCGCGAACGCCTGTGCTGGCGGCAGGAGGCATTGTGCTGCGGCAGGCGGAGCCGCCGCTGGTCGCCGTGGTGCGCTTGCGCAAGCGCAATGAATGGGCCCTGCCCAAGGGCAAGCTCGATCAGGGCGAGACGCCGCGCGCGGCCGCCGAACGCGAGGTGATGGAAGAAACCGGGCACGACGTCGCCGTGCACGAATTTCTGGGCACGCTGGTCTATGAGACCAGCGGCGGCCCCAAGGTCGTGCACTACTGGCGCATGGAAGCAGGGCGCACGCCCACGCGCAAACTGATGCGCGACGTGAAAGCCGTGGACTGGTTGCCGCTTGGGGAGGCCGTCGAACGGCTGTCGCGCGGCTATGAGCGCGCGTTCCTGCAACAAGTGGGGCCGATGGCGATGGCTGCGGCCGGAGGCATCGTGGGCGCGGTTTTGCCGAAAGCGGCGGAGCCTGTCGTCCGAGAGCACAAAGCGGGCCGCGTGGGCTTTCTTCAAAACCTGCTTCGACTATTTCGCTAACCGTGTCCCGGGCGCGACGCAGCGCGCCAGCGATGCGTCGCAGAACCGGGAGCTACCTCGCGCGGCAGCTGGTCGGCCCCGGCTCTCCGGCCGCACCACTTCGTGGTGCACCGCGTCCGGGGCACGCAAGTGGACTCCGCTAGCGCAATTCCTTCGGCAGCGGCTTGCCCCGTTGCGGCGCAGACGCAGGCCGCCGCGGCGCGGCGGGCAATCCCGGACGCTGCAGGGCCGGAGCGCCCTGAACGCCGGGTGGCCGCTGCAATCCGGGAACGCCGTACCTGTTCGGCAGTCCCGGCCGTGCCAGCGGTGCGGCGGGTTGCGCCGGCACTGAGGGCTGTTGCGGTTGCCCTGCGCGTGGCGGCAGGCCGGGCTGCGACGGCAGATCGGATCGTGACGGTTGTCCGGCCCGCGGTGGCACGCCGGGCTGATTGGGCGGGCCGGGTTGTTGCGGCTGTCCCGCGCGCGGCGGTGTGCCCGGCTGCTGCTGTTGACCGGGCCGGTTCAACTGACCCGGCTGTTGCGGCTGTCCGGGCCGATTGAGCTGACCAGGCTGCTGCTGTCCCTGGCGGTTCGGTACGGCCGGCAGTGGCGGCTGACCGGGTTGCCCCGGCAGACCGTTCTGCCGCGGCTGCCCGGGACGGTTCAACTGACCGGGCTGCTGTTGTTGTCCGGGCCTGACCTGTCCGGGCAGACCATTTGGCCGCTGCTGGCCAGGCTGAAGCTGCCGGATCGGCCGGTTCGGATTGACGAAGCTGGGATTGGCGCGGCGGAATTCGCGCTGCTGGAACACGAGCTGCCGGCCGAAATTCTGCGTCGAGTGAAGCTGACGCACAAACCCCTGGTCGCGCAAAACCATCTGCTGCGGAATCACCAGCGGCACCGCGGCGAAGCGCGCGCCGCCGGCGCCCGGGCGGATGGTGAAGCCGCTCGCGCCTTGCGTCAGAAAGCCGAGCCGCGCGCCGGCGCGGTCGTTGACCTCGATGCGGCCGACGCGCCCGTCGGCGTCGGGATAAAGCTTGACCGCGACGTTGTTCGGATTGTTGGCGGCGGCGCCCTCAGGCACCTCGACGAGGCCGGTGGTGCCGCGAATGCCGAGCGTCGCCGTCGGCGTCGTGATCTTCATGTCGCCGGTTTTCGCCACCGAGGCGGCGACGAATGCGGCGGTACCCTTGGCGACGTCGAAGATCGCCGCGTTGCTCTTGCCGCCGTCCTCATAGACGTAATTGTCGATGGTGATTTTTGTGCTGGCCTTGAGATCAAACGTGGTGGCGTCGATGAAGGTGATGCCGAGCGCGGAATTCGCAGCCGTCTGCACCACGTCGTTGAGATAGATGTCGTCCTTGACCTTGAGCGGCGTGGTCTTGTCGTTGCGGATCACGCTGGCGCTGCCGACTACGGTCGCGACGTTGCCGATCGGCTCCTCCGGCGCCTGCGCATCAGTGGCGTCAGGCGTGGCGGGGTCGGGCGCGGCGGTCGCCGGTGCGGCCGGCTGCGAAGGCTCGGTCTGTGCCTGTGCCAGTTGCGTCAGGCCGGACGCAGCTTCGGAAGCATTCGTCGTGCCGATCGTCGCGCTGCAGGCCAACAGCAGTAGCGCGAAGAAAAGCTGGCGCGACATCGGGGTATTTCCGTAAACGGGGGGAAGGCAGAAGGCGGGGCTCTGATTTCAGCGCCGTCAGGCTGAACGCGGGATGAACGCCGCGCTTGCCGTCACGGGAGGCCGAAACGAGCAAGCGCCACGTCCGGGATACCAGGACATGGCGCTGTGACCTTAATAAGGAAAATGCTCAGCTGCGCTTGTGCGGGGTCAGGTTGAGCGGCCTGGAGGGTTTTGCCGAGGGCGCGTAGTTCACGGGCGTGGTGGCAGCCGGCGGCACGTAATGAAAGACGGCCTTGCAGCCGTCGCTGAGCTGCGCGCGCTTCTGGACCATGCAGGCGGTGACGCGCTCGACATCGGGGATTTCCGAAGAGCAAAGCCGCATCGCATCGCCGGTGCACATCTGCTCCTGCTCCGGCGTGTGGGCGTTCGCGGCCGTGCCCAGCGCGGCCAGCGCAAGGGTGGCCGCGATCAGCACCTTGCAGGCGCGCATGGTCGAAGCGGTGAAAGCCATTGAGTGTCCTCTTTTTTCGGATGGTGTGGCAGCGGATGCTGCGCCCGAGTTCTCGCGCCGAGTGGCGCCTCGTTGGAGGAGAGAACTACGCGGTGTTGGTTTCGGGAATTTGTCGTCGCAAGCGCAAATGTGTTTCGTCGCTGGGAGAATTGTTTCGTCGCTGGCGCGCGGTCCCCCGCATGGCTGCCGGTCGAGCCCGTTTCCACTGTTTTCCGCCGCGTCGCCCAAGGTTGGCAATGTCCCTTCGGCACGGATCGGCTATAATCTGATTCTGGCGCGGCCCATGCCTCCCCCCTCCGTCGGGAAAGCATCATTCATGCGGGGCCATTGCGATCATCGAACCAACTGTTCGAGCACCAAGCATAAGGAGGGGTTGTGATCATTGCTCGCAATAGGAGGTTCTTCGATGAAGCTGTCTGCGCCCCTTTATCACCTGAAGCGTAAGGCCAAACTTCTATCCCGTGCGGAAAATATCCCGCTGCACGAGGCGCTCGACCGCGTTGCCAGGCAAGAAGGTTTTAGCGCCTGGAGTTTGCTCGCGGCCAAAGTGACGGCAACCGCGCCCGTTGAAAAACTTTTTTCGCGGCTGGCTCCCGGCGACCTGGTGCTGGTGGGTGCGCGCCCGGGTCAGGGCAAGACCCTGATGAGCCTCGAACTCGCCGTGCAAGCCATGAAGTCCGGCAGTCGAGGTGTGTTCTTCACGCTGGAGTATACGGAAAAGGACATGCTGGATCGTTTCCGCGCCATTGGCGTGGCGCGGGAGGATTTTGCCGGCCTGTTCGAATTCGACAGCTCCGACGAAATAAGTTCGGATTACATCGTCAAGCGGTTGGCAGGCGCGCCTCGCGGCACCCTGGTGGTCGTGGACTATCTGCAACTGCTCGACCAGAAGCGTGAGAATCCGGAATTGATGGTTCAGGTTCGCACCCTGCAATCGTTCGCACGCGATCGCGGGCTGATCTTCGTCTTTATCTCCCAGATCGATCGCTCGTACGATCCATTGAAGAAACCATGCCCCGGTCTGGAAGATGTCAGATTGCCGAATCCGCTGGATCTGAGCCTCTTCACCAAGACATGTTTCCTGAACAACGGTGAGGTTCAGTTCCGGGCGGCAAGCTAGGCCGTGGCTCATTAGCGCGAAGCCATAGTCGTATCGACGCAAGCTGCATGGCCATGCTCCTCGGCTGAGTTACAGAGCACGAGGAGCATGCGTCAGCGGGTTAGGCATTGGAATGAGGTCGGTTTTCGGCCAAGGCGGACTTCGGCTGCGGCCTGGGGGCAAGCACCCTGTAGCGAATGACCCGAAACGGACATCAGGCTTTGCAACAAGCAACTCGGGGCCAGCCCCTATCAATGCACTTAGTTGACCTGATACAATGGGCTCACTCAGGGGTTGAAATGCAACGGCGGGAACTTCTCAGCGTCTTTGGTGGTGCGGCTGTCGCGTGGCCGCACGCCATGCGCGCACAAGAGGGCCTAGAATGAAGAAGACATTTGCTGCCTTTGTCGCGGTCGCAACGATTGCCGGTTCGTTCGCCGCGACGCCCGCAAGCGCACAGCGTGGCGTCGCCGCTCCGGGCCGCTATTACGAGCCCGCCCCTTACGGGGCAGGTCGCGGGCCATACGACGATTTTGGCAGTTGCGAATGGGTGACACAGCGTTTCTGGGACGGCCATGGCTGGCGGGTCCGCCGAGTGCGAGTCTGCGGCTGATCCGCGATTGCGGCGAGATTGAACGGCTCATAGCAACCGTCGACGTCGAGCGGAGGCCGTCCAGACCGGGACCGCGACGCGCAAAGCCAGTATGCTTCGCTGAAACAGGCACAGTGAGCGTCGTATTTACCAAGGGCGGTTTTATCGTCGATGTCGGCGGCGGCCAGGGTGTACTAACCTTTCACGGTTTCGGGGCATGAGCTTGAGCCTTTCGATCGGCGCCTCCACCAGTAAGTTCGTTGGCAGGGCACTGAACTTGCGGGGCCCCGGCGATCTTGCAGGCAGCTATGTCGAAGCCGGCGCAGGCGGTGCGATCGCCGCCGGAGCTGGAGGCGTGCAGTTGCAGAACGCCAACGGCGTCATCCTTCAGCTCAGTGGTGCCCGGGTCGGCGCTGAGGTGTCGGCTGCCGTGGGCGGGGTGCCCATCACAATGCAACAAGAAGCAGGTCCGCCGACTGGAGGATGAACCTCTGCAAACTTCATGTGCTGTGGCGGCCTGGAACATTCAGCGGCGCTGAGTTTTTCGCCGGTGCGCCCGGTAACTCCTTGCATCACGTTTGGGAGCTGCAATGATGATATGCACCAAATCGACGAAAGAGAAGCGAAGCGCTGCCATTAGAAATGGCCTAATCGCACTTGCTGGCGTAGCAGCGGTGTTCGCCAGCGGTGCGCTGGCGCAGGCACCACCAGTCGCGCCCACCGGCTCGGCAGTACCGGCATTTGGCGTACTAGTTGGCCGGTGGGCGCGAACCGAAGGCCCATACGTAATCAACATCAGTGCTGTTGATGAAAACGGCAAGCTTGACGCCAGCTATGCCAATCCGAGGCCGCTACCTTTTCACACCGCAGAAGTTACCCGCGACGGAAACGCGCTCAAGCTATTCTTTGAATTACGCGCTGCCGGTTACGGCGGCTCAACTTACACACTCAAATATGATGCCGCGAGCGACAGTCTGAGAGGCGTCTACGACCAAGTCGTCGTAAAGCAAAAGTTCGACGTGGTTTTTAATCGTACGAAGTGACGGTACCCGGCGTAATTTGACGATGCGCATAAAGATGGCCCTGTGGCGAACCACAGGGCCTCAAGTCTCGGGGAGAAATAATCAGCTCACGCGCTTCCAGGTCTGGCCGCCGCAGAACATGCCGCCGAAGGCGCAGCCCTGGACCTTGAGCGTGTTGGTGCTCTTCAGCGCAATCGTGGAGTCGTAATTGCGGCCGCTGTCGGGGTCATGGATCCGGCCGGTCCACTTGGCGCCTTGCGGCTTCATGTTGATCAGGATCCGTGCGCCGGTGTTGACGGAATAGCCGCACAGATTGGCGCCGCATTCCTCGATGCGAACGTTGCCCTTGTTCTCTTCCGTCGCCCAGATGCCGAGCGGCGAGCTCGGATCGGACGCGGCGGCTGCGGCCACCGGAGCCGGCTGCGGCGCGGGCGCAGGTGCGGCGGCGACCGGCGCGGGCGGCGGAGGCGGAGCGGGCGGCGCAACTTCGGTCCGTGCCGGTGTCGCGGCCGCAACGGTGGTTTGAGCGGGTGCGGGCGTCGCGGCGGGAGCAGCAGGCTGCGGCGCGGTGGCCTGAACCGGAGCCGGAGCGGGTGCCGCCGGCGCGGTCGTCACGACGTCATCGTCGTCCTTGCGCTTGGAGCCCATGCCCTTGAGATCGACATTGCCGAGCGTGCCGGTATAGCCGGGCGAGGTGATCTTGATGCAGGAAATGCCGTTGCAGTTGCGCGGCGCTTCAACGCGAACGCGCTCGCCGTTGATCTGGAGCGTAATTCCGCCGGCATGCGCCGAGGTGGTGGCCATCAACAATGCGGCGAGGATGTAGAGCTTCTTCATGACAGGCTCCTGAGCGGCTTGTGAGCGCGTGGCGGTGAACATGGGCGGACCCTACGCGGGGACGAGGGGCACGCTCTGTGATGTACATCACGCGACGCGTGCTGGCGTCGCAACGGCGCAAATCGGTGATTCAAATCACATTCAGCCGAGGTTCCCCGCGACTAGTTTTCCGCATCGCATGCGGAGGCTTCGATGAAACGATTTTGTTTTCTCGCCGTGCTGATGGTGCTCAGTTCTTCGGCCTATGCCGGCCGTTCGATTTCATTCAGCGTCGGCGGTCATCGGGTGTACATCGAGTCCTCCAGGCATTGCCGTTTGGGCTCGTGCGTCTCGGTGTCCAGAAGCCTCGACTGGCGCCACAAGCGCGACCGTCATGACGACGAACGCGACGCGCGAATGCCGGCGAAGTCTGTGCCGCCTGCGCCGCAGACGGTTACCCCGCCCGTGCCGCCCGCACCGCCGGCGACCACGGCGCCAACCAAGACCATCGTCACCGCGCCGCCTCCGGCTATCTACACGCCGGCCGCATCGGCAACCCAAATCGTTGCTGCGCCTGCAGCTCCGCCACCGCCGCTCGCTCCGTCGCCGGCTCAGCTGGCTTCTCCAGTGCCGCCACCGCCGTCCGAAAAACCGATTGAAGCCGCGCAGCCTGCGCCGCCGGTCGAGCGCGTCTCGCATCGGGCCGAGGAAGAGCCGTCCGATTCTCCGATCGGCGATTGGCAGACCGAAGGCAAGGGAACGGTGCGGATCGCAAAATGCGGCAATGCGCTGTGCGGCTTCGTGCTCGGTTCATCGAACGAGAAGGGCGAAGCGATCCTGATCAACATGAAGCCGAAGACGGAAAGGCAATGGACCGGCGGCGTCTACAGCCAGGACTCTGGCGAGACCTATTACGGCACGATGTCGATGAAGGGGATCAACACGCTTCGCATCGAAGCCTGCGCGCTCGGCCGATTCTACTGCTCCGGCAACAATTGGAGCCGCATCACGCGCCGCGCCGACGGCCTGGTGACGTCGCGGCAGGTGTCCGCCGAACAGCGCTCGTAGAGCATTCATCGGTTCTGATTGAACCAGAACCGGGCGCCACCCTCGGATCAGGTCCGAGGGCATGCTTCGCTCGAAAACGCCATGTGCCCACGAAAACGCCCGGTGACACGGCCACCGGGCGTTCAGGTCCATCTCTGGACGGGAAGTCTAGAACACGCCAAGCACAATCGCGCCGACAAAGGCGAGTGCAAGATACGCGGTGACAACGCTAAGTCTGCTCACGAGAGGACTTGCGAAATCCATCGGGGAAAGCTCCCTGGGTTCACGTCGTGCGCGCACATAACACTTTAGGCTAGCAAAGCGTTCCCGGCCCAAAAAGTCAGCGTTGCTGTCCATCCATCGGCTCTCCACAGCCTCCAGCCCCCGAAAACATGGTAAAAAATTCGTAAAATCAATATGTTGAAGAGTCTTTAAATAAATTCGTTGAACGTGCGGGGGATGACGCGCGGAGTTCGTTTGTATCTCGTCGGCTCCTTCGTCCTCGTCTCGCTAGCGGGTTGTGGCCGCGGATTTTTTCAGTCCGCCGAGCGCGAACCGTGGCGTGCCGAGGCCGAAGTCGCTTGCCTGAAGTCCGGCGCGGTCAAGGAAAGCCCGGAACTGGTCCGGATCGACCCGATTTCCGGTCCCGGCGCATGCGGCGCGGAATATCCGCTGAAAGTGGCGGCGCTCGGCGAAAACATCACCAGCTTCGGATTTGCCGACGAAAGCCTGCGGCCGCCCGGCAATATCGGCAACCAGCCGCGCTGGCCGATCACCCGCGCTCCGGCGGCGGCTCCGCCCCAAGGGAATTATCAAGGGAATTATCAAGGAAATTCTCAGGGAAGCTATTCGGGAAACTATCCGGCTCCGGCACCGCGCCAGCCGACCTATGCCGCGCCGTCGAACGGCCCGATCTCGCTGTCCGCGCCGGGCATCGCCACGCAGGAGGATGACGTCGATCTGCCGCCGGAAGGTACGCCGGCATCGCGCGACGGCCGCTACATGGCCGCACCGTCCTATCCGCCGCGCGACCGTTACACGGCGCCTTCTTCTGCGCCGTATCCACAGCCATCCTATTCGCCTCCGCCGGCAACGCCGGCCGCGCCACGGCTCGGGCCCGCGCAGGGCAATTCCGTCAGCGCCTTCGGGCAGGTTTCGATGAAGCCGGCGGCGACGCTGGCGTGCCCGATCGTCTCGGCGCTCGACCGCTGGCTCACCGATTCCGTGCAGCCGGCAGCGATGCGCTGGTTCGGCGCGCGCGTCGTCGAGATCAAGCAGATCTCCGCCTATTCCTGCCGCGGCATGAACGGCAATCCGCACGCGCATATTTCCGAGCACGCCTTCGGCAACGCGCTCGACATCGCGGCCTTCACGCTCGCCGACGGCCGTCGCATCACGGTCAAGGGCGGCTGGCGCGGCATGCCGGAAGAGCAGGGTTTCCTGCGCGACGTGCAGGCGTCCGCCTGCCAGCAGTTCAACACCGTGCTGGCGCCGGGCTCCAACTCCCACCACGAGGATCACATCCACGTCGACCTGATGCGCCGCGCCTCCCGCCGCACCATCTGCCAGCCCGCCGCCGTGCCGGGCGACCAGGTCGCCGCGCGCGCCGGGCAGCGCAATCCCTATGCGTCACGCGATCCGTATTCGACGGGATCGCTCGGCAGCAAGAAGTCGGTGTCGCGCTGGTTCAGGGGCAACAGCAAGGTCAACGAGGAAGACGAGTTCGAGGATCATTAGAACGATCTCGGCTTCGTAGGATGGGTGGAGCGAAGCGATACCCATCAATCCCGTTCCCGTTCGTGAAATGATGGGTATCGCTTCGCTCCACCCATCCTACAGGCTACCCCGCCAGCCGCTCCAGCAAATCCTGCACGACGCCTTTCAGCAGATCGAGCTTGTATCCCGTCATCGGTAGCGGCTTTGCACCTGATGCCGCGCGTTCTGCGGCAACGGCAATCGCTGCTACATTGGCCTTCTTCCCCTGCAATGCATCTTCCACTGCCATGAGCCGCAGCGGCACCGGGGCGATGCCGCCGGCGGCGAGGCGGACGAACTGGAACGTGCCGTCCTTGATCACGGCGCGCGCGCAGATCTCGACCAGCGGCCATTCGGCATAGGTGCGGCTGATCGCGCGCTTGTACAGCGCGCGCTCGCCTTGCAGCGGTGAAGCAAGCTCGATGCTCTTGATCATCTCGCCCGGCTGCAGCGCGTTGTCGGCGGTACCGTTGGAGCCGTCGCCGAGGAGGTCGCCGATCGTCAGCGAACTCCTGCGGTCGGTGGTTATCTTCGCTTCATAGGCCAGCAGCGCCGCCGCCATGGTCGAGGGATGCGGCGCCACGCAGGGGCCGAGGTCGAAGACGACGTGATAGAGATGATTGCCCGATCGCGCCGGACAATCCGATCCGCCCTTCTTGAGGCAGGCGATGTGCGGATTTCGAAAATACCAGCAGCGGGAACGTTGCGCGAGGTTGCCGCCAAGGGTCGCGAGGTGACGGATCTGCGGCGTCGCCAGACCTTGCGCCGACGCCGCAATGCCCGGATACGCCGCGGCGAGGCGCGCGTCTGCGGCGATGGCGGCAATGGAGGTGAAGGCGCCGATGCGCAAATTCCCCTCGGTGCCCCAATGCATCCCGATCGTGTCGGGCGTGGCTGATAGATCGATCAGCGGTCCCGTCGAGAGGCCGCTGCGCCGCCGTTCGGAGAGGTCGGTGCCGGCGGCGCGGAATTCGCCTGCTTGCGTGGCGGTCATGGCTGATGGTGTCATGCGGCGGCCCTCCCTTTGAGCGCGGCGACGAGGCGGTCGGGACGGATCGGCAGTTCGGTCAGCCGAACGCCGGTGGCGTTGAGAATTGCGTTAGCGACCGCGGGCGAGGTCGGCACGGTGGCGACTTCGCCGATGCCGACGCTGCCGCCCAGCACGTGATCGAAGCCGCCCTGGTCGAAATGCACGTCGATCATGGGCGTGTCCGCTATGCCGGGAATGCGATAGTCCTCCATGCCGCCGCTGAGCACGTCGCCGGTGCGGGAATCTACTTCGCGGGCTTCATAGAGCGCGTAGCCGATGCCTTGAATGACCGCGCCGGCCGCCTGGCTGTGCGCCAGCGCGGGCGCCGCGATTTTGCCGACCGCAATGCCGGTGTGAACGTTGACGACGCGGACATGGCCGAGCCAGGTGTCGACTTCGACTTCCACGACCTGCACCGAACTCGGCATGCCGGCGCCGATCGCAAGATTGGAGAAGCGCCGCATCATCCAGCCGAAGATCCAGCCCATTAAGCCGACCTGCTTGAGTGGCGACTCGATTCCCGGCGCCATCTGCCTGGAGTCTTCCGGCCGCACGCGGGAAGCGGAGAGATCGGGCGAGGCCGCGAGCCATTCGCGCCACGGCGCGTTGGAGCCGGGGACCGGTTGCCGCTTTGCGTGTTGCTGGATCGCGGCCTTCAGCTGCTCGATCGCCAGCAGCATCGGCGGGATCACCGAAGCCGTGACGCGGCTGCCGCCCGAGCCCGGTCCCTCTGGCAGTTTTGAATCGCCGATCCTGACTTCGATCTCATGCGGCTCCAGGCCGAATTCGCGCGCGACCGTATTGGCAATTACCGTGCGGGTGCCGGTGCCGATATCCTGCGTCGCGGTGCTGGCGACGAGGCGTCCGCCCTTGACGGCTACTTCGACCTTCGAGCCGGGCTGCCACAGATAAAGCCAGTAGCCGGTGGCGACGCCGACGCCGCGGCGATAACGGCCGCTCTGCGCGGCGATGGGTTTCCGGTTGCGCCAGACCTCCAGGCTTGACGCCCAATCGTACAGCCGTTGCCGGTTGGGATCGGGATCCCAGCGCTTGCGCAGCGCGATCGGATCGATGTTCATGCGCAGCGCGGCTTCGTCGATCGCCTGTTCCAGCGCAAACGCCATCGGCGGCCCGCCGGGCCCGCGGAAGGGAGCGCCGGCCGGCAAATTGCTGATGACGTCGAAATCGGCCAGCTCCTTGCCTTCTGCGGGATAGATCAGGCGGGCAAGTGCCGCGATGGTCGAATTGGTCGCGGCTCCCGTGTCGGCATAAGCGGTGAGCGAAAGTGCTTTCAGTTCGCCCTGCTCGGACGGCAGCAATGCAATTTTCAGTTCCGTCGCCGGCCGATAGCCCGTCACCGAAAGCTCCTCGTGCCGGTCGTAGGCAACTCTGACCGGCGCCCTGGCTTCGCGCGCCAGTTCGATCGCGGTGGTGGTTTCCACGCCAAGTGCTGCCTTCGAACCAAAACCGCCGCCGACATGATCGGCAATCACGCGCACCTTGTCGTGGCCGAGCTTGTAGCGCTTGGCGATCAGCTCCATCACATGAAACACCGACTGCGTCGAAACGTGCACGGTCAGCCGGTCACCGTCGAAACGCGCCACCGCGGCATGCGGCTCGAGGCAGGCGTGCTGTTGCGTGCCGGTGCGGAAGGTGCCCTCGACCAGCAGCGGATTACTCGCTGCGCGCGCGGCGTCGACCCAGCTCCGCACTTTTTTCGGCTTCTTGGAGAACGCCGCCGACGGGCCGCGGATATTGCCTTTCCAGGAGGCCGGCGAACCGCCGCCCTCGGAGACGTTGCCGGCCTTTTTTCGCGCGGATTTTTCGAACACCACCGGCGCATCGGCCCTGCGCGCCTCGTCGAGCCCGATCGCCGACGGCAGGCGTTCGCTGCCGAGCTTGATGGCGGCTATCGCGGCCAGCGCGGTCTTGCGATCCCTGGCCGCAACGGCTGCGATCGGTTCGCCGACATAGCGGACGATGCGATCGTCGCCGAGCAGCGAGATCACAGCACTCACGCCTGCAATCGTGCGCGCCGGCGCCAGATCGAGTTCGCTGATGCGCGCATGCGCGAACGGCGAGCGCAGGATGACGCCTTCGAGCTGGCCGTCATGATGGATGTCGACGGTGTACTTCGCCGATCCCGTCACCTTGTCGCGGGCTTCCATGCGCGGCGGCAGGATATCGTTGCCGTCGAAGCGGCCGGCGCAGGCATCCGCCACGGCGCGGAAGATGCCGTCATAGGCGCCGCAGCGGCAAAGATGTCCCGACAGCGCCGCGCCGATTTCCTCGCGCGACGGCACCGCCGTCCCCTTTGCCGCCCGCCAGGAATCGTGAAACGCCGCGGCCTCGACGATGAAGCCCGGCGTGCAGAAGCCGCATTGCAGGGCGTCGTGTGCCATGAAGGCTTTCTGCACCGGGTGCAGTGCCTTGGCGCCGATGCCTTCGACCGTCGTCACGTTCGTGTTGGCGGCTGATCGAGCCGGCATCAGGCAGCTCACGGCGGGCTCGCCATCGACCAGCACAGTGCAGGCGCCGCAGACGCCGGCGCCGCAGACCAGCTTGGTGCCGGTGAGATCGAGCGCGTCGCGCACGACGTCGACCAGCAGCGCATCGGGATCGTCGGGGAGGGGAGCGAGCTTGCCGTTGATCGTCATCGTGCTCATCTGCGATCTCCAGGTTTGCGGGAAGTGGATCGGGGGACTGCCTTCTTCGCAGGCCTCAGTGTGGCGGCGCGCGGCTTCGCTGCCGGGCGCATGGCGCCCGCGATCAGCGTGCGCAGCATGATTTCCATATCCTTCAGGAAAGCATCGGCCGGCTGCATCGCGGGGTAGGCAGATTTCGTGCCGTTGACCGCCATCTCGACACAGCGTGCAAGATCGCGCGGTGTCATGCCGGCGGCAAGCGTCAGGCCCTGCTTGCGGCAGACGCGCGCAATCGTCGCGGCAAGCTGCTCCGCATACAAAGTGGTGTATTTCTGGTAGAGGTCGCGCGCCTGCAGGAGATGTTCGGAGAACAGTTCTTCGACATGGGGCGAGCCGTCGAGCGAAGCGGCCAACTGCCCGAGCTTGGCGGTGACCGATGCGACGAGAATATCGGCAAGGCTGCCGCCTTGCTTCTCCGCGTTGCCGGCCGCCGCGATCTCGGCGGCGAGCGCGTCCTCATGCAGCCGTTCGATGACGGCGCGGAACAGCGCTTCCTTGGACTTGAAGTGATGGTAGAGCGCCTGCCGCGTCAGCCCGGCGGCCTCCGCCGCCTGCTCGATCGACGAGCGCCGGAAACCCTGCCGGCGGAACACCAGCATCGCAGCGTCGAGAATGCGGGTGCGCGGGCCCATTTGACGATTTTGACAAAATTAGAAGAAGTGTCAAATAACGAGATCGCGAACAGGGATCCGTGCCGCGACGGCAGGCCTGATGTCACTGATAGGACGGCACTTTATGTGTGCGCCAGCCGTACGGGCCGTTCCCGTCACGGCCGGCCGCCATGATGTTCGCGTTGAAGAACTGGCCCATAGAGGGCGCGTTCAGAAACGCATCGAGCGTGTCCTTCGGCAGATCGCAATATTGGTGGTAGGCCGCGTGGCGCTGGACGAGCATGCGCCGGTTTTCGTTATCGTAGCAGACCCGGCTGATGACGCTGCTCCGGGTGATGTCCTGGCAATTGAACGGCTTGAGATCGACCGGGCCGCGGTCCTTCACATCAACGATCTCGGCTTCCTGCAAATCGGCGGTGAAGAGCAGGGCGAGGATAAAAGCAAGACGGATCATGACGCCTTCGTGCAATTGGACGCGACAAACCGGCGGCCAGGACCGCGCAGCGGCTACCGACCCCGAGGGCAGGCTACACGAACTTGATCCCGATCACGTCGCCCTTTTTCCAGGCGACCTTGCAGGCCCTGCCGGGCGATGTCCGGTCGAACTTCAGTTGAAACTGCGGCTTGACGAAGTGCGGGTCTGGACGGGACAAAAACCGCTGTCGTCGGGCAGCATCGGCAGGGTTAGCGAAGCCCTAACAGCCGACGTCGCATTGCGCTCAAATCGCGGCCGCTTCTTCAAGACGAAAGCACTACGAAAGCAGCAGGCGCGGGGGCGCTGTGGGGGACGCCGATGACCGAGGGCATCGCGAGACAGAAGACCGTGCCGACCAAGCGGCTGTTGGCGTTGGGGCTAACCGTTACCTTGAGCTTTTCGGCGATCTGCGGCTGGGTTCTCTGGCATGCGGGCGACCGCGACTACCTGCACAGCCGGGCGGCCGCGACCAATCTGGTCTCCAGCCTGGCGAGCGAGATCGATCGAAACATCGAACTCTACGATCTGTCGCTGCAGGCGGCCGTGGACGGCATGAAGCTGCCCGATATCAACAGCATCAGCCGCGAGTTGAAGCAGGTCGTGCTGTTCGACCGGGCGGCCACCGCCAAGGACATGGGCGCGATCCTGATGATCGATCCTCTCGGCAGGGTCGTGATGGATTCCCGCTCGCTGGTCCCGGTCGAGGCGAATTACGCAGGTTATGATTTCTTTCAGGTTCACGCCACCCGGTCCGACGCCGGGCTGTTCATCAGCCGTCCGTGGGTCGCCTCCGACGGGCAATATCTGATCGGTCTCAGCCGGCGCATCACCAACGACGACGGCTCGTTCGGCGGGGTCGTCGCGGGCAGCATGCGCGTGAGCTATTTCCACAGCCTGTTCAGAAAACTGAATTTCGGCGCCAAGGACTCGATGACGCTGCTGAGCGGGGACGGCACCCTTCTGATGCGCGCGCCGTTCGACATCGACATGATCGGGCAGAGCCTGCGCAAATCCACGGTGTTCAAGCAGTTTCCAAGGATGCAAAGCGGCTGGTACGAGACGGCTTCGATCCTCGACGGCGAGAAGCGCCTGTTCGTCTTTCAGCAGATCGGCCAGCATCCGATGCTCATCATCAACGGCGTTTCACTCGACACCATCTATGCGGACTGGTGGCGGGAAGCCTGGCTGATTGGCTCGATCATGCTGGCGCTGTGCGCGGTGACGATGGCCTTGACGGTGTTCCTGGTGAATGCGCTGAAGCGGCGGACCGCCGCCGAAAACAAGCTCGCCCTGCTGGCGAACACCGACGCCCTGACCGGGCTTTGCAACCGGCGGAAATTCGATGAGGTTCTTTCCCGCGAATGGCGCCGTTCGCAGCGGACGGCGACGCCCGTCTCGCTGCTGATGATCGATGCGGACAGCTTCAAAGCTTATAATGATGCGCACGGACATCAGGCGGGCGACGCGGCCCTGACCTCCATCGCGCAATGCATTGCCGGCGGGACGCGGCGCGCATCCGATCTTGGCGTCCGCTACGGCGGCGAGGAGTTCGCGGTGCTGCTGCCAGGCGAAACCGCCCAGGGTGCACTTCGGATCGCCGAGGAGATTCGTGCAAGCGTGGTGTCGCTTAGAATCCAGCAGCACGGTCGCCCTGACATTTGTCCGACGATCAGCGTCGGCGTGGCCTCCATGATTCCTCAGGTTGGGCTGACGCCAAGCGACCTGATCAAATCGGCGGACCTGGCTCTCTACGAGGCCAAGCGTTCGGGACGCAACCGTACGGTCGCGGCGCCGACCATGGCACGCGCCCATCGCGTGGCGGCCTGAACCGTCCGATCCGGCGCTTCGCTCGCAGTGATGTGGATGCTGCGGCGTGTGGATATCCGCGCACGCAAGGCACGTGACGGGTGACGGCGGTTGCAGGGTTCGCCGCGTTCTCGCGTGGCATGGTATGATTAGAATCACACTAATTCCAAACTTCATCCGGCGGCTGCGAGTCGTTCGTTTGGACAAATACTAATTCTAAACGCGTGATTGATGCGCGCTGTATCCTTCACGCACTTCATCGCAGTGGACGCGCTTGTTACTGGTCCCGCGCAAAGCGATGAGGACTGGAAATGAATGCATGCTTGAAGACCGCGGGATGGCTCGGCGCCGCGCTGCCGATGCTCGCCGCGATGATCGATGTGACGCCGGCGCAAGCGCAATCGTCCACGCGGGAATTACCGGCAGTCGTCGTCGACCAGCCCTCACGTCCGCCGGCTGCGCGGTCGCGCCCCGCACCCAGACGGCAATCAGCGTCGGCCGCGAGCCGTCGCGCAGCCCAGCGCGCGCAAACGGCGCCTGATGCCGCGGCGGCCGCAGGCGCGCGCGCTGAGACCGCGACCGGCCCGGTGCGCGGTTATCTCGCGGGCCAGAGCGGCACCGGCACCAAGACCGACACGCCGCTGCGTGAAACGCCGCAATCGATAACGGTGGTCACCGCCGACCGCATCACCGACCAGGGCGCGCTCACCGTGCAGGAGTCGCTGCGCTACGTGCCCGGCGTGTTCGCCGATGCCTTTGGTCCTGATTCGCGCGGCGACTATCCGCGCATTCGCGGCCAGGATCCGAACATCTATCTCGACGGCACCCGGATGGTGAACACGTGGCAGTTCAACGAATGGCGGCCGGAGCCCTACACGCTGGAGCGGATCGAGGTGCTGCGCGGCCCGGCATCGGTGCTGTATGGCGACACCTCGACGGCCGGCCTCTTGAACCTGGTCTCGAAGCGTCCGCAGGCGGAAAGCTTCAACGAGATCGGCGTGCAGTATGGCAGCTTCAATCGCAAGCAGGTGCAGATGGACAGCACCGGCAAGCTGACCAAGGACGGCGAGTGGCTGTATCGATTCGTCGGCGTATTCCGCGACAGCGGCACGCAAACCGATTACGTTCCGGACGACCGCATCGTGCTCGCGCCGTCGCTGACCTGGCGGCCGACCAACAACACCAGCTGGACCGTGCTCGGCACCTATCAAAAGGATATCAGCGGCTCATCTACCGCCTTCCTGCCGCACGAGGGCACGCTGTATCCCGGCCCCAACGGTCTTATTCCGGTGCGGCGATTCGCCAGCGAGCCGGGCTTCGACAAATACCAGACCGAAACCGGCGCGGTCTCTAGCCTGTTCGAGCACAGCTTTGGCGATGGCCTGAAGATCCGGCAGAACATGCGATACGCCCACGTCGAGGGCATCTACCGGACGATGTATCCGAATTTGACGATCGATCCAGCTAATCCGGATTCTCCGTTTCTAGATCCCAGCAGACGCACCGTGGCGCGCAGCATCTGGAGCCGCGAGACTGTCAAGGACAGCCTGACCTCCGACAGCAATGCCGAACTCAAGGTGCTCACGGGTCCTGTTGCGCACAAGCTGTTGTTCGGCGTCGATTACCGCGAACTCAGGGAACGCGCGCGATCTGCCTTCGTCAGCGATCCCACGCCATTTGATCTCTACGCGCCGGTTTACACCGGCGTGACTCCGCCGGCGCTGTCGCTCGAACCTGACCTGCGGCAAAGCCAGCTCGGATTTTATGTGCAGGATCAGATGCGACTGGGGCCATGGTTGGCGATCGTCGGGCTACGGCAGGATTATGTCACCAACGACGTCGTGGGAGCACCGGTGGAAAACACCAAGGCGACCACTGGCCGCGCCGGGCTGATGTATGAACTGCCGTTCGGCCTGACGCCTTATGTCTCCTACGCGCAGTCGTTCAATCCGAACTTCGGCAGCGGCGTATGCGTCGGTGTCTGCCTGGCCTCGCGCGGTGAGCAGGTGGAGCTCGGCTTCAAGTACAATCCGTTTGCCGGCACTGCGATCAACGGTGCAGTCTTCGACACGACGGAGAAGAACCGGCTGGCAACCGATCCCAACGCCTCGCCGTTCTCCATCCAGACCGGCAAGGTGCGGATTCGCGGCGCCGAGCTTGAGGTGATCTCCCGCGTGACTCCGGACCTCGACCTGATCGGCGCCTATTCCTACCTCAATGCGATCGTGGAAAGCGGCGACAACGCCGGCAAGCACGTCGAGACCGTTCCTGAGCATCAGGCCTCGCTATGGGCGAAGTACCGTCTCACAGCGCTCGGCCTGCAGGGTGTCACGATCGGCGGCGGCGTGCGCTATATCGGCGTCTCCTGGGACGGCACCGACAAACTCCAGACGCCCGATTACACGCTGTTCGACGCGATGGTCCGCTACGAGACCGGGCCGTGGCGCTTTCAGGTCAATGCCACCAACATTGCCGACAAGCGTCATGTCACCACCTGTCTGGCGCGTGGCGACTGCTTCTTCGGCATCGGCCGAACCGTGCTGGGGAGCGCGACGTACAGGTTCTAGACGGGGGGAGGCCGGTCCTACTTCGGCTTTGCCCGATACGTCTGCAGAAAGAGCCGCGTCGCGCTGTCAACCACGCGCGCGATGCGCTCCGCCGATGGCGCCGGCTCTGCCTGGAACACGAACGGCAGAAACAGCGTCGCCTGACACATTTGCAGGAACTGCGCTGCTGCAAGCACGCAATCGTCGATCGCAAGATCGTCCGGCCCGACATGGGCCCGCAGATAATCGGCGAGACGGTTGATCGTCTGAGCCAGCACGTTCTCGTAGAACTGGCGTCCGACCTCCGGCATTCGCTCGGCGATCGCCATCACCGTGCGGATCGACGATCCGCCGCCTGGCCGGCACATCGATCCGATGTAGGTTTGGCCAAATTCACGCAGCGTGGTTTCGACATCGCGTTTGGGGTCGAGATTGTATGCGATCCTGGCCTTTTCGAGCGCTTCGTCCTCGACGATGGCTTCGAACAGCCGGCTCTTGTCGGCGAAGTAGACGTAGAGCGTGCCCTTGGAGACGCCGGCGGCGCGCGCGATCTCGTTCATGCTGGCTCCATCAAAGCCCAGATCCATGAACACCTTTCGCGCGCCATCCAAAATCTGCCGGCGCTTCGAACCATCCTCTTCGCCAAAGGGATGAATGGTGTTTGATGTGGATGCAACCATTGGTTTATCTTCTCGCGCAAGAATTCAACCCGGGATATGGCGGGAAGCCTTTCTCGCGTTATGGTAGGTACAGGAGCAATATATCTTGACCGAACCGTTCGGTCAATGATATGTTTTAGATTGAGCGCCAATGCGGCCGGTTTCCTTGGCCTCACGTGCATCGTGTTTTATGGGGAGGCCTGTAATGGCCGCAGCGAGAGACCAGGCCGCACGCATCGTTCGCGAGACGGCGAACGATGAAGCTGCGCCCGAGGCCAGTGCGCAGCTTGCGGACCAGTTGCGGACCCACGTTGCGGAAGAAACCAGGCGTCGTCCCGCCGAGGCGCCCGGCGCTCCCGCAGCCGAACGGTCAGACGCGCCGGTTGCCGGCACCGCCGATGCGGCGGCAAAACCGGGCAAGCGCAAATTCGTGATGATCGGTGCGCTCGCACTGCTCGCGCTGGCCGCGATCGCTTACGGCGTCTACTTCGTCCTGGTCGGGCGCTTCTACGTTTCGACGGACGATGCTTACGTTCGCGCCAACAACACCACGCTCGGCGCTCGGGTCTCGGGCCATGTCGCGGCCATCCTGCCTCGCGACAATTCGATCGTTCGCGCCGGCGACGTGATTTTCAGGATCGATGACGGCGACTATCGTATCGCCGTGGAAGCCGCGCGCAGCAAGATCGCGACCCAGCAGGCCACCATCGATCGCATCGGCCGTCAGGTCACGGCACTCGAAAGCGCCGTCGAGCAGACCAAGGCGCAGCTCGCTTCCGCGGAAGCCGCGATGAAGCGCGCCGGTCTCGACTTCGACCGCCAGCAGACGTTGAGCACCAAGGGTTTCGCTTCGCGTGCCGCCTTTGAAGTTTCAGAGGCCAGCCGCGATCAGGGCATTGCGGCGGTCAGATCGGCGCAAGCGGCCTACGACGCCGCGCGCGACAATGTCGAGGTGACGAAGGCGCAGCAGGCCGAGGCCCGCGCGCAGCTCGCGGAACTGCAGACCCAGCTTGCCAAAGCCGAGCGCGACCTTGCCTTCACCTCGGTGCGCGCGCCGGTCGACGGCACCTTCTCCAACCGCCTCGTCAATGCCGGCGACTTCATCCAGGCCGGGCAGCGGCTCGCCAACGTGGTGCCGCTCAACGACGTCTTCATTGATGCCAACTACAAGGAAACCCAGCTCAAGCGCATCCGTCCCGGCCAGCCGGTGAAGATCTCGGTCGACGCCTATGGCCATCGCAAGTTCGCCGGCGTCGTCGACAGCATTTCACCGGCGGCGGGATCGGTGTTCACGCTGCTGCCGCCGGATAACGCGACCGGCAATTTCACCAAGATCGTGCAGCGGCTGCCGGTTCGTATTCGGGTACCGAAGGACGTCGCCAAGCAGAACCTGCTGCGTGCCGGCATGTCGGTCTATGTGACCGTCGATACCCGCGAGGGCGCGGCCGACGCCGACAGCGAGGCCGACCTCGATGCGCCCGGGATGGTTCAACCGAAGTAATTTTTCCTTAAAGCTCCGGGCAAAGGCCCGGCGCCTGTTCCGAGCTGATCATGGCTGACGCCACCGCTGCATCGCCTTCCACGATGAACGCCGCGGCCGATGACCGCATCCCGCCGCGACGGCTGCTCGCGTTTCTCATCATGGTGTTCGGGATGTTCATGTCGATCCTGGACATCCAGATCGTCTCGGCGTCGCTGCAGCAGATTCAGGCCGGCCTTTCCGCCAGTTCCAGCGAAGTGTCGTGGGTGCAGACTTCCTACCTGATTGCCGAAGTGATCGCGATCCCGCTTTCCGGATTCCTGTCGCGCGCGTTCGGCACGCGTTTGCTGTTTGCGATTTCCGCCTCCGGCTTCACGGTCGCGAGCTTCTTCTGCGGCTTTGCCTCGACCATCGAGCAGATGATTCTGTGGCGCGCGATCCAGGGATTTTTGGGCGCGGGCATGATCCCCACCGTGTTCGCATCCGCCTACACGGTGTTCCCCCGTTCGAAATTCCATATCGTCGGTCCCATCATCGGCCTGGTCGCGACGCTGGCGCCGACGATCGGGCCGACGGTCGGCGGTATCATTACAGACATGATGTCGTGGCACTGGCTGTTCTTCATCAACATCGTTCCCGGCATCGCCATCACCATCGGCGTGCTGGCGCTGTGTGATTTCGACAAGCCGAACTTTGCACTGCTCGAGCATTTCGACTGGTGGGGCCTGCTGTTCATGGCCGGCTTCCTCGGCACGCTCGAATATGTGCTGGAAGAGGGCCCGCAGTCGCAATGGCTGGAAGACACGTCGGTCGCCGTCTGCGCGGCGATCTGTGTGGTTTCGGCGATCGCCTTCTTCTGGCGCGTGTTCAGCGTCAGGGAGCCGATCGTCGACCTCAGGACCTTCGCCGACCGCAATTTCGGTGTCGGCTGCCTGATCTCGTTCTGTGTCGGCATCGGCCTTTACGGCCTCACCTACATGTATCCGCGTTATCTCGCCGAAGTGCGCGGCTACAGCCCGCTGATGATCGGCGAGACCATGTTCGTCTCGGGTATCGCCATGTTCCTCACCGCGCCGATCGTGGGCCGGCTGATGGCGAAATACGACATGCGTTACCTGATCGCGGTCGGCCTGGTGCTGTTCGCGCTCGGCTCCTATCAGATGACCTGGATCACGAAGGAATATGATTTCTACGAATTGCTGCTTCCGCAGATCCTGCGCGGCGCCGGCATGATGCTGGCGATGGTGCCGACCAACACGATCGCGCTCGGCACGCTGGCGCCGGAGCGGGTGAAGAACGCCTCGGGCCTGTTCAACCTGACGCGCAATCTCGGCGGCGCGGTCGGTCTCGCGCTGATCAACCAGGTGCTGAACGAGCGCACCGACCTGCACATCTCGCGCCTGCACGACCGCATCAACTGGGGCAACGCCACCGCGGTCGAGACGCTCAACATGTTCACCCAGCGTCTGCAGGGCATGGGCGATGCCACGCTGATGGCGATGAAGCAATTGTCGCAGATCGTGCACCGCCAGGCCGTGGTGATGGGCTATGGCGACGCCTTCTTCATGCTGACCGTGTTCTATTTCGGCCTCAGCCTGTTCGTCGTGGTTTTGAAAAAGCCTTCCGCGATAGTGGCCGGGGGCGACGCGCACTAGCAGGCGTGGCAATACGCGATCACGCTGATGTCATGTTGCAAATCACCCGCGATGCATTTATAAGCTGCGCATTGTCGCTCGAACCGGGGAGATTTGCATGATTTCGATGTATTCGCAGATCGCACCCTCGCGTCCGATGCCCGTGCTGGATTTTCGGTCGCTTAGCTGACCGCGATCACCGCCAGCCCTGATCGGGCCTGACGTCCCGATCATCAAGCTTCCCAACGACTTAACGATATTTTCAACGACGCTTGCGTTCGGCCTTAGGCCACCGCGCGTCAATTCAGATGGAGCCGGCGGTGTGCCTTGAGCGCAGCCGGATGACGCGATGACCGTTCAAACAGATAAACGTCCCGCGGCCATACGCGTGGTGATCCCGTTCGTGTTCCGCCACTGGCTGCAACAGCCCGGCCGCGCCGCCATCGTCGCCGGCGGCCTGCTCGGCGCGACCGCGGCCGACCTGTTCATGCCGATCTTCTCCGGCCGCCTGGTCGATGCACTGACCTTGGGTGCTTCGGACGCGGCGGCGCGGCATGCGGCGTTCGTTGCCTTCGGTGGGATCGTGGCGCTCGGTCTGATGTCGATGATCCTGCGGCTGACCGGCCTGCAGGCGATCGTGCCGTTTACGCTGAAGACCATGTCCGACGTGTCGCGCGACGCGTTCGCACGCGTGCAGCGTTTCTCGACCGACTGGCACGCCAACAGCTTTGCCGGATCGACCGTGCGCAAGGTCACGCGCGGCATGTGGGCGCTCGACCTGCTCAATGACACCATCCTGATGGCGCTGGCGCCGTCGCTCTTGGTGTTGCTGGGCTCGATGATCCTGCTCGGGCTGCACTGGCCCGTGCTCGGCGCGGTCATCGCGGTGGGCACGGTGATCTACGTCTCGATGACGCTGGCGTTCTCGATGAACTACATCGCCCCCGCCGCACGCGTCTCCAACGCGTGGGACACCAAGGTCGGCGGCACGCTGGCGGACGCCCTGACCTGCAACGCCGTGGTGAAATCCTTTGGCGCGGAAGCGCGCGAGGATGCGCGGCTGGCTGGCGTCATCGGCCGTTGGCGCACGCGCGTGCGGCGGACGTGGTACCGTTACAACTACACCTCGACGGCGCAACTCGCGGTGTTGTTGTGCTTCCGCGCATCCGTGATCGGCGGCGCGGTCCTGCTGTGGATCGCGGGCCGCGCCACGCCGGGCGACGTCACCTATGTGCTGACCAGCTACTACATCATCCACGCCTATTTGCGCGACGTCGGCATGCACATCAACAATCTGCAGCGTTCGGTCAACGACATGGAGGAGCTTGTCGCGATCCATGGCGAGCCGATCGGCATTGCCGATGCGCCTGATGCAAGACCGATCGACATCCAGGGCGGCCGCATCGTGTTCGACGACGTGACCTTCCATTATGGCGGCCATCGCGCGCCGCTGTATGACGGCCTGTCGGTGGAGATCCGCGCCGGCGAGCGGGTCGGCCTGGTCGGCCGTTCCGGCTCCGGCAAGACCACCTTCGTCAAGCTGGTGCAGCGGCTCTACGACGTCAGCGGCGGAAAAATCCTGATCGACGGTCAGGACATCGCGAAAGCTGTGCAGCATTCGCTGCGCAGCCAAATCGCGATCGTGCAGCAGGACCCGATCCTGTTTCACCGCACGCTGGCCGAGAACATCGCCTATGGCCGGCCGGGCGCCAGCATGGCGGCGATTGAGCAGGCGGCGCGGCTTGCCAATGCGCATGACTTCATCCTGCGGCTGCCGAAAGGCTACGGCACGCTGGTCGGCGAACGCGGCGTCAAGCTGTCGGGCGGCGAGCGCCAGCGTGTCGCGCTGGCGCGCGCGTTCCTGGCGGACGCGCCGGTTCTGATCCTGGACGAGGCGACCTCGAGCCTCGATTCGGAATCCGAAGGACTGATCCAGCAGGCGATGGAGCGGCTGATGAAAGGGCGCACCTCGATCGTGATCGCGCACCGGCTGTCGACGGTGCGCAGCCTCGACCGTATCCTCGTGTTCGACCGCGGCGAGATCGTCGAGCAGGGCACCCACGCAGGCCTGACGGCGCGTCCCGGCGGCGTCTATCGCGGGCTGTTCGAACTGCAGGCGACCGAGTTCGGCCGCATCTCGGCGGCGGAGTGAGGTGCGTTCTTGCAGTCCTGCTTGGTGTCGGAATATGCTTCCGGCAGCGAGAGGACTTGCGCGATGCGCTGGTTTCATAGGCAACGGCGGCCGGAAGTCTGGGAAGTTGCCGACGATCAACCGTTGGGCGATATCGGTGCGGCCCACAAGATCCGCGATATTTGCGCTTCCGCCGGCGCCATCGCGGAAAAGCTGGTGGCGGCCGGCGGGCCCGATGCCGAGAAGAAGCTCGCCGCCGATGCCGAGCGATACCAGGCCGCCATCAAGCGCGCGCTCGAAATAGCGATGCAAATCTCCGACGATTCGATGCGTGACGTTTCAGTGAGCCAGATCATCAAGCTGTGCGTGCAGGTGGATCATCTGAAAACCGCGAGGGTCCTGCTTCGCACAGTACAGTCGGAAAAGACGAGGGCAGAATTGGTGGCCGATCACCCCAAGCTGATTGATCAGGATGCCGCCAACTGAGGCGGCTCCCGATCCTGCTTCGATGGCGCCGGCGCCACAGATGCGCGCGTGCGGCTCGAGATCGCAACTGTCACCACCACGGCTGTGGCGAACAGCAGGATCTGCAGCGTGATGGTCTCGTCGTTGAAGAACGCCGCGAGCGCAAAGGTGATGAAGGGTTGCAGCAACTGGATCTGCGACACCCGCGCGATGCCGCCCATTGCGAGGCCGGCGTTCCATGCGAAGAACCCGATCCATTGCGAGAACAGCGCGACATAGAGCAGCCCGAGCCATGGCCTCAGCGCGATGTGGGTGATGTCGGCAGGCATGGTCAGCGCGGCCGCGGGAATCGAGAGCGGCAGCGCGATGACCAGCACCCAGCTTATCACCTCCCAGCCCGGCATCTGCGAGGTGAGCCGGCCGGAGAACGCATAGCCGATCGCGGCGACCGCGACCGACGCGAACAGAAACAGGTCGCCGGCCGCGAGCGCGCCGCCGCCTTGACGCAAGGCAAACATGATCACCAGCGCGGCGCCGGCGGCGGAAGCGATCCAGAACAGCGGCCTCGGCCGCTCATGGGTGACGGCGACGGCGACGAGCGCGGTGGCGATCGGCAACACGCCCAGCACCACGCCGCCGTGCGACGCGTCCACCCTCTGCATCCCGAGCGACATCAGCAGCGGAAACAGGACGGCGACGCAGAGCATGGCGATCACGAGTTGCGGCCACAGCGCGCGGGGCGGCAGCTTGCGGCGCAACACCAGGAGGAGCGCCAGAGAACATAGCCCGGCAATCACGGTGCGCAGCGAGGTCAGTGCAATCGGATCAATTTCCGCAACCGCGATCCGCGTCGCCGGTAGCGTGCCGCCGAAGATCGCCATGCCGATGAAGCCCAGCAGCAGACCGAGACGTTCGCGCGACGCATTGGAAGTCATGACGCGATGGGTTAGCTGCTTTGCCGGTCAGCGTACAGCAATCTACTCGGAGCACATGGCGGCCATGCGCGGCTACCTCGGAGCAATGCTGCTCCACACCAATCCGAGCCCCGACAGAAACAGCAGCGCCAGCACGACGTCGTAGAAATTCCGGTCGTTCAGGGCGTGGTAGGTGCGCATGCCGAGGCGGGCGCCGATCAGCGTGCCGGGCATCGCCAGCAGCGCCAGCCAGAAGACGTTCAGCTTCACGAAACCGGTGGCGGCTTGCAGGATCAGCGCGGCGCCGAGCACGGTGCCGTTGAAGATCTGGAAAACGCCGCGGCGCTGATCCTTGGTCCAGCCGCGGATGCTGGCCCACAGGGTCGGAAGCGGGCCCGACAGGCCGGCAAGGCCGCCGAGAATGCCGCCGGCAAATCCGACGCAGGCATCCGCGATGCGGCCGCCGAAACGAAAGGCCATCGGCTTGCGGATGAAATAGAGCGCGGTCGGAAACACCAGCAGCATCACGCCGACGCTGAGCTTGAAAACCTGCGGGTCGGCGCGCGCGACCAATAGCGCCCCGATAGGCATGCCGAGGAGTCCGCCGGCCACGAACGGCAAGGCCAGTTTGAAGTCGAGCAGCTTCCACATCGACGGCAATGTCGAGATCTGTGAGCTCACCGAACAGATCAGGACCAGCGGCACGGCAATCGCGGGCGGCAGGATATATAGCCAGATCCCCAGCGCCATCAGCGCCGTGCCGAAACCGGCAAGCCCGGAGACGAAACCACCGGCGAGCGCGCCGGCAAGCAGGATCGCGTAGGTGGCGACGTCCACTCTTTTCTTCCTTCGTCATTCCGGGGCGATGCGCAGCATCGAACCCGGAATCTCGAGATTCCGGGTCTGGTCCTTCGGACCATCCCGGAATGACGACGTTGAATTTGCGCCGACGTTTACACGACGCGGCGGATGGGTACTATCGCAATTGAAGCCTTCAACAACAACCCGGTGGAAACGGCCCTATGAGCGCAACCTCTTCGAAAACATTTCTCGTCTGTCACGGCGCGTGGTCCGCGGGCTGGGTCTGGAAGAAAATGCACCCGCTGATGCACGCGGCGGGGCATCGTCTGGTGACGCCGACCTATACGGGTCTCGGCGAACGCGCGCATCTGGCCCATGCATCGATCGATCTCAATTCGCATATCGAGGACATGCTGAATGTCATCAAGTATGAAGACCTGCACGACATCGTGCTGATCGGCCACAGCTATGGCGGCATGGTCGCGACCGGCGTCGCCGATCGCGCCCGCGACAAGGTCAGGCAGCTCATCTATGTCGACGCCTTCGTGCCGCAGGACGGCCAGTCGTTGCTCGATCTGAACGAGGCGGCGCGGGCGCGCATGCAGGAGCTGGCGAAGAGCGGCGATGGCTGGCGCGTTCCGCCGAACCCGACGCCGCCGGATACCTCGCCTGCCGATGTCGAATGGCTCAGCGCGCGCCGCGTCGACATGCCGATTAAATGCTTTGAAACAAAACTCAAGCTGCAAGGCGGCGCGCTGACCCTGCCGCGCAGCTATATCTACGCCACGCGCATCACGCCGGCCGATACGTTCGGGCCGTTCGCCAGAATGACGAAGGGCGATCCCGCCTGGAGCTATCACGAGATCGACGCCAGCCATTCGCCGAATGTCACTGCGCCGGAGGCGTTGATGGCGTTGCTGCAAAAGATCGCTGCGTAGTTGCGTCGCTGCGTAGCCCGGATGTAGCGCAGCGAAATCCGGGACCGGTGCCAGATGCCATGCCAAGTATAGCTATTGAGCGAGCCGAGCGCTCAGATCCCGGATTGCGCTGCGCTCCATCCGGGCTGCGAGGTGGCTCCGAGGATTGACTCTCCACCATGCGCCCAACAAGCTGGGGAACCGGTGGTCGACGTCGATCGCGGAGGGCGGGTCATGACAGCCAGGACGACGGCAGGCATCGAGACGTGGTCGACCGGTCTGGTCGAGCCTGAGCGGCGCCTGGACTATTGGATCGGCGCCGTCTGCGAATGTTTTCTCGAAATGGACATCACGACGCAGGTTCGATCGGGCTTCGACTGCTCCGTTCAGCGCGGGCAACTCGACACCATCGGCATCAACCGGGTGCAGGGATCGGCGCAGCACGTCTACCGCCGCAAAGCCAGCGTCGCCCGCAGCACGGCCAACTACTATTACCTGCTGTGCAAGACCGACAACGACTGGACGGTGATGCAGAACGGTCACGCGTCGCGGATGCGGCCGATGGATCTCGTCCTGCTGGATTCCCGGCGCTGCTATGAATTCAACTTTCCGGTGAACGCGGACACGCTGTCGCTGGAGTTGCCGATCGCCTGGGTCGAATCGTGGATATCAGATCCCGAGCGGCGCATCGGACAGCGCATCGACGGTCGCGCCGGCTGGGGCGCGGCGCTCAGCGCATTTGCCTGCCAGCTAACTCCCGAGTTCGCCACCGACCGGCCGCTGCCGGCGCGGGTGCTGACCGACCAGCTCGGCGCGCTGCTGGCGCTTGGGTTCGGCAGCGAGATTCCGGCGACACCCGCCGAGCAGCGCGATGCCGCGAAACTTCTGGACCAGATCGGCCGTGTCATAAGGCTGCGCTACGCCGAACCGGGACTGACGGCTGTGGCGGTCGCGGAGGATTTGCGCGTCTCGGAGCGGACCTTGCACCGCTGCCTCAACAAAGCGGGCCTGACGTTCAGCGGGCTGCTCAACGATTGCCGCATGGCGGCGGCGCGCAGGATGCTGAGCGAGCCGCGGTTCGATCGCATCAGCGTCGGCGGGATCGGGCTGCGGGTCGGTCTGTCCGACCCATCCCACTTCATCCGCCAATGCCGCAAGTTTCTCGGCATGACCCCGGGCGCATTCCGGCGGCAGCGCTAAAGCCTTGTTGTAATCCCCCTGGCGTAATCAGGCGATGGCGGTGGCCGAATCCGGCCATCGGGGGCGAGACGCCATCTCTATCAAGGTCTGATTTTTCGAAATCGAGGGGAGACGGGAATGGCAGACACTTACGTACTGGTTCACGGCGCGTGGCATACCGGCGCCGAGATGGAAGCGGTGGCCGGACATCTGCGAAAGGGCGGCCACGTCGTGCATTGCCCGACGGTAGCCGGCAACAACAAGGACGACGATCGCGAGAAGATCGGCCTCGAGCAGGCGATCTCGTCGATCGTTTCCTACATCGAAGCGAACAATCTGCGCGACATCAGGCTTGTCGGCCACTCCTATGGCGGCATGGTGATTTCGGGCGTCGCCGACCGTCTGACGGACAGGGTCAAGCGGCTCGTCTATGTCAACGCCTTCGTTCCGCTGGACGGGCAGTGCCTCAACGACATGGTGCCGCCGCACTATGTCGGCCTGTTCGACGCGGTGGCCGCCGCCAACAAGGGCGCGGTGATGTTGCCGTTCGAAATCTGGCGCGATGCCTTCATCAACGACGCCGACCTCGAACTGGCGAAGTCCGCCTTCGCCAAACTCAATCTGCATCCGTACAAGACGTTCACCGACAAGATCGCGCTGAAGCACTCGTTGGCCGAACTGCCGGTCGGCAAATCCTACGTCAATTGCCGGCAGGACATCGCGCTGCCGCACAGCATGCCATGGCATCCGCGGTTGTCGGAACGGCTGGGGCTGTTTCGTTTGGTCGAGTGCGACGGCAGCCACGAGATGTTCTTCAGCAATCCGGCACGGCTGGCACAGGCGATCGCGGAAGCGGGGCGCGACTGAGGTTATTGCACCGCGTAGCCCGGATGGAGCGCAGCGCAATCCGGGGGCCGCTGTCAGTTTCAGATGCCGTGTCAATATGCGGAACTATTGAGCCAACCTGACGGATAGATCCCGGATTGCGCTGCGCTCCATCCGGGCTACGGGTTGCGTTGGTTGAAATGGCGAGGGGTCCGGCGTGTTTGCGCCGAACCCCTCATTCTCAGCGTTTTCTACTCGCTCGAAAACGCTTTAGAGCATCAGCCAGCCTGTAAGCCGGGTTCTGTAGGGCACCACTCTTGCGAATGGTACGTGACGGCCATTCCTCTGGGACCATGTTTGCACATGGCCTCGAGCAACCTACCCGGACGGCGAGCCTGACATCGCCCTGCGGAGTTATCACCCGAAAGCGAACTTTCCGCGTTGCCGTCCCTATTCGGTTTTGCTCCCGGTGTGGTTTGCCATGCCGTTTCCGTTGCCGGATACGCGGTGCGCTCTTACCGCACCTTTTCACCCTTGCTCCGTCCGGAGACGGAGCGGTTCGTTCTCTGTGGCACTTTCCCTGGGGTTGCCCCCGCCGGACGTTATCCGGCACCGTATGTCGATGGAGCCCGGACTTTCCTCCCCCGCAGCCTTTCGACCATAGCGGGAGCGGCCGTCCGGCCGACTGACGCCCTACGCATGGGGATTTAGGTGCGTCGCGTCAAGGGACCACGATGGTTAATCGGGTTCCGTCCGAGCTTATTTTGACATCCGCGGAGCAGCGGCATTTGATGCCAATGACTGAGGACGACGAGCAGATACGCACGATGAACATTCCTGCCGGTCTTGGTGAAGCCCTGCTGCACAGCGCCTCCGACGCGATCATCGCGACCGATCGCGAAGGCCGCATCACGTTCTGGAATCCCGGTGCGGAGCGGATATTCGGCTTCACGGCCGCCGACGCTGTCGGCCAGTTGCTCGACCTGATCATTCCCGAAAACCTGCGCGCGCGGCATTGGGAAGGATTTCGCCATACGATGACGACGGGAACGAGCCGCTATGGCCACGGTGACCTGTTGTCGGTACCCGGCCTGACCAGGGACGGCACGCGGATTTCGGTTGAGTTCACGATTCTGGCGCTGCGCGATGAAATGCAGGCCGTCACGGGCACCGTGGCCGTCATGCGCGACGTGACGAAGCGCTTTGCGGAAATGAGGGAATTGAAGCGGCGGCTCGCCGGGACCGGCGCGCAGTCCTGATCGCCGGCTCCGGGATTGCCGCTCCGTCTGAAAAATAATTTCCCGGACCATGTCGTCTTGCCGGGGGCCCGTTCGACTGGGTGTCGGCGATCCAGCCGATCAAGAAGGAGTAAAGCGATGCAGTATCTGCTGTTGATCTATCGGAACGATGCCGAATACGTCAAAATGGGCCCTGCCGAACGGAAGCAAATGAGCGCGGAGTATGGCGTCTTCACCCAGGCCATCGTTCAGAGCGGCCATTTCAAGGCTGGCGACGGCTTGCAGCCGACAACGACCGCGACCACCGTGCGGGTACGCGACGGCAAGATGTTGACCACGGACGGACCGTTCGCGGAGACGCGCGAGCAACTCGGCGGCTATTATCTGGTCGAGGCCAAGGATCTCGACACGGCCCTCGGCCTCGCCGCGCGTATTCCTGGCGCCAAGTCGGGTTCGATCGAGGTCAGGCCGGTCATGATCTATGACTGACGGCGAAGCCGTCATTCCGGGCTCGAAGCGGTAAACCAGATGACTCCGGTCGAGATCGAAAAGATATTTCGCGACGAAGCGGGCAGGGCGCTGGCGACCCTGATCCGCCTCGTCGGCGATTTTGATCTCGCCGAGGATGCACTGCAGGACGCATTCGCGGTGGCGCTGGAGCGCTGGTCCGTCGCTGAAATGCCGTCCAATCCGCGCGCATGGCTGGTCAATGTCGGGCGCAACAAGGCGATCGATCGCATTCGCCGCAACGTCGCGCTTCGGGGCAAGCAGCAGGAGTTGACGCGCGAAATCCTGCTCAATGCGTCGGCGCCTGACGAGGCCACGGACGGCGTGCTCGATGACGACATGTTGCGGCTGATCTTCACTTGCTGCCATCCGTCCTTCGCCGCGGAGGTGCAGGTGGCGCTGACGCTGCGCACGGTGTGCGGGCTCTCGACAGCGCAGGTGGCGCGGGCGTTTCTCGCGAGCGAAGACGCGATGGCGCAGCGCCTGGTGCGCGCCAAACAGAAAATCCGTCTCGCCGGCATTCCCTATGAGGTGCCGGAGCGCGACGCGCTGGAGCCGCGGCTGCGCGGTGTGCTGGCCGTAATCTATCTCGTGTTCACCGAAGGCTATGCGGCGACGTCAGGCGAAGATCTGATGCGGCCTGATCTGGCGCGCGAAGCCATCCGGCTGGCGCGGCTGCTCGATGCGCTGATGCCGGGGCGTGGCGAGATCAAGGGCCTGCTGGCCCTGATGCTGCTGCACGATTCACGGCGTGCAGGCCGCGAGACCGCAGGCGGCGACATCGTGCTGCTGGAAGAGCAGGACCGGACGCTGTGGGATCGCGGCCAGATATCGGAGGGCCTGCTTCTGGTGGAAGAGGCGCTGCGGATGCCGGGTCGGCCGCAATCCTATGCGGTGCAGGCGGCTATCGCCGCGCTGCATGCGCGTGCGCCCGGTTACACGGATACCGATTGGCGGCAGATCGCCGGCCTCTATGAAGTGCTGCTGCGGATCAGCCCGTCGCCGGTGATCGAACTCAATCACGCCGCTGCGGTGTCGATGGTCGACGGGCCGGCGCGGGCGCTCGGCCTGATCGATGCACTGGAAGCGCGTGGCGGGCTGAAGGGGTATGAGCTGCTGCCGGCGGTGCGCGCCGATTTGCTGCGCAGGTTGGGCCGACGTGACGCCGCGCGGGAGGCGTATCAGGCGGCGACGGCGGCAACGCAGCTCGAGCCGCTGCGACGATTTTATGCGCGAAGGATTGCGGAGATGGAGGGAAGCTCAGGCGGCCCTTAGTCCGTCATTGCGAGCGAAGCGAAGCAACCCATCTTTCCGCGCGCGGAGAGATGGATTGCTTCGTCGCTTCGCTCCCTTGCGCAAACGCTTCGCGTTTGTCGCAGGCAATGACGGCTGGGGATGCACCCGTGAGCTACTTCGCCGCAACCACCGTCGTGGTCGCATCCGCCGGCAGGCTCGCCAGCAGCGCATGCAGCGTGCTCATGGTCGAGTGATCGGCGATCCCATCGACGCGCGCGGGACGGAAGTGACGCTGAAACGCGGTGACCACTTCCATGGTCGGGCCGTCGAACTTGCCGTGGGTCGGGATATTGTAGCCGTATTTGGCAAGTGCGGCCTGCATACCTGCGACGTCGTCGCTGATGCTGCCGAGCTTGAGCGTTTCGCCGCGCACGATCGGCGCCGGCTGCACCCAGTGGCCGACGCCGGAATTGGCCAGCGAATGCCACGGAAACTTTTCGCCGGGATCCCTTTTGCGCGCCGGGGCGACATCGGAATGCGCGAGCACGCGATGCGTAGGAATCTTGCGGCGGAGCATGATGCCGCGGCACAGCGCGATCACGGCGGCGATCTGGCGCAGCGGGAAATCCGGATAGCCCCAGTCGTGGCCGCGATTGATGATTTCGATCCCGATCGAGCAGGAATTGATGTCTTCCTCGCCGGCCCAAAAGGACACGCCGGCGTGCCAGGCGCGCTTGGCTTCCGGCACGCACTGCACGATGCGGCCGTCTTCCAGCACGATGTAATGCGCTGACACGTCGGTGCCGGGAGTGCAGAGCTGGGCGATCGCGCCTTCCACATCCGGCATGCCGGTGTAGTGCAGCAGGATCATATCGGCGACGCGGCCGTTGTTGCGGTCGCCGTGGTTCGGCGACGGGATGACATCGGATGCGATCGAGGAATCTGGCGTAAAGGTCTTCATGTCGGCGTTGGCCCTGGGAACGGGAAGGGCGCGTTGACGCCTCGAATCAATACCAGCAGATGCGAACGTACCAGTAGCCATTTTTTAAACCCAAACCGGGCGGGAGCGCGGCAACATCGTGGCTTAAGCGGCAATGCCGTTTACTATTCATTTACCTCGTGGCCGCGCAATCCGGCGACCGAGTTCCAGCTCGCATTTTGACCGAGTGTGTGCGGGGCGCATCACCATTTTTCAGTATCTCGAAAACACTATAGAAAGCGCGCAAAACCCGTAGCCGGTCATCAACGCTTTCTTAACGCTAAGTGCCGTTACTAAGTGGTGAAGAGCCGAACCGGGTTGGGGACGGCCGAGGCCCTTTTTCGCGCTCGAAATGCCATGGCAACCCAGCAAATTCCGTCTGGAAATGAGGGGGCGCGGGACCGGGCCAAAAACGGCAATCGCGCCGAGTCGCGGCTTTTTGGCCGGAAAAGCGCGGCGAAGCGCAGAGATTTGAGGCGCAATGGGCCCGTTCGCGTCCATCTTTCATTTTGCAGGCTGGAATACGCCAGGGGACGGCGCATGAGCCCGGCTGCGCCGCGCCATATCTCGGTGCTCGGCCGCGAGGCGGTCGAGATGCTCAATCCCAAGAGCGGCGGCATCTATGTCGACGCGACCTTCGGCGCCGGCGGCTACAGCCGCGCGATCCTCAGCGTCGCGGGAACCCAGGTCATCGGCATCGACCGCGACCGGTCAGCGGTTACCGGTGGGTTCGATCTGGTCGAGCAGTCCGACGGCCGGCTGACCCTGGTCGAGGATCGATTCTCCAACCTTGCGGACATCTGCACGGCGCAAGGCATGGCCGAAGTGGACGGCGTCGTGATGGACGTCGGCGTTTCCTCGATGCAGCTCGACCAGGCCGAGCGCGGCTTCTCGTTCCGGCTCGGCGGCCCGCTCGACATGCGGATGGGCCATGACGGCCCGACCGCGGCGGATGTCGTTGCGAAGGCTTCCGAGGCCGATCTCGCCAACATCATCTATATTTTCGGCGAAGAGCGCCATTCCCGCGCCGTGGCGCGCGCCATCGTGGCGGCGCGCAAGGAAGCGCCGATCACGACGACGCAAGCGCTCGCCGATATCGTCGGCAAGGTGGTGCGCTCCAAGCCGAACGAGATTCATCCTGCGACGCGCACGTTCCAGGGCTTGCGAATTTTCGTCAACGCGGAACTCGACGAATTGCATCTGGCGCTCGTGGCAGCCGAGCGCGTGCTGAAGCCTGGCGGGCGGCTGGTGGTGGTGTCGTTTCATTCGCTGGAAGACCGCATCGTCAAGGATTTTTTCAACGCGCGCGGCAAGACCGGCGGCGGATCGCGGCACCTGCCCGAGGTGGCGCAGGCGGCACCGAGTTTTCATATCCTGACCAAACGTCCGGTCACGCCAACTGAAGCGGAAGTATCAGCCAATCCACGCGCGCGTTCCGCAAAATTGCGCGCTGCCGAGCGCACCGCGGCGCCCGCGCATGCGGCAGACCGCCTGCCGGCCTGGCCCGTTCTTGCCGATGTGATGAGGGGAGGCTGACCATGCGGATCATCCACCTCTTCGTCATCGGTGTGCTGGTGTTCGCGGCGGCCTACGTCTATCGGATCAAGATGGAATCGACCTCGCGCGTCGAGCGCGTGCTGCGGCTCAACGCCGAGATCCGCGAGCAGCGGGACGCCATCGCGGCGCTGCGCGCGGAATGGGCCAAGCTCGATGCGCCGCTGCGGCTGCAAGGGCTCGCCGAGCGCCATCTCGGCCTGAAGCCGCTCAACGCCACGCAATACGATCAGTTGAAGAATTTGCCGGAACGGCCGCCGGCCTTTGCAAGGCCCGGTGCGCCCGATCCGATCGGCGCGATGATCAACACTATCGAGGCGGCCGCCGATGCGCCGCCCACAACCGGGTCCGTGCCCGCGCCGGGAGATCGGCAATGACCGGCCGGGCGCTCACCAACACCAGAAGGCCCGTGGAGCCGTGGCGGCAGCGGCTGATCCGCAGCCTGCTCTACGGGCGCAACGTCGATCGCGCCGCCAAGGCGCGCGCCCGGGTAGGATTGGCCATCCTGCTATTCGCGGCGATCTATGCGGTGCTGGCCGGACGTCTGGTGATGTTCGCGGTCGGCGCCGACAGCCACGGCGCGCGCCGCGCCGGCTCGCAGGACGCGATTGCGACCGCGCGACCCGACATCGTCGACCGCAACGGCGAGGTGCTGGCCACCGACGTCAAGGCGCCGAGCCTGTTCGGCGAGCCCAGGCGCATCATCGACAAGGACGAGGCGATCGAACTCCTGACCGCGGCGCTGCCGGACCTCGACACGGCAGAGGCGCGCACGCGCCTGTCGTCGCGCAAGGGTTTTGTGTGGCTGAAGCGTGAGATCACGCCAAAGCAGCAGCACGACATCCACAAGCTAGGCATTCCCGGCATCGGCTTCCTGCGCGAGAACAAGCGGGTCTATCCGACCGGTGCTGCGGTCGCGCATTTGATCGGGCTCGTCAACATCGACAACCAGGGCATCGCCGGGATGGAGAAGTGGCTGGACAATAACGGTCTGGCCGATCTGCACCGCGCCGGCTTTGCCACCGATCGCTTGCAGCGGCCGGTGGAACTGTCGATCGACCTGCGCGTCGAACATGCGCTGCGCGACGAGCTGTTGAAGGCGAAGGAGAAATACAAGGCCAAGGCGGCGTCCGGCCTCGTCTCCAACGTCCGGACCGGCGAGATCGTGGCCCTGGTGTCGCTACCGGATTTCGATCCCAACAATCCGAAAGAGGCGCACGACCCCGAGCGCATCAACCGCCTGACCACGGGCGTGTTCGAAATGGGCTCGACCTTCAAGGCGCTGACGCTGGCGATGGCGCTGGATTCCGGCAAGGCCACCCTCAACACGCTCTACGACGGGCGTGGGGCGCTGAAATTCGGCAAGTTCACCATTCACGACACCCATCCGGTCGGCCGCCCGATCACGCTGTCGGAAGTGTTCACCTTCTCCTCGAACGTCGGCGCGGCCAAGATCGCACTGGCGCAAGGCGTCGAGGCGCACAAGGCGTTCCTGAAGAAGCTCGGCCAGATGGACCGCTTGCGCACCGAACTGCCTGAAAGCGCCTCGCCGATCGTGCCGAAGCGCTGGAGCGAGCTCAACACCATCACGATCTCCTTCGGTCACGGCATCGCGGTTGCGCCGCTGCAGGCGGTGATGGGTATCAACGCCTGCATAAATGGCGGTCTCCTGATTCCCCCGACTTTCCTCAAGCGGTCGGAAGAGGAGGCCAGGGCCATCGCCAAGAAGGTGCTCCGAACCGAAACCTCCGACAAGATGCGCTATCTGATGCGGCTCAACGCCGAGATCGGAACCGCCAAGAAGGCCGACGTCAAGGGCTACTATATCGGCGGCAAGACCGGCACCTCGGAAAAGGTCGTCAACGGGCGCTATTCCAAGAAGCAGGTGCTCAACTCGTTCACGGCGATCATTCCGGCCGACAATCCGCAGTACCAGTTGCTGGTCATGCTGGATGAGCCGAAGGCGCTGCCGGAAACCCATGGCTTCATCACCTCGGGCTGGAACGCGGTGCCGACCGGCGGCAAGGTGATTGCCCGCATCGGGCCGCTCCTGGGCATCGAGCCGCGCTTCGATCTGCCGCCGTCCGACCGCCTTATTCTTGCGGCATCGAGGACAACCCAGTAAGGCGTAGGATCAAGGCGCGCCAAGCTGCGCCGGGCCGGACTGGAAGAATATGAAACTTCGCGACCTCTTCAGCGATGACGCTGCGATCGAGCCGCAGGCGGAAGCTGTCGATGTGAAAGGCCTCGCAGTCGACAGCCGCGCGGTGAAACCGGGCGACCTGTTCTTTGCGCTCGCCGGCAGCAAGACCGACGGCTCACGCTTCATCGATTCGGCGATACAGGCGGGGGCTGTCGCGGTCGCCGGTGACCATGCGTCGCCCGGCGGCCTCCGCGTGCCCCTTGTCGTCACGTCAAATCCGCGCCGCGCGCTGGCGCTGGCCGCGGCGCGATTTTATCCGCGTCAGCCCGCGACAACAGCAGCGGTGACCGGGACCAGCGGCAAGACCTCGGTCGCAGCCTTCACGCGCCAGATCTGGGAACGGCTCGGCCATGCCGCGGCCAGCATCGGCACCATCGGTCTGGTTTCGCCGAAGCGCACGGTGTACGGCTCGCTGACGACGCCGGACCCGATCGCGCTGCACAGGCAGCTCGACGAAATCACGGGCGATGGCGTCACGCATCTCGCCTTCGAGGCGTCCTCGCACGGGCTCGACCAGTTCCGGCTGGACGGCGTGCGCATCGCCGCCGGCGGTTTTACCAATCTCACGCGCGACCACATGGATTATCACCCTGACGTCGCGCATTACCTGGCCGCCAAGCTGCGGTTGTTCCGCGATCTCGTCGCGCCTGATGGTGCGGCGGTGATCTCGGCCGATCATGAGTGCTCGCCGGAAGTGATCGAGGCGGCGCGGACGCGGGGCTTGCGGATCATCGCCGTGGGCCGCCATGGGGACGGGGCAGGCGAGGGTATCCGCCTTGTCGAAGCTGCGGTCGAAGGCTTTGCGCAAAAGCTCACGCTCGAACATCGTGGGCGTAAGCACACAATCAAGCTGCCGCTGGTCGGCGAGTTCCAGATCGAGAATGCGCTGGTTGCCGCAGGGCTGGCGATCGGCACCGGCAGCGAGGCGGATGCCGTCTTAGCGACACTGGAACATCTCGAAGGCGCCAAGGGGCGGCTGGAACGGGTCGGCGAACACAACGGCGCGCCGATCTTCGTCGATTACGCGCACAAGCCGGACGCGCTGGCGAAGGCGCTGCAGGCGCTGCGGCCTTACGCGAAACGCAAGCTCGTCGTCATCTTCGGCGCCGGCGGCGACCGCGACGCCGGAAAGCGCCCGATCATGGGCGCGATTGCGGCCGAGAATGCCGATCAAATCATCGTCACCGACGACAATCCGCGCAGCGAAAATCCGGCAACGATCCGCGCCGCCATTCTGGCGGCGGCGAAGGGCGCAAGCGACATCGGCGATCGCACTGAGGCGATCAAAGCTGGGATAGCGGCGCTGCAGCCCGGCGATGTGCTCTTGATCGCCGGCAAGGGGCATGAGACCGGCCAGATCGTCGGCGACAAGGTTTTGCCGTTCAGCGATCACGAGGCGGTGGCGGCCGCGTTGGCAGCGAGGGTGACATGAGCACGGCGCCATTGTGGACGGTTGCCGAAGTCGCGCGCGCGCTCGGGCTATCAGGCGAATATCCGGATACGCCGATTGATTTCGTCACGCAGGACAGCCGGCTGGTGAAACCAGGCTGCCTGTTCGTGGCGTTGAGCGGTACGCCGAGCGGCGGCTTCATCTCCAGTTTCGCCAGCGCGCGCGACGGCTGGGAATTCGCCGACAAGGCGGAAGCCGCCGGCGCGGCGGCGATGATCGTTCCGCATCGGATCGACGGCGTCAGCGTTTCGCAGTTGATCGTCAAGGACACGCTGATCGATGGCCTTTGGACGCTCGCGCGCGCCGCGCGGGCGCGGTTTGCCGGCCCGGTGATCGGCCTGACCGGCAGCGCCGGCAAGACCAGCACCAAGGAATTCCTTGCCGCGTATCCTGGCGCCTATGCCAGCCCGAGCAGTTTCAACAATTTCTGGGGCGTGCCGCTGACGCTTTGCAATGCCAGCCCCGAGGCGAGCGTGTGGGTCGTCGAAATGGGCATGAACCAATCAGGCGAGATCGCGCGGCTCAGCGAACTGACAAAGCCCACCGTGGCGCTGGTCGTGAACGTCCAGCCGGTGCATCTGGAAAAGCTCGGCAGCCTGGAAGCGATCCGGCGCGAGAAGGTGAGCATCGCGCAAGGCTTGCCCAAGGACGGCGTGCTGGTGTTGCCTGGAGATGTCGAGGCGCCGGAATGGAACGGCAAGGTCGTTCGCTTCGGCGAAGCATCAGAGGTCCGGGAGCTGCAGCATACCGCCGAGGGCGAGAGCTGGAACGCCGCCGCTGATGTGAACGGCAAGCCGATCGAATTCGGCCTGACGCCCGGTGCGCCGCATCGCCTGCAGAACGCGCTTGCCGCGCTGGCCTCCATCCATGCCGCCGGGCTCGAACCTGCGGCGCTGGCCAAAGAGCTCAGCCATGTCGGCATCATGACCGGCCGCGGCGTGGAGCAGGCAGCCCATGGCGTCACCGTGATCGACGACAGTTTTAACGGCAACCCGGCCAGCATGGTGGCCGCGCTTGGCAGCCTGAAGGCGCGGCCGGTGAAGGCCGGCCGGCGCATCGCCATTCTCGGCGACATGCTGGAACTGGGAGCTGACGCGCCCGGCTATCACGAGAAGCTCGCAGGCGACCTCCCGGGCATCGACGGCATTTACTGCGTCGGCCCGCTGATGCGCCATTTATACGATCTTGTGCCGGCGGAGCGGGCGCTCGGCTGGCATGCAGACCCGGCCACGCTCGATCCCCGGGAAATCGCCGCTTTGCTGCGGGACGGGGACGTGGTGGTCGTCAAGGGCAGCAAAAAGATGTTCTGGGTGAACAAGTTTGTGCCAAGGCTGCTGGCCGCCTTGCAGGCAAAGGCGTAAACTGGCCGTATTTGGCGGGTGGGTTGCGTCCGCGAGAGGCGATTCGTCAACACCCCGTGCATGGCCAACATTTGCTTGGTTTGAGGATGAAAACGATTATCAAGACGTTCCCGTAGCGCATCCCGCTCCAGAGCGCTTACCGCCAAAGACGGCGCAACCAAGCTGCGTGATAGGGCCTACCTGAATGTTTTACTGGCTGATCGAGCTTTCCAATACCGTCCCGGGTTTTGGTATCTTCCGCGGCGCGTTCAACGTGTTTCGCTACATCACCTTCCGCACCGGCGGGGCGATGGTGACGGGCGCGCTGTTCGTATTCCTGTTCGGGCCCTGGATCATCGATCACCTGCGGCTTCGGCAAGGCAAGGGCCAGCCGATCCGCGCTGACGGGCCGCAATCACACCTGATCTCCAAGAAGGGCACGCCGACGATGGGCGGGCTGATGATCCTCTCAGGCCTCGTGGTCTCGACGCTGCTGTGGGCCAATCCGCTCAATCCTTATGTCTGGATCGTGCTGGCGGTGACGCTCGGCTTCGGCTTCGTCGGTTTCTACGACGACTATCTGAAGGTGACGAAACAGAGCCACAGCGGTTTCGCCGGCAAGCTGCGGCTCCTGATCGAAGCGGTGATCGCGATCGTGGCCTGCTACGCGCTGGTGCGGCTCGGCCGCGACGCGACCTCGACCTCGCTTGCGGTACCCTTCCTGAAGGATGTGGTGATCAATTTCGGCTGGTTCTTCGTGATCTTCGGCGCCTTCGTCATCGTCGGCGCCGGCAACGCGGTGAACCTGACCGACGGCCTCGACGGCCTTGCGATCGTGCCGGTCATGATCGCCGCCGCGAGTTTCGGCATGATCTCGTATCTGACCGGCAATGCGGTCTTCTCCGACTATCTGCAGATCAGATACGTCGCCGGCACCGGCGAGCTCGCGGTGCTGTGTGGCGCGGTGCTCGGCGCCGGCCTCGGATTCCTCTGGTTCAACGCGCCGCCGGCTTCGATCTTCATGGGCGACACCGGCTCGCTCGCGCTCGGCGGCATGCTTGGTGCGACGGCGGTTGCGGTCAAGCATGAGATCGTGCTGGCCGTGATCGGCGGATTGTTCGTGCTGGAAGCCGTCTCCGTGATCGTGCAGGTCGCCTCGTTCAAGCTGACGGGCAAACGCGTGTTCCGGATGGCGCCGCTGCATCATCATTTCGAGCAGAAGGGCTGGACCGAGCCGCAGATCGTGATCCGGTTCTGGATCATCTCGGTGATGCTGGCGCTGGCCGGCCTCTCCACGTTGAAGCTGCGGTGAGCCGCGCGCGATGATCCCCGTCACGTCATTTGCTGGCAAGACGGTCGCCGTCTTCGGCCTCGGCGGTTCCGGCCTTGCGAGCTGCCACGCGCTGAAGGCCGGCGGCGCGGAAGTGATCGCGGGCGACGACTCTGCCGACAATGTCGCCAAAGCGGCGCAGGCCGGTTTCACCACCGCCGATCTGCGCATGGTGTCGTGGTCGAATTTTGCGGCGCTGATCCTCACCCCCGGCGCGCCGCTCACCCATCCGGCGCCGCATTGGTCGGTGCTGATGGCGCGGCAGGCCGGCTGCGAGGTGATCGGCGACATCGAATTGTTCTGCCGCGAGCGACGGCGCCACGCGCCGGACGCGCCGTTCGTCGCCATCACCGGCACCAACGGCAAGTCGACCACGACCGCGCTGATCGCGCATCTGATGAAGGTTGCCGGTTACGACACCCAGATGGGCGGCAATATCGGCACCGCGATCCTGTCGCTGGAGCCGCCGCGCATGGGACGCGTGCATGTGGTCGAGATGTCGTCCTACCAGATCGATCTTGCGCCCTCGCTCGATCCGTCGGTCGGCATTCTCTTGAATATCAGCGAAGACCATATCGACCGCCACGGCACGCTGGAGCATTACGCGGCCGTGAAGGCGCGGCTGGTTGCCGGCGTCCAGCCGCAGGGCACGTCGATCGTCGGCGTCGATGACGGCTGGTGCCGCAACATCGCCGACCGGCTCGACCAGGCCGGCAAGCGCGTGGTGCGGATATCAGTGAAGAACCCGCAGCCCGACGGCGTCTATGTCGAGCGCGAAACCATCGTGCAGGCCTCCGGCGGCGCCCGCCGTGAGATTGCGAGGCTAGGCGGCATCGGTTCGCTGCGCGGCCTGCACAACGCGCAGAACGCAGCCTGCGCTTCGGCCTGCGCGCTGGCGATGGGCATCTCGACCGACACGTTACAAAACGGCCTGCGCAGCTTTCCAGGCCTCGCGCACCGCATGGAGCAGGTCGGCCGCCGCGGCAACGTGCTGTTCGTCAACGACTCCAAGGGCACCAATGCGGACGCCGCCGCGCATGCGCTGTCGTCGTTCGCCGATATCTTCTGGATCGCCGGCGGCAAGCCGAAGCAGGGCGGCATCACCGGCCTCGCCGAATACTTCCCCCGCATCCGCAAAGCCTATCTGATCGGCGAAGCCGCGCAGGAATTTGCGGGGACCCTGGGCGAGCGCGTGCCGCACGAGATTTCCGAAACGCTAGAGGTCGCGGTAGCGACCGCCGCGCGCGACGCGGAAGCGTCAGGGATCGCCGATCCGGTGGTGCTGCTGTCGCCCGCCTGCGCGTCGTTCGACCAGTACCGCAATTTCGAAATCCGCGGCACGAAGTTCCGCGATCTGGTGACGGCGTTGCCGGGCGTCAAGCCGGTGGTGTGAGGATGCGGATCGCGTAGGATGGGTAGAGCGCAGCGAAACCCATCGCTGCGGTGCTGGATTGATGGGTTTCGCTGCGCTCTACCCATCCTACATCCTGCTCATTTGAGGGCGTCGCAAATGGCAATTCATGCTCCCGCACGTACTCTTGCGGTGCTCACGGCGACCTTTGCGTTTCCTGCCGTCGTAGATGCGGCTTCGCCGGCGTCCGACGGCGTGTCTCTCACCGAGTCGACGATTTCGTGGAGCGCCGTCAAATACGCGACCTCTACGGAGAACGGATTCGTCGACGGGTCGCTCGACAAGAAGACCATCGTCGATCGCACGTTCAAGATCCACGTGCTCGAGAATCGCTATCTGAAGGTAATGCTCGTGCCCGAATTCGGCGGACGCATTCTTTCCATCATCTACAAGCCGACCGGCCACGAGCAACTTTATCGTACCGAAGTCGGCGTGCCCTATGGGATGACGGCCGGCGTCTTTTATTACGACTGGTTGATGGTGTATGGCGGCATCTTCCCCACCTTCCCGGATGCCGAGCACGGCAGGACGTGGCTGAAGCCGTGGGATTTCAAGGTGGTGAAGGAGAGTGCCGGCGAAGTGACGGTGTCGATGTCGCTTAAGGATGATTTCGCGTATTCCGCGGCACCAAGCCAGTTCCTCAAGGGCTCGACGGGCATCGAAGCGACTTACTATGTCACGCTGAAAGCCGATCGCGCCGCACTTGATGCGCGCGTGGTGCTGAAAAACTCGCAAGCCAGGGCGATCGATTACGAGTACTGGACGTGCACGACGCTCGCGCCGGGATCGGATCCGAATAACCCCAAGACGACCGGCGGCGCCGAAATCGTCGCGCCGATCGAAGCCTACAGCACACCCCGCTGGTCGGCCAATCTGTCCGAAGGCGACGAGAGCGCAGGCGCGGGCAGGAGCCGTTTCGAAAAACTGCGCTACTTCAGGAACTGGCCGACGATGGGCATCGCGTACGCGGCGCCCGATATGCAGGGCGGGAATTTCTGGGGTGTGATCAACCACGACAACGAGGAGGGGATCATCCGCATCGCCGACAATACGGTCACGCCGGGCCTGAAGATGTGGACGTGGGGATATCAGTCGTTCACGAACGAAACCGACGCACGCAAAGACCCGAATGAAGCGCGGCCTTACGTCGAATTGTGGGCCGGCGTATCGGACCAGTTCTTCCACCGCGCTCAGCTTCCCGCACGGGGCGAAGTGTCGATTACGGAGACCTACAGCCCGATCGTCGGCATGAGCAGCGTGACGGCTGCGAACGAGAATATCCTGATCAATTTTTCGGCCGCGGCATCGGGCGTGAATCTTCAGTTCTTCAGCATCGAACCGGCCATGCCGTTGCGCGTCACGTTGAAGCGCGGCGATGCGATATTGTTCAACGACACCGTGACAGCCGACCCGAAAAACGGAAATCGCATTTCCGCGGCGATTCCTGCAGGCCACAGCGGTGAACAGGTGCGGCTGACGATCACGACCACGGAAGGCAAGGAGCTGATCGCGGCCGAGACAAGAATAAAGTGATCTGACCGTAGGATGGGTAGAGCGCAGCGAAACCCATCAACTTCGCCAACCAACCGCAATTACCGCAGGATGGGTATTGCTTCGCTCCACCCATCCTACGCAGCTACATTCTGTCGTCACCCACCTTGTGCGCAATTGCGGGTATGACGACCTTTTGTGAGGCGGGTACCGTGCGCTCCCATCTAAAAAGTTACCGTCCCCATTAACCTCCCATAAACCATCCTCCGCCACCAATGGGCGTTACCTCTGCCATTTTGGGGACGCCCATGCTCGCCCGTGACCAACGCACGCCGTTTTCGGACTGGTGGTGGACCGTGGATAAGCTGTTGCTCGGCGCGATCATGGCGCTGATGCTGGGCGGCGTCATCCTGTCACTGGCGGCGAGCCCGCCGGTGGCGACGCGGATCGGGCTCGATCCCTTCCATTTCTTTGGCCGGCACGTGCTGTTCCTGCTGCCTTCCTTGATGGTGCTGATCGGGGTGTCGTTCCTGTCGCCGAAGCATATCCGCCGCCTCGCGTTGCTGGTGTTCGTGGTCTCGATCCTGCTGATCGTGGCGACGCTGGTCTTCGGCGCGGAGGTGAAGGGGTCGCGGCGCTGGATCACGCTGCTTGGCGTCAACATCCAGGCCTCCGAATCCGCAAAACCCGCTTTCGTGGTGATGGCGGCGTGGCTGTTTGCGGAATCGACCAAGCGGCCCGAAATGCCGGCGACGTCGATGGCGATCGTGCTGTTGCTGACGCTGGTGGCGCTGCTGGTGATGGAACCGGATTTCGGCCAGACCATGCTGATCCTGATGGTGTGGGGCGCGCTGTTCTTCATCGCTGGTATGCGGATGATCTGGGTGGCCGGCCTTGCCGGCGTCTCGGCGGCCGGATTGTTCGGCGCCTATCTGCTGGTGCCGCATGTCGCGGGCCGCATCCGGCGATTCATGAATCCGGCCTCCGGCGACACGTTCCAGGTCGACATGGCGATGGAGGCGTTCTGGAACGGCGGCTGGTTCGGCCTCGGGCCCGGCGAAGGCATTGCCAAACGCAGCCTGCCGGACAGCCATACCGACTTCGTGTTCGCGGTGGCCGCCGAAGAGTTCGGCATCATCCTGTGCCTGGCGCTGGTCGCGCTGTTCGCCTTCGTCGTGATCCGGACGCTGACGCGCGCCTATTCGAGCGAGGACATGTTCGCGCGCTTTGCGGCGTCGGGGCTTGCGATCCTGTTCGGCGTGCAGGCCGCGATCAACATGGCGGTCAATCTGCAACTGATCCCGGCCAAGGGCATGACGCTGCCCTTCATCTCCTATGGCGGCTCGTCGATCATCTCGCTGGCCTACGGCGTCGGCATGATGCTGGCGCTGACACGGCAGCGTCCGCGCACCGAGGTGGAATCGATGAACGCGGCCGGCGTGGCGCGCGGTTACGCTTGATCGCACGGACGTGGTGACGGCGGCCCCGCCGTCGGCTATTTGAAGCCATGGACAAAAAAGCGCCTCTCATTCTACTCGCCGCGGGCGGCACCGGCGGTCATCTGTTTCCCGCCGAAGCGCTGGGCGTCGAGCTCATCAAGCGCGGCCTGCGGGTGCGTCTGGCAACCGACGCCCGCGCGCTGCGCTACAGCGGACTGTTCACCAGGGACAATATCGACGTGGTGCCGAGCGAGACCGTGCGCGGCCGCTCGCTGGTGTCGCTGATGCGCACCGCTTACATGCTCGGTTACGGCACGCTGGTTGCCGCCAGGCTGGTGCGGCGGCTAAAACCCGCCGCCGTGGTTGGCTTCGGCGGCTATCCGACGCTGCCGCCGCTGATGGCGGCAAGGCTGCTCGGCGTGCCCGGCATCATTCATGACGCCAACGCCGTGCTCGGCCGCGCCAACCGCTTTCTTTCCCGTCGCGTCAACGCCATTGCCACCTCGCTGCCGGGCGTGCTCGATCGCGATCCTGATCTCGCGGGCAAGACGACGACCGTCGGCACGCCGATGCGTCCCGCGGTCCTCACGGCTGCCGCCGTGCCGTTTGCGTCTCCCGAACCGAATGGGCCGCTGCGCCTGCTGGTGGTCGGCGGCAGCCAGGGCGCGCGGGTCATGAGCGATATCGTGCCGGGCGCCATCGAAAAGCTGGAGCCGATGCTGTGGAGCCGCCTGGTTCTGACGCAGCAGGTGCGCAAGGAAGACATGGGGCGAGTGCGCGCGATCTATGAGCGGCGCAGGATCAATGCCGAACTCGCGCCGTTCTTTACCGACCTGCCGGCGCGGCTGGCGTCCAGCCATCTCGTGATCTCGCGCTCCGGCGCCGGCACGGTGGCGGAACTCGCCGCGATTGGCCGGCCCTCGATTCTGGTGCCGCTGCCCGGCGCGATCGACCAGGACCAGTTCGCCAATGCCGGCGTGCTGGCGCAGGTGGACGGGGCCTTGCGGATCCCGCAGGCCGAATTCACGCCCGACCGGCTGGCAGCGGAAATCTCCGCCTTTGCCGCCGAACCGGCGCGGCTGACCGCGATGGCATCAGCCGCCCGCAGGGTGGGCCGACTCGACGCCGCCGAACGGCTGGCCGATCTGGTGATGAAAACCGCCGGAATCTAGGCGGTTACCCGCAAAATTGCCCCTTGTCAGCACCTTCGAAAGCGGGGCATCCAGTACCCTGCGGCGCCTGATTTGAGCCTCAGCTTCGCGGAATACTGGATCGGCCCCGCCCTGTGCGCAAATGCGCACGAGGCGGGCGATGACGGCCAAGGAACCATTCATGAGACTGCCGCGCGAGATCGGACCCATTCACTTCGTCGGGATCGGCGGCATCGGCATGAGCGGCATCGCCGAGGTCTTAAGCAACCTGGGTTATACCGTGCAGGGCTCGGACGCCTCCGAGAGCGGCAACGTCGCGCGGCTGCGGGAGAAGGGGATTACGGTTTCGGTCGGCCACAAGGCCGAGAATGTCGATGGCGCCGACGTGGTCGTGGTCTCGACCGCGATCAAGCGTGACAATCCGGAACTGATGGCGGCCCGCGCCCAGCGCATTCCGGTGGTGCGCCGGGCCGAAATGCTGGCCGAGCTGATGCGGCTGAAAAGCTGCGTCGCGATTGCCGGCACCCACGGCAAGACCACCACGACGACGATGGTGGCGACACTGCTCGATGCCGGCGATCTCGATCCGACCGTGATCAACGGCGGTATCATCAATGCCTACGGCTCCAACGCGCGGCTGGGCGCGGGCGAGTGGATGGTGGTCGAAGCCGATGAGAGCGACGGCACGTTCCTGAAGCTGCCGTCCGATGTCGTGATCGTCACCAACATCGATCCCGAACATCTCGACCACTTCAAGACTTTCGAGGCGATCCAGGACGCATTCCGTAATTTCGTCGAGAACGTGCCGTTCTACGGCTTTGCCGTGATGTGCACCGATCATCCTGTGGTGCAGAGCCTCGTCGGCAAGATCGAGGACCGCCGCATCATCACCTATGGCGAGAACCCGCAGGCCGACGCGCGGCTGGTCGACCTGACGCCGACCGGCGGCGGATCGACATTCAAGGTCGTGTTCCGCAACCGCAAGACCGACGCCACCCACGAGATATCTGACCTCATGCTGCCGATGCCGGGACGGCATAACGCGTCGAATGCCACGGCGGCGATCGCGGTGGCGCATGAGCTCGGCATGTCCGACGAGGCGATCCGCAAGGCGATCGCCGGCTTCGGCGGCGTCAAGCGGCGCTTTACCCGGACCGGGGAGTGGAACGGTGTCACCGTCATCGACGATTACGGCCATCACCCGGTCGAGATATCAGCCGTCCTTAAAGCGGCGCGTGAATCGACCAACGGCAAGGTCATAGCCGTGGTGCAGCCGCATCGCTTCACCCGCCTGCAATCGCTGTTCGAAGAATTCTGCACCTGCTTCAACGACGCCGATGCGGTCGTGGTCGCCGAGGTTTATCCGGCCGGCGAGGCGCCGATCCCGGGCATCGACCGCGACAGTTTCGTGCTCGGCCTGCGCGCCCATGGCCATCGCGAGGTGATCCCGCTGCAGAGTTCGGCGGAGTTGGCAAAGGTGGTTCGCGGCCTCGCAGGCCCCGGCGACTTTGTCGTGTGCCTGGGGGCCGGCAACATCACGCAATGGGCTTACGCGTTGCCGGACGAATTGAAGGCGCTGGGGTGAGCGGTGGCATTTCCTGACATCACGCCCGAATTGAAAGCCGCGATGCCGGACCTGCGCGGGCGGCTGCTGGCGAACCAGTCGCTGGCGGAGCTGACGTGGTTTCGCGTCGGCGGGCCGGCGCAGGTGCTGTTCACGCCGGCGGATGAGGACGATCTCGCGTACTTCTTAAAGCTGCTTCCGAACGAGTTGCCGGTTTACGTCGTCGGCGTCGGCTCCAACCTGATCGTACGCGACGGCGGCATGGCGGGTGTGGTCATCCGGCTGTCGCCGCGGGCGTTCGGCGAGACATCTGCGTCGGGCGATATCGTCAGCGCGGGCACGGCCGCGCTCGACAAGCGCGTGGCGGAGACCGCGGCAGCCGCCAATATCGGCGGCATGGAATTCTTGTTCGGCATTCCCGGCACCATCGGCGGCGCGCTGCGGATGAATGCCGGCGCCAATGGCGGGGAAACCAAGGATATCCTGATCGAGGCTGTCGGCATCGGTCTCGACGGCACCAGGCATGTTTTCAACAATGCTGACATGAAGTTTGTCTACCGCAACAGCGGCGTCGATCCGTCGATCATCTTCACGTCGGCGCGTTTTCAAGGCGCAATCACGGACGCCGAAACCGTTCGTGCGCGAATGAAAGAGGTGCAGACCCACCGCGAAACCGCTCAACCGATTCGCGAAAAGACCGGAGGTTCGACCTTCAAGAATCCACCCGGCAACAGCGCCTGGAAACTGATCGACGCCGCCGGCTGCCGCGGCTTGCGGGTCGGCGGGGCGCAGGTCTCGGAAATGCACTGCAATTTCCTCATCAACACCGGTAATGCTACCGGGCATGATATTGAAACGCTGGGTGAAACCGTGCGCGAGCGGGTTAAAGCGAATTCTGGAATCGAGCTACACTGGGAAATCAAGCGGATCGGGATCGAGCAGGGCTGATGCGGATCACCATTCTCTTTGGCGGCACCAACAAGGAGCGGCTGGTCTCGGTCGCGAGCGCCCAGGCGCTGCATCGGGCGTTGCCCGAAGCCGATCTCTGGTTCTGGGACGTCGCCGATACCGTGCATGAGGTCGCGTCGCAGAAGCTGCTCGGGCACGCGCGTCCGTTCGAGGATGAATTCAAACCCGGCAACCGCGGCCTGCCGCTCGAAGCGGCGCTCGACAAGGCGAAGTCCGAGGATCGCGTGCTGGTGCTCGGCCTGCATGGCGGCCGGGCCGAAAACGGCGAGTTGCAGGCGATGTGCGAGCTGCGCGGGATTCCCTTCACCGGCTCCGGTTCGGCGTCGTCGAATCTCGCTTTCGACAAGGTGGCGGCAAAACGCTTTGCGGCATATGCGGGCGTCACAGCGCCGGCCGGTGTCGCCCTGGAAGAGCTCGACACGGCTTTTGCCGAATACGGCAGGCTGATCGCAAAGCCGGCGCGAGACGGATCGAGCTATGGCCTGATCTTCGTCAATGCAAAGCAGGATCTCGTCGCCGTGCGCAATGCCGCCAGGACCGAGGAATATCTGATCGAGCCGTTCGTCGCGGGCGTGGAGGCGACCTGCGGCGTGCTGGAGCGGCCCGACGGCTCGGTGCTTTCACTGCCGCCGATCGAGATCGTTCCGGCGGAAGGCGCCTTCGACTACACGGCGAAATACCTGCTGAAATCGACCCAGGAGATCTGTCCGGGGCGATTTTCGCCCGAGATCAGCGCCGCGCTGATGGACCAGGCGCTGCGGGCGCACCGGGCGCTGTCGTGCAGCGGTTACTCCCGGACCGACTTCATTGTCTCGGCGAAGGGGCTGGCTTACCTGGAAACCAATACTCTGCCGGGCCTGACAGCGGCCTCGCTCTACCCAAAGGCGCTCAAGGCCCAGGGCATCGAATTTCCGGATTTTCTGCGTGATCAGATCGCGCTGGCCGAACGGCGGAACCGGGAACGGGTTTGACCGGCCGGATAAGCCATTAACAGGCCGTTAACCCGGAACTAACCTCGCCACGAGAATTGTTGCTAAAATCCTAAGAATTGTCCGGCAAACCACTCAAAAGACGCACCAAAGCGCGTCCGCAGGCCTGCGAATTTACACTTTGTTTACCAGGAAGTCCGAAGGTTAACGCTGGCGGCGCATGTTGCGCTTGGCTCCGGGGCGTGCGCTGTTCCGACTTCAGATCAGCACCAAGTCCGGCAAGACCGAGGCGTCATATGGGCCGGAACCCGCAAAAACGCTTGCGGGAACAACACTTGGACAGGCTCGTGCAATGGATGGTGCAGGACGCCTCGCTCGGTCGCTGAGATCGCTGGGGCCCCAAGCTGACCTGAAAGCGGCCGCTATTGGAGCGGCCGTGCTGCTGCGCGAGCGGCTGGGCCTTCGTGCCCGTGTCCCGGCGAGGCCCGCGATCGATCGGGCACCGCCGAATCGCCTGGTCCTTCTGGTCGAACGTTACCTGCCGAACCGCGCCGGCGTCGCCTTGACCGTGCTGATGCTGCTTGGCAGCGCCGGGCTTGGCATCGTCAAGGGCGGTCATGTCGATGAATTCGCGGTGGCGCTCAGTGACACCCGCAATGCGCTGGCCAATTCGGCCGGATTCCGCATCACGACGGTTGCCATCAATGGCCGCAAGCAATTGAGCCAGGACGAGGTGCTCGCGATCGGCGGCGTCAACGGCCGCTCCTCGTTGCTGTTCCTCGACGCCGCCACCGTGCGCGACAAGCTCAAGGCCAATCCGTGGATCGCTGATGCGACCATCCTGAAGCTTTATCCCGGTCAACTGCAGATCGACATCGTCGAGCGCACGGCTTTCGCGCTGTGGCAGCAGGACGGCCGGCTGTCCGTGATCTCGGAAGATGGCGCGGTGCTGGAGCCTTACGTGTCGCGCCGCTTCGTGACGCTGCCGCTGGTGGTGGGCAAGGGCGCCGACGTCAAGGCCCGCGACTTCCTCGCCCTCCTGGACCGCTATCCGCAGGTTCGCACCGCGACCAAGGCTGCGATCCTCGTCGGCGAACGGCGCTGGAATTTGCGGCTGAAGGACGGCCTCGACATTCGCCTGCCGGAGAACGACGTCGGCAACGCGCTTGCCATGTTGAGCAAGCTCGACAAGGAGGATCGGCTGTTCTCGCGCGACATCGTCGCGGTCGACATGCGCCTGCCGGACCGGCTGACGGTGCAATTGTCTGAAGACGCGGCCAAGGCCCGCGAAGAACTGTTCAAGGACAAGAAACCCAAGAAAAAGGCCGGTGACGCATGACCGGCCTCGATCGCAATCAGACCCCGAAGACGCGCCCCGTCGATCACAAGCGCACGGCGCTGGTGGCGTCCCTCGATGTCGGCACCAGCAAGATCGCCTGCATGATCGCGCGGCTGAAGCCGTCGCCGGCGAACGACGCGCTGCGCGGCCGCACCCATGCGGTGGAATTGATCGGCTACAGCCAGATCCAGTCGCGCGGCGTCAAGGCCGGCTCCGTGGTCGATCTCGCCGAATGCGAGCAGGCGGTGCGCCAGGCGGTGGCGCTGGCCGAGCGCATGGCCAAGGTCCGTGTTGAGTCAATATTGCTGTCGGTTTCCGGCGGCCGGCTGCAGGGGCAGCTGGTCGAGGCTGCCGCCGATATCAGAGGCGGCGCCGTTACTGCCGATGACGTCACACGGGTGACCTCCACCGGCATGCGCCACGCCACCGGCGAGGGGCGCACGGTGCTGCATGCGCTGCCGGTCGGCTACGCGCTGGATGGCGTCAAGGGTATCCGCGACCCCCGCGGCATGGTGGCCCGGCAGTTCGGCGTCGACATGAACGTGGTGACGGCGGATGCGACGGTCGCGCGCAACCTGATGCTGGTGGTCGAGCGCTGCCATCTCAATGTCGAAGCCATGGCGGCGAGTCCTTATGTCGCAGGCCTGTCCGTGCTGACGGACGACGAGGCCGATCTCGGCGCCGCCGTGATCGAAATGGGGGCCGGATCCACCACGATTGCGACCTATTCGGCCGGCCGCTTCGTTCATGCTAGCGGATTTGCGCTCGGCGGGCAGCACGTGACGATGGATCTTGCACGCGGCGTCGGCGCATGCATTGCGGATGCCGAGCGAATCAAGACTTTATACGGGACCGTGCTGACCGGCGGGTCCGACGCGCGCGAGCTGATGTCTGTTCCGACTGCAGGCGAGGAACACGATGCGCCGCAGATCGTCTCGCGCGCCACGATCGCGAACATCGTCCGGCATCGCGCCGAGGAGATTTTTGAAATGGTCCGGGACCGGCTCGCGGATTCCCCCTTTGCGGCAGAGCCGCGGGCGCGGGTTGTCTTGAGCGGCGGCGCGTCCCAGCTGACCGGCACGGTCGAACTCGCGACCCGCATTCTCAACCGGCCGGTTAGGATCGGCCGTCCGCTCGGCTTCGGCCGGTTGCCCAGCGAGGCCAAGAGCGCCTCGTTCGCGGTGCCGACCGGCCTCTTGGTCTATCCGCAATACGCTCATCTGGAACACGTCGAACCGCGGCATACGCGGCAGCTCAGGACAGGGACTGACGGCTATTTCGGAAAGGTCGGACGATGGCTTCGCGAGGGCTTCTGATGACGGCTCCAGTAACCAAACGATTTTCACCAAAGCCCGCGGCCGCCGGCCGGGGCGAACCAAAGCGCGCGTCGTAAGAGAGGCAACCATGGCACTCAATCTGACCCCCCCTGACATCAGCGAGCTGAAACCGCGGATTACCGTCTTCGGCGTCGGTGGAGCAGGCGGCAATGCCGTCAATAACATGATCACTGCCGGGTTGCAGGGCGTCGATTTCGTCGTCGCCAACACCGACGCGCAGGCGCTGACCATGTCGAAGGCGCAGCGTATCGTGCAGATGGGCACACAGGTGACGCAGGGCCTCGGCGCGGGGTCCCAGCCTGATGTCGGCGCGGCGGCGGCGCAGGAAGTCATCGACGAACTTCGCGACCACCTCTCGGGCGCCAACATGGTGTTCGTCACCGCCGGCATGGGCGGCGGCACCGGCACGGGTGCTGCCCCCGTCATCGCCAAGACCGCGCGCGAAATGGGCATCCTCACCGTCGGCGTGGTGACCAAGCCGTTCCACTTCGAAGGCATGCGCCGCATGCGCACCGCCGAGTCCGGCATCGCCGAACTGCACAAGGTGGTCGATACGCTCTTGATCATCCCGAACCAGAACCTGTTCCGGGTCGCCAACGAAAAGACCACCTTCGCCGACGCCTTCGCGATGGCCGACCAGGTGCTCTATTCGGGCGTTGCCTGCATCACCGATCTGATGGTCAAGGAAGGCCTGATCAACCTCGACTTCGCCGACGTGAGGGCGGTGATGAAGGAGATGGGCAAGGCGATGATGGGCACCGGTGAAGCCACCGGCGAGAAGCGGGCGCTGACCGCGGCGGAAGCCGCGATCGCCAATCCGCTGATCGACGATAGTTCGATGAAGGGCGCCCGCGGCCTGTTGATCTCGATCACCGGCGGCAAGGACTTGACCCTGTTCGAAGTCGACGAAGCCGCAACCCGGATCCGCGAGGAAGTCGATCAGGACGCCAACATCATCGTTGGCGCCACCTTCGACGAAACGCTCGACGGCATCATCCGCGTGTCCGTCGTCGCCACGGGTATCGAGCAGGCGCAGATCGCGCGCAACGCCGCCGCCGCCCCGGCGGTCGCGGCCACTGCCACTGCCGCCGCCACGTCCTCGCCCGACAACCGTCTGGCCGAACTGACCGCTCGCCTTCGCGCCGACAATGCGCGCCTGGCCGAACGCGCCCAGAAGCTCGAGCCGGCGCCCGCGCCGCAGGCGATGGCTCAGGCGCCGGCCCAGGCCGTCGCGTCGGCGCAACGTCAAGCCAACAATGTCGAGCGCGCGGCGCTGGCTGCGATCGCCGCGGCGGTTGAGACGCCGCAACAGGCGATCCAGCCGGCGTCCTATGGTGACGTCACGGTCCGCCCGATCGCGCAGAAGCCGACTTTGTTCCCGGATCATAACGAGGCCGCCCGCGCCGAGCCCGAGCAGCCTGCGACACCCGAAACCTTCATCCCGCAGGCGGCCGAACGTGCGCCGGCCCGCTCGCCGCGGATGCCGAAATTCGAGGATCTCCCGATGCCGGCGCAGGCCGAAATCCGGCAGGCCCGCGGCGACGGCGAGGAGGAGCATCCGCAGAAGACCCGGCTGTCGCTATTGCAGCGGCTCGCCAATGTCGGCCTCGGCCGCCGCGACGAGGAGACCGAGCCGCCGATCGCGGCCCGCGCCTCCGGGCCTGCGATGGCGCCGCTGCCGCCGCTGCCCGATCGCAAGCCGCAGCGTACCGTCGCCCAGCAAATGGCGACGAATCACGAGCCGGTATCGGAGTACGCAAAACGCCCGGCACCGCAAGGTTTGGACATCCATGGTCGCCCGGCACCTGTTGCGTCGGCGCCACAGGGCGACGACCATCTTGATATCCCGGCCTTCCTCCGACGCCAGGCCAACTGAGGTTTTGTAACAATTGAGGCGAGCCAAGGGGCCCCGGCTGACCCAGCCGGGGCCCTTCTCTTATGCGTGGTGCCGAGTCTCGGCTGACCGCTCAAGCAACTGATTTTAAATGATTAATTATTCATTCCGTGATCAGATATTGCAGATGAAGCGGCCTTCGGCCGTGCCGGAGTTTGGTTAACCCTTGGCGCGATTGCGGCAGAGATAGGGTAACAATCCGTAAAGAAGCGTGAGTTGGCGCGCTTTTGGAAATGGCTATGGTCTGCCGTGACTTGGGGATGCCTAGAACGCGAATCGGCGCTCACGCGCGGTTCCCGTCTTTAGATTAAGTCGGGTAGTGGGCAGTTATCGATGAAATTCAGCCGCCAAACCACGCTTCGGTCGCAAGCCACCGTAACGGGCGTCGGCGTTCATTCCGGTTTACCTGTCAGCCTGACGCTCGGACCTGCCCCTGTGGATGCGGGTTTTATTTTTGTCCGCACCGGCCTCGATGAAGCCGATCGCGAAGTTCCCGCACTCGCGGAATCCGTAACCGCCACCGATCTTGCTACCGTTCTCGGCGACCGCGAAGGCCCGCTGGTTTCCACCGCCGAACATGTGCTCGCTGCCTTGCGCGGCATGGGCGTCGACAACGCCATCATCGAAGTCGACGGTCCCGAAGTTCCGATCATGGACGGCAGCGCGGCAGCCTTTGTCGCCGCCATCGATCAGGCCGGCATCGTCACCCAGTCGGCCTCCCGCCGCTTCATTCAGATCTTGAAGCCGGTGCAGGTCGCGATCGGCGATAGCTTCGGCGAGCTGCGCCCGCATGCGGGCGGGTTCCGCGTCGAGGTCGAGATCGACTTCGCCAATCCCGTGATCGGCCGCCAGAATTTCTCGCTCGATCTCAACCCCGAAAGCTTCCGCCGCGAGATTTCCCGCGCCCGGACTTTTGGCTTCATGAACGACGTCGCGCGGCTCTGGAGCGCCGGTTTTGCGCGCGGCGCCTCTTTTGAGAATACAGTGGTGCTCGATGACGCCCGCCTGCTCAACACCGAAGGGCTGCGCTTCAGCGACGAATGCGCTCGCCACAAGGCGCTGGATGCGGTTGGCGACCTTGCCCTGGCCGGTTTGCCGCTGCTTGGCGCCTACCGCTCGGTGCGTGGCGGCCACAAGCTGAACCACGCCGTACTGACGGCCCTGTTGGCCGATCGCAGCGCCTGGCGGGTGGTCGAGGCTGAACCGGCACGCCGTCCCCGCGGCCATGTCGAGGCCGGCGCGGGCATGGTGGGCGGCTTGATCGCCCCGGCCTATGGTCCGGATGTTTCCTGACTTTCGCTCGCGAAATGTCCCCGGACTTTCGCTTGCGAAATGTCCTGACTTTCGCTTGCGAAATGTACTGACTTCGGCTGCGAAAGGCCGGGCTTTCATGCCGTACAGCCGCGTTTTCCGTAATAACCACAATCGGTAACGCTGCCGTTCAGCCGCCTTAATCCGGGCGAATTGGCTGCGTATTCGGTTGGTTGAGGACCATTTTTCGGCTACAGAGGCTCGCGGTTGCAACGACAAGCGCCACGTGCCCCTGAGGAATTACGCATTGGGCACGGGAAATATGGCTTCCATGACCGCGGTTCATGGACAGGCGGGCTCCAGTCATCAACCGCATCAAAGGCGTCAGGTCACAGATTCAATGTCGGCACAGCGTATGACGCTTGAACCACGCAAATCACTACGGTCGCTGCGGCTGGCGGCGGGCCTGATTGCGCTCGCCATTCCCTTGAGCGGATGCGGCAGCGCATCGCTGTGGGACAAGTTCACCGCCAAGGACGACACTTTCAACGAGGAACCGGCGGACAAGCTCTACAATGAGGGCTTGTACCTGATGAACCAGCGCAAGGATAACAAGGCGGCGTCGAAGAAATTCGAGGAAGTCGACCGCCAGCATCCCTATTCCGACTGGGCGCGCAAATCGCTGCTGATGTCGGCCTATTCCTTCTACAATGCCGGCGACTACGACAGCTGCATCGGTGCCGCCACCCGTTACGTCACGCTGCATCCCGGCAGTACCGATGCGGCCTACGCGCAATACCTGATCGCGGCTTCGCATTACGACCAGATCCCGGACATTTCCCGCGACCAGGGCCGCACCGAAAAGGCGATCGCGGCGCTGGAAGAGGTGATTCGCAAATACCCGACCTCGGAATATGCCAACTCCGCCAAGGCCAAGCTCGAAGGCGCGCGCGACCAGCTCGCCGGCAAGGAAATGGACGTCGGCCGCTACTATATGGAAAAGCGCGACTACACCGCCGCCATCAACCGCTTCAAGACGGTCGTCACCCGCTACCAGACCACGCGGCATGTCGAGGAGGCGCTGGCGCGGCTGACCGAGGGCTATATGGCGATCGGCATCGTCGGCGAGGCGCAGACGGCGGCGGCCGTACTTGGGCACAACTTTCCTGACAGCCGCTGGTACAAGGACGCCTATAATCTTGTAAAGTCCGGCGGTCTCGAGCCGAGCGAGAACAAAGGTTCCTATATTTCCAGGGCCTTCAAGAAATTGGGTCTCGGTTCCTTGACCAATATGGGTCGCGGCTAGGAATTTACTTCGCATGCTGGCGCGTCTGTCGATCCGTGACATCGTCCTGATCGAACGGCTCGATATCGAATTCTCCCGTGGCCTCGCGGTGCTGACCGGCGAGACCGGCGCGGGAAAATCCATCCTGCTCGATGCCTTCGCGCTGGCGCTCGGCGGCCGCGGCGATTCGGGCCTGGTCCGCCATGGCGCGGAGCAGGGCCAGGTGACGGCCACCTTCGATGTCCCCAGGGACCATCCGGCGGCAAAGATCCTGTCCGAGAACGGCCTCGACGATACCGGCGAAATGATTCTGCGCCGCGTGCAGCTCGCCGACGGCCGCACCCGCGCCTTCATCAACGACCAGTCGATCAGCGTGCAGACCCTGAAGGCCGTTGGCGCGGCGCTGGTCGAAATCCACGGCCAGCATGACGAGCGCGCCCTGGTCGATGCCTCGACGCACCGGCAGTTGCTCGATGCTTTCGCCGGGCTGGAGAAAGAGGTCTCGGCACTGGAAACGCTGTGGGAGGCGCGGCGCACCGCGAACGCGGCGCTCGACACGCATCGCGCCAGCATGGAACGCGCCGCGCGCGAGGCGGACTATCTGCGCCACGCGGCCGACGAACTCAAAGCCCTGAAGCCGAAGGACGGCGAGGAGACGGCGCTCGCCGGACGCCGCACCATCATGATGCAGGGCGAGAAGATCGCAAGCGACCTTCGCGAGGCGCAGGAGGCGGTCGGCGGCCCCCATTCGCCGGTGCCGGCGCTGGCCGCCGCGGTACGCCGCCTCGAACGCCGTGCCGCCAATTCGCCCGCCCTCGTCGAACCGGCGGTGAGGGCGATCGATATCGCGATCAACGCGCTGGAAGAGGCCGACCAGCATCTCAGCGCAGCTCTGATCGCGGCCGATTTCGATCCCGCCGAGCTGGAGCGCATCGAGGAGCGGTTGTTTGCGCTGCGCGCCGCCTCGCGCAAATATTCGACGCCGGTCGACGGGCTGGCGGCGCTCGCCGCCAAATTCGTCTCCGACGTCGCGCTGATCGATGCCGGCGCGGATCAGTTGAAGAAGCTGGAAGCCGCCGCGGCCGAGGCCGACCAGCGCTACGGCGCGGCAGCGACGAAGCTGTCTGCGGCCCGCAACAAGTCCGCCGAGAAGCTCAACAAGGCGGTGAATGCTGAGCTCGCGCCGCTAAAACTCGAACGCGCAAAATTCACGACGCAGGTCGAGACCGACGCGAAGTCGCCGGGGCCGCAGGGCATCGACCGCGTCGAGTTCTGGGTGCAGACCAATCCCGGCACCAAGCCGGGCCCGCTGATGAAGGTCGCCTCCGGTGGCGAGCTGTCGCGGTTCCTGCTGGCGCTCAAGGTGGTGCTGTCCGACCGCGGCTCGGCGCCTACGCTGGTGTTCGACGAAATCGATACCGGTGTCGGCGGCGCGGTGGCGGATGCGATCGGCGCGCGGCTGTCGCGGCTGGCCGGCCAGGTCCAGGTGATGGCGGTGACGCATGCGCCGCAGGTCGCCGCCCGCGCCAGTACGCACCTGCTCATTTCCAAGGACGCGCTCGACAAGGGCAAGCGCGTCGCCACCCGCGTCAACGCGCTCGCCGCCGACCACCGCCGCGAGGAAATCGCCCGCATGCTGGCGGGTGCCGAGATCACGGCGGAAGCGCGGGCGGCGGCGGAGCGGCTGCTCCGCGCGGCGACGGCGTAACGGCGGCGCGGCGCCATGGCGGTGAAAGCAAAGAAAGCGCTGGTTGACGTCGAGAAGCTCACCAAGGCCCAGGCCAAGGTCGAGCACATGCGCCTGGCGCTCGAGATCGAAGCCCACAACGAGCGCTATTACCAGAAAGACGCCCCGACCGTTTCGGATGCGGCCTATGACGCGCTGCGCCAGCGGCTGGTGGCCATTGAGATAAAGTTTCCCGATCTCGTCACCACGGATTCGCCCACGCAGAAGGTTGGCGCTGCGCCTGCGCGCGGCTTTGCGAAAGTGCAGCATGCCGTTCCGATGCTGTCGCTCGGCAATGCCTTCAGCGATGAGGACGTCACGGAGTTCGTCGATCGCATCCGGCGGTTTCTCAAGCTCGATGCCGACCATATTCCGGCACTTGTTGCCGAACCGAAGATCGACGGCCTGTCGCTATCGCTGCGCTACGAAAACGGGGAACTGGTCCGCGCCGCGACGCGCGGCGACGGCTTTACCGGCGAAGACGTCACCGCCAACGTCCGTACCATCAAGGATATTCCGCACAACCTGAAGGGCCGCAACATTCCCGCGGCCTGCGAAATGCGCGGCGAAGTCTACATGCTCAAGAAGGACTTTCTCGAGCTGAACAAGAAGCAGGCGGAAGCCGAAGACACCGTGTTTGCCAATCCGCGCAATTCGGCGGCGGGCTCGCTGCGCCAGAAGGACGTTTCGATCACCGCCTCGCGGCCGCTGAAATTCTTCGCCTATACCTGGGGCGAGATGAGCGAGCGCCCGGCCGATACCCAGCACGGCATGCTGGAGTGGATGGACAGGGCCGGTTTCGTCGTCAATCCGCGGACCAAGCTTTGCAAGGATGTCGACGCCGTCCTGGAATTCTACAACAAGATCGGCGAAGAGCGCGCCTCGCTCGGCTTTGACATCGACGGCGTGGTCTACAAGGTTGACCGGCTCGACTGGCAGGATCGCCTGGGTTTTGTTTCGCGCAGCCCGCGCTGGGCGATTGCGCATAAGTTCGCGGCCGAGCAGGCGACCACGATCCTCAATGGCATCGATATCCAGGTCGGCCGCACCGGTGCGCTGACGCCGGTGGCGCGATTGGAGCCGGTCACCGTCGGCGGCGTCGTTGTGTCGAACGCGACCCTGCATAATGAGGATTACATCAAGGGTATCGGCAACGACGGCAATCCGATTCGTGACGGCGTCGATCTTCGCGTCGGCGACACGGTTGTCGTCCAGCGCGCCGGCGACGTGATCCCGCAGGTCGTCAGCGTCATTATGGACAAGCGGCCGAAGAGCGCGAAGCCTTACAAGTTTCCGGAGACATGCCCGGTTTGCGGCAGTCATGCGGTGCGCGAGGAAGACGAGGCGGTGCGCCGCTGCACCGGCGCGCTGATCTGCCCGGCGCAGGCGGTGGAGCGGCTCAAGCATTTCGTTTCGCGGCTGGCGTTCGATATCGACGGCCTCGGCGACAAGCAGATCCAGGAATTCTACGAGGACGGTCTTGTGATGTCGCCGGTCGACATCTTCACGCTGCAGAAGCGCGACACCCGTTCGGCCAGCAAGCTGATGGCACGCGAGGGCTATGGCGAAACCTCGGTGCGCAATCTTTTCAATGCGATCGACGCCCGCCGCAGCATTGACCTGCACCGCCTGATCTTCGCGCTCGGTATCCGCCACGTCGGCGAGGGCAATGCCAAGCTGCTGGCGCGGCATTACCGCACGATCGAGAATTTTCGCGAGGCGATGCTGGCCGCCGCCAAGGGGACGAAGGACGAAGAGAATACGACCGAGGCCTATCAGGACCTCAACAATATCGGCGGCATCGGCGAGATCGTCGCCGATGCGGTGGTCGAGTTCTTCGCCGAACCGCGCAATGTGAAGGCGCTCGGCGAACTCCTGCGCGAGATCGAGGTAAAACCGGCCGAACAGCCGCGCAAGAGTTCGCCGGTGTCGGACAAGACCGTGGTGTTCACGGGCTCGCTGACCAAGTTCACACGCGACGAAGCCAAGGCAATGGCGGAGCGTCTTGGCGCCAAGGTTGCTGGATCGGTGTCGAAGAAGACGGACTATGTGGTTGCCGGCGAAGACGCCGGGTCCAAGCTGACGAAGGCGCGCGAGCTCGGCGTGGCCGTGCTGACGGAAGACGAGTGGTTGAAGCTGATCGGGGAGTGAGTGGCGTTCTCGTCATTGCCTGCGACAAACGCGAAGCGTTTGCGCAGGTGTGGTATCATCGTAATTTGTGGTCCCATTTTCGTGAATGATTTCCCGTGCAATCGATGAAGAGATATCCGTGGCATTAGATCGTGTTTCGTCGGCGCTAGGTGCCGCCGGAATTCCAGCGGAGGTATTGAGCGCTCCAGAAAAGAGAGCGCTTGTGGTCAGGTTGCAAGAGCGGCTCGGTGTTGACGTGAGAGCACATGCGCCTTGGGACCATAAAACCGCACCTGACGGGCAGCTAAGACCGGACGGTTGGGAAATAATTCCAGCGTATGTTGGGGCCAGGACCTGCTTGATGTTCTTGGATGGTGCGGACATCGTTTGGAAGTTTAGCAGCGGTCCTGATCTGCTGTGCGTCTTGAATGAATGTCCGGCGCTTGAATTTTATGTTTGTGACCAAGATGCGAGCTACCTCCTATGCAGCAATCACCATGACTTCATTATTGGTTGGGGCGCTGCCAGGCCGTGGGTGGAACGCCTTGGTTCTAGCTAGAAGGACGCGTGGCTCGTTTCGAATAAAATCACAAGGGTTCGATCGTCAGTTGAATTCGAGGCGCTGATATGTCTCCCACGATCGGAAGGGTGAGACCACACGTCCCCTGCGGTCGATGCGTCCCCATTGTCCGCCCTCGTACCAGCTGCGCTCGCCTTCAGCGACAGTGCGGTCATAGACAATAGTGCAAGACGTGCAGACAACGGCAACTCCATCCTTGAATGGATAGGCGCCGTCATACGTCGCCGGGATCACGAGATTGAGTTTGCGGTCGATGTATCCAATCTTGCCGCCGACCGGCGATCGCGCGAGACCGTCCTCGAAATAGTCCGGGCCGTTGTCCATTGTTTTAACCGGCACTGGGATGACGCCACGTCGAACGTAGAACCATTGGGCGTTCCGTTTGTCAGTCTCAACGAACAACAAGACGGAAGCCAGCCCATCACGGTCATATCGAAGTCGAGCCAAATAGGATCGCTTCAAGCGCGGCCGCCCGTCGGGGCCGGTTGCCGCACACTGCTTGAAAGTGCGCTCGGGCTCCCAGCAATCAAAGACCACAGGCGCAACCGTGTCCTGATCTTTTGCTATGACCGGCTTGGACGAGAGTGCAAGCAGAGCGCCCAGCACAACAATCTTGAGAAAATCAGGCATGAGGCACGCTCGTCGCAGGGCTGGCTCTATCCGGCCGTCATTGCGAGCAAAGCAATCCATTGCGGCATAAAGAAAGTGATGGATTGATTTGCCTGGCTCGCAACGACGAAATGACGTCGTCGGGTGCGACCAATTGGCACGACGGGCAAATCACCAAAAGTCTGTCCAGCCCCTTATGCAAAAATATTTCGCTTAACGCTCAGGCCAAATCAGTCGCATAACACCGCCCGTCTCACGGCGGATGAGGGGCGTTGGCCATCGTCACGAACGTGCGGTGAGATGCGATGGACGCGAGAGCTGCGACTGACGTGTGTGGCTTGAGCGTACGGCGAAGTCGTGTGGTCCTGATGTCGCGGTGCTGGCATTAAGTTGCGCGGGTTTATTTCCTGCGTGGCGACGGTGGCAAAAGAGCCGTTCACCGGGGAGAGCTCGATATAAGCCGTAAAGCCATTGCGCAGGGAAGGCCGGAGTGTTTCCGCTGAACCTGTATGCTCATGTGCGTTTTTGCCAAGTGCGCTTTGCACATGGGACCGCGGGTGCAGCGTTCACCCGGTCTTCCCTGCGCCCTCTGACAAAGAGGGCAGGAAGTTCTCCAGCAAACCTCGGGCGAACGCGCCGCGAGAACGCGAAGCTGTATCCACCGTCATTGCGAGCGCAGCGAAGCAATCCATTGTCACCTCATGCACGGAAAGATGGATTGCTTCGCTACGCTCGCAATGACGGTATCGGCAATTTGGGGCCCTCACAACATCCCGCTCTCTTCCTCCTCCGCCTTCTTGATCAATTCCTCGCTGACCACGACCGTTGGCCGCGGTACCAGAAAGAACATCGCCGACGCGCAGGCGATCGAGAGGGCGAAGATCGCGGCCGTCAACGGCAGTGTGGTGGTGGAGTGGCCGCCGAGATAGGCGCCGAATTGCGAGACCAGCGCGCCGATGCCCTGCTGCAGAAAGCCCATCGCGCCCGCCGCGGTGCCGGCGGCCTCGGGCCGCACGCTGATGGCGCCGGCCGAGGCATTGTTCATCACGAACGCGTTGGCGACCATCACGATCATCTGGGTGCCGAACAGCCAGAGCGGCGCCTGGTTGGTCCCGGCGATGCTCAGGAGAAGATTCAGCAGCGCGCCGCCGAACTGCAGCGCCAGCCCGAACCAGATCAGCTTCTCCAGCGAATGGCGCGGCGCGAAGCGGACGCAGAACAGGTTGCCGACCAGATACGCAAATCCGGTGGTCGCGAACCATGCGCCATATTCGGCGGTGGTTCGGCCCATCTGCGTCACCACGATGTAAGGCCCGCCGCCGGCAAAGGTGAAGATGATCTGCGAAGCCAGCACCTGGCACAGCACATAGCCGAGAAAGGCGCGGTCGCGCATCAGCTTGCCGACATCGCCGCGGAAGCTGCTGCTCACGCCGCGGTCGCGCCGCGTCTCGGGCAGCGCAACGGCGATCAGCACGGCAACACCGAGTGAAGCCGCGGTGATGGAATAGAAGATCGCGCGCCAGCCGAACGCGGTCTCCAGCAGGCCGCCGGCGAGGGCGCTCAGCATCTGCGCCACCATCATCACCCCGATGACGAGGCTGATCATGGAGCTGATGCGGTCGCGGCTGTAGAGATCACGGACGATGGCGCGGCTCACCACCATGCCGGTGGCGCCGCCGAGCGCCTGCAGGAACCGCGCGGCGATCAACTGCGGCAGCGTCTGCGCCAGCGAGCAACCGATGCTGGCTGCCACCATCAGGGCAAGGCCCGCGAGCAGCACCGGACGACGGCCGAACTTGTCCGACAGCGGCCCCATGATGAGCTGCGAGCAGGCGATGCCGACCATGAACAGCGACACCGTCATCTGTGCGATCGAGATGTCGCTGCCGAACGTCGTCGCCAGCACGGGCAGCGCCGGCACCAGCATGTAAAGCGAGATCGGCGCGACGCCGGTCATCGCGACCAGCATCAGCAGCATGATTTTCGATGTCGCGACGGCATTATTGTTCGCCGCCGCGCCGGGCGGCTTGCCCACGACGCCGTGCATTCAGTCCGATCCCGCTGGTTGAAGATTCTGTTGGTTGAATCAGACCATAGCGCGATGGCTCATGGCGGATACGGATGTTTCAGCATGCGGCCATGCCGAATTCGGGAGGCGGGGAGCTCACGTTCCGTCGCGCGAAACAAACTCCCCTGTCATCATCCGCGAAGGCGGGTGATCCAGTATTCCAGAGACGTTAGTGATGAATGGATAGGCCGCGGCGTACTGGATCCCCGCCTTCGCGGGGATGACGAGCGGCGGGGCAGCAACGATTAAAGCGGCAGCATCGCTGCCGTCGCGTCATCCAGCCATAGTTTCGTGGCGTTGTCGTCGAGATGCGGGCGCACCGCGCGGTTGACGCGCTCGTGGTAATCGTTCAGCCATTTCAGTTCCGTCGCGCTCAGCATATTCACGTCGATGAGGCGGCGGTCGATCGGCGCCAGCGTCAGCGTCTCGAAGGCGTTCACCGGCTTCTCGGCGCCGGCGACGTCAGTGCCGATGACGAGTTCGAGGTTCTCGATCCGGATGCCGTAGGCGTCGGTCTTGTAATAGCCGGGCTCGTTGGAAAGGATCATGCCGCGCTTCAGCGGCGTGGTGCCGAGTTTTGAAATGCGCGCCGGGCCTTCATGTACCGAGAGGTAGCTGCCGACGCCATGGCCGGTGCCGTGCTCGAAATCGAGGCCGGCCTGCCACAAAAATTGCCGTGCAAAGGAGTCGAGCTGTGCGCCGGTGGTGCCGTCGGGAAAGATCGCGCGCGCGATCGCGATGTGCCCGCGCAGCACGCGGGTAAAGCGGTCGCGCATTTCGTCGGTGGGCTTGCCGATCGCGATCGTGCGGGTGACGTCGGTGGTGCCGTCTTCATATTGCGCGCCGGAATCGATCAGCAGGAGGTCGCCGGGCGCAATCCGCCGGTTGCTCTTGCGGGTGACGCGGTAATGCACGATGGCGCCGTTCGGTCCGGTGCCCGCGATCGTGGGAAACGAAACATCCTTCAGCGCGCAGGTCTGGCGCCGAAAAGTTTCCAGCGCCTCGACGGTGTCGATCTCCGTCAGCGCGCCGGAGGGCGCCTCGCGGTCGATCCAGGCGAGGAAACGTGTCAGCGCCACCGCGTCGCGCCTGTGCGCGGTCCGCGTGCCCTCGATCTCGGTGATGTTCTTCACCGCCTTCAACAGGCTCACCGGATCGTTGCCGCGCACCGGCTTTCCCCCGGCGCCTGCGATCAGGCGGCTCAACGCGTCCGCGGCGGTGGCGCTGTCGAGGGCGATCGCGGCGCCGCTGCGCGCGAGCTCGGTCAGATCAGGCACCAGCGCGTCGGGCTCCCGGACATCGGCGGATTGTTCGAGATGGTCGCGTGTCAGGTTCGACAGCTTGCGGTGGTCAATGAAGACGGTGGGGCGGCCGTCCTTCGGCACCAGCGCGTAGGACAAGGGCAGCGGCGTGTGCGAGACGTCGGCACCGCGGACGTTGAAGGTCCAGGCCACCGCGTGACTATCAGATAGCACCAGCGCCTCGACGCCGAGCTTGCTCATCTCGAGCCGGATCCGCTTGAGTTTTTCGGCTTCGATCTCGCCGGAAAATTGCGTGCCATGAACGGCGACGGGGCCGAGCGGCGGGGCCGGGCGCTCATGCCACACCGAATCCACCGGATTGCTGTCCACCGCGATCAATTCGGCGCCGGCCTTGGCGCAAGCGGCGGCCAGACGCTCGGTTGCCGCCGAAGTGTGCAGCCACGGATCAAAACCGAGGCGGTCACCGGCCACGAGATGCTTGGTCAGCCAGTGTTCCGGCGGCGGATCGGCCAGCGGCTCGATGTGCCAGGCCTTGCGGTCGACCTGCTTGGCGGCCTGCAGCGTATAGCGGCCATCGACGAAAAGGGCGGCCTCGCGCGTCAGGACAACAGCCATACCGGCCGAGCCGGTGAAGCCGGTGAGCCAGGACAGCCGCTCTTCGGAGGCCGCGACATACTCGTTTTGCTGCTGATCGGCGCGGGGAATCACGAATCCGGTCAGCTTCCGGCGCGCCAGTTCCTCGCGGAAGGTACCCAGCCGCGCGGTCAGCGCGATGCCGCTCTCGGGTTCTTCGAATGTCTGGAAATGGGCTTCGAACATCGCCTTGTCACTTTAGAGTTGGGTGGAGCGGTCCGCAATGCGGCCGGCATGGCCACAATTTGGCATAATCCGTGCTTCAATATATCCGTCCGCGTTAGTCGGATCGAACGGTTTTGCGGGTGCAGGCTGTTCGGCTCAGGATATCCGGGAGGCTCCAGGAGTGTTTCAACTCAACGAAGAGGGGATACACCATGCCTGCTTTCACGTTTGAGAAGATTTCGCCACCGGCCGACCGCGGCCCGGTCCCGCCGGTCGCCAACAAGAAACAGCGCGGCGTCATCGTCCAGATCCTCGACCGGTTCGCGGAAGCGCGCGTCAAACGTACGTTGAAGGAAGAAAAGGACGGAGTCGCCCGCAACCGGCACACATCGCAGGATTAGAGAGTTTCAGTTCACCTTGCGCAGCAACAGGCTGCTCCAGCCGTCGATGCGAAGGTGCCGCACCGGCACCAGCCCACGGGCGCGATAGGCAGCGATGACGCCGGGCGCCTGGTGCGTCAGCAGGCCCGACAGAATGACCAAGGCCGATGGCGCCAGATGCCGCGCCATCGGCCCTGCCAGCTGCCGCAACGGATTGGCGAGAATATTCGCCAGCACCAGATCGAATGGCGCGGCGGCTACGAATTGCGGGGCCGCGAAGCCGGTAGCGCGGATCGCCTGCACCAGATGCCCTGACACGTTCAGCCGCGCGTTCTCGCGGGCGACCTGCACCGAGGGCGGATCGATATCGCTGGCCAGTATCTTTTCATGCAGCGCCCTGGCGGCGGCGATCGCCAGCACGCCGGTGCCGGTGCCGAGATCGAGCACGCGGCGCGGGCGCCAGGCTTTCAGGACATGATCGAGCAGCAGCAGGCAGCCGCGCGTGGTGCCATGGTGGCCGGTGCCGAATGCCAGCGCCGCCTCGATTTCGATGCCGAGCTTGTTGGCCGCGATCCTCTCGCGGTCATGCTGGCCGTGAATCACGAAACGTCCGGCGGGCACAGGGACGAGGTCTTCGAGGCTGGCCTTGACCCAATCCTTGGCCTCGACCGTGTCGAAGGCGATGCCCTCTGCGGCTTCTGCACCGGCTGCATTGGCAACGAGTTCGCGCACCAGCGACTGATCAGGCGGCTCGGCAAAATGCACCGTGACGTCCCATCGGCCATCCGGCCGTTCGAACGCGGCGACCGCGGCCTGGCCTTCAAAAAAAACTTCGGTCAGGGCATCGACCACGCCTTTGGCCGCGTGCTCGTCACCGATTGCAAAGCTGACACGGTACGTAGGGGCGATAGAAGTCATTGAAGGACCTGGAGAAAAGCGGGAAGACTCGTTTGGGGGAAGTAGCGCTTCATTCAAATTTGAGCAAATTTCATGTCGTACTACTCGGAAAAGTTGAGTGGTGGCCGTTAGGACAGCCTTAGATTCATTTCCGTAGGTTCCCCGATAGGAACTGCAGGGGAAACCTGTGTTCCGAGAACATAAACCCCAGGTCGGAACCAGCCATGAAATCGATCATTAAGTCATTCTTTAAGGACGAATCAGGAGCCACGGCCATCGAGTATGGCCTGATCGCAGCGGGTATCGCGATTGCGATCATCACCGCCGTGAACGGTCTCGGCACCCAGCTGTCGACGAACTTCGTTACGATCTCGAACTCGCTGAAGTAATCGCCCATTTCGGGGGCATTTCGGGGCCGGCGCGCCAAAACGCCGGCCCCGTCCTTTTTTGGGGCGGGATTTGCGCACGCAATCTCCACTGACTATCCACAGCCGAGCAGGGCATTTGCCAACCGGCTATCCGCGAAAGCATCCCGATGCTTTCCACAGGCGCTGCGGCGAGGTTTCCACAACCGCCACGGCCGGTTTTCGATACCCAATGCACAGGCTTTTCCCCGTCGTTATCCACCGGCCTTACACACATTGTCCCAGCCAGCCGCATGCTGGAGCCGGATCGGCGGGGAGCTGGTTAAGATCCGGTTTACGCCGCCGCTGCGTACACCCGCGATTCACCGCAGCCCCAGACGCCTCCCTCCAACCGACCAGATGGAACCGCACATTAAGTTGCCACGCCTAGAGCGGGATGGGTCTAGTTTGAATCGATTGAGGATTCCCAAATCGGAAGGCTTCTGATTCAACATGCTGGCTGGGAAGGAGGCCAGCATGGATGGGAAAACCCTATTCGAACGACCTTCGTGAGCGGGTGGTGAAGGCTGTCATCAAAGGCGGCCTGTCGAGGCATCAGGCGGCCGCCCAATTTGGGGTGGGCATCAGCACGGCGATCAACTGGGTACAGCGCTTCCACGAGACCGGCAGCGTCAAGCCGGACCAGATCGGCGGCTATAGGCCAAAGAAGATTGCGGGGCCGCACCGCGAATGGCTGATGCAACGGTGCCGGAAGGATTTTACCGTGCGCGGGCTGGTGGCCGAACTCGCTGTGCGTGGGCTCAAGGTCGATTACCGCACGATGTGGGAGTTCCTCCACGCTGAGAAGCTCAGTTACAAAAAAAGACGCTGATTGCCGCCGAGCAGGATCGTCCCGATGTTGCCCGTCGGCGGATGCAGTGGACCAAGTATCAGAATCGGATCGATCCCACTCGGCTGGTGTTCATCGACGAGACCTGGACCAAAACCAATATGGCGCCGCTACGGGGCTGGGCGCCGCGTGGTCAACGTCTCAAAGCCAAGGTGCCGCACGGCCGCTGGCACACCATGACCTTCATGGCCGCTTTGCGCCACGATCGCATCACCGCTCCCTGGTTCATCGAGGGGCCAATCAACGGCGAAGCCTTCCTTCTCTACATCGAGAAGGTTTTGGTTCCGACCCTGCGGCCCGGCGACATCGTGGTCATGGACAATCTTGGCTCGCACAAGGCCCGCGCCGTGCGTCGCGCCATCCGTGCCGCCGGCGCAAGACTCTTCTACCTGCCGAAATACTCGCCAGATCTCAACCCAATCGAGCAGTTCTTTGCCAAGTTCAAACACTGGCTGCGCAAAGCCGCGCAGCGAACCACCGAGGCCGTCTACGATGCTATCGCTCCAATCCTCGACACCGTATCACCGGCCGAATGCGCCAATTACTTCGCCAACGCCGGTTATGACCAAACCTAGACTCATCACGCTCTAGGAACGGGGCACGCTGAAAACAGCGAAAAACAACAGGGGGAATTCAACGTGAAGAAAATTACTGTAGTTATTGCCTTGATGTGCGCCCTGAGCGCGTATGTGAGCTATCCGTCGGCCACCGTGTCCGGCGGCGCGACGCCTTCGCTGGCGCTGTCGATGCAGGAATCGCGTTCGCTTCCGGTCGAAGCCTACGACGCCGTTTGATTTGAAAATTTGATCGTTTCACAAGGCGCGACGCCGATCCCGGTGTCGCGCCTTGTGCGTTCTATCGGCCTATCCGAAAAGCGCGCGGTGATCGCCCAGGATGGTCCTCGCGGCGTTGTGGCCGGGGGCGCCGGTGACGCCGCCGCCGGGATGGGCGCCCGAGCCGCAATGATAGAGGCCCTTCAGCGGCCCGCGATAATCGGCATGGCCCAGCATCGGCCGCGCCGAGAACAATTGATTGAGCGTCAAGGCGCCATGGAAGATGTCGCCGCCGAGCAGGCCGAACTGCCGCTCGAGGTCGAGCGGCGACAGCACCTGACGGCCGATCACGCTTGTCCCAAAGCCCGGCGCGAATTTATCCACCGTCGCGATCATGAGGTCGGCGACCTCCTCGCGATGGTCGTCCCATGACTTTCCGTCCGGCAATTCCGGTGCGACATGCTGGCAGAACAGGCTCGCGACATGTTGGCCCTCTGGCGCAAGCGAATCGTCCAGCGTCGAGGGGATCAGCACTTCCACCACCGGCTCACGGCTCCAGCCATGGCTGCGCGCATCCTGCCAGGCGCGGTCCATGTAGCCGAGGCTGGGCGCGAGGATGATGCCGGCGGTGAGATGATCGCCGGCGCCGGGCAATGCAGTGAAAGAGGGCAGGGCGTTCAGCGCGACATTCATCCGGAAGGTGCCGGAGCCGTTGCGCCAGCGCGAGATCCGTTCGAGGAATTCCGGCGCCAGCGCGCCCGACGGCACGAGCCGCGTATACAGCAATTTCGGATTGACGCCGGAGACGACGTATTTCGCGCGGATGGCCTCGCCATTGTCGAGGATGACGCCCGCGGCGCGGCCGCCCTCGACGATCACCTCGCGCACGCCGGCTTCCGTTTCGATCTCGGCGCCATGCCCGCGCGCCGCGCGCGCCATCGCTAGCGTGATCGCGCCCATGCCGCCGATCGCATGGCCCCACACGCCCTTCTTGCCGTTCACCTCGCCGAACGCATGGTGCAGCATGACGTAGGCCGAGCCCGCCGCGTAGGGGCTGGCGTAATTGCCGACGATGGCGTCGAAGCCGAACAGCGCCTTCACCAGGTCGTTCTCGAAACGCTCGTCCAGCATCTCGCCGGCCGAGCGCGTGAACAGGTCGAGCAGATTGCGCTGCTGTTCAAGCGATAGCTTGCGCAGGATGCCGGCCGTGCCGATGGCGTTGAAGGCTTCGCGGATCGCGCCGATCCCAAAGCCCTCGACGATGTTCGGCGGCGCGCGCAGCACGAATTGCCGCAGCACGTCGGCGATGGCCTCCAGTTCGCGCGAGAAGGCATCAATCGTGGCCGCATCGCGCTCGCTGAGTTTTGCTACCGATTGGTGGGTGCGGCCCTCGCCGGTCAGCAGATAGCTGCCGTCGGGCGCGGGCAGGAAATTCTGCGCGCGGCGCTCGACGATGCGCAGGCCATGATTGGCGAGTTTCAGGTCGGCAACGATCTGCGGATTGAGCAGGCTGACCGTATAGGCGGCCACCGAGTTGCGGAAGCCGGGGTGGAATTCCTCGGTCACGGCGGCGCCGCCGACCGCCTTGCGGCGCTCGACCACTTTTACGCGCAGGCCGGCCATCGCGAGATAGGCCGCGCAGGTGAGGCCGTTATGCCCCGCCCCAATGATGACAACGTCCGTCTCGTTCATGCCAGCTTCAGCTTCAAGAAGGTTTGATCGGGATGGGCGCGGCGCGCCCTATCCGTGCTTTCTTATCCCGCATTGCTCGCCGTGTCGCCCTATGCTCCATTGCGCCCCGCCGGCGGCCCTGCCGGGCATCCCGCCACCGGCGCCCGCCGGTTTCCAGCCGGAGTTTTGATGATTTCTCCCGATCCGTCCGTTTCAGCGGACCAGCCTTCCGAAAGCCGGAACCGGCTGGTCCTGGTCGTCTACACCGCCGCGATCTTCGTCAGCGCGCTGCTGCTGTTTTCGGTGCAGCCCTTGTTCACCAAAATGGTGCTGCCGCGGCTCGGCGGCTCGCCGGCGGTGTGGTCGGTGGCGATGGTGTTCTTCCAGTCGCTGCTGCTCGGCGGCTATGCCTATGCGCATTTTCTGATGCAGCTCCGCAACCGCGCGATTCCCGTGGCGATCCATCTGGTGCTGCTCGCTTGTGCGATGCTGACGCTGCCGTTGTCGATCTCAAGCGGGTGGGGCGATCCGCCGAATTCAGGCTATGCACTCTGGCTGCTCGGCCTGTTTGCGGTGTCGATCGGGCTGCCGTTCTTCGCGCTCGCGGCCAACAATCCGCTGCTGCAGGCCTGGTTCGTCCGTACCGGCCACCCCAACGGCCCCGACCCTTATTTCCTCTATGCTTCCTCGAACATCGGCAGCTTCCTGGCGCTGTTGTCCTATCCGGTGCTGCTCGAGCCGATGTTCACGCTGCGCACGCAAAACCTGATCTGGACCGGCGGCTATGGCCTCTTGATCGTGCTGATCGCAACCTGCGGCGTCTTGCTGCTGCGCTCGCCGGCGAATGCGGCAAAGTTGAACATGCCGGACGACGATAGCGACGCGCCGGCGCCATCGTGGATTCTGCGCGCCCGCTGGATATTCCTTGCCGCCGTACCGTCGGGGCTGCTGATCGCGGTGACCGCGCATATTTCCACCGACGTTGCCGCCGCGCCGCTGCTGTGGGTGCTGCCGCTGTCGCTCTATCTCCTGACTTGGGTGCTGGTGTTCCAGTCGCGGCCATTGCTGCCGCACAAATGGATGCTGCTGGCGCAACCGCTGGCAATTGCGGGTGTCGTGGTGCTGCTTGCGTTTGGCGGCGAACAGAACCTGCTGCTGACGCTTGGTGGCCATCAGCTGTGTTTCTTCGTGATCGCGATGGCCTGCCACGGCGAACTGGCGCGCACCCGCCCGGCGGCGAAGTATCTCACCGGCTTCTACGTCGCGCTGTCGTTCGGAGGCATGGTCGGCGGCTTGTTCGCCGGCCTGATCGCGCCGTTCACCTTCTCATGGGTCGCGGAATATCCGATCCTGCTGGCGCTCGCGGCGCTGTGCCGTCCGACCGGCAACGAGCGGCTGCCGCGCTGGAGCCACTGGTACTGGCCGTTCCTTGCGGTGCTGGCGGTGGCGCTGATCGCACCGACCTGGTCGACCGGAAAACTGTTCACTTGGCTCGACCCTAACAGGGTCTGGGTGATCGGCGCGGTCGGCGTGCTCTCGGCACTGCTGGCGCTTGCGCTCAACGCCAACCGCTGGAAGATATTTGCGACCGTCGCGGTGGCGCTGGTGCTGCTGCGCGCTTACCCCTCCGACGAGGGACGGGTGGAGACCGTGCGCAGCTTCTTCGGCGTCCACAAGATCGTGGTGACGTCGAACGGCCAGTATCACGTGCTGATGCACGGCACCACGATTCACGGCGCCGAGAAATTCAAGAACGACGACGGCACGCCGGTCACCGGCCAGCCGGAGCCGATCACCTATTATCACAAGGACGGCGGCATCGGTCAGGCGATCGCGGCGATCCGCGAGCGTAAAGCGGCGCCGCTGCGGGTTGCCGTGATCGGGCTCGGCTCCGGCACGCTGGTCTGCGCCTCCGAGCCCGGCGAGGAGTGGAAGTTCTTCGAGATCGACCAGTCGATGGTCGATACCGCGCGCGACCCGAAATATTTCACCTACATCCACGTTTGCGAGCCGAACCTGGAGCCCGTGATCGGCGATGCGCGGCTGACCTTCGCGCGTGAGCCCGATGGCGTCTACGATCTGATCATCGTCGACGCCTATTCGTCGGATGCGATTCCGATTCATCTGGCGACCGAAGAGGCGATGGAAATCTACAAGGCCAAGCTGGCGCCGCAGGGGGCCGTGGTGATGCACGTCTCCAACCGGCATCTGGAACTGTCGAGCGTCGTCGTCGGAATCGCCGACGCCAACGACTTGAAGAGCTGGGTCTACAATGAGGATTCCGGCCGCGACAATGAATACATCTTCTCGACCTCGGTCGTGGTCTCGGCGCGCGAAGAGGCCGACGTCGGCAAGCTGGCGTCGTCGGATAAATGGGCACTGACCGAGGCCGAGGATCACCAGCGCGTCTGGACCGACGATTACTCCAACGTGCTGGGCGCGGTATGGCGGCGGCTCAGGAACGGCGAAGAGTAGAAGAGTAGACGGGTTGCGGTCGGGCAAGGCGCGCCTATGATTGAGTACGCCCCAACGAAGGAAAACCCGTCATGGCCAATTTCACTCCCGTGTCGGCCGCGATCGGCGGCATGCTGATCGGGCTTTCCGCCGTCCTGCTGATGTTGTCGACCGGCCGGATCGCCGGCATCAGCGGCATCTTCAGTGGCCTGCTGAATTTGCGCGGCGAGGACAAGGGCTGGCGCATCGCCTTCATCGCCGGGCTCATTCTCGCGCCCGTCATCGCCGGCCTGATCGGTTACGGAATGGCGCAGCCCAAGCTGCCATCGAGTTGGGCCGTCATTATCGCAGCAGGACTGCTGGTCGGGTTCGGCACCCGGCTTGGCGGCGGTTGCACCTCCGGTCACGGCATCTGCGGAATAGCACGGCTGTCGCCGCGCTCCATCGCCGCCACCATCGTCTTCATGGTGACGGCGGTCGTTACGGTGGCGGTCACGCACCACGTGTTGGGAGGTTGAGCCATGTGGATCATTGCCCCCTTGATTTGCGGCCTGATCTTCGGCGCGGGCCTGCTGATTTCAGGCATGGTGCAGCCGACAAAGGTTTTGGGTTTTCTGGATATCTTCGGCGCGTGGGATCCGACCCTTGCCGTGGTGATGGCCGCGGCGCTCGCAGTGTCGGTGCCCGGCTTCAGGCTGGCTGATCGCAATGCGCAGCCGTGGTTTGCCGGGCAATATTTTCGGCCGGGCAAATCGGGAATCGATCTGCCGCTGGTCGCGGGCGCCGCGCTGTTCGGAATCGGGTGGGGTCTTGTCGGGTTATGCCCCGGGCCGGCACTGGAGAGCCTGGCGACGCTGTCGCCGGGGGTCATCGTCTTCGTGGTCGCGATGGTCGCCGGCATGGTGGCTCACGATGCCTGGCAACAGTCGCGGCTGACGGCGCAACGCGAACGTCTGCTGGAGAGCGCGGCGGACGGCTGAAATGACGGCTCGCGGACGTCCTGAACTCGCCGGCTAATCCTGATAGCTGAACAGGCCGCGCTGCTGATAAGTCTGGCGCGGTTGATAGTAGTAGCCCTGTGGCGCCGGCACATAGCCGCGGTTGCCGTAGTATTGCTGCTGCGGCTGCTGCTGATAGGCTTGGGTGTCGTAGACGCGGCGGCCCGGTGCGGGATAGCGCGCTTCATTGGAAGAGCCGTCGGCGGGATAGATGTAGCCATCGTCGGCCCGCGCCTGCGGCGCCACGCGCTGCTGTGGCGGCGTGATCACGACGGGATCGCCGGCGGAGTCATATTGCTGCTCATATTGCGGCAGCGGCGCGCGGCGGGCGACGGCGGTGTTGGCGCGCGGCCGCGGATTGCGCGCCAGTGCGACCTGGGACGAGCCGCTCAGCGTCACCGTGGTGTTGAGCACGCCTTGGTCCTTGACCAGCGCAAAGAGCTTTGCGGCATTCTCGCGCGACAGCCGCACGCAGCCATGCGACGCGGGAGAGCCGAGGCGGTTGACCGAGTCCGTGCCGTGGATGGCATGGCCGATCTTCGTGAAGAAGATCGAGTGCGGCATCGGCGCCTCGTCGAATTCCTTGGAGTAGTGGTCCTCCTCCATGCGAAAGGCGCGGAAGCTGCCGTTCGGCGTCTCGTAGGAGGGAATGCCTGACGATACCGGCCACGTGTAACGCTCGACGCCGTCGACGGCGACGGTCATCTGCTGGTTATCCTTGTCGACGGTGATGGCGACTTTGGCTTGGGCTGTGCCGGAGGCAAACAGCGTCAGGGCGGTGACAGCAACGAGGAAGGAACGCATTTTACTTTTGGCCTCCGCCTCTGTACTAAAGCTGCCGGCTCTCCGTCCCCCAGCACCCAATATGCCCGGAAACCGGCACTGGTTCCAGTGGCCTGCGCCGCAATCGTTAACGCCGCCCGCGGCGCAAACAAGGCGGCAGGACGGCGCAATCGGATGCGGCGCTGACTTTTTCGCGAGCAGCGTCTCAGCGGGCCGTAGCCCGGATGGAGCGAAGCGAAATCCGGGGGCCGCTGCCAATGATTGAACAGGTGTCCCGGATTGCGCTTCGCTCCATCCGGGCTACGAGTCTGGCGTCAATTCTTCAGCCGGTAGCCGGTCCGGAAAATCCACCACACCAGGGCCATGCAGATGGCGAGGAAGCCGAGCGTCATGCCGAGGCTTAAGCCCACGCTGACGTCGGCGATCTCGTAAAAGCTCCAGCGGAAGCCCGAGATCAGATAGACCACGGGATTGAGCAGCGTGATCGTCCGCCAGCCTGAGGGCAGCATGTTCACCGAATAGAAGCTGCCGCCGAGGAAGGTCAGCGGCGTCACCACCAGCATCGGGATCATCTGCAGCTTCTCGAATCCGTCGGCCCAGATGCCGATGATGAAGCCGAACAGGCTGAACGTCACCGCCGTCAGCACCAGGAAGGTCAGCATCCACCAGGGATGCATGATGTGCAGCGGCACGAACAGCGACGCGGTAGCGAGAATGATCAGGCCGAGGATGATGGATTTGGTCGCGGCCGCGCCGACATAGCCGATCACGATCTCGTAATAGGAAATCGGCGCCGACAATATTTCGTAGATGGTGCCGACGAATTTCGGAAAATAGATTCCAAACGAGGCGTTGGCGATGCTTTGCGTCAAGACCGACAGCATCACCAGCCCCGGCACGATGAAGGTGCCGTAGCTGACGCCCTCGACCTCGGTGATGCGCGAGCCGATCGCGGCGCCGAACACCACGAAATAAAGCGAGGTGGAAACCACCGGCGAGACGATGCTCTGCAGCAGCGTGCGCCAGGTGCGGGCCATTTCGAACAGATAGATGGCGCGGATCGCACGGTAATTCATGGCGCCCTCACCAGGTTGACGAAGATGTCTTCGAGGGAAGATTGGCGGGTATCGAGGTCCGAGATGCGAATGCCGGCACTGCGGAGGTCATTGAGCAGGCTGGTGATGCCCGTGCGGTCGCCCTTGGTGTCGTAGTCGTAGATCACCGCGTGGCCATCGTCCGACAGTTCGAGATTGTAGGCGGCGAGCGAAGCGGGGATCACCTCTAACCTGCCTTGCAGATGCACCTTCAACTCTTTCTTGCCGAGCTTCTGCATCAGCCCGGCCTTGTCCTCGACCAGGATGATCTCGCCCTTGTTGATGACGCCGATGCGGTCGGCCATCTCCTCGGCTTCCTCGATGTAGTGCGTGGTCAGGATGATGGTGACGCCGGAGGCCTGCAGGGTGCGCACCACTTCCCACATGCCCTTGCGCAATTCGACGTCGACGCCTGCGGTCGGTTCGTCCAGGAACAGTATCTGCGGCTCGTGCGACAGCGCCTTCGCGATCATTACGCGGCGCTTCATGCCGCCGGAGAGCGTGATGATCCTGGAATCCTTCTTGTCCCACAGCGACAGGTCCTTCAGGACCTTTTCGATGTGCGCTGGATTCTTGGGCTTGCCGAACAGGCCGCGGCTGAAGCTGACAGTCGCCCATACGGTTTCAAAGGAGTCGGTGTGCAGTTCCTGCGGCACCAGCCCGATCAGCGAGCGCGCGGCGCGATAATCCCGGTTGATGTCATGGCCGTCCACCGTAACGCTGCCCTCGCTCAGATTGGCGATACCGCAGATGATGCTGATCAGCGTGGTCTTGCCCGCGCCGTTCGGGCCAAGGAGCGCGAAGATTTCGCCGCGCTTGATGTCAAGATTGATACCGTTCAGCGCCTTGAAGCCGGAGCCGTAGGTTTTCGAGAGATTTGAGACGGATATGATGGGTGGCATCGCGAGCATGGCAGTCTGAAATGGATATGGGCGAACGACACAGCGGCGCTTCGGCCGGATCGACGCGGGGAAGGGGTGGGAACCGGGAGATAGGAACGCTGTGCCGCTTATGCAATCGCGTGGGGAAAAATTATCGCCCTTAAGCCCGTTCGACGAAACTATCGACCACCTTCTTCTCGCCGGCCTTCTCGAACGCAATCGTCAGCTTGTTGCCGTCGATCTTCACCACGTTGCCGTAACCGAATTTCTGGTGAAACACGCGGTCGTCGAGCGAGAATTCCGAAACGGTGCCGGTGGATTTCGCGACCAGCTCGCCTTCGATCACCATCGGACCGCGCTTGTTGCGCGAAAAGCCGCCGCCTGAGAAGGTATCGCCGCGCGAGCCGGCATCGCTGCGCGAGCCTGAAAATGGCGACTGGCTTTCCTCGAAACCGCCGCGGGCCTGTCCGCGACCACCCTGGCCGCGGTTGCGATTGGCCTGCGCGCGCTGCCAGCCCGGCGTCGTGTAGCTGGAGCCGAAGGATTCGACGTTGTCGAAACGCGAGGGGCCGTAGCCGCCGCTGCCGCCCCAGCCGGAGCCACCCTTGGATTCCGTGATCTCGACATTGGCCGCCGGCAATTCATCGAGGAAGCGCGACGGGATCGTGGTCGACCACGTGCCGTGGATGCGGCGGTTGGTGGCGAAATAGAGTTTGGCGCGGCGGCGGGCACGGGTCAGGCCGACATGGGCGAGACGCCGCTCTTCTTCGAGACCGGCGCGGCCCTGTTCGTCGAGCGTGCGCTGGCTCGGAAACAGGCCTTCTTCCCAGCCGGGCAGGAACACATTGTCGAATTCCAGCCCCTTGGCCGAATGTAGTGTCATCAGCGAGACGGCTTCATCCGCGGCGCCGCCGTCGCGGTCCATCACCAGCGAGATATGTTCGAGGAATCCTTGCAGGTTCTCGAACTCTTCCATCGAGCGAACCAACTCTTTGAGGTTATCCAGCCGGCCTGCGGCATCGGCCGAGCGGTCCTTCTGCCACATCTCGGTATAGCCGCTCTCGTCGAGCACGATTTCGGCGAGCTCCGTATGCGCAGTCACCTCGCGCTGCACACGCCAGCGGTCGAAATGCAGGATGAGATCGCGCAACGACCCGCGCGCCTTCGGCTTCAGTTCGTCGGTCTCGACCACGGCGCGGGCGGCCTCGAACAAGGGAATGCGGCGCTTGCGGGCGTGGTCGTGCAGCATCTGCACGGTGGCGTCGCCAAGCCCGCGCTTGGGCACGTTGACGATGCGCTCGAAGGCGAGATCGTCGGCCGGTGAATTGATCACGCGCAAATATGCCAGCGCGTCGCGAATTTCAGCGCGTTCGTAGAACCGCGGACCGCCGATCACGCGATAGGGCAGGCCGAGCGTCACAAAGCGATCTTCGAACTCGCGCATCTGGAACGAGGCCCGCACCAGGATCGCGACCTCGTTGAGGTTTTCGCCGGAGCGCTGCAATTCCTCGATCTCTTCGCCGATGGCGCGGGCTTCCTCTTCCGAATCCCAAGAGCCGGTGACGGTGACTTTTTCGCCGTCGACATCTTCGGTACGCAGCGTCTTGCCGAGGCGGCCTTCGTTGTGCGCGATCAGATGCGAGGCGGCGGCCAGGATATGGCCGGTGGAGCGGTAATTGCGTTCGAGGCGGATGACCTTTGCGCCGGGAAAATCGTGATCGAAGCGCAGGATGTTGTCGACCTCCGCGCCGCGCCAGCCATAGATCGACTGGTCGTCGTCGCCGACGCAGCAGATGTTTTTGAGGGGAGCGGTCGACTGTTCAGCCGTCATTCCGGGATGCGCTGAAAGCGCAGACCCGGAATCCCGAGGTGAGTCCTCCTGATCTCCAGATTCGCCGATGTGCGATTCCACATCCAGGATGTGCGATTGCACATCCGGGTTCGCATCTTCGATGCGCCCCGGAATGACGGAAGTATCCGTGGCTCCCGGAATGATCGCGGAAAGCGGGACGCCTGGCCGCGACGGCGCCTGCGACAGCAGCCGCAGCCAGAGATACTGCGCGACGTTGGTGTCCTGATATTCGTCGACCAGAATGAACTTGAACCGGTTCTGGTACTGCCGCAGCACGTCGGGATGCTCGCGGAACAGCCGGATGTTCTCCAGCAAGAGATCGCCGAAATCGGCGGCGTTGAGAATCTTCAGCCGCTCCTGATAGCTGGCGTAGAGCTTGCCGCCCTTGCCGTTGCCGAACATGGCGGCTTCACCCGCCGGCACCTGGCCGGGCGTCAGGCCGCGGTTCTTCCAGCCGTCGATCAGTCCGGCCAGCATGCGTGCGGGCCAGCGCTTGTCGTCGATGCTCTCGGCCTGCAGCAATTGCTTCAGGAGCCGCACCTGATCGTCGACATCGAGCACGGTGAAATTGGATTTGAGCTGCACCAGTTCGGCGTGGAAGCGCAGGATGCGGCCGCCGATCGAGTGGAAGGTGCCGAGCCACGGCATGCCTTCCACGGCCTGGCCGAGCATCTGGCCGAGCCGCAGCTTCATCTCGCGCGCGGCCTTGTTGGTGAAGGTCACCGACAGGATTTCATGCGGCCGCGCCCGGCCCTGGCTCAGGATGTGGGCGATCCGCGTGGTCAGCACGCGCGTCTTGCCGGTGCCGGCGCCCGCGAGCACCAGAACCGGTCCGTCCAGCGTCACGACCGCATCGCGCTGTTCGGGATTGAGGCCGTTGAGATATTGCGGGCCGGCTGCGGCCCGCGCACGCGCGGCGATGCCGCCAGCCGCTGGCTGGTGCTCGGGGACGCCGTGATGAGGCAGTTTGCTCGGCTCGGTCATGCTCGAATCGTCTTGGCCCCACGATGGCACCGTGAGGCGGTAAAGGGGAGCCTTCATAGCAGGGATTAAGGGCCATATAGGGTTTGTCCGGCCGTTTTGACAGGTTTTATCCCGGTACTTTTGCTGGGCCGATTTCGAGGCAAGTCTGCGATTTTGTTCCGCCGGAATCGTCAAATTTCGGGGTTTTGCCGCCAGGAACCATCGTTTCGGGGCCGGATTGTTCTGTCAGTCGGTGCGCGACGCCGCAGTCGCCGCCATCGCGAGAGCAACAGCCAATTGAGGTGGTGCCATGCTGAGCTGGGTCGTTACGTTTCTGATCATCGCGTTGATCGCGGGTATTCTGGGCTTCGGCGGTATCGCCGGCGCTTCCGTCGAAATCGCCAAGGCGATCTTCTTTATCGCCGTGATCCTGTTTCTGATCTCGGCCGTGGTCGGACTGGTGCGCGGACGCAGCAACGTCTAGCGCAGGCGCCGTAAACTGGGCGCGGCGCCGCGCGAACTACTGCGCGGCCGCCAACGGACTGGACCGCTCGACGTGACGGACGATCAGGTCCGCAAATTGCTTCGGGTGGGTCGCGATCATGAAATGAGCCGCGCCGGCAATCGTTGCGCGGCTGGCCTCCGGGATATACCGGCTCAGGCAATCGTTGGCCCGACGTACAGCCGGATGACTGGTTTCACCCCATATGACGAGCGTGGGAATTTTCACGGTCGCCAGTGACATGGGTGTGAGTCGAAAACCATAAGCCGATTTCCAGTCCAGCAAATTCGCAGAGGTCGTTTCGATGGCGTAGTCCCGAACGCGCTGCGGCCAGGCGGCGAAGGTGCCGGCGCCGCCGTAGAAGTCGACCATTCGCGCGATCGCATCGGTTTCGCCGCGCATGACAGCATCGGAATAGGCGCGGGACATGTTCCGGAAAGCGTCATAGTGCTGCTGCTCTCCGGTTTCTTTCAGGATTTCCATGGCCGGTGCTTCGGCGATTGTCAGGCTGAGCAGCGGAACACGCCCCCGGAGTGCGACTGCAAGCGCCGTCAATCCGCCGAACGAGTGACCAACGAGATGCACCGGGCCGCCTGTACGACGAATCACGGACTCGAGGATTTCGCGCTCATGGGCGATATCGGTATCATCTGAGGTGCGGCGTTCGGCGGTGCCGCCATATCCCAGCAGGCTGGTGGTCACGCAGCGGAACTGGCCCTGCCAATGACCCATGACCGGCCGCCAGGCCGCGCCGGTGCTGCATGAGCCCGGCACGAGCACTACGGTCGGGCCCTTGCCGGCCTCCTGGTAATCGATGAGCCCGGGCGTTTGGTAAATCATCTTGGAAGTTCCTTCGTGTACACCACGGACGGGCGGCGGCCCGTTGGGGCCGTCGCCGCGTCACAGTTGAATCAACGCTTGGTGACGACAATTTCCAGATACTCACTCGCCAGCACCATGGTGCCGTCCTCGGCGCGGTTCATCGATGCGATCAGTCTCAGGATATCGTCGGCGAGGCGGCGCTGGTTGGTTTCATCAAGTGCGGCAAAGGCTTTCAGCGTCGGCCCATAGTAATTCCTGAACACGTCGAGAAAGTGCATCGGCGAGCGGTAGCGGAACGTGAAGTGACGCTTCTCGGCCTTGATCGAGGCTGCCGACGCGCCGAACATCTCCGTGATACGTGCCTGCGTTCCCCACAGCGCCGGCGATTTCGCGCCGGCGGGCGGCGGCAGGTACTTGCCGAGCGTCTTGAACAACTGCCCTATAAAGCCATCCGGCGTCCAGTTGGTGAGGCCGATCTTGCCGCCGCTCTTGCAGACCCGCAGCAATTCGGAAGCCGCGCGGTCCTGGTCCGGCGTGAACATCACGCCGAAGGTCGAGAGCACGGTATCGAAGGTCGCATCGCCGAAGTCGAGGGCCTCGGCATCCGCTTCCTTGAACTGAACCGACAGGCCTTCCGCCGCGGCACGCGCGCGGCCGCGTTCGAGCAGGCTCGGCACATAATCGGTCGAGGTCACCTCGCACCAGCGGCGCGCGGCGGCAAGCGTGGCGTTGCCGTTGCCGGCGGCGACGTCGAGCACCTTCTGGCCGGCCCTGAGATCGAGGGCCTCGCACAGCTCTTCGCCGACGATCTGCAGCGTGGTGCCGACGACGGCATAGTCGCCGGACGACCAGGCGCCGTGCTGCTTGGTCTTGAGGGCGGAAAGGTCGATCTGGCCGGGTTGCTCGCTCTTGACGGCAGTGGGTGTAGCCATGGGCTTCCTCCTTGGAGGCGTGGGTTGACGGTTTCGGCGTGGTCCGGGCTTTAGGCCCGAGGACCGCCGGACGGCTATCCACTTCGCGACACGGCTATCCCGATCGTGAACCTTTCCGCTGTTCCCAGGACTCACAACCAGGGCCTTTGGAGTTGCGGATGATTGCCGGCCAGGACGTTTCACAAGGCATTTCACAAGACATTCCACAACGCATTTCATCGGCGACGTCGCCGGTGCCGCGCGGTGTCAGGCGTGCGCTGGACGCGATGCGTTCCAACATCGGCCACAATTGGCGCTTGTCGGAGCTCGCTGCCATCGCCGGCACTACCGGGCGAACCCTGCAGCGCCAGTTTCTCAGCTTTGTCGGCAAGACCCCGCGCGCCGTGCTTCGCGACATCGGGCTCGAATGCGCCCGCCGCGAGCTGCTGCAGGGGGCGCCCGGCGTCACAATCATGGATGTCGCGCTGCGCTGCGGCTTTTCCCATTGCGGCCGGTTTTCGATCGCGTATCGCCGCCGCTACGGCGAGACGCCGTCGCAGACGCTGAAGCGGCAGGCGGTGTTCACGGCTACGCTCGGCGCCATGCCTTCGCTGTTTGGATCGGCGCGGGACCGGCCGGCGGTCGCCTTCGGGCCGATTGAGGCTACGACAGACAATCTGGAGATGGCGGCCGATATCGCCGACGATATTGCCGCCGCACTCACGCGCGCCGGGATTTCGGTCGCATCCAGCCCGCGGACGGCGGGCTATCAGTTGACCGGCTCGATGCGGGGATCAGGTCCGCAGACGCGCCTGACCTTCCGGCTGATCGACACTGAAACCGGCGGCCAGCTCTGGGCCCATCGCGCCGACGGTTTGCCGTGCGACGAAACCGCGACCGGAGAACATCTCGCGACCAGGATCGCCGCGGCGCTGCAGCCATGCCTGCGCGTCGCTGAGATCGATCGCGCCTTGCGAAAGCCGGCGAGCTGCCTCGGCGCGCACGATCTCGCCCTGCGCGCCATGCCGGGCGTATTGTCGCTCGATGCCGACGGCAATGCCCGCGCCCTCGAACTACTGGAGCGCGCACTCGATCTGGATCCCGATCATCCGCTGGCCATCGCGCTGGCGGCCTGGGCGCATGTCCAGCGCGTTGTCTATCACTTCACGCATTCGCCACTGGAAGAGCGCGCCCGGAGCCTCGCGCTGGCGCACAGAGCGAGCAGGCTTTGCAACGATGCCACGGTGCTCGCGGTTCTCGGCAATGCATTGACGTTGCTCAACGAGGTCGACGCCGCGGATGTTGTCATTCGAAAGGCGCTTGCGGTCGACGGCGGATCTGCCTGGGCGTGGAGTCGCAGCGGATGGATCGACGTCTACAAGGGTGACCCGCAATCCGGGATCGAGCGCTTCAAGATCGCGCTCGACCTGGCGCCGCACGATCCGCTCGCCTTCAACAGCATGGTCGGAATCGGCTGCGCGCATTTCAACGCCGGCCAATATGCCGATGCGGCCGTCTGGCAGGAACGCGCACTGGCCGAACACCCTTCCTCAAGCTGGGTGCATCGAACGCTGTGCCCCGCCTATGTGCTCGCCGGAGAGGGGCCGCTGGCCCGCCGCAGCCTCGGTGCGCTGCGGCAGCACTATCCCGATCTCACGGTGTCGGAGGTGGAGCGAGGCATGCCGCCGCTGCCGTCAAGCCAGTGCGACCTGGTTTTCGGGGCCCTTCAAGAGGTCGGGCTGCCGGCCTGAACCGAAATCTATTTCCGGGGCATCGCAACGTTGCGGCCGATACCCTCGGGCCGCGGCACGGCGGCATGCGAGTCCACCACCGCCTGGATGCGGGCGCGGATATCGGGCGGGAAGGGAGCCACCTTCCGCGCATTCATGTCCATATGGAGGGTCATGTTTTCCGACGTCGCGGAGAGCCAGCCTTCGGTCGCGTGGCGCAGTTCCTCGAACGTGTGCAGCCGCTTCTCGTCATGACCTAACAGATAAACCGAAATCTGGACGGGATCGCCGAGGTGAATCTCGCGTATGTAGCGTACATGGCATTCGGCGGTGAAGGTCGAGCAGTGGCGTTCCTTCATATAGGCCGGCCCGATCCCGAGTTGCAGCCACATCTCGTCGATCGCGCGGTCCATCATGACGTTGTAATAGGCCATGTTGAGGTGGCCGTTATAGTCGATCCATTGCGGTTCGATCTGCATCACCGAGGACAGGAACGGAGCCGGCGGTAACGGCATATCCTTCAAATTGTCCTTCAAACTATCCTTCAAGTTTTCCTTGGCGGCGGCAGCGGTCGTCATCATCCATCCCTTTGTTTTTACGGGTCTCTTGACCCCCCTTATATCCTTTGCCACGGTCCGCTCAAATCCGGAGGAATTTGGCGTGGCGACGATGATATCAGGTAGTGTGAAGCGGCCGGAGCCGCAGGCGCTGGCAAGCGCGATCGAGGCGCTGGCGGCGCGATTCGGCAACCGGCTGATTACCTCGCAGGCGGTGCGCGAGCAGCACGCCCATACCACGACCTGGTTGCCGACGCAGCCACCCGATGCCGTGGTGATGGCGCAGGAAACCCAGGACATCCAGGACGTGGTGCGGATCTGCGCCAAACACTCGGTTCCCGTGATCGCCTTCGGCACCGGTACGTCGCTGGAGGGCCAGGTCAACGCCCCGGCCGGCGGTGTCTGCATCGACCTGCGCGACATGAACCAAATTCTAGAAGTTCATGCCGAGGACCTTGATTGCGTGATCCAGCCCGGCGTCACCCGCAAGGCGCTGAACGAACATCTGCGCGACCAGGGATTGTTCTTCCCGATCGATCCCGGCGCCGACGCTTCGCTCGGCGGCATGGCTTCGACGCGGGCCTCCGGCACCAATGCGGTGCGTTACGGCACCATCCGCGACAATGTGCTGGCGCTGAAAGTGGTGCGCGGCGACGGCGAGATCATCACGACCGGCACGCGGGCAAAAAAATCAGCGGCCGGTTACGACCTGACGCACCTGTTCGTCGGCGCCGAAGGTACGCTCGGGATCATCTCCGAACTCACCATCAAGCTGCGCGGCATCCCCGAGACGATCGCCGCCGCCGCCTGTTCGTTCGAGACCGTGCGCGGCGCCTGTCAGGCCACGATCCTTGCCATCCAGACCGGCATTCCGCTGGCGCGGATCGAACTGCTCAACGCCGAGCAGGTCCGCGCCTGCAATGCCTATTCGAAGCTGACCTTGCCGGAGACCCCGCTGCTGCTTCTGGAGTTTCATGGCAGCGAGGTCGAGGTGGCCGAGCAATCCAAAAATTTCAGCGAGATCGCCAGGGAATGCGGCGGCGGCGATTTCACCTGGACCACCAAGCCGGAGGACCGCACAAAACTCTGGCAGGCGCGGCATGACGCCTATTGGTCGGTGAAGGCGCTGCGGCCGGGGGCGGGCGTGGTGGCGACCGACGTCTGCGTGCCGATCTCGAGGCTGGCCGATTGCGTCACCGAGACCGAGGACGATCTGAAGCGGCTCGGTCTGCTGTCGCCGATCGTCGGCCATGTCGGCGACGGCAATTTTCACTGTTCGCTGGTCTGCGACGTCGACAACGCCGAGGAAATGGCGCGCGGCGAGGACTTCATGCATCGCCTCGTCGAGCGCGCGCAGGCGATGGGCGGCACCTGCACCGGCGAGCACGGCATCGGGCAGGGCAAGCAGAAATACCTCGAGGCCGAGCTTGGTCCCGAGGCGATCGACGCCATGCGCGCCCTGAAGCAGGCGCTCGATCCGCAGAACATTTTCAATCCCGGCAAGATCGTGCCGGTGGGGTAGAGGGATTCGTTGACGCGGGGGCGGACGTCAGCGGTGATGCACCTTCATTGAAGGGATGTTCTTTTCGCTTCCTTGACAACCCAGTCGGCAAACAGTGCGACACGCCTGTCATTCGCCAGGGCGGCAGGCCAGCGGATGACGTGCGCCTTGCTGGACGTCATATCCCAGTTCGACGACACGACGCGGCAAAGCCGCTTTTCCGCGAGCGCATCATGAACAAGCAAAGACCTGGCTAGAACGACGCCGCTGCCCTGCAAGGCGGCAGTGATTGCCGTACCGAGATTATCGAAGCGAAGCCCGGCCTGAACGGGAGCCGTGACGCCCAGTCGTTCGAACCACACCGGCCACGACCATTCCGCGCCGTCGTTCCGGCCAACGAGGCCCTTGTGCAGTACCGGTAAAGTCCCGAGCACATGCGGCTCCCGCAATGGCCGCCCACGCGGCAGCAGAGACGGGATCGCAACCGGGAAAACCATCTCGTCGAACAACAGGCGCTGGGTCGATGTGGCGCGTGTGCCAACTTTGGGAAGCCATCGGATCTGCACGTCAAGATCGAGGGCGCGCGCTTGAACATCGCTTTCGATGATGCAGAGTTCGATCGCAATATCGGGATATGCGGACGCAAACGCGGTCAGACGCCGCACCAGCCAGTAGTTCGCAAGGGCGGAGCCTAGTCCGATCTTGAGTGTCAGCGGCCGCACCGACGCACGCGAGCGGGCGCGCAGCTCGGCCATCTCGTCAAGCAGCCGCCCGAGTCCCTCGGCCAAGGTGACGCCGGCTGCGGTCGGCAACAGACCGCCCCCTGTCCGATCGAGCAACCGTGCGCCGACAAAGCCCTCGAGTTTCTTCAGTCGATGGCTGATCGCGCTCTGTGTGAGCCCCAGCTCACCGGCCGCGAGCGTCATGCTGCGATGACGCAGCGCCGCGTCGAACGCAATCAGGCCATCAAAAGGGGGAAGAGCACGCATGCCGGCACTATGAACGAGATTCATGGCGATGTGAACAATTGGCGTTGGCAAAAAGCGGCAATCCAAGACACGAGTAGCCGTCACGCAGGTAAGAACTCGCACGATGATGCAACCAACAAGTATGTCCGACGGTGGCTCCGGTCGGCCTGTACAATCCATGACGCCGGCCCTGCTGTTAGGTATGGCGGGTTTCCTCACCAACTTTGATGTGACGGCGGTGGTCATCGCGTTGCCGACGGTTGCGCGAGAACTCGGGTTCGACGTTGCTGGATATGCCTGGGTCATGGATGCCTACAGTTTGGCCTTCACGGCCTGCTTGTTGTTTGCAGGGGCGTTGGCGGATCGGTATGGGCGACGGCGGGCGATGCTTGTTGGTAACGGCATCTTTGCTCTCGCGTCTTTGGCGTGCGGGATGGCATGGGACGGACCGACGCTATTGGTCGCTCGGGCACTGCAGGGGATCGGAGCTGCATTCATCGTGACTGGCGGCTTCGCGCTGATCGCCAGCGTCTATGTGCAAGCAAGGGCGCGCACAGACGCGTTTGCCTTGGTTGGTGTCATGTCCGGCGTCGCGATGGCATTTGGTCCAACGATGGGCGGACTTGTCTCATCGTGGATCGGCTGGCGCTGGATTTTCCTCATCAACTTGCCAGCCTGCGCTTTGGTCGCGTGGGGCGTACCGCGGCTGGTCGCGGAGGCGCGCGAGGCAGTGCCCCGGCCGCTCGACCCCCTGGGCGTCGTATTGTTTACCTCCGCACTTACTGCGCTTGTCGAGGCACTGTTGCATGGCCGCACGTCGACGTCACAAATGGTGGCGGGTCTCGCGCTAAGTGCGGTGTTTCTGGCTGCATTCGGCATACAGCAGAGAAGCCGCGACAACCCGATCCTCGATCCCGGCATATTCGTCCAGCGGGCCATGATCGGAATTGCGATCCTCCTGTGCGCCGTGTCGATCGGCTACTGGTCGATCCTCGTCTACTTGCCACTCTTCTTTGCTGCTGCCTTCGACTGGTCCTCGGAAGTGGCCGGCATCGCGCTGCTGACGGCCACGCTGCCGATGCTGTTCCTGCCGCCGTTGGCCGGCCGGCTTGTCGATCGTCTGGGATGGCGGCTTCACTTCGCCTTGGCGCTCGCGATTCTGGCAGCCGGCAATGCCACCATTGCGATCGCGCTGATCTCAGATGGTTCAGCGCCGCCGCTAATTCCGATTTTCTGCGGGATTGCCGCGATTGGGGTCGGCGTCGCTTTGGCTCACCCGCAACTGTCCGGCGCGGCCGTGTCGCTTGTGCCGCCGGATCTTGCTGGCCTGGCATCTGCTGTGACAGTCGTCATGCGCCAGGCTGGCTTCGCGGTCGGCATCGCAGTTCTCGGCGCGGTGCTTCATATCCAGGAATCGGCGATCAGCTACGTCTGGCTGTTCTCGGCAGCGGCAGTGGCATCAGCGGCGGGGCTGGTCGCGGCGCTCGTCTTGCTGCCCGCACCAGCGGGCGCGTCAAAAAAGTAGCGGCGCCCGGAATGTTGGAATCTGGGCCCATCGCATCATTTCGCTGCGGTCCGCCACCTCCGCGCTGAAACCGCTGGTGGTGGACGAAGGCTCGCAACGACGTTATTCGCTCAAGGGTTGTACATTGTGGCGGCCGTCGCAGTTTGGTTCCAAACATAGCCTCGTTTCAACACAGCGCCGCCCGACTTAAACATCGTCGCGCCCGAAGTTCCCTCTTCAGCTTGGTTCCGCAACATGTGTTGCGTGTGTCGTGCGTGATGAGGTGCGTTGATGCGTTTTCTTTCCTGGGGGATTGTTGCGGCTTGTGGCCTTTTACTGGCAGGACCGGCGGCGAAGGCCACCGAACTTCGTATTCCGGACCTGCCTTCGCCTCATTACAACTGGACCGGATTCTATGCGGGCGTTTACGGCGGCGGAGCGTATGCGGCGTGGGCCGCTGATTACTGCCGAAATGGCGCTTGCCGCCATGCGGAGGGGCAGGCGGGCGGCTTCGCCGTCGGCGTCTATGGCGGCTACAACTATCAGTTCGCCAACCGTTTTGTGATCGGTGGCGAATTCGATTGGGGCAAGTCGACGTCGTCACAGGACGAGCACATCTTTGGCGACAGCGCGTTGCTGTCGAAGTTCGGCGCATTCGGCTCTGCCCGCTTGCGCGCGGGCTACGCGTTCGACCGCCTGCTGGCGTTTGGTGCGGTCGGTGTCGGCGTGGCCAGCATCGGCAACGGCTACCGCTACACCGTTCAGAAGGGGTGCGACACCCTGGAGCAGACTATCTGGGACGAACAGGTCAAGGCCGGGCTGATAGCGGGCGGCGGCGTCGAGTATGCTTTCACCAAGCATTTCGTCGGGCGCGGTGAATATGTCTACGCTAATTATGGCAGCACCACGCTATCCAGCCGGGACCGCACCCGGACTGAATTCCGCAACGAGATGCACTTCGTCCGCGTCGGCGCCAGCTACCGGTTCTGATGCTCACCTCAGGGTGGTCCGGCGGCGTTAGCTGCCGGATCATCGTGTTCTCTATGCGCCTTACTGTACGTGCCGCGCGGTGATCGCCTTGCGGATCGCTGCGAGCGGCGCGGCGTCGTCGAATTCGATATCTTCGCCAATCCGCTTCAATCCGAGGTCGCGCCATAGTGCCGCGAGGTCTGGCGTCACCGGCTTCGGCCCCATCTCGTTGTGAAGCCTGGTCAGCACGCCGACGCCGACGGCCTTGTCGGCCGTTTCAAGAATGCGCTCGATCGGCCAGTCCTGCGCATGATTGCCGCCGGCGGCGAGCACGCCGCGCATCGCGTCCTGCAAGCCGAGACGATTATTCGTCGCTTTGCGGATTTCGATATCGGCCAGCAGGCAGAACATCGCGCCGCCCCAGTATTTGCGGCCCCAGGTGGGCGTGTTGTCGAGGCCCTGATCGCCGGCCTGCGGCAAGCCTTTCGGCATGTCGCGCATCATCGCCTGCCAGATTTCCCGCGCGTTAAGGTCTCCGGCCTGCACCCGCGCGACCGGCTCGACATAGACGGCCAGTCCCTCCGACAGCCAGGCGTAGCGATCGGGCATATCGGGCAGGGCGGTGTGCACCATCTCGTGCACCATCACCCAGTCGCGCTGCAAGACATCCTCGGTGGAATCGCGGCCGAGCGGAATGCGAATGGCGGCGCCGCGATAGCCCCATGTCGTGCCGCCGCGGATGCGCCCGCCATCGACAGGCACCAATAGCAGCCGCAGCGAGCTGACGGGAAACCGCCCATAATAGGTCGTGACGGCCCGGGCCGACATCCTGATCCAGCCGAGCAGCTTTTCCTTAGGGAGCGTGATGTCGCCCGGCGCGAATGCGACGTGGATGGTGCCGCCGGGTACTTCAAGATCGGTCCTGGGCATCCGGTCGAACGCATCGTAGGGCATGCGGTCGCCGCGCATATATTCCGATTGCGCGTCGGCGCGGAACGACAGGGCGCTGGCCAGTATCGCGGCGAGGACGGCGGCGGCAACGGTCCAGCGAAAGGCGCTGGCGGTTTTCATCTCAGCACGCTTTGCACCGTGGCCGGCCGGTGCTGCTCGGTGCCTTGCGCGATGAACGCGGCGGCCTGTTCGTGGAGGTCGTCTAGCATGGCGGCGAGCAAGGCTTCGCCCTTGGCCGATGTCGCCCGTGTCGGATCGCCATAGCTGCCGGAGCGGCTGTAGTTTGGCGAATTCGGGTCCGACGGCGTCAATGCGCCCGGCATCTCCTGTTTCAACTCGGGGCTGGCTTCGGCGCGCGTCATGTCGACCAGATGTGGCGCCAGCGCCAGCATCAGCGACGTTTCCAGTTCGTCGGCATGGCTGCCATGGCTCTGCTCGGCCAATTGCCTGGCCACGCGGGGATAGCGCGGACCTTCGTGGATCCACAAATGCTTGACCCGCTCGCTCGCAAGGCGCGCCAGCGCGCGGTCGACCGGCGCCAGCGTGCTGATCCCGGTATTGAGCACGAGCAGCTTTGCGCATCCGCTGCCGAGAATCTGGCCCGCAACCTCGCGCACGAGCGCCTCGAAGGTCGAAATCGAAAGGCTGCTGCTGCCGGCATAATCGACGAAGGCAGGGTAATGGCCGTAGGTCAGCGTCGGCCAGATCAGCGCGTCGATTTTTTCCGCCATCCTGCCTGCGAGCCATTCGGCCTGAATGCGGTCGGTATTGAGGGGGAGGTGGAAGCCGTGCTGCTTGGCTGCGGCGCCGATCGGCAATATTGCCACCGCGCCATCACCGATGCGCCGCGCGACTTCATCCCAATGCATGCGCTCGATGAAATGGCGATCGGTGTCTATTCCCATTCGCCGAGCGCTCCCCTTCATGAGCCGACGGAAACATCCGTCAAAAGTCCTGCCGTGATCCAGCCGTGCAGATAGCCCGCGCCGCGGCCCGCCGCGCTGCCGGGGTCGTCATAGGTCGCGAGCATTTCGCAGAGCACGCCGAACGGAATGCCGTTCGCGGCCTCATCCCACATCATCGCCTCCTCCGCCGAAAGTTCGCGGAACATCGGCGTGACGTCCTGGCGCCAGACCAGGAGATGCGCGGGCTGCTCCAGTCCGGCCGCGTCCGGCGGCGCTTCGTCGTTCTTGAGCGCGAGCCAGATCGCGGCCGCGTTGGTCGCAACGTCGAGCCTGGATGCAGTGGGATGCGGCCGGAATCGGAGGCCGGACCATGCTTCCGGCGCAAAGCCCGCCATGTCGGTCAGCTCGACAACCTTGCCTTCCGCGGCATCGAAGGCGTCGTTGAGCGCCTTTTCGAGTGCGGCGAGATCGGACAGCTCGGGATGGTCGGCGTAGGGCGCGGTCGATTTCAGGAACTCCGGCAGGCCTTGCGAGAACCAGCGCAGGTTCGGATGCCCGGACGGGCGCGCCTTGACGTAAGCGTGGCCCATCTCATCGAACATCTCGTCGCCGAGATAAAGATGCAGCAGCTCATGGTCGTTGCGCATGGCCTCGACCAGCCGCGAGCCATAGGCATAGCGATAGACGCCGAACAGCACCTCGCGCTTCTCCCGCGGACTGTCGAGGATTTCAGCCAGCACCTTTTCGTCGCCATCAAGGATGCCGCGCTGAAACTCGGCCTGCTGTCGCGCGAAGTCGCTCATCCCGTCTGCCTGCCTGCCGGCAGAATTTTTTCGGCCATCTCGCGGGTCCTGGCAATCTCGATCAGCAGTTCGTCGAGCGGCGGAATGTTGTCGTCGCGCTCGATCATGGTCGAGACCCGGCCAAAGCGTTTCAGGGCTGCGGCATAGAGCTCCCAGACATCCTCGCACACCGGGTGGTCGTGGGTGTCGATGATATGGGTGCCCATGTGGCTGTGGCCGGCCATGTGAAACTGCACCACGCGATCCGCCGGAATTCCATTGAGGAAGGTCAAGGGATCGTAGCCGTGGTTGAAGGCGCTGACATAGACGTTGTTGACGTCGAACAACAGCCAGCATCCGGCGCGTCGCGACAGCTCGGACAGGAATTCCCATTCCGTCATTTCGGAATTGTTGAACTGAACGTAGGTCGAGACATTCTCCAGCACGATGGCGCGGCCGAGGAAGTCCTGCACCAGCTGGACGCGGCTGACGACGTGATCGAGGGCTTCCCTTGTGTAGGGGATCGGCAGGAGATCATGCAGGTTCTTGCCGTGCACGCCGGTCCAGCACAGATGGTCCGATACCCATTTCGGCTCGACGCGTCCGGCGAGGTCCTTCAGGGCTTGCAGATATTCGAAATTCGGCGGCGCGGTGGAGGCGATCGACATCGACACGCCGTGCATCACCACGGGATAGCGTTCGCAAATGCGATCGAGCGTACGCAGCGGCTGGCCGCCGGGCAGCATGTAATTTTCGCTGATGACCTCGAACCAGTCGATCGGCGGATTGCCGCCCAGGATTTCGTCGTAATGCTGGTGGCGCAGGCCGAGCCCGAAACCGAGGAAGGGCGGCTTGGCCGATGTCGCTGGACGGTCTGCAAGCGCGGCCGCCGAAGTGTCTGGCAATCTGCTCGCGACGTTCATCTCGTCTCCGTCGAAGGGCTCCGCCAAACGAGGCGTGTCCCAAACTGTACGCTCAACCTAGCATGGATGCGAGGCCCGGCCTACACCGGGCCTCGATCGGACCGCCACTAGGACGGCATGAACTTGCCCTTGGCGGCGTCGCACTTTTCCTTGGTCATGGCGGAGAAGCCCTGGCCCTTGCAGGCGTTCTGGCCCTTGCAGGCATTTGCCCCGCCCTTGCATGCGCTCTGGCCCTTGCAGGCATTGGCGCCGACGCACTTGCCTTCGCCGGCTGCGTAGGTAGGGCTCGACATGGTGGCGCCCGCCAGGAACAGGGTGGCGGCGGCGGCGGCAATGGCGGTGCCGGACTTGGATGTCATCTTCATGGGTATCCTCCAAGAGAAGTGTGAGGGTGCATCGCCCGCAAGCAGCGACAGTTCCAGCCAACAAACGGCACCCGGAGATAGTTACGCGGTGGATCTGGCCCTGGTTACACGCGGGGCCGAATTTATTTCAGCCGCCGGGTCGAAACAACGAGGGCCCGGCACAGCGCCGGGCCCTCCCTCGCACCTGTCCGCCGATCAGCCCTTGACGAACTTGGCACCCTTGGCGGCGCACTCCTTTTCGGAGGCCATCGAGAAGCCGGTGCCCTTGCAGGCGTTCTGGCCCTTGCAGGCATTGGCCGAGCCCTTGCAAGCGCTCTGGCCCTTGCAGGCGTTGCCGGCCATGCACTTGCCCGCGGCGGCGTTCGCTGATGTCGACACTGTCGACACCACCGAGCCGGCGAGGAACAGGGTAGCGGCGGCAGCGGCGAGCGTCGCACCGGACTTGGAATTCAACTTCATGACGATCTCCTCGATGATTGTTTGAAGACAATACGCCGTGCGCACCCGTTGATCTCTCGATCACGGACCCCACAACGCAAGCGATGTGACGGATGGCAATCGGGTCGCGGAGGCCTGCCGTAAACGGCGGGTCTCCGTGACCTTGGTGCTCATCCAGAGCCAGCTACGGGGCATCGGGCGATTTGGTTACAGAGTTTCAAAAGAAAATTTTCTTTTTTTCATTTGGACATCCCGTCCGTGTCTAACCCCGGCGGTTCCAAAGTATTTCGTTGCGCATGACAGAGACCTTCGCGGCCGTGCGCCGTGCGGAAAGCGCAGCGCTTCAACGGATTAGCCGGGATGCGGCGGTCGGTTGCGTTGCACAACGAGATTCAATCAAGCTATCCACGCACCGGTTTCAGCCTGGCCATCTGCGCAACCGTGGCCCGCAACTCCTCGGCATTGAAGGATGGAAACGAACAGATGCGGTTGCTGCAGGCGAACGCCGCGGGTTCGCCGAGGTCGGGATATTCGACGTCGGGGTTGGGCAGCTTGCCCTCGCGCAGATCGAGCCACTCCAGCCGCTTGTAGCGGGCCGGCAGCGCACGGGCCAGGGCGTGCAAGGTTTTCGCGCGGGCGTCGTCCTTGTGTCCGACGATTGTCATGTGGGTGGGCTCGACCGCGAGTTCTTCGTCGGCGAGCAGGACGCCGGGTACGGGGCGCATCATGCCGGCCGCGGCGCTGGCGAGATAGCGCATCGCGTGCGCGGCCTGCTCGCGATAGGTCTCGCTGCCGAAGTAGCGGTTGAGCAGGTTCGTGAACCTTGCGACCTGCACCTGGTCGTCAATCAGCTTGGCGGGTTTTGCGAGCACGCCGGTCTTGCCTTCCGCGGACTTCGAGGTCACGAAGCCGCCGGCCTCATCCCGGAAGGTCGCGACGAAATCGCCGGCCTTCGCGGCTGAAGTGAGCCAGTCGCGATTTCCCGTGGCGGCATAGAGATCGAGGAAGGCCTGGCCCATCGCGAGCGTATCGCCGAGAAATGGTCCGCCGCGATCCTTCTCGCCATGACGGAAACCGCCATCCGGCCGCGCTCGGTTGGCGATCACCCATTTCGCGGCGCGTTCTGCGATCGCCAGCACCTTGGGATCGCTGGTGACGTTGTAGTACGCGGCAAGTCCTGAAATGGCCCAGCCATTTTCGCGCGCGTATAAATTCTTGTCGATGCGCGGCATGCCGAGTTTACGGCGCTCGCCGTCTGGCAGCGCGTAATATTTGTGCCCGTCGGTATCGTGGTCGAGATCGGCGTCCTGGCTGACATAGAACGCACCGTCAGGGCTCGTCAGAAAATCCGCGAGATAGCGTTCGATGTTGCGGGCGGCGGCGAGATATTTCGGATCCTTCCACAGCGCATAGGCCTGGCTGTACTGCCGGAGATATTGCGCCTGGAACGACATGATCTTTTCGAAATGCGCATGCGTCCAGGAGCCCGCTTCCGAGTATTGATAGACGCCGCCCCAGACCGGATCGATCAGCGCGATGGCGGCATCGAGCGTCTGCCGGGCGCGCTTGATCGCGGTGGCATCGCCGGCCTCTGCGCGCGTGATCGCCAGATCCATGCTGTCGGCGTCGATGTATTTCTGGTTCTCGCCCCAGCCGCCGAGTTTTTCCTCGTAGGATTCGTCGACATTCTTCGTCAACGCGGCGCGCTGTTCCTTGTCGAGGAAGGCCGAGGTCGACGGCTTCACCTCAAAGGCTTCGCCGACCGACGGTCCGGGCGACGGATCGTCGATGATCGCCTTGAGAAGTGCCTGCATCCGCTCCGGCTCGATATATCCCCTGATCTTGGCGATCTCGGTGCCGTCGGGGCCGAACACGATGGTCGCCGGCCAGCCCCAGTCGCCATAGCGGCTCGACAGATCGGGGTTGGCGTCCTGATCGACCCGCACCGGCAGATATTTTGCGACGAGCAATTCCTTGACCTCGGGATTGGCGTAGGTCGTCTTCTCCATGACGTGGCACCAGTGGCACCACACCGCCTCGAGATCGAGGATGACGAAGCGCTGCTCGGCCTGCGCGCGGGCGAACAGATCGTCGCTCCATTCACTCCATTTTGGCCCATCCGCGGCAAACGATGGCGACGCCACAAGCGTGGCGAGGGCGAAGGCGACGATGCGGACGAGTTTCATGGCGGCTCCCGGAAACGCTGGCGTTTCGACAGCTACGCAGCGGGCAAAATCCGGGCTCAGCTTTTCGGCGCTGTCACAGGATTGTGAGATCAGGTCGATTTCTCGCTGTGGCCGGCCATGTTCACCAGGAGCCGGTCCAGTGACGCAGCGCCGGGACCGCAGATCGCCAACCACATGAAGCCGGCGAAGTAGACTGCCTCCTCGAAGCCGAGCAGCGTCTCCAGCGAATCGACGTCGCCCCATTTCGCTGACTTGATGGCGACCACCATGACTACCGCCAGCATCGCGGCCGGGATTCGCGTGAACAGGCCGAGGATCAGCATCGCACCGCCGAAGAATTCGACGCCGGCTACGAAGGGGGTGAGGATGTTCGGGAATGGAATGCCCCAGCCGACAAAATTCTCGGTCACCTGCTCAAGATGGGTGAGCTTGCCCCAGCCGGACAGCATGAAGGTGTAGCCGACGATGATCCGCATGATCAGCGGCCCGGCCCAGGAAAAATACGATGCGATTTGCGCGGGCAGCAGGATGAGCAGATTGACGATGAAATACATATGAACCCCCCTTTATGTATTTGGCGACGCGAGACCGCGACCTGCGGCTTCCTTCAATCCGGTTCGCGCAAAAAAGCCGCGGCCGCGATTGCGGCGATCTGGTCCTGACAGGAATTTCGCAATGGCCGGCCCGCTTGTTACGTGGCCTAACCGAAATTTTGCAGTGCGGGGAAAGTCTCCAGCAGCCAGATGCTGATGCTGGTGACGGAACCGGTCAGGAAGCCGATGCCGGTGATCACCATCAGGATGCCCATGGCATGCTCAACCTTGCCGAGGTGCCGCTTCATCCGCGCGAACAGCGAGGAGAACTGCTCGATCATGAAGGCTGCCAGCAGGAACGGAATTCCGAGCCCGGCGGAATAGACCGCGAGTAGGCCGGCGCCCTTGGTGACGGTGGCCTCAGCGGCTGCGATCGACAGGATCGCTGCCAGAATGGGGCCGATGCAGGGCGTCCAGCCGAAGGCGAAGGCGAGGCCCATGGCATAGGCGCCCCACAGGCCGACCGGCTTCGGCATCGTCATCCGTCCCTCGCGCATCAACAGCCCGATGCGGGTCAGGCCGAGGAAATGCAAGCCCATGATGATGATCACGATGCCGGCCAGGATCGAGAGCTCTGCCGACCAGGCGCGGATCAGGCCGCCTATCAGGGAAGCGCTGGCGCCGAGCGCCACGAAGACGGTGGAAAAGCCCAGCACGAACATCAGCGCCGAAGCCATCACCGCCCGCCTGGAGGTCTTCGTGGTCTCCTCATTGGCGACATGCTCGATGGTCGCGCCGGTGAGATAGATCAGATAGGGCGGCACCAGCGGCAGCACGCAGGGGGACAGGAAGCTGACGAGACCGGCAATCAGGGCCGCCGGGATGGAAACATCGTGCATTGCATGACCTTCGAGAATTGCCACAAGGCATAGCGCCGTCCTGGCTGGTACGGAACAGACAATCGATAAGTTTCGTCGCCATTACGGCTCAACTGCGGTCACAGAGCCGTGTCCGGGGCGCCGAAATGGCCTCGCGGCTGAAACAGACGCTGGTATGGTCGCGTAAGGCCGGTAACGGCTCCGCGAAACAGGACCCCTGCATGCGCCTCGGTATCCGCACCGCCATTTCCGCCCTCGTGCTGACGTCCATCGTCGTCAGCGCCGTCGGCGTGCATTTGTTGTGGTGGCGCACCGCCCATCAGGTCAGTCAGACGCTCGCCAACACCATCAACGACCAGATCGTTTCGGCAGTTGGCGACGAATTGCAGTCGGTCACCACCGAGGCGCGGTCGTCGATGCTGGCGGTGCGAACGCTGCTGGCCGAAAAAGTGTTCGAGCCGCGCGATGCCAGGAAACGCGAAGTCGTCTTCCGGTCGCAATTGCTGTCGCAGCCAACCATCTCCTGGGTGGCGTTCGGATGGCCGGATGGATCGTTCTTTGCCGGACACAAGCTCGGCAACAATGTGATCGAAATGCTCGAGATCACGCCCGATCGCAACATGCGCATCAATCGCTACGAATTCGTCGGCAACGATCTGCGCCTCAAGGCCAGCTGGTTCGAAGAAACCGACTATTCCGTGACGGAGCAGGAATGGTTTCGGGTCGCCCACCAGACCAACGATGAATACTGGTCGACGTCGACGGCGCATCCGCGCGGCGAACGGTTGGCGGCGGCGTTTTCGGCCCCGGTCGCGATTGACGGCAAGCCGGCCGGCGTCGTCGCCATCATCATCGAACTGACCCGCGTCTCGAATTTCCTGTCGCAGCTCACGGTCGGCAAATCTGCCGGCGCCTTTATCCTCGAGCGGGACGGTAAGGTGGTGGCCTCGCCCGATCCTGATGCCAGCGAGCTGGTGGAGCTGAAAACCGATCATCCGCTGTTTCCGGTCGCGGTCGATGCGATCAGAAACGCCGGCAGCGCCTACGAACCCGGCGAAGGGCAGCCGTTCAATACGACGGTGACGCGGGACGGCAAGGCCTACCAGGCGGTCATAACGCCGATTTCGTTTCCCGGCTGGTCGCTGGTGACGGTGGTGCCGGAATCGGAATTTCTCGGCCCGGTGCAGATGACGATCCGGAATTTGCTGATCGGCCTTGCGGTGTCGATCGTTTGCGCCGGCTTGCTGTCGGCGTGGCTCGCCCAGCGCCTGATCGCAGCACCCCTGATCAAGGTGGTGAACGAGATCAGGCATGTCGAGCGTTTTGACCTCGACAAGGTGCAGCGGCATCCGTCGCGGCTGACCGAGATCGGGAACCTCTCTGGCGCGATCGGCGACATGGCGCAGGGGCTTGCGGCGTTCCGGAAATACATTCCGGCCGACCTGGTGAAGCGGCTGATCAGCGACGGCAACGGCGCGCGCCTCGGCGGCGCGATACGGCCGATGAGCGTGATGTTCATCGATCTCGCCGGCTTTACCGGGATGTCGGAGCGGCTCGGCGACCGGATCATTCCGCTGCTGTCGCGCTATTTCGACAGCGTCTCGGTGCAGATTCAAAACCAGAACGGCACGATCGACAAATTCATCGGCGATGCCGTGATGGCGTTCTGGGGCGCGCCGGCGCCTAATCCGGATCATGCCGTCGATTGCTGCCGGGCGGCCCTGGCATGTCGGCGCGCGGTGGAAGAGGCCGGCCTCGTCGACGACCACGGCCAGCCCGTCAAGATTCGCATCGGCATCAATTCCGGCGACATGCTGGTCGGCAATATCGGATCGGAAGTCCGGCTGAACTACACCGTGATCGGCGACGCCGTAAATATTGCGAGCCGGCTGGAGAGCACCAACAAGGCGTACGGCTCCACGATCATCATCGGCCCCGAAACGCGCCGGCTGGCGGGGAAAAGCATCGTGGTTCGCGAACTCGACCGGCTGGCGGTCTACGGCCGCGCGGGCGGACTGCAGATCTATGAATTGCTTGATATGGCCGGCGAGTTCGGCGGCGCCCCCGACTGGGTGGCCTCGTATGAATCCGGCCTGGCCGCCTTCCGCGCGCGCGATTTTACGGCTGCGATCGGTTCATTCGAGAACGTGCTGAAAATCCGTAACGACGACACAGCGTCATCGGCGATGATCGAACGCTGCCGACAGCAGCTCGACAATCCCGCCGGCGAAGATTGGGATGGCACGACGGTCGCCCGTTCCAAGTAGCCCGAAGCGGCCGCCGCAGCCTTGCGCGAGGCGGCGGCTTTGCCATAGATGTACGGCCGTGACGCCACATGTCATGGTGATCGACAGGGAAGCCACCAGCGTTGAAAATCCTGCTGACCCATACACCGCAGTCTCGCGCCCAGTATTACGGCGCGCGCAGTCTCGACGGGCTGCAAGCCATCGCGCAGGTGAAGCTGCATGAATCGAACGACGCGCTCGACGCCGCCGGCCTGATCGAGGCCGCGCGCGATGTCGATATCATCGTGGCAGACCGGCTTACCGCCGGATCAAGCGAGATATTTCCGGCGCTATCAAACTTGCGCGCCTTCGTTCGCTGCGCGGTCGATATCCGCAATGTTGACGTCGATGCTGCGTCCGCGGCCGGCGTCCTGGTCACGCGAGCCGGACCAGGGTTCGTCCAGTCGGTCGCCGAACTCGCGCTCGGCTTCATGGTCGATCTGTCGCGCGGTGTTTCGCGCGCCACCGCCGACTACCATTCGGAGCGCAAGCCCGAAATCGTCATGGGCCGGCAACTGGCGGGCAGCCGCCTCGGCATCATCGGCTATGGCAGCATCGGCCGTTACCTGGCTCAGATCGCCAAGGTGCTGGGCATGGAAGTTCTGATCGCCGATCCCTTTGCCACCGTCAGCGAACAGGGTCTCCAGCATGTGCCGCTCGACGATCTGCTTGTCCGATCCGACTACGTCGTCTGTCTCGCGGTTGCCAACGAGCAAACCGAGAACCTGATCGGGCAGGCGGCGCTGGCCCGTATGCAGGAGCATGCGTTCTTCATCAACCTGTCGCGCGGCAACCTCGTCGACGAGGCGGCGTTATCAGCGGCATTGCGCGAGAACCGCATCGCCGGCGCCGCGATGGATGTCGGCCGCGCGCTGGACCAGATGCCGACGCCGGAATTGGCAAAACTGCCGAACGTCATCGCGACGCCGCATATCGGCGGCCTGACGCCGCCGGCGATCGAGAGCCAGTCGCTGGAAACGGTGCGGCAGGTCGAGGCCATTGTCGCCGGCGAGGTGCCGGCTGGCGCGGTCAATGCCGAGCGTTGGACGCGTCGTCCCTGACATTACGGGGGCTCTATATTGCCGCCACCGCGCTTCTCAATTTCTACGATGTCGGTCGAAGATGGAACGTTGGTCGGCGGCGGGAAGGGCAATCCACTCGCCGGCTTGGCTACCTGCCGCGCCAGCTGCGGTGCCGCGGTACTGGTGCCCGCTAGCCGAAACACGGCGCCGCTCCTGTTGCCTCCGGCACGTATGCCGCCGAGAGCGTAGGACTCGTCGCAGGGCAGCACGTAGTCCGGACCGGTGCGGGGACCTCCGCGCGCAGGGCCAGCCGACGCATAAGGCGACTTGCGTCCGTTCGAAAGGATGTAGCCACCGGCAACATGCACGCTGGGAACGCTGGCGGTGGCAATCCCGTTGAGTGTGCCATGGCGATGGATTAGCGATCCGGCCTTGTCGAACTCCCCATTGGCGTACTTGCATCTGGCCTCGGCCGACCGGGTTCGCTCCCACTCGGCGTCGACAAAATAGGAGCGCCTGGCGCCCGAGCGCACGTCCAAGTTCGGGTCGCTGCGGGCCACATAGGCATGGACCTTAACGTTCACGCCAACGCCATCGACCCGGATCGTCCAATCCCCATGCTCCGGCACGAAACCGGAATCAGCGATGGTGGGCTCGACCGCAAGCAGCCACACCGTGTTGTCACCCCATTCGCGCGGGGCGTACACGCCGGTGAAGGACGGAAAGGGGATGCCGTCGGGCGGCGGAATGGGACCGGTGGTAGATGTGGAAGTGAGGCCGCTGGGCGACGTAAGCGTGACGATCACACCGCTCGCGTCGTCCTTTCTCATCCAGACCTCCGCAAAACAGAGCACCGAATTGTCGGGTGGAATGCGCCATGTCCAATCGACGTGGCTGGGCAGCGTCGCAGTCCTCTCGAAAGCGACGTGACCTTCAGTCAGATAGGCATTACCGGCAGGCAGGAAGATCTCAAGCTTGGGTTTTCCAGAAGAGCCGTCGAAAATCGTGACGAGCTCCGTCAGCGCGCGCTCCAGTTCCGCCGTGCCGTCGTGCGGTCCGGTCGTCGGCCCGTAGCTGACATTGATGAGCACGCTCTTCGTTATATTCGGGTCGGCAAATGACATGATGTAGTCGATGCCATCCAAGACATACGACTTGAGCCACACGCCTGTCGCGTCACGGATGCAGCCCTCCGAAAATTGAACGAAAACTACGTCGGTGGTGGCACCAGGATCGAGACCGGGCTGCCAGTTTGGTGGGTCACGGCGCGCGATGCGCGCCGAGATCGGAACGCGTCCCGCGAGCACATCCATCACATGAGCGCCGTGTGAACGCTGGCGCTTGAGGGTCTTGAATCCGGCGTTCGCATAGCAGCCATCCTCGTCTATGCTGCCCGCGGTCGTCCGATGCGCCTGGATCCAATCGTTGAGTCCAATCATCGCGGGCGAGCCTGGGATCGTCTCGCGCAAAAACTCGAGGCCATAATTGAAGTCGATCAGGTTCCTACCGAACGCGTCAATACCCAGCTGGATCGGCGTCCTTCCAATGTTCTGATCCCAGATACCACGCACCCGTGTGCCGGCACCTCCAGCGTTGAGAAAATGCGCAGCGGCGAACGGGCAGCCATCGTCTATGACGCCGATCAAATGTTCCGGCGGATGCTCGCCTGAGCGGTCGACAAGTTTTCGGGCGAATGTCCTGCTGTCCGTAGGCTTCAGCGGAAGCGAGAGCTCTACCCTGGATACATTGTCATTCCAGGCTTCGAACGTGTCGTGATCGGTGGCCGCATCCTTAACCGCGTTCTTGTGAGTGCGCATGGTGGTGTATCGCGAATCGCGGTCGACCGGGCTGAATTCAACGGCGTATCCGGGTTTAGTGATTGCCTTCTTGAACACCGCTGCCGTTGTAAGGTCCTTGAATTCCACAAGCAGGAACAGCCTGAAATCCCGGTCGTCGAAAGACTCGAAGTACTTGAAGTCCGTCGCGATCGCGTACCGGAGGTACGGGCCAAAGCAGTTCGGCAATTCCATTTCGGCCATGGAACGTTCTCCACTTCCGGCTGTACAACGATGCTTGCCCTATAGCGTTTTCGAGCGAGGAGCATTCCGTTTCGCGAGAAGAAAACGCGTCGAAACAAGAATCCAGAGCTGAATCAATCAGAGCCCAAATTTTCCTTCCCACTCATACTGCGCCTTGTCCCACACATGCTCCATCAAATCTGACTTCGCGATGGTCGCTCCCGCGGATTGCGAGTAGAACGGCAAGGTGTCGAGCGCCTGAGTACCGCTGAACGGATTGAAGTCTGTGGTGGCAGCGCTGTCGATTCCGGCGGCGATGAACTTCCGGCCCATGAATGTGCCCCCCGTGCAACGCCCGACGAAGTACTCACCCAAGGCCACGCCCAACATGCGTCCTGCCATGCTGTCGACCGGGAAATGGACTCCCGCTATGACGCGGTTGGTTACGATGCGCGCCGCCTGGCGTTCGAGCTGGTCGATCACCGTTGGGTTTGCCGCATCGAGATTTAGCAGCTTCCTCAGCACGTAGGCTACGGCGTAGGCATTGGTTCCGTGTCCCATCGGGAAGGCCCCGTGTCCCGGGGTTGTGATCATCGGTTGCACCTGGGCATTGCATTCGACCGGGCGCCAGCATGCCAGCGCGTGCTTGAAGCGCATCTCCACGTAGACGCAGAACTGCAGCAGGATGTTGATGAGTTCGAATGTGCGCTTGGTCCGGTCGGGGTGCATGTAGACGATCGAGGACCAGAAAGCGTATTGCGGATCGATCTGGGCCAGGATTTCGGTGGCACGCTCGTTACGCAGTTCGGCCCAGCTTATTACCATCGGGATTTGTGCCTCGAACGTCGATTTTAGCGGACGTCCGATTTCCGCAATCAACGATGCGCCCGACAGGACCTGGAATGCGTTGCCAGATGCCTGAAAATTGATCCCCTGCATCATTTCGCCGATCGCCGTGTAGGCGCGAACCCACGGCTCCCAGCGTTCCATTTGTTTCTCGTCATCGATGGGCGTCGGCAGTGCCGGCGCGTAGGACGTGTAGTGGGGGGGCGTCGGATTCTCGGGAACGACGATCGTCCCTTCGCGCCCGAGGATGAGCGCGTCCACCATGATCGAATTGGCATAGGCATCGGCCAGCGTGCCAAGCAGCGCGCCGCCCGCGCCGCCGTCGCCACCGGCCCCACCAGCCCCGCCGGCACCACCGGCTCCGCCCGCACCACCTGCTCCGCCCGCTCCACCCGCTCCGCCCAGTTGAGTCATTCCTGCCTCCTCTGTGAGTAAGTCAGCTTTCCGCCAGTAAGCGCGTCATTGCAATTTGTCCGGTAGTGCCCGTTCCGAATGTGTATTGCTTCACACGAGCCAGATATTTTTCTCCAGGATCAATGCCGGTTCGAGTTGCCGTTTCCCGACGGCAACCCCGCCATGGCCAGGCAGCACGCCCATTGCCGGCCGGTTTCGAGCGCCGCATTCGGCATGCGCGCAAGATATCGCTCCACCGTCAACTGCGGCTCGAGTTGCAGCAGCCTGGCGAGCGCCTCGCGCGCCTCATCCATTCGCTCCTGCGCCACGAGCGAGATCGTCAGGGCCCGCCACGTGGAAGAATGCATGCGGTGGTGCACAAGCGATGAGCGCGCAAGCCTTTCAGCATTCTCGTATTGATGCGCGGAAAGCTCTGCCGCCGCGCCAAGGCACTCGAAGTAGTAGCGTTGCGGATCGAGCGGAGAGAGCTCTATCGCGCGGCGTGTCGCGTCCACAGCCGCTTTCCCTTCCCCCATGAACGCGTTAACGGTGCCGAGATAGAGCCAGCCGAGGGCGTGGCTGGGGTTGGCATTCACGGCATCGTTGCAGCGCTTGCGAGCGGTCTCCAAGTCCTTCAACAAGTGACAGTAGACAAACCCTTCGGTCGCCAGCGCCAGCGCATCCGACGGATCCCGGTCGAGGGCGGCGTGGGTTGCGCTTAAGGCCTCGACCGCCTCGCGCTTGCGGTCCTCAGACCAGCCGCGCGTCACCTGCAGGATGTACCAGTTACCGAGCCAAGCGCGCGGGGCCGCGATCCGGCTATGCCGGTTAATCAGTTCGTCAAGGATTCTCCGCGTCTGGAGAAACTCCTCCTTGCTGGAGCGATGCATCAACTTGATGCTGCCAAGCAGCAGCGAGTAGCTCTCGAGCGTCGGCAGCGGCTGGGTCAGGATATGCTCGACCTCGGCGTCGAGTACGGACAAATGCACTGCCTGGGCGATACGATCCGCCAGTTCGCTTTCCGGCCTCAGCAGATCGCCGATTTCGCCGTTCAATCGGTCGGTCCAGACCACTTGGTTGTTGCGCGCTTCGGAGAGTTCGGCAGTCACCATGATCTTGCCCGCATCCGCAACATACGCGCCGCCGAGGACATAGGTGGCGCCAAGATGCGCCGACACCTCTGCGACATCGCTCGCGCGGCCGCGGAATACGGCAGTCGACAGGCGTGAAATCACCTTCAGGTCCGCTGCCTTCGACAGCCGCCAGATCACGCTGTCGGCAATCAGGTTGCCGACATCGAAAAGCGCTGGGCTGTCGCTCCTCGCAGAGAAGGGGATCACGGCAATGGTCGGCTGCATGGCCGTTCCATAGTCGCGCCGCCGAGTAAGGCTTGGAAGCGGACTAGGCGGGCCAACGCGATAGGCCCGAACCGGCTTGTCAAAATGTTTGAGAATGCATTCTCCAAGGTCTTCGCACGACGCATCGACACCATGCGTAAGCTCGTCGCGTGCTGTGGCGCTGCCGATGGTCTCGCCGGGCTTCGCAAGACTTGCCAAGGCGGCCGCCAGTTGCTCATGCGCTGAGGCGCTGGCAATCGTCTCGCCCGGGCCGGCCAGCGTTGCCAGCCGCGCCGCCAGGTTTACGCCGGTCCCGTAGATATCGATCCCGTCGCTCCATGCCATCGCGGCGTTGATTCCGGCGCGCAGGTCGAAATGCTGGTCTTCGGGCATGCCGACGTTCTGCGCGGCAAGTGTCCGATGCATCGCGGCGGCGGCATCAGCGGCGTCAGGCACCGTCTCGAAACGCGCCAGAAGGCCATCACCGAGACTCTTCACCAAGACGCCGCGATAGTGCGGCAGTATCTCAGTAGTGACGGTGCCGACAAAGTCTGCCCATCGGCGAACGGTGAAAGCTTCGTGCTCTCGCATGAGCCGCACCGATTCCACGAGATCGACCAGCAGCACGACAGTCTCTTGACGCACGAGTGCAACGCCTGCACCCGGTACAGCAAATCGCCCGGTCCGGGCGGCTTGTTCTTCGCCTTTGTCCACCGCTTCATCGTTCATGTTGAACCAATTTCGCGATCCCGGCTCTGCATCTTAGATGGTATGGAACCACACGCAAGAGCTGCGCGAAAAGCACTCGGAATCAAGAGCTGCCAACCACGAGGGCCCCTCGACAAGCGAAACGATCGAGGCGCGTCACAATTCTAAAGCGATTAAGTGGTGAAACACCGGATAAGGTTGTGCATCGAAACCACATCCGGGTACGGTCCCTAAGAAATTCGTGTCATCTTGAGTCGCGGATGCGAAGGTGATGGCCGATCAGACTATTGCCAAGAACATCCTCATTGCCGAGACATCGAAGAAAATCCACACAAAAAAGCCCCCCAATGCGTCTTCCCTTCTTCTACGGCTGGCTGATCGTCGTCGTGACGTTCGTCACCATGGCGATCGGCGTCAATGCGCGGACGGCGTTCTCGCTGTTCTTTCCGCCGATCATTTCCGAGTTCGGATGGGAGCGCGGCGTCACGGCCGGCGCTTTCTCCTTCGGCTTCGTGGTATCGGGTGCCGTCAGTCCGCTGATCGGGCGCATGATGGATCGCTTCGGGCCGCGCGGGGTGATGGAGCTCGGCGTCTTGCTGATGGGCGGCGGGCTGTTGCTCGCGCCGTTGACGACGCAGCCCTGGCATCTCTATCTCACGATCGGCGTGCTGGTCGGCGCGGGCAGCGTGTGCCTCGGCTATTCCGGCCAATCGCTGTTTCTGCCGAACTGGTTCATTCGCCGCCGCGGGCTCGCCATGGGGCTCGCCTTTGCCGGCGTCGGCATCGGCTCGGTGACCTTGCTGCCGTGGGTGCAGCATTTGATCGAGCAGACCGGCTGGCGCACCGCGTGCACCGCGATGGGCATTCTGGTGCTCGCCGTGCTCGCCCCGATCAACCTGTTGCTGCGCAAGCGCCCCGAGGATATCGGGTTATTGCCGGATGGCGATGCGGCGCCGTCGGCGACATCGGCCGCGCCTCGCTCGAACGTCGTCGATCCCGTGTGGGCCAATACCGACTGGACGCTGCGCCGCGCGCTGCGCACCGCGCGATTCTGGTGGATTTCGCTCGGTTACTTCTGTGGTCTTTATGTCTGGTATGCGGTGCAGGTGCACCAGACCAAATTTCTGCTCGATATCGGCTTCAGCGCGAATGTTGCGGTGTGGGCGCTCGGCGTCGTCAGCCTGCTCGGAATCCTCGGCCAGATCTGGCTCGGGCATCTTTCCGACCGGATCGGGCGCGAATGGATCTGGGCCATCAGCTGCGCCGGCTTTGCGATCTGTTTCGCCGCGCTGATCGCCCTGAAATTCGCGCCGGTGTTGCCGCTGGTCTATCTCATGATCTTCACCCAGGGCGCGCTTGGCTATGGCCTGACGTCGGTCATGGGCGCGGTGGTGCTCGAAATATTCCAGGGCAAGCATTACGGCAGCATTTTTGGCACCATCATGCTGGCGGCACTGGCGGGCGGCGCGGCAGGCCCGTGGGCGACCGGGTTGCTGTATGATCTTTCAGGCAGCTACACGTCAGCCTTTGCGATCGGCATCGCCGTCAGCATCCTGTCGGCGGTGGCGATCTGGCGGGCGGCGCCTGGCAAGGTGAGGGCGGTCGCGGGACAAATGCACAAGGCGCAAATCAGGAGCGGCGCGGGCTAACTGCAATTGCTCTCGACCACGGCTCATCGAGAACGCGCTTCAATGTCGAACGTTTTTCGCAGCACTTCCGCGCCGTCTCTGATCACCCGGTACGTCGCGGCGTAGCGGCCGGCAGGCCACGCTGGTTCGTTGCGCTTCTTTCCGGCAATAACAAGGAACTGCGCCTTGTCCCGATCGAGGGCGGGAAGATTGGCGGCGGAGACGGAAGCGCCGCCCGGGCCTTGCACCGAGAGGAATTGCTCGTCGCCGGCCTGCAAGCCGATGGCCCTGACATAGGCGACGAGCGCATCCGAGCCCGGGGTAACGGGATGTCTGGCGATTTCTCCTGATTCAATCAGCTCCATGGTCGGCGCGATACCGGCAAAGCCGTAATCGATGATTTCGCGGGGACGGTATTGCGTCTGCTCGCCAAGGGAACTGGCCCAGATCGACCGGCCGCTACCGCAGGAATTCTCAGGCGCACCATAGGCAAAGGGATCCACGATTTTTCCGCGATGCCGCACCGTGAAATGAAGATGAAAGAATTCGGTATCGCCGGACAGGCCGACCAGGCCGATCGGCTGCCCGGCCGTCATTTGATCGCCGGCATTGACCCGGACACTGCCCTTGGCCATGTGACAATATTGGGTGCGCCAGCCGCCCTCATGCTCGATGACCACGCCGTTGCCGCATTCCTTTCCGGCGATGGCCGCCTTTCCCGCGGTCTTGACCGAGATGTCTTCCATGTCGTTGCGCATCCCGATCACGCGTCCTGGCGCCGCGGCGAGCACCTCTATTCCCTGTCGCTGTATTTCCAGGTTCCGGATCCTGATGTCGGTGCCGTCGTGACCGTCATAGCTGCGTCCGCCGCAGCGATAGTCGCGGGCCTTGTCCGAGGCATCGTGATCGACATAGTTCTGAAAGAAGCAGGTCACGCCCGGTTGGCACTTGATCGGCAGCGCGAGCGAAATGACTTCCCCGGCCCTGGCGTCGATCGCGGCGGCAAGACACAGAGAAATCAAAGCCAGGCACTTCAGGCGCGGCCATCCGGGTGCATTGATACGACGTGTGCGTCGGTGCACGGAATGTGTCGAATTTCCGGTGTCGGCGTTCGCAGGCATCCGCTAACGCTAGCGACTCATAATGACTTGCGCGAGGCGGATATTTCCGTTTCAGGCCGATGAAATTCCCATCGTCCTCTGCAGGTCGCCGATGGCGCGAAAAAAGCTGTCGGGCGGCGTGGTCTCGGGATCGATCAGGCGGTGCAGGCGGAAGCCGTCCTCCAGCGCCAGCACCAGCGCGCCGGCCCATGTCGGATTCAGAATAGTCGTCCGGCCGCTGTTCCTGGCCGTGGTTTCGATGATGTCGGTGACCAGCTTTCGGCGGGCGCGCAGCCGCTTGGCGAGTTCAGGCCGGCGCTTTTCGGCGCGCGCCACGAACAGGATCATTTCCATATGCAGCAGGGGAGAGCGGCCGAGCGGATCCTGCTGGCTGCGGTCCATGGTCTTCAGCGCATCGATGAAATCCGCAAGGTTCCTATGCTTCTCGAGCAGATCGCGGATGCGCCCGATGGATTGCTCGACGTGATCCTCGAGCATGGCGATGATCAGTTCGTCCTTGCTCTTGAAATTCGAATAGAACGCCCCGCGCGTGAAGCCGGCCGCCGCCGCGATCGCCTCGATGCTGGCGCCGCCGATGCCCTGTTCCTCGAACACGCGCGCCGCCGCCTCGAACAGCTTTTCGCGGGTGTCGTCCCTTGTGGGTCTGGTTCGCACTCTTGACATCCGCCCAGTTTAGGCGAAAATGCAACTCAATACAATAATGTATCGAGTTTCGACCGGCCCGGGGGAAACGCGCTGTGCTACGCACCGCCAGCAACCAGTTGAGGTCACCATGAACGAACATGTTCAGCCTGCCAGTAGCGCGCCGTTGTTCAATCCGCTGGACCCGGAATTCATCCGCAACCCCTATCCGCATTACGAGCGGATGCGGACCACCGATCCGGTGCACCTGACGCCGCTCGGCATGTATGTCGCGAGCCGCCACGCCGAGGTCAGCCTCGTGATGCGCGACAAGCGGTTCGGCAAGGATTACGTCGAGCGCACGATCCGCCGCTACGGCCCCAAGATCATGGACGAGCCGGTGTTCCGCAGCATGAGCCACTGGATGCTGCAGCAGGATCCGCCGGACCACACCCGCCTGCGCGGGCTGGTGGTGAAGGCGTTCACCGCCCGCCGGGTCGAGGACATGAGCCCGCGCATCCAGCAGGTCGTCGACGAGACGCTCGACCGGATCATTCCGCAGGGCAAGATGGACCTGATCGAGGATTTCGCGTTCCGCCTGCCGGTCACCATCATCTGCGACATGCTCGGAATCCCCGAGGAGCATCGCGAGGTATTTTATACAAGTTCGCGCGATGGCGGACGCCTGCTCGATCCGGTGCCGCTGACGCCGGACGAAATCAAGCAGGGCAATGCCGGCAATGCGATGGCGGCGATGTATTTCCAGCAGATGTTCGAGCTGCGGCGCAAGACCCCCGGTGACGACCTGATTACGCAGCTGGTGCAGGCCGAGGAGGACGGCAGCAAGCTCTCCAACGAGGAACTGACCGCCAATATCATTCTGCTGTTCGGCGCGGGCCACGAGACCACCGTCAACCTGATCGGCAACGGCTTGCTGGCGCTGCATCGCAATCCCGACCAGCTCGCGCTGCTCAAGGCCAGGCCCGAGCTCATCACCAACGCCATCGAGGAATTCCTGCGCTACGACTCCTCGGTGCAACTGACCGGCCGGGTGGCGCTGGAAGACATCGAAGACCTCGGCGGAAAGCGAATTCCCAAGGGCGAGAGCGTGCTCTGTCTGCTGGGCTCGGCCAACCACGACCCCGCGGTCTATCCCGACCACCCGGAACGCCTCGATATCGCCCGGCCCAATGTAAGGCCGCTATTCTTTGGCGGCGGCATCCACTTCTGCCTCGGCGCCCAGCTGGCGCGGATCGAGGCCGAAGTCGCGATTTCGACCCTGCTGCGCCGGCTGCCGGACCTGCGGCTGGATGACGCTGTCAATCCGGAATGGCGGCCGACCTTCGTGCTGCGCGGCCTGAAGCGCCTGCCGGCGAGCTGGTAAGGCCTTGGCGGGGCGTTTTAACCCTCGGCTCCGGTGCTTGGAGCCGGGCGGGGCGCCTGTCAGTATGCCGCTGTGACATCGCCGCACTTGCCTCTATATTCCGGGCTGCTCCGGGGCCGGGTTCGGCGTAGCGCGGCCTGCGCGCCGGGGCGGTTCAAGGGGAGATACCGTGCAGACGACGCTGCTCGGCCTGGCAATCGCCTTCATCATTGCGTTGATTGCCGCGCTTGTCGGGCCATATTTCATTGACTGGAACCAGTTCCGGCCGCATTTCGAGGCCGAGGCGACGCGGATCGTCGGCGCGCCGGTCCGGGTCGGCGGCAAGCTCGACGCACGGCTGTTGCCGGCGCCGTCGCTGCAACTGCGGTCGGTCGTGGTCGGCGGCGCCAACGATCTCGGCAAGGTTCGCGCCGACAAGCTCGACGTGGAATTCAGCCTGGGCTCGCTGATGCGCGGCGAGGTGCGCGCGACCGAACTGACGATCAACGGCATGTCGCTCGATCTCGGGCTCGACGCCAAGGGACGCATCGATTGGCCGGCATCGACCGGGACGGTCAATCTGGGTTCGCTGGCGATTGACCGGCTCAATCTCACCGGGCGCATCGCCTTGCATGACGCAGCCAGCCGCAGCACGCTCGAACTGAACGATATCGCCTTCAGTGGCGACGTGCGGTCGCTGGCCGGCTCGGTCCGCGGCGACGGCAACTTCATGCTGTCGGGCACGCGCTATCCGTTTCGCGTTTCCTCGGGGCAGGGCCCCGACGGCAACGGCACCCGCGTTCACCTCAATATCGACCCGGGCCAGCGCGCGCTCGCCATCGATCTCGACGGCATCCTGAATTTCGATGCCCGTGCGCCGCGCTTCGAAGGCGCGATGACGCTCGTCGCTCCTCCCGGCCAGAAGGGCAAGGGCAACGATCCACCGTGGCGCATCGCCGCGAAGGTCAAGGCCGATTATTCGGCGGCGCGGCTCGAACAGGTCGAGGTGACCTATGGCCCCGAGGAGCGCGCGCTGAAGCTCTCAGGCAGCGGCGACATCCGCTTCGGCGCGGAGCTGCTGTTGCGTGCGGCGCTCTCGGCGCGCCAGCTCGATGCCGACAGATTCGTCACCAAGGACAATTCCACCGAACCTGCTCGCGCGTTACCATCGCTGCGCGCGCTCACATCAGTCATTCCGCATCTGCCGATCCCCGCGCAGATCGAACTCGCTTCCGAGCAGGTCATGCTCGGCGGCCGCCCGTTGCAGGACATCGCTGCCGAGCTGCATGGCGACGACAAATCCTGGAGCCTCCGAAGACTGGAGTTCCGCGCGCCCGGCGCGACCAGGGTTTCACTCAACGAGGCCAGTGCGAAGAGCGTTACGCCGGAGCGGTTCAAGGCTGCGCTCAGCGTCGAATCCTCCGATCCCGAGGCGCTGCTGACCTGGCTGCAGGGCCGCGGCGAGATCGCCTATCGCAGCCAGAAGCCGCTTCGGCTGCGCGGCGACGTGACCGTCGCGCCTGAGGGCTTTGCCATCGACGCCATGAAGGCCGACATCGAGGGCGGCACGGTGGAGGGGAGGGTGGTGGTGTCGCACCGGCAAGCAATTCACGGCTCCCGGGTCGATGCGGAACTGAAGGCGGAGCGGCTCGATCTCGATGCCGCCACGGCCTTTGCGCGGTCGCTGGCGGGGCCGCAAGGCGAGTGGCCGGATGAGGCAAAGTTATCGCTCGATATCGGCCGCGCCATCTCCGCCGGGCAGGAGCTGAGTCCGCTGCTCGCCAGACTGGCCTACTCGCCGACAAAAATATCGCTCGAGCAGTTGAAGATCGGCCAGCTTGAAAGCGTGACGCTGGACGGCGCGGGCAATTTCGACCGCGTTAACGCGACCGGATGGTTCGCGCTCAATTCGAGCGCCGCTTCGCTCGCTCGGTTGACCAGCCTGATCGTTCCCTTTTCACCGGCGCTGGCCGCGCGGCTCAATGCGGTGGGGACCAGCCCGGGCCCGGCGCGCCTGAAACTGGCGCTCGACCTCACCAGGAGTGCCGGGCAGTCCGATCGCGTCCAGGCGCGCGCCACAGCCGATCTCGACTCGCCGTTGCTCAAGGGCGTCAGCACGATCACCGCAAGGCCAACTGTGGCGGCAATCCAGGGCATCGATCTTGCCGCGCTCCGGCAGAGCGACGTCGGGATCGAATCCAGATTGTCGTCCGAGCAAGGCCGCGCCTTGCTTGTCCTGCTCGGCCTCGATCGCGCCGTGGCGGCGGGCGACGGCCCGGCGCAATTCGAGGGCAGCGCTGTGGGCGCGTGGGGCGCGCCGTTGCGCCTCAAGGCAAAGATCTCGGGAACGGGACTTGAAGCCGAAGCGGAAGGCTCCGCCGAACCGTGGGCACAGGAGGCCAAGGCCACTCTCTCCTTGAAAGTTCGCCGCGCCGATTTCGGGCCGCTGCTCGATCTCAAGCCGGCGGATACGCTGGCGCAGAACATCGGCCTGTCTTCGCGCGTGCAGCTCACCGGGAACAGGCTGACCTTCGACGACCTCGACAGCAGCGCCGGCGGTTCGCGCCTGCGCGGCAGCGTGGCCGTGACGCTCGGCGAGGAGAAGGAGATCGAGGGTGAAATCGGCGCCGATCAGCTCGCGCTGGCGCCGGCCTTCGCCCTGGCGCTCGGCGCCGCCGGACACGATGCCGCCGAGCCGCTCGGCACTGGCCTGGCGAAGGGCTGGCGCGGCAGGATCGCGTTTCAGGCGCTGCGCGGCGTGCTGCCGGGCGGAAGCGAATTGCAGCCGGTGAGCGGGATGATCAAGAGCGACGGCCAGTCGCTGAGCTTCGATGCCATCAAAGCCAAGATCGGCGGCGGCGATGTCAGCGCCAGTATGGATGCGAAGCCAGGCGCGAACGGCATTGCGTTGAACGCGAGTATCCAGTTCTCCGGCGTCGACGGCACGGCGCTGCGCTATCGCAACCTCGCGATGCCGGCCGGCCGCGCGTCGATGCAGATGACGCTGACGAGCCAGGGCCGCAGCGCCTCGGCGCTGGCGGGCGCGCTGTCCGGCAGCGGAACGCTGACGCTGGAAGCGGCCAGGATCTCAGGCCTCGATCCGCGCGCCTTCGAAGTGGCTGTCCGCGCCAATGACAGCGGGCAGGCAAAGGACGACGTCCGACTGAAGCAGATCGTCGAAGCCGCTCTTCCGGCCGGCGCGCTTGCGGTTCCTTCCGCGCAAATCCCGTTCACCGTCAGGGACGGCCGGTTTCGCGTGGGCGCCACGACGCTGGACGGCAATGGCGTGCGCGCCACCGTCTCCGGCGGATACGATATCGCCGCCGATCAGGCCGATATCCGCGCCGCGCTTTCCTTGACGATGACGACCGGACGTCCGGAGATTCAACTGCTCGCGGTCGGCACGCCCGACGCGCTCAGCCGCAGCGTCGACGTTGCCCCTTTGTCATCGTGGCTGGCGGTGCGTGCGATCGATCACGAAACCCGAAGGCTCGATGCGATCGAACGAGGCGAGCCGCCGCCGCCGGCGCCGGCGCCGATCGTGCTGCCGCCCGTGGATGGACAATTGCCGATCCCGGAGGCCGCGCCAATCACGCCGGCGACCCAGACAAAGGGCGGCCGCGATCCACGGCGGCCGCCGGCGAAGAAGACCACGGCGCCGCGTCCGCCCGTCGTCAATGCGCCGCCGGCACCCGTCGCAGGCCAGCCGCTGGTTGCTCCGCTGCCGCCGCCGATCGACGTGAAGCCCGCACCAGGAGCCGCCAAAGCGAAACCGCGTCCGCCGCTGGCGCTGACGCCGCAAGTGGGCAATCCGCCGCCGCGTTCCAATTAGGGCGCGGACTGACTAGCGCAGCCATCGGCAGCGGGTCGCTTTTGAGGCAAAGCAGATATCAAATGGCGGGCAGTACTCGGTCGAAAATGACTCCTTGCAGCCGTCAGATAGCTCCGACATATTTGAACGCATGCCTACAGATCATTGCTATCTTGATCGCATTGCAGGTCTAGCGCCGCAACTGAAAGAGTCGCTCGATACGCTGAAGGCGGAGTGGTCACCTGAGGTGGTGCCTGTAACAGTCGCTGGCGCAGGATTGGCACACGCTATCGTCGAGCATTTCGAGCAGCTGCCAAAAGACACGATGAAATCCGTCTTTGAGCTGTGTGAGCAGGCGCTAGAGAATGGTTCTGCCGAAGAACAGATCGCTTTGTCGACAGGCTTTCTTGAATCATTGCAGCATGCAGACGGCAAGAGAGCATTCGATTTCAGGGCGCTGGTCAGCTTTCTAGGACCAAAGTCCAAAGAACATTGCTTAGCGATGGATAAGTTCTGGAAAGCTACCACACGCGGTTTGTAGAGGGTCCACTTTCGGTCAATATTTGCCGAAGCGGACGTTTGCAATGGGACGCAGGGGATGCCACGTTCGGCTGTGGCGTAGCGGTGTCAGCGTTGTTCGCCCGGCCCTTCGTATCACTTCACTGTGGTGCGGTAACCGCGTCGCTTTAAGGGCAGGACACACATTGCTTCTGTAGTTGCGCCGCCGGTCTTATGAGTGTGCCTAGCCGAGCACGATCTCGCGCCCGATTCCGATCGCCTGCAGAAATGCCTCGTCATGGCTGACGGCGATCAGCGCGCCGTCGAATCCTTTCAGCGCATTTTCCAGTTCCTCGATGGAAGCGAGATCGAGATGGTTGGTCGGCTCGTCCAGCAGCAGGACGAACGGCGGTTGCGGGCGCGCGAATACGCAGGCGAGGCCTGCGCGCAGCCGCTCGCCGCCTGAGAGCCTGGCCGCGATCTGCAGCGCCGCCCGGTTACGGAATGCAAACCGCGCCAGCGCCGCGTGGGCCGCGTTGGCCGAGAGCTCCGGATTCAGGCGGCGCAGATTGTCGAGAATGCTCAGCCCGGGATCGAGCAGGCCGATATGCTGATCGAACACGGCAATGCGGTCGGTGCGGCGGCCAACGTCGCCGCTCGCAGGTTTCAGCTCGCCGGTGAGCAGGCGGAACAAGGTGGTCTTGCCAGAACCGTTGGCGCCGCGGATGGCGATCCGCTCGGGTCCGCGAACCTCGAATGACAGCGGTCCGAACAGATGGCGCTCTCCAAAAGCCATCGCCACGTCCTTGAAGGCGATGAGTTCGCGCCCGCCCGGCAGATGGGTGCGCGGCAACGCGATCGAAAGCGGCGTCAGGATCTCGACTTGCGCCCTGGCCATTTCCAGCGCCTCGACACGCTCGCCGAGCAGGCGGCCGGCGAGCTGGCTTTCGCGCGCGGCGCTGTTCTCGGCGCGCTCCTTCTCGCGGTCCATGAACATCTTGTCCTCGATGCCCTTGGCGCGCCAGGCGCGGCCGGCCTTGTCGCGGCGTGCCTTCTTTTCGCGCCCCTTCTGCAGCGCGCGTTCGGTGTTGCGCAGGGCATCCGAGGCGCGGTCGAGGTCATCGGCGGCGCGGGCGCGGGCCGCCTCGCGCGCCTCGGCAAAGGTCGACCACGCGCCGCCGAATATGCTGATGCCGATCGGCGTCAGTTCGACGATGCGGTCGACGCGTTCCAGCAGCGCGCGGTCATGGCTGGCGACGAGGATGCCGCCCTGCCAGCGTTCGAGCAGCTGCGCCACGGCCTGCCGGCCGTCAGCGTCGAGATTGTTGGTGGGTTCGTCCAGCAGCAGCAGATCCGGCGCCTCGATCAGGAGGCGCGCCAGCGCGAGGCGCGTTCGCTCGCCGCCGCTCAAGGAGATGATCGGGCGATGCAGCGGCAACGACGCCAGCCCGGCATCAGTCAGCGCCGCCTGTATTCTCGCTTCCAGCGTCCAATCCGCTTCGGTGGCGTCATCAAGCGATCCTTGAATCGATCCCTGGCCGCGTTCGAGCCGGCGCAGCCGGGCAAGATCGCCGGCGACGCCGAGCGCCTGGTCGACCGTCAGCCGTTCATCGGTCAGCTGCGCGAGCATGCCGATCGAGCCGATGCGTTGCAGCGATCCGCCTGCAGGTTCGATCTGGCCCGCGATCAGGCGAAGCAATGTGGATTTGCCGCAGCCGTTGCGGCCGACAAGGCCGGTGCGCTCGCGCCCGATGGCAAGCGTCAATCCATCGAACAGCGGGCGTCCGTCAGGCGTGGCGAGCGAGATGGAATCCAGAACGAGAAAGGCAGGCATGGAGAGCTTCCGAAAATGGACTGAGGTCGCAGGGCGCGGTCAGCTTTGCGATGTCCATTTCTCTCTCCAGCCTTTCTCTGTGACGGGTCTTCTTCCGTCGGTCGTCGGGTTCCGCCCGCCAGCTAGGCAGGGAACCGCAACGACCAATCAATTAGATACATTGCCGTCATTCGTCCAGCCTGCCGCAACGCGCAGCGCCTCTGCGCGGCAGGCGGAATACTTGCCGCCCGGCGGGGTCTGTACCTGCGGCTGGACCATGGATTCGCTCACGCAGGAAAACCGGAGGGTTCGCATGTTGAAATCAGCTATCAAGCTCGCAACGCTGGCACTGTTTTCAGTGGCTCTGATCGCATCGCCGCCATCCGTTCCGGCCTTTGCCGCAGGCGGCGGTGGAGGCGGCGGCGGCGGCGGTGATCCGCCTTCGGCCAGCCCGCCGCCGCCCGACACCAGGTCCGCTCCCAGGTCGAGCTCCAAATCCAAAAAGAAGCCCACCAAACAGTCGAGCGCCGACGATGCCTCCTTCCGGCAAGGATACCGTGCGGCTCACGCGACGATCTACGAGCGCAACGATTATGCTGCCGCCATCGATCAGCTCAAGGCGCTCGGCCGCGACGACAACGCCGGCGTCGCCAACCTGATCGGCTATTCCTATCGCAAGCTCGGCGATTACAGGCTGTCGCAGACCTGGTACGAGCGCGCGCTGAAGGCGGACCCGAACCACGTGCTGACCTGGCAGTATTACGGCCTGTGGCAGATCGAGCAGGGCAATCGCGATCAGGCGTCGTATCATCTGACCCGCATCGCGGCGATTTGCGGCACGGGATGCGAGGAATATCGCTCGCTGGCCGCGGCGCTCGAAAAGCCGCCCGGCACCGGACTCGTTTATTGAGCGTTGCGATCGAGCAGGGGGCGCGCCCTCTGACGCGCTCGCCCTGATCGAAGGCATAGCGTTTTCGAGCGAAGTGGGTGCCGGTTCGCGTGAAGAAAACGCGTCAAAACAAGAATCTGGAGCTTCGGTTCTGATGCAATCAGAACCGATAATGCTCTAGGCCTGCGGCCGCGGTGCGTCCGGCGCGGCAGCCGGCATGGCGCGGGTGCGGAAATAGTCCAGCACGAAGAGACGGATCGCCGAGGACAGATTGCCCTGCTGGCGGTTGCTGTCGATCTCGCCGACCAGCTCGGACAAGGTCATGTTCCGCAGCCCCGAGATTTCCTTCATGCCGTTCCAGAACGCCTCTTCGAGGCTGACACTGGTCTTGTGGCCGGCGACCACGATCGAGCGCTTGACGACGGGTGACTTCATGACGCGTCTCCGTCATCGAGCTTGTGCTGGTCCAAAAGATCGCCGGCGCGATCCTTGCGATGTTCATCGAGAGCGCGTTCGGCCTTGGTCCGACCGAAGCGCGCACGGTTGGCGTCGGCCTGCCTTGCCGATTGTTCCCGTTCGTTACGCTTCTTGAATCGCTTCAGGTTGATCACGTCTGCCATGTTCGCCTCCATCATCCGGCGACTCGAAGGCATGATAATTCATTGGCTGGAAAAAAATCGTGTCGTGCGCTGGCAAATTGAATGGTCATTCGGAATCCCCGTGTAGCGCTCTTTGATAGCATCAAAAAATATATTTCGCTCTGCGAAAACCGAATAATTCCTGCTCCTACCATGCGTCAACGCAACCGCGATAGATGATCAACCTCATTCTTCAGGTATGATCCATAATTCATACTTCTCACCCGTAGTTTCCCGGGGGCACTCAGCCCGGGTGTGTCATTTTGTCCGGCTGCACCAGACGTTCGAATTCGGCGGCGTTGACAAATCCGAGGCGCACAGCCTCTTCCTTCAATGTTGTTCCGCGCGCGTGCGCCGATTTGGCGACCTTCGCCGCGTTGTCGTATCCGATCTTGGGAGCCAGCGCGGTGACCAGCATCAGCGAGCGCTCCATCAAATCGCGAATTCGCTTTTCATCGGCGCGTATGCCCACCACGCAATGTTCGGTGAACGAGCGCGCCGCGTCCGACAGCAGTTGAATGGAATGCATCATACAATATGCCAGCACGGGCTTGTAAACATTCAATTCGAAATGTCCCTGGCTGCCGGCAACGGTGACAGCTGTCTGGTTGCCGAACACCTGACAGCAGACCATGGTCATCGCTTCGCACTGGGTCGGGTTGACCTTGCCGGGCATGATCGACGAGCCCGGTTCGTTTTCCGGCAAAATCAATTCGCCGAGACCGGAACGCGGGCCCGAGCCCAGCAGGCGAATGTCGTTGGCGATCTTGAACAGGCCGGTCGCCACCGAATTGATCACGCCATGCACCATGACATAGGCGTCGTTGGAAGCCAGCGCCTCGAATTTGTTTGGCGCGCTGGTGAAGGGCAGTTTTGTGATTTTCGCGACGTGCCTGGCAAACAGTTTTGCAAATCTCGGTTTCGAGTTGAGGCCGGTGCCGACAGCAGTTCCGCCTTGCGCCAGCGGGAACAAATCCTTCACCGCGATGCGCAGCCGCGCCACGCCGCTCTCGACCTGCGCAGCATAGCCCGAGAATTCCTGTCCGAGCGTCAGCGGCGTTGCGTCCTGGGTGTGGGTTCGCCCGATCTTGACGATTTTTGCGAACGCCTTTTCCTTCTTGCGCAATTCGCGATGCAGCTCGATGAGCGCCGGAATCAGGTCGGCGATGATGCGTCCCGCGGCGGCGATATGCATCGCCGTCGGAAACGAATCGTTCGACGACTGACTCATGTTGACGTGATCGTTGGGATGAACCGGCTCCTTGGCGCCGAGTTTGCCGCCCAGCAACTCGTTGGCGCGGTTGGCGATCACCTCGTTGAGGTTCATGTTGCTCTGGGTGCCGGAGCCGGTCTGCCAGACGACCAGGGGAAAGTGATCGTCGAGCTTGCCTTCGATCACCTCGCGCGCGGCGCGGATGATGGCCCCGGCGCGGCGCGCATCGAGCAAGCCGAGTTCCCGGTTGGTTTGGGCAGAGGCGAGTTTGACGAGGCCGAGCGCATGGACGACCGGCATCGGCATGCGGTCATGGCCGATCTTGAAATTCTGCCGCGAGCGTTCGGTCTGCGCGCCCCAATAGCGGTCGGCGGGAACGTCGATCGGACCGAAGCTGTCGGTCTCACTGCGGGCGGATTTGTTTCCGGATGTTTCTGATCGAGCCATGCGTGATGTCCGTTGCGCCGTGAAGTGGCGGAACGTTTACACTACAGCGTAGCCGATTTTCTCGCGCTTGGATTATTTCTTGCGGAAGCGATCCAGCCGCACCACTTCCGCGCCTTCGCCCGTCTTCGCCGGCTCGTCCTTGCTTTCCGCGGCGGGCTCCGGCGCGGCGACGGGCAGGGCGGACGGAGCGGGGACAGCCGGCAGCTTCGCTGCAGGCGTTTCTGCCGTGGCTTCCGACGGCTCGAATTGCAGGCCGAACTGCACCGAGGGATCGAGAAAACTCTTGATCGCCGCGAACGGCACCACCAGCCGCTCGGGGATGCCGCCGAACGACAGGCCGACCTCGAAACGATCCTCGGTCACCACCAGATCCCAGAACTGATGCTGCAGGATGATCGTCATCTCTTCCGGATATTGCGCCAAAAGCCGCGGCGACAGCTTCACGCCGTCGGCGGTGGACAGGAAGGTGATGAAGAAATGATGCTCGCCCGGCAGGCCGTGTTCGGCGGCGTCGGTCAGCACGCGGCGCAGCACCCCGCGCAGCGCGTCGCGCGCCAGCACGTCATAACGGATATGATCGGTCGCCATGGTCGTCCTGTATGGTCGTCCTGTTACGTTGGATGGCCGCCGGTCTCCCGACTCGCCCCCTTGCCCCATGCTACCCCGGCGGGAGCCGCAGGTCAGCAGGCGTGACGGAGCGAATTTGCGGCAGAACGGCGTCGTCGGCCGGAAATGAAAGAATAAAGTGGAGGCTTCTGTTGCCAGGTGCCTCCGAACCCCGCCTAGCGGAGCTTAACCCACCAGGACTTTAGACTTGGTTTTTCAAACTGCGTTACGCAGCCTGAGCAACCGGAGCATAGTTGTCGTTTGCAACTATTGCATAGCCCGATAACGGCGGAACCATACCGAGAAAAAACTCGCCCTTTACGCCCTCGTCGATCCTGGTTCGCCCCCGCCGAAACCCGCACGAGGGGTGGGCTTGGGTGGAGGCGCCGGGTACTGCCCCCGGGTCCGAATGGTTTATTGCGACGGTCATTTATTTCCATAGCCGGCGAACCGGCACCCCCAATATAGGGTGCAAGTTTGGAGAAAAATAGGGCCGAAGGCGGCTTAACGAGTGGGGAACGCGGGGTAATACTTTCGGTTTGATGTCGCCAAGTTGCGGTTTCGCCACGAATTCGACCATTCCCGAAAATGCGACGGGGCGGGTTTACGTCCCGGCGTGCACGAATTATCGCCACCGGCCGCGCGGATCGCGCTGCTGATCGCCAATCACTCGGGAGGCCGCGGTGCTCCAATCGCGATGGTTGCGATCTGCGGCCCTTTGCCGGGCCTGATTGCAACCTTGAGACTTTGGGTTTTGCTGGCGTTGTCCAAGGAAACTCGCTAGCAAGTTTCCGGGACAAGTATTCAGGTTATCCAAGCAACGGGCTCAAGCCCGCTTTGGGGGAGGAGTATCCATGAACGCCACGCCCGGCCAGGAGCCGGTCAAATCGATCTTGCCGAAATGGGTTCGCGGCCCGCAGGATTTCGTCGGCGGAATAGCCCTGATGGCTATCGCCTTGTTCGCCCTTTGGGCGTCGAGCGATCTGCAAGGCATGCGCGGTTTCTCGTTCGGCGCCGGCACCGCGCCGCGGATGTTCGGATTTCTGCTGCTGGGCCTGGGCGCCGCCATCGCCGTCGTCGGCGTTTTGAGCGAAGGCGCTCACCTTGCGAAATACCACTGGCGGGGCCCTCTGTTCGTGTCGCTGGCGATCCTATCGTTTGCCTTCACGATCCGGCCGATGGGAATGATCTTCGCGGCCATGGCAAGCTTCGTCATCGCGGCATGCGGCACACCGGAAACGCGGTGGGTAGAAACGCTGATCGTCGGCGCCTGCCTGACGGCGTTCTGCAGCCTTTTGTTTCCTTATGCGCTGGGCCTGCCTCTGCAGCTTCTGCCGACTTTCTTGATCCGGTGAGGGCGTGATGGGAGATGTTTTCTCAAACCTTGGCCTCGGCTTCGGTGTCGTTTTCAACCTCGTGCAATGGACGCCCGCATTCCTTGGCGGGACTTCCATTCCGATCCCCGTCAACATTCTGCTGTGCCTGATCGGTGCGCTGGTCGGCACGCTCGTGGGCGTGCTGCCGGGCATCGGTACCATCGCCACGGTGGCCATGTTGCTTCCGATTACGTTTGGCCTGCCGCCGGTGGGCGCGCTGATCATGCTGGCCGGCATCTATTACGGTGCGCAGTATGGCGGCTCGACCACGTCGATCCTGGTCAACATCCCCGGAGAGGCCGGGTCTGTGGTCACCGCGCTCGATGGCTTCCAGATGGCCAAACAGGGCCGCGCCGGTCCGGCGCTGGCGATCGCTGCAATCGGCTCGTTTTTCGCCGGCTGCGTCGCGACCGTTCTGATCGCCGTGCTGGGCGCGCCGCTCACCAAGCTCGCGCTGGCATTCGGGCCTGCCGAATACTTCTCGCTGATGGTGCTCGGCCTGATTTTCGCGGTCGTGCTCGCGAAGGGCTCGGTGCTGAAGGCGATCGCGATGATCGTGTTGGGCCTGCTGCTGTCGATGGTGGGATCCGACATCGAAACCGGCGCATCGCGCATGGCCTTCAACATTCCCGAACTGGCCGACGGTCTCGGCTTCGCCACGGTGGCGATGGGGCTGTTCGGGTTTGCGGAGATCATCCGCAATCTCGATGCCGGCGGCGAAAGCGACCGCCAATTGGTTCAGCAAAAGGTCTCGGGCCTGATGCCGACGGCAAAGGATCTCAAGGATGCGGCGCCCGCGATCGGGCGCGGCACAGTGCTCGGATCGATCCTCGGTATTCTGCCGGGCGGCGGCGCCGTGATCGCATCGTTCGCGGCCTACACGCTCGAAAAGAAGATATCGAAAACACCGCAGAAGTTCGGCCGCGGCGCGATCCAGGGCGTTGCGGCGCCCGAAAGCGCCAACAACGCCGCCGCCCAGACCTCGTTCATCCCGCTCTTGACGCTCGGCATTCCGCCGAACGCGGTGATGGCGCTGATGGTCGGCGCGATGACCATTCACGGCATCGTGCCCGGTCCTCAGGTGATGCAGAAGCAGCCGGAACTCGTCTGGGGCATGATCGCCTCGATGTGGGTCGGCAATTTGATGCTGCTCATCATCAACCTGCCACTGGTCGGCATCTGGGTGCGGCTGCTGCGGGTGCCGTATCGCCTGATGTTCCCGTCCATCGTGATCTTCTGTTCCATCGGCATCTACTCGGTGAACAACGCTCCGGTCGACGTCATGCTCGCCGGTGCGTTCGGGCTGGTCGGCTACTGGCTGATCAAGCACGATTTCGAGCCGGCGCCGTTGCTGCTCGGCATGGTGCTCGGGCCGTTGATGGAAGAGAACCTGCGGCGGGCGCTTCTGATCTCGCGCGGCGACTGGTCAGTGTTCCTGACCCGCCCGTTGTCGGCGGTGCTGATGGCGATTGCTGCGGCCCTGCTTGTGCTTGCGGTACTGCCTTCGTTGCGCAAGAAGCGCGACGAGGTGTTCGTGGAGTCAGAAAACTGACCTGCGTCGGTGCGCCGCAGCCCGAAGTCTGGTCGACTTCGGGCTAATTTTCTATGCCATGGAAAATGCCGGCCGGCGGGTTCGGCGTTGCAACGGATATCGGGAGGTCAAAATGAATTGGTACGGTCGCTCGCTCGCGAGCGGTTTTCTGGCAGTGCTTGCCGGAATGGGCTTGTCTTCTTCGCAGGCTCAGGCTCAGGCCTATCCGACGCGCAGCATCACCATGATCGTGCCGTTCGCGGCTGGCGGTCCGACCGATGTCATCGCGCGCATCGTCACCGGCCATATGGCGCAGACGCTCGGTCAAGCCATCATCATCGAGAACGTCGTCGGCGCCGGCGGCACCACCGCCACCACGCGCGCATCGAAGGCCACCAATGATGGCTATACGTTGATAACAGGGCATATGGGAACACACGCAGCTTCCGTGCCGCTGTACCCCAAGCTCGCCTATCACCCCGAGAAGGATTTCGAGCCGGTCGGCCTGCTCGCCGGCACCCCGATCCTGATCCTGGCGCGGAAGGATTTCCCGCCGAAGGACCTCAAGGAATTCATGACCTATGTGAAAGCGAATGAATCCAAGGTCAACGCGGCGCATGCCGGCGTCGGCTCGGTTTCGAATGTGTCGTGCGAATTGCTGAACTCGATCCTGGGAGTCAAGCCGATCGGCGTTCCCTTCAACGGCACCGGTCCGGCGATGAACGCGCTGGTGGGCGGGCAGGTCGATTACATGTGCGACCAGATCGTCAACGCGGTACCGCAGGTCAACGGCGGCACCATCAAGGCCTATGCCGTGGCGACGGCCGAGCGCAATCCGTCGCTACCCAATGTTCCGACCACCGCCGAGGCCGGGCTGCCGGCCTTCCAGGCCCAGGCGTGGAACGCGATTTTCGCGCCGAAGGGAACGCCCGCGGATGTCGTCGCCAAGCTGAACGCCGCGATCGTCAAGGCGCTGGAAGACGAGGGCGTGCGCAAGCGACTGCTCGATCTCGGCAGTGTGATCCCGGCTCCTGCCGAGCGTACGCCTGCGGCGCTGGGAACTCTGGTGAAGAATGAAATCGCCAAGTGGACGCCGGTGCTCAAAGCGGTGAATTAACCCATACAATCAAGACAATGGGCGAGGGGCGGGACGCAGGTTCCGCCCCTTGTCGTTTGCGCAGGGGATGATCATTTTTCCGGGTATAATCGCTGCGAGGGGCCGAATCGGCGTGTCGATCGGATGTCCCGGCCGCTAAATTCGCCGTCCTGAAAAGGCCTGAAGCACCTGCCATGAACCAGTACCACGATCTGCTTGAACGTATCCTCTCAGACGGCGCGGAAAAGCACGATCGCACCGGCACCGGCACGCTGTCGGTCTTCGGCCACCAGATGCGTTTCAACCTGTCGGCCGGGTTTCCGATGCTGACCACCAAGCGGTTGCCGCTGAAGGCGATCGTGCACGAATTGCTGTGGTTTCTCGCCGGCGACACCAACATCAAATATCTAAAGGACAACGGCGTTTCGATCTGGGATGAATGGGCCGACGAAAACGGCGATCTGGGGCCCGTCTACGGATCGCAGTGGCGTTCGTGGCCGGCGCCGGACGGGCGCAGCATCGACCAGATTTCCAACGTCATCGACATGATCAGGCGCAACCCGGATTCGCGGCGGCTGATCGTGAGCGCCTGGAATCCCGCCGATGTCGACAAGATGGCGCTGCCGCCCTGTCACTGCCTGTTTCAGTTTTACGTCGCGAACGGCAAGCTGTCCTGCCAGCTCTATCAGCGCTCGGCCGACGTGTTCCTCGGCGTGCCCTTCAACATCGCGTCCTATGCGCTGCTGACCATGATGGTCGCGCAGGTAACGGGCCTGAAGCCCGGCGATTTCGTGCACTCGCTCGGCGATGCGCATCTCTACTCCAACCATCTCGAACAGGCGCGGCTGCAACTGACGCGGCCGACGCGTCAATTGCCGGTCATGAAGATCAATCCGGAGGTGAAGGATATCTTCGCGTTCCGTTACGAGGATTTTGCGCTCGAAGGCTACGATCCGCACCCGCATATCAAGGCCGAAGTTGCCGTATGAGTAGCAGCGGTGTGAGCATCTGATGTCCCTTCTGATCCGCCGCGCGCGGCCGGGCGAAGCGGGACTTGTCCTGTCGTTCGTGCGCGAACTCGCCGAATACGAAAAGCTGCTCCACGAAATGGAGGCGACGGAGGCCGACATCGATGCGGCGCTGTTCGGCGCCAATCCGCGATTGTTCTGCGAGATCGCCGAATGGGACGGTGTCCCCGTCGGCTTCGCGGTCTGGTTCGTCAATTTCTCGACCTTCAGCGGCCGCTCCGGGATCTATCTGGAAGATCTGTTCGTTCGCCCCGCACTGCGCGGCAAGGGCATCGGCAAGGCGCTCCTGGTGCATCTCGCCAGGGAATGCGTCGCAAACGGCTGGTCGCGCTTGCAATGGTCGGTGCTGGACTGGAACACGCCGTCGATCGAATTCTACAAATCGCTCGGCGCCGAACTGATGGATGAGTGGACGATTTGCCGGGTCGGCGGTCCTGATCTGACGGCGCTGGCGCAAGGGACGCGGTAATGGAAATCGTTCTCATCGTTGCGGTCGCGGAGAACGGCGTGATCGGGGCAGGTGGCGCCATTCCGTGGCGGCTGAAATCCGACATGCAGCGGTTAAAGGCGATGACGATGGGAAAGCCGATCGTGATGGGCCGCAAGACCTTCGAGTCGTTTCCTCGCCGGCCGCTGCCCGGACGGACCAATATCGTGGTGACGCGCGATGCCGCGTACCGCGCGGCCGGTGCCGTGGTCACCACCTCGTTCGCCGCCGCCAAGGCCATTGCGACCGGCGACGCGCTGCGGCGTTTCGCCACTGAGATCGCCATCATCGGCGGCGCGGAAATCTATGCCCAATGGATGGAAAGCGCGGATCGCCTGGAGATTACCGAGGTGCACGCCCGGCCCGACGGCGATACGCGTTTCCCACCCGTCGATCTAACCGCCTGGGAAGAGGTGGCGCGGGTGCGGAATCCGGCCGGTCCCGACGACAGCGCCGACTTCTCCTATGTGACATTTCGTCGGCGCCAACAGCGTTAACCGCGCTAGCCAATGTTTGCATTGACAATTATGGCGTCAAGCATAGCTGCTTCGTGCCGGAAGCTTGCGTTGTAAGGGACCTAGCGGTCCCCTATAAAGCCGGTCAGATATGCGAGGCTGAGGCATCCCGCCCAACAGGCGGACCCGGGCCCCCCGCAGAGGAGAGTTTATATGCCGTGGAAGAATCAAGGCGGGGGCCCATGGAGCCAGGGTCCCAAGGGACCATGGGGCGGCGGACCGCAATCGGTCGGGCCGAGGCCTCCCGATCTGGAGGACCTTCTGCGGCGCGGCCAGGACAAGCTGCAGGCGCTTCTGCCGGGCGGACATTTCAGCGGCATGGGCATCGCGCTGGTGCTGGTTGGCGCGCTGGCGATCTGGGGATTGTCCGGATTCTTCCGCGTGCAGTCGGAAGAACTCGGCGTCGTGCTGCGCTTCGGCAAGCATGTGCGCACCGTGCAGCCCGGCCTGAACTATCATCTGCCCTATCCGATCGAGACCGTGCTGCTGCCGAAAGCGTTGCGCGTCTCCACCCTCTCGATCGGCATGTCGCTGATTGACGATCCGGCGCGGAGAGGCCGCACCATGCGGGACGTGCCGGAAGAAAGCCTTATGCTAACCGGCGACGAAAACATCGTCGACGTCGACTTCACCGTGTTGTGGCGGATCAAGCCCGACGGCGTCGGCAATTATCTCTTCAACATCCAGAATCCCGAAGGCACCGTGAAGGCGGTGGCCGAAAGCGCGATGCGCGAGGTGATCGGGCGTTCGCAGATCCAGCCGATCCTCACCGGCGCCCGCAACACGACCGAGCAGGCCGTCCACGAGCTGATGCAGAAGACGCTGGATCACTACGGCTCCGGCGTTCAGATCACGCAGGTGCAGATGCAGAAGGTCGACCCGCCCGCGCAGGTGATCGACGCGTTCCGCGACGTGCAGGCCGCGCGCGCCGACTTCGAGCGGCTGCAGAACGAGGCGCAGACCTATGCCAACCGGGTCGTTCCCGACGCGCGCGGTCGCGCCGCGCAGATCCTCCAGGTCGCCGAGGGTTACAAGGAACAGGCGGTCGCCGAGGCCAAGGGCCAGAGCTCGCGATTTACGAAGGTCTATGATGAATACAAGAAGGCGCCCGACGTGACGCGGCAACGAATTTATCTCGAGACGATGGAGCGGATTCTCGGCGGCTCCGAGAAACTGGTCTATGACGGCGGCAACTCCGCACAGAGCATCGTGCCGTATCTGCCGCTCAGCGAACTGACGCCGCGCCGTCCGGCGCCGACGGCTGGCCAGCAGCAGCAGGGAGGCACCCGATGAGGTCTCCGGTTGCAGGTATTGTCACCCTGGTCCTGCTGTTCCTCGCGGTGATCGTGGGCTACAGCTCGATCTTCACGGTGTCGCAGACCGAACAGGCGCTCGTGGTCCGGCTCGGCCGGCCGGTCGATGTCGTGTCGGAGCCGGGCCTTAACTTCAAGGCGCCGTTCATCGACACCGTCATCAGCATCGACAAGCGCATCCTCGATCTGGAAAATCCGTCGCAGGAAGTCATCGCTTCCGACCAGAAGCGGCTCGTCGTCGACGCCTTCGCCCGCTACAGGATCAAGAACCCGCTGCGCTTCTATCAGAGCATCGGCTCGATCCAGGCCGCCAACATCCAGCTCACCACGCTGCTGAACGCGGCGCTGCGCCGCGTGCTGGGCGAGGTCACCTTCATCACTGTGGTGCGCGACGAACGCGAGAACCTGATGACGCGCATCCGCGACTATCTCGACAAGGAGGCCGATCAGTACGGCATTCAGATGGTCGACGTGCGTATCCGCCGCGCCGATCTGCCGGAACAGAACAGCCAGGCGGTCTACAAGCGCATGCAGACCGAACGCGAGCGGGAGGCCCAGGAATTCCGCGCCCAGGGCGGCCAGAAATCGCAGGAGATCCGTTCCAGGGCCGATCGTGAGGCGACCGTCATCGTTGCGGAGGCCAATTCGACCGCCGAGCAGACGCGCGGCGTCGGCGACGCCGAACGCAACCGGCTGTTCGCGGAGGCCTATGGCAGGGATCCGGATTTCTTTGCTTTCTACCGTTCGATGTCGGCCTATGAGACTGGGCTCCGCTCCAACGACACCCGTTTCCTGCTGCGGCCCGACTCCGAGTTCTTCCGCTTCTTCGCCAATCCGTCCGGTCATCCGCCGGTGGCCGCGGCACCGAAGCCTTAGACATCCGGTCGCGATACGCGCGTTACGGCGAAGCGGGCCCGCTTCGCCGGCATAAAAGCAAAAGGCGCTGAATAGCGGGGGGTTGTTTTCCGATGAGGTCCATAGCGTTCGCCGACTTCCTCATCGGTGTGGCCCTGCTTTTAGTGTTCGAGGGCCTGATGTTCGCCGCAAGCCCAGCCTGGATGCGCCGGGCGATGAAGTGCGCGCTGGCAACGCCGGACAACATCCTGCGGATCGTCGGTATCGTCTCGGCGGTCGTCGGCCTGCTCCTGATCTGGTTCGTGCGGCGGTAGGGCTTCACTATCCGGGTGGGCCGAACGACGCGACCCCACCATTGCACCTCGGGAACCGGTCGATTCTCCGGCGTGGAATGGCGCGCCTTAAGTGGCTTTGCGCCTTGAAATGGCGGTGCCCTTGGGGGCACAAATAGCTTTGGCGTCAACGCAATCGTGAGCCGCCTCGGGCCGGTTTTTCGCCGGAATAACAAGCGCAGATGCTTGCGCCTCGGACCCGTTCGGGCGCACTGTGGGCCCAATTCCGACCTTTGGAGACAAGCCGACATGACCGGTGCCAGACCCGCTTTGAGCCGCCGCCTGCGCCTGATGGGGATTGCGATCTCGCTCAGTGCCGCCAGCTTGCTGGCCTCGGTGCCGGCTAGCGCGCGCGGGCCGGACGGCATCGCCGACATTGCCGAAAAGGTGATCGACTCCGTCGTCAATATCTCGACCTCGCAGAACGTCGAGGCCAAAGGCGTCGGCGGCAACAGGGAAGCGATGCCGCAATTGCCGCCGGGCTCGCCGTTCGAAGAGTTCTTCGACGATTTCTTCAAGAACCGTCGCGGCGGCGCCCCCAAGGACGGCGACAAGAGCGGTGAGCTGCAGCGACGCAAGACCAATTCGCTCGGTTCCGGTTTCATCATCGATGCCGCGGGCGTCGTCGTCACTAACAATCACGTCATCGCGGATGCCGACGAGATCAACGTGATCATGAATGACGGCACCAAGATCAAGGCCGAGCTGGTCGGCGTCGACAAGAAGACCGATATCGCGGTGCTGAAGTTCAAGCCGGTGAAGCCGGTGAACGCGGTGAAGTTCGGCGATTCCGACAAGCTGCGGCTTGGCGAATGGGTGATCGCGATCGGCAATCCGTTCAGCCTCGGCGGCTCGGTCACGGCCGGCATCGTGTCGGCGCGCAACCGCGACATCAGCCAGGGGCCGTATGACAGCTACATCCAGACCGATGCATCGATCAATCGCGGCAATTCCGGCGGGCCGCTGTTCAACCTCGAAGGCGAGGTGGTCGGTGTCAACACGCTGATCATTTCGCCGACCGGCGGTTCGATCGGCCTCGGCTTCGCGGTGCCCTCGAAGACGGTGGCGGGCGTGGTCGATCAGCTCCGGCAGTTCGGCGAGCTGCGCCGCGGCTGGCTCGGCGTGCGGATCCAGCAGGTCACCGAGGAGATCGCCGAAAGTCTCAACATCAAGCCCGCCCGCGGCGCGCTGGTTGCGGGCGTCGACGACAAGGGGCCGGCCAAGCCGGCCGGCATCGAGCCCGGTGACGTCGTCGTCAAGTTCGACGGCAAGGACGTCAAGGACCCGAAGGATCTCTCGCGCGTCGTCGCCGACACCGCGGTCGGCAAGGAAGTCGACGTGGTCGTCATCCGCAAGGGCAAGGAGGAAAGCCGCAAGGTCACGCTCGGACGCCTCGAGGATACCGAAAAGGTGCAGCAGGCCGCCGCCAAGACCAAGGAAGACCCGGTCGAGAAGCCGGTGACGCAAAAGGCGCTCGGCCTCGATCTCGCCGCGCTGAGCAAGGACCTGCGCACGAAGTACAAGATCAAGGACAGCGTCAAGGGCGTGATCGTCACCGGTGTCGATGGCAACTCCGACGCCGCCGAAAAGCGGCTCTCCGCCGGCGACGTCATCGTCGAGGTGGCGCAGGAAGCGGTCACTAACGCCGCCGACATCAAGAAGCGCGTCGATCAACTCAAGAAGGACGGCAAGAAGTCGGTGCTGCTGCTGGTTTCGAACGGCGAAGGCGAGTTGCGCTTCGTCGCGCTGAGCGTGCAGTAACGACCCGTCATACTCCGCGAAGGCGGAGTATCCAGTACGCCGCGGCCTTTCGGTCCTATCGCTGACGTCTCTGGAATACTGGATCACCCGCCTTCGCGGGTGATGACAGTTGTCCCCAACGCCTCGCGCCGATACCCCTTGAGCATACGAATGCCTCACGTGAGCGAGACCACGGCCAGAAAGTGGATTGGTTCAAGCCGAAGCTTCGATCGCTTGACTTCAGGTATCTTGCTGTAGTGCTGCAGCCAAAGTTCAAGAAAACGGTCGAGATCGACCAGTTCGATGTGAACGGCGCCATTGCCGGCTTCGCGACGCGCCTCTCTTGAGAAGCCGCCGGAAGAAACAAACAGGCCAATTTCCCGATCGACCCGTATGATGCCTCGAAGTGCGGCGACATCCTCACGCGAAGCAGTCTGGTCTCGATGTTTTACCTGAACCCGGATGTGCGGCGTCTGCGCGCCCAACGGATCGATATAGGCAAGGATGTCCGTCCCTCCATCCGAGCCTGGTTTTGAGACCGTGCTTGTGGCGTATCCCATTCCTTCAAGCAGCGCCGCTACGAGGTTCTGGAATTCGTAGCCCGAGAGGGTGTCGAGATAGGTGTCGATTTCCTCGCGGGCCTTTTCCTTGGCATCTTCGAACAGAACCGAAGTGTCGAGTGGCGGCGTTTCGTCGACAGCGTTTGCAGTTCCAGCGTCAGTCTTTGCCTTCTGATGGCTCCAACGCCATTCGCGGTAGCGGGATCGCATCAGCCGCTTGAGTTCGTAATCCGGCAGGGTCACAAACTTCTGGCCTTCGTCCGTCACCCGCCACCGTCCGTCTGACTTGATGAGCAACACGGCTTTCGTCGCTGCGACAGAGTGGAAATGCAGGGTGGCTCGCCACCGGGGCAGCCCCGACCCCTTCATCGTCTCCTTGTCGAAATCATCCAGGGGCAGCTTTGATTGGATCTCTGCGTAGATGTCGCGTGGGCGCATGCCGTCCGGGTGAGCCCTTAGAAGTCCAAGCACGAATTTTATGAATGAAACGCCACGATCAACCGTCTTAGGTTGGCTCATTGCGACCTCTTAAGATGCTCATTTGTGCAAGCTACTTAAGGTTGCTCATCGTCGCAATAGGTTCACGTTGCTGGCGTGAGCAACAGACCAATTTCAATTAGTCCGCGAACTCGTCGCGCCGATAGCCCTGCGCATATAGCAACGCGGTGAGGTCGCCGTAGTCGATTCGCGCGGCAGCGGCAGCGGCGACCGCAGGCTTGGCGTGATAGGCGACGCCGAGCCCCGCCGCCTGGATCATGCCGAGGTCGTTGGCGCCGTCGCCGGTCACCAGCGTGTCGATCTCGTCGAGATCGAAGGATTCGCGAAGCTCGATCAGCGTTGCCAGCTTGGCGGCGCGACCGAGGATTGGTTCAGCGACTTCGCCGGTGAACTTGCCGTCGCGCACAACGAGTTCGTTGGCGCGGTTCTCCTGAAAGCCGATCCTGGCGGCGACCGCGTTGGTGAACAGCGTGAAGCCGCCCGAGATCAGGCAGGTGTAAGCGCCGTTCGCGCGCATGGTGGAAACCAGCTCGCGGCCTCCCGGCGTCGGCGCGATGCGTTTTGCCAGCACCTCATCGACCACGCCGACCGGCAGGTCTTTCAGCAGCGCAACGCGTTCGCGCAGCGCCGGCTCGAATTCGATTTCGCCGCGCATGGCCCGCTCGGTGATTCCTGCGACATGCGCCTTCAGCCCGGCGAAATCGGCCAGCTCGTCGATGCATTCCTGGCCGATCATGGTGGAATCCATGTCCGCCAGAAAAAGCTTCTTGCGCCTGGCCGCGACTGGCTGCACGACGATGTCGATCGGCAGGTCGCCGCGGGCCTTCTGTAGGCGGGTTTCGATCGCCTTGATATCGTCCGGGCTCTTGACCTGATAGTCGAAGGGAATGTCGACTGCGACTTCGTCGAACAGCCATTGCGCTGTGCCGGGCGAGGGGAGGACGGCCAGCGCGCCGTCGACGATGGTGGTGTCGAGCGCCGGATTGGCCGGGTTGCAGATGAGGGTGGCGACGAGGGACATGCAGGCGAATTCGCTAGGTTTGAGCAAGGCCGTGCTTATCGCAGGGCCGACCGCCAGCGGCAAGTCGGCGCTGGCGCTCGAATTGGCGCAAAAGACCGGCGGAATCGTCATCAACACCGATTCCATGCAGGTCTATCGCGATCTCCGCATCATCACGGCGCGGCCGACGGTAGAGGAGGAGGCGCGCGCGCCGCACCGGCTCTATGGCCATGTCGACGCGTCGGTCAACTTTTCGGCAGGCGCCTGGGTGGCGGATGCCACCAAAGTGTTGTCAGAGGTGCGCGCGGAGGGGCGCCTGCCGATTTTCATCGGTGGGTCCGGCCTGTACTTCAAGGCGTTGACGCGCGGTCTCTCCGCGGTGCCGCCGATCCCGGTCGAGATACGCGAAGCCGTTCGCGCGCGGCTCGAGCGCGATGGCGTCGAAGCGCTGCACACGGAGCTGGCGCGGCGCGATCCCGTCTCTGCCGAACGCCTGAAGCCGCGCGATCGCACGCGGATTGCCCGCGCGCTGGAAGTCGTCGAAGCCACCGGCCGTACGCTGCCCGACTGGCACCAGCAAGGCCTGCCGCCGCTGCTGCCGCCGAGCGAATTCACCGCGCTGTTCCTCGCGCCCGAACGCGATCAGCTTTATGCGCGGATCGATGCGCGGTTCGACGCGATGCTGGCCGCCGGCGCGCTGGATGAGGTCGAGGCACTCGCCGCACGAAAACTCGATCCCCTGCTGCCGGCGATGAAGGCCCATGGCGTGCCAGTGCTGATCCGGTACCTGAACGGCGAGATCACGCGCGAACAGGCCGCCGAAATCGGCCGCGCCGATACCCGTCACTATGCCAAGCGGCAATTCACCTGGTTCCGGCACCAACTGCCGGAGTTTGAGTGGGTGACGCCGGAGGCGGCGAGGGGGTGGCTCAGGTAGCCCGAACCTCGTAGCCCGGCTGGAGCGAAGCGTAAATCCGGGATTGCTCAGCAGCCACCAGCCCCGGATTTCGCTGCGCTCCATCCGGGCTACGAGGCCTCCCCGCATGGCTGCACGCAAAAAATTCCCCCTCGCCGAACCGCCGGAACACAGTTACACTGCAAAAATCGCGCTAAAGGCGTCCTTCCCTTGACTTCCGGGGATCGGGCGGTATAACCGCGCAACCTTTGGGAAGTCCGAGCCGTCAAATGCGTAATATTATTACCAAACTCCTTATCGTAGTCGTACCCAGGCGCACCGCCGGGGGTGGCTGAGGCCATCCCAAATTCAGGCGGTGTGCATGGGGCCTCTGGGGCCCTTTTTTTATTCCCTGAAGCATGATCCGGAAAAGTGGAAGCCGGTTTTCCGAAAAGATCATGCTCAAACAAGAAGATAGAGCGAGATGAAGTTTCGAAGAAACGTCATCTCGCTCTAGAACTCGAAACCGAAGAAAGCCGCGCCAGCAGCGCATCCGGAGCAGACCATGACCGACAACAGCCACGATCCGAACCAGATGACCGGCGCCGCGATGATCGTGCGCGCGCTCATCGATCATGGCGTCCAGCATCTGTTCGGCTATCCCGGTGGCGCGGTGCTTCCGATCTATGACGAGATTTTCCAGCAGAGCGACGTCGAGCACATTCTGGTGCGGCACGAGCAGGGCGCCGGCCATGCGGCCGAAGGCTATGCGCGCTCGACCGGCAAACCCGGCGTGGTGCTGGTGACGTCAGGTCCCGGCGCCACCAACATGGTGACGCCGCTGACGGACGCGCTGATGGATTCGATTCCGCTCGTCTGCATCACCGGGCAGGTGCCGACGCATCTGATCGGCAATGATGCGTTCCAGGAATGCGACACTGTCGGCATCACGCGTCCCTGCACCAAGCACAACTGGCTGGTGCGCGACGTCAACGATCTGGCCAAGGTGCTGCACGAGGCGTTCTATGTCGCGACATCAGGCCGTCCCGGACCCGTGCTGGTCGACGTGCCCAAGGATGTGCAGTTTGCAACCGGCACCTATCATCCGCCGCGCAAGGACGACGTGCACGTTTCCTACACGCCGCGGGTGAAGGGCGACGCGACGCAGATTCGCAAGGCCGTCGCGCTGCTGGCTTCGGCCAAGCGGCCGGTGATCTACTCCGGCGGCGGCGTCATCAATGCCGGACGCGAGGCGTCCAAGCTGTTGCGCGAGCTGGTCGAGGTCACGGGATTCCCGATCACTTCGACCCTGATGGGCCTCGGCGCCTATCCCGCGACCGGCAAGAACTGGCTGGGAATGCTGGGCATGCACGGCACCTACGAGTCCAACATGGCGATGCATGGTTGCGACGTCATGCTGTGCGTCGGCGCGCGCTTCGACGACCGCATCACCGGGCGTGTCGATGCGTTCTCGCCGGGCTCGAAGAAGATCCACATCGACATCGATCCGTCCTCGATCAACAAGAACATTCATGTCGACGTGCCGATCATCGGCGATGCCGGCAATGTGCTCGGTGACCTGCTGCAGGTGTTCAAGGCGGAAGCGAAGAAGCCCGACATCAAGAGCTGGTGGCAGGAGATTGCCACCTGGCGCGCGCGCAACTCGCTCGCCTACAAGAAGAGCAACGACGTCATCCTGCCGCAACACGCCATTCAGAAACTGTTCGAGGCGACGCGCGGCCATGACACCTACATCACGACCGAAGTCGGCCAGCATCAGATGTGGGCGGCGCAGTTCTTCGGGTTCGAGGAGCCGCACCGCTGGATGACGTCGGGCGGTCTCGGCACCATGGGCTACGGTCTGCCGGCAGCACTTGGCGTGCAGGTCGCGCATCGCGACAGCCTCGTGATCGATATCGCGGGCGACGCCTCGGTGCAGATGACGATGCAGGAGATGTCGACGGCCGTTCAGTTTGACTTGCCGATCAAGATCTTCATCCTGAACAACCAGTACATGGGCATGGTGCGGCAGTGGCAGCAGCTTCTGCACGGCAACCGGCTGTCGCATTCTTACTCCGAAGCGCTGCCTGATTTCGTCAAGCTGGCGGACGCCTTCGGCTGCGTCGGCCTGCAGGCGATCAAGCCCGGCGATCTCGACGGTGCGCTCAAGGAGATGATCAAGGTCAAGCGCCCGGTGCTGTTCGATTGCCGCGTCGCCGCGCTGGAAAACTGCTTCCCGATGATTCCGTCCGGCAAGGCGCATAACGAAATGCTGCTGCCGGCGGAAGCCACCGACGAAGCCACCGCCGCGGCCTTCGCCGGCGGCAAGGCGCTGGTGTGAGGACGCCGGACACAAGTACCGCTGTCATCGCCCGGCGAAAGCGCGAAGCGCGTCTTCACGCAGAAGTCCGGGCGATCCAGTACGCCGTGGCGTCTCGGCTGTGTTCGAGCGCCTCTGGAATACTGGATCCCCGCCTTCGCGGGGATGACGGGCATACGAGAGGATCGAGAAGTGTTTGACCTCAGGGAGCTCGAACGCGCCCACGAGATCGTGGGGCAGGCAGTGCCGCCGACGCCGGCGCATGCGTGGCCGCTGCTCAGTGACCGGCTCGGCGCGAGCGTTGTTGTCAAGCATGAGAACCACACGCCGATCGGCGCCTTCAAGGTGCGCGGCGGGCTGGTCTATCTCGACCGGCTGAAGCGGGAATCGCCGAACACCCCTGGAATCATTTCCGCCACCCGCGGCAATCACGGGCAGAGCCTTGCATTCGCGGCCGGCCGTCACGGCGTGCCTGCGGTGATTTACGTGCCGAAGGGCAATTCGGTCGAGAAGAACCGCGCGATGCGCGCGTTTGGCGCCGAACTGGTCGAACATGGCGAGGACTTTCAGTCCGCAGCCGAAGAAGCCGCGCGCCGCGCCCAGTTCGCCGGCCTCCACATGGTGCCGTCGTTTCATCCCGACCTCGTGCTCGGCGTCGCGACCTATGCGCTCGAATTGCTGCGGGCGGCGCCGGATCTCGACGTGCTCTATGTGCCGATCGGGCAGGGCTCTGGGATCTGCGGCTGCATCATGGCGCGTGATCTGCTCGGCTGCAAAACCGAAATCGTCGGCGTGCAGTCGACCGAAGCGCCGTCCTACGCGCTGTCGTTTGCGGCCGGCACGGTGGTGACGACCGAGTCCAGCAACACGCTGGCCGACGGAATGGCCACCCGCGTTCCCGTTGCCGAGGCGCTCGCGGTTATCCGCAAGGGCGCCTCGCGCATCGTGCAGGTCACGGACGACGAGGTCGCCGCGGCGGTGCGCGCTTACTGGACCGACACGCACAATCTTGCCGAAGGCGCGGGCGCCGCTGCGCTCGCCGCCGCGCTGCAGGAGAAGGCAAAGCTCGCCGGCAAGCGCGTCGGCCTGATCCTGAGCGGCGGCAATATCGATTTTGATCTGTTCCGCAGATGGGTCGGGACGGACGTCACAGCGACTGATCAACGGGCCATGGCGTGACAGAGAAAGAATCCAAGGGGACGACAATGAACCAGCCCGCATCCGCCTACTTCCTGGAAGAGCGCCACGATCCCAACGAGACGCACACGCTCTCGGTCCTGGTGCAGAACGAGCCGGGTGTGCTCGCGCGCGTGATCGGGCTGTTTTCCGGCCGCGGCTATAACATCGAGAGCCTTACGGTCTCCGAGACCGAAAGCCAGAAACATCTCTCGCGCATCACCATCGTCACCACGGGTACGCCGATGGTGATCGAGCAGATCAAGCATCAGCTCGATCGCATGGTGCCGGTCTATCGCGTCGTCGACATGACGATCACCGGCCGCTCGATCGAGCGGGAACTCGCTATGGTGAAAGTGCGCGGCGGCGGCGACCACCGCGTCGAGGCGCTGCGGCTGGCGGATGCGTTCCGCGCCCGCGTGATCGACGCCACGACCGAGAGCTTTGTGTTCGAGATCACAGGCAATACTTCCAAGATCAATCAATTTATCGACCTGATGCGCCCGCTCGGCCTTGTCGAAGTGTCGCGCACCGGCGTTGCCGCGATCGGGCGCGGGCCTGAGGGGATGTGAAACATGCTGGCGCGGGACTGGTATTACAATCAAAGGCGGCAGCTCGGGCTCGATTCCGCGGTCGCCTCGATCTACGACCGGCATGACGACAGCGACCTCCGCGCCCGCGCGGCGCTGACCATGCTCGGCGTGCAGAAGGGCTGGCGGCTGGCCGATATCGGCTGCGGCAACGGCGTGCTGGCCTGCGAGGCCGCGCTGCTGGGCGCCGAAGTCGACGCGATTGACATTTCGCCGGCGATGCTGGCGCTCGCCAACATCCAGGCCCGCGACCGCAAGGTGGCGATCCGCACCCAGCCGGCCGGCATGCTGAGCTTCGCCTACCAGCCGAATTCCTATGACCTGATCGTCAGCGAATTCACGCTGCATCATCTGCCGGATTTCTGGAAGGCGGTGGCGCTGGCAAGAATCTATGCGGCGCTGAAGCCCGGCGCCAATTTCTACCTCCGCGACATCGTGTTCGTCAGCACGCCCGACGGCACGGAGCGCGATGTCGAGCAGTGGGCCGATTTCACCATCAAGAACCACGATTTCCAGCGCGAGGGCGTGGTCACCCACATGCGCGACGAATACTCGACCTTCGGCTGGGTGATCGAGCGCATGCTGACCGATGTCGGCTTCACGCTGGAATCGGTCGACTATCACGCGCCCCTGCACGGCACCTACCTCCTGCGCAAACCAAAGCCGGACCAACAGAGCTAGAAAAAAATGAAACCGGCCGATGTCTGCATCGCCGTGCTGGTGGCGGTGATCTGGGGCCTTGCCTTCGTGGCAAGCCGGATCGCGCTCGACGAGTTTTCGCCGGAACTGATGACGACGCTGCGCTTTTCCATCGCCGCCTTGCCTTGCCTGTTCGTGGCGCGGCCGAAGGTTTCATGGTCGGTGCTCGCCTCGATCAGCTTCACGCTGTTCTTCGGGCAGTTTCTCGCCCAGGCCTTCGCCATCGCCCATGGCGTTCCCGTCGGCCTTTCCAGCGTGATCGTGCAGAGCCAGGCGCTGTTCACTATCGGCTTTGCCGCGCTGCTGTTCCGCGAGCGGCCGGGCGCGTGGCAGACGGCGGGTATCGGCGTTGCCACGGTCGGCCTGCTGATGATCTGCGGCACCGTCGGTTACGATTTCAGCGTCAGTGCCTTCGCCATATTGATGATCTCGCCGCTCAGCTTCGCGGCCGGCAATCTTCTGCTCCGGCGCGCGCCTGATGTGCCGATGTTCGACCTGTTCGCGTGGCTGTGCCTGGTCGCGGCGGTCCCGTTGTTGGCGCTGACGCTGGTCAGCAACGGCTCGCAGCCGACCTGGCATGCGCTGACCCATATGTCCCTGACCGGCCTGATGTGCATGATCGGTCTCGGCGGGGTCTCCACCAGCATCGCCTACTGGCTGTGGGGGAGGCTGCTGCGGGACCACCCGGCGGCGCAGGTGGTGCCGTTCGCGCTGCTGGTGCCGTTCGTCGGTTCCGCTGCCTCCAGCGTGGTGTTCGGCGAAACGTTCGGGCCGCTGCGGCTGGCCGGCATGATCACGGTCGTCGGCGGCATCGCCGTGATGTTGCTGTCGAGGCGTCCACAAGTCCTGCCGAAAATCGCGTGAGCACCTGATGTCGCAGCCGCTTTTTATTGCCCTGATTGTTTTTGCCGCAGTCATGGCGTTCACGCCAGGGCCCAACAACGTCATGGTGCTGTCGTCGGGGCTCACCTACGGCTTGCGGCGCACCCTTCCGCACATCGCGGGCATCGCGATCGGAGTTTCATTTATGGTGGCGGCCATGGGCCTCGGCCTGGGGACGATCTTCCTCGCCTATCCGGTTTTGCAGACTATTCTGAAATATGCTGGCATCGCCTATCTGATCTACCTGGCCTCTGGTATCGCGATGTCCGCGTCCGTCGCGCCAGGGCAGGACAACCAGCGCGGCCCCATGACGTTCTGGACTGCGGCGCTATTCCAATGGGTCAACGTCAAGGGCTGGGTGATGGCGATTGGCATCATTCCCTGGAACATCGCAACGCAGGCCGCCCTGATGTTTGTTATGGGAGGATTATCCTCGCTCGTGTGGGCGGCTTTCGGCAGTTCGCTGCGGCGGATACTGACCTCGCCCAAGGCCGTCAGGGCCTTCAATATCCTGATGGCCCTGCTGCTGTTGGCCTCGCTCTATCCGGTCTTCATGGACGCGTGATGCCGCACCGGGTCGTGCATGAAAAACAAGTTCTGCCAAAGATCGCGTGAGGCCCCATGTCGCATTCGCTCCTGATCGCCTTCGTCATGTTCGCCGTCGTGATGTTCTTCACGCCGGGGCCGAACAACATCATGCTGCTGTCGTCGGGGCTGACCTACGGCTTCCGCCCCACCATCCCCCACATCATGGGCATCACGGTCGGCTTCGCTTTCATGGTCGGCGCGGTTGGCCTCGGGCTCGGGACCATCTTCATCGCCTATCCGATTTTGCAGACCATCCTGAAATATGCCGGGGTGGCCTATCTGGTCTATCTGGCGTGGGCGATCGCGATCTCCGAGCCGCCCTCGGCGGAGCAGGACAACGCCCGCGGCCGCCCGATGACGTTCTGGGGCGCGGCCATGTTCCAGTGGGTCAACGCCAAGGGCTGGGTCATGGTGATCGGCACCATCACCGCCTATGCGGCGATCGCCGCCTACCCCTGGAACATCGTGATCCAGGTCGGCCTAAGCCTGCTCCTGGGCATCCTGTCCTGCACCGCCTGGGCCCTGTTCGGCACGGCGCTGCGGCCGGTCCTGACCTCCCGGCGGGCGGTGCGGGCCTTCAACATCATCATGGCGGTGCTGCTGCTGGCCTCGCTGTATCCGGTCTTCATGGACGCATGATGCCGCACCGGGCCATGCATAAACGGGTTTCCCAGAAAGCGGAAAATGCTCTAGACAACGCCGGAAATTCACGGGCGACCGGCGGTCTTCTTCCCCCAAATGCCTGATTAACCGGCCGATTTGGCCATCGATTAAGGAAACGACCATGCGAGTTTATTACGATCGTGATGCCGACCTGAACCTGATCAAAGGCAAGAAGGTCGTCATCGTCGGCTACGGCAGCCAGGGCCACGCCCATGCGCTGAACCTGAAGGATTCCGGCGTCAAGGAAGTCGCCATTGCGCTGCGCAAGGGCTCGGCCTCGGCCAAGAAGGCGGAAGCCGCCGGCTTCAAGGTGATGGAAGTCGCCGAAGCGGCCAAATGGGCCGACCTCGTCATGATGCTGACCCCGGACGAGCTGCAGGGCGACATCTACCGCGAGCACCTGCACGACAACATGAAGAAGGGCGCGGCGCTCGTCTTCGCCCACGGCCTCAACGTCCATTTCAACCTGCTCGACCCGCGCGCCGACCTCGACGTGCTGATGATCGCCCCGAAGGGCCCCGGCCACACCGTCCGCTCCGAATACCAGCGCGGCGGCGGCGTGCCTTGCCTGATCGCGATCGCCAAGGACGTTTCCGGCAATGCCCACGACCTCGGCCTGAGCTATGCCTCGGCGATCGGCGGCGGCCGCGCCGGTATCATCGAGACCTCGTTCAAGGAAGAGTGCGAGACTGACCTGTTCGGCGAGCAGGTGGTGCTCTGCGGCGGCCTGGTCGAGCTGATCAAGGGTGGCTTCGAGACGCTGGTGGAAGCCGGCTACGCCCCCGAGATGGCCTATTTCGAGTGCCTGCACGAGGTGAAGCTGATCGTCGACCTGATCTATGAAGGCGGCATCGCCAACATGAACTACTCGATCTCCAACACCGCCGAATACGGCGAGTACGTCACCGGTCCGCGCATCGTCACCGACGAGACCAAGAAGGAGATGAAGCGGGTGCTCAACGACATCCAGTCAGGCAAGTTCGCCCGCGACTGGATGCTGGAGAACAAGGTCAACCAGACCTCGTTCAAGGCGACCCGCGCCAAGCTCGCCGCCCATCCGATCGAGGAAGTCGGCGAGAAGCTCCGCGACATGATGCCGTGGATCAAGAAGGGCGCGCTGGTCGACAAGACCAAGAATTGAGGCTTGGTCGGATCGGGTAGGGTGGGCAAAGCCACCGGGTCGCGCGAATGCGCGCCCGATGACAGGCTCAGCGTGCCCACCATGCAGGTGACCAGATGGATAGATGGTGGGCACGGCGCAAAGAGGCGCCTTTGCCCACCCAATTCCTGCACCGCGTCCGGGACACGAGAGCGTCCAAGCGCAGGTTCGGCGTTACCGACATACCAATAATTAAGCCTTCGACGCTACGTTCGGGCGAGATCGCGAATGCGGTCTCGCCGTTTCTTCGAAGAATTGATGGCTCAAGCATATTCTTGAACGCGCCGCGCCGAGTGCGCCGCCCGAGCCAAAACGAAGAACTGACGCCTCATGCACATTCTTGGTGCGAGGCAATTCAACAACTACATTAGCGACGGAAAATCGAGCATCTACCGAGTCAAAGCTCGCTTGCTTAATCTGCATTCTCGCGCGTGAAACGAGGTCGCCGGTCGAGCAGCGCGACCGGGTATCAGTTCCCCATGTAGTGAGGCGAGGTCGGCGCCCGTCAAAGACGGCGGCCGACCGGCACGTGCTCGGCTCAAGCGGACCGCGCCGCCTACTTCTCGATCCTGTTGTGCAATTGCCAGAAGCGCACGGTGCGCTGGGCCGTCTCCAGCGACAGTTTCCGGTAATCGCGCTCTGCGATCTCCAGTGTCTGCTCGTTGACCGAAGGCATTACCGGCCGGTTGCGCAGGATCGACTCGACCGTCGGCCAGTTCAGGCGGGCCGACCGGCAGGGAATGAGGAGGAGGTCGGCGCGGGGGCCTTCCATCAGCCGGGCCACCATTTCGATTGGCATCTCATTGAGAACCGCGATCGCAACCGTGACCTCGTCGAATTTTTTCGATTCGGCGAATTTATAGACCGCCGCGTCGTCCAGCTCGTTCAGCCCCTTCATGAGCTTCACGTACTCCTCGGCGACGCCGAAGCTCCGCCCCGGGGGCGGCGCCTCGCGGGTGATCGTGTTCAAGACCTTCTTGATCTCTTCCTGAAGCGCGGGCGGCGCGATGGCCAGCAGGCGGGCGCGGACCGCGTCCTTGGCGCGTCGCAGCAGATCGCGCATGCAATTTTCCGGCAAATCGCCGCGAAGGCCGAGAATCTCGACCAGTTCGTCGTCGGCGGAGGCGCGGGCGACGATGTTGGAATAGCCTCCCTCGGAAAACTGCGCGCCGGCATTGTTGGCCAGTTTGCGGATCACCTGGTTTTCGCCGCGATCGACGATGACGTCGGTCACCGCCGCGGGCAGGTTGGGCCGGCCGGAAATGGCGAGCAGGTGATCCTGCCCCTTGCTGCTGGCGATCTCGACCAGCACGTCGGTCCCGAGCCGGCTGGAATTGGCAAGCACGCTGCCGGCAACCTCGATCTCGTCGTCCCAGGCCAGATGCTGGATCACCTCGAACGGCGCGTAGTCGAGCGGCGCCAGCCGCTTGGAGAGCTCGGCCTTGGCCCGCGTTTCGACGCGCGCGATCAGGAGGCAGAGCACGTCGTCGAAGACCTTGACCTGGTCGTCGCTGAGACGGTCTCCGTCATGGAGGAAGAGATCGGTGACCTGCCGCAGGGTTTCCACCCGCTTGGCAGATGAACCGCCTCTGACGGCATCTTCGAGTTCGGCGATGATCGAATGCGCCGGCTGTTGCACCATTGTGGGCAGCCTGTTGGTTGTTGAAGGGTTGGCCTACACAATGACGAGCCGAGCCTTACGCCGCGTTAAAGGCGCGATCCGGTGGAAATACAGACGACTGCACCTGGAATGGGCAATCCATTGCCCGCGGTCCTCGCGAGCCTTCCGGTGTCGAAGCGGGCTGCGTATTGGAAATGCTGCGTTTCGAATTGCTTTACCAACGCGATCGGGACGTATGCGGCGATTTCACGCGATAAATCGCCGATGTCGGACCGCATCACGCATGCCCCACCGCTTCCGGTATTCCGGTCCGGCTGCTATCCTCTCCAAACCGTTCCCGGGAAAAATCGAATAGCATCTAGCCGAACAAGACGCCGTCAAGGCTGGCCGCACCCGCGGAGCAAGCTCATGAAGCCGGTGCTTAAGCATTCCTTCACGACGAACTTCATTAAACCTCTCACAAGGGCTTAGGTCATGAGATCTGTTGTCATCACCGGCGCGTCCACCGGCATCGGCTGGGCCAGTGCGAAACTGCTGCTCGACCGCGGTTTCCGCGTGTTCGGCAGCGTGCGCAAGCAGGCCGACGCCGACCCCCTCAGGAACGAGTTCGGGGCGAACTTCACGCCATTGATCTTCGACGTCACCGATGAGGCCGCCGTCCTGGCCGCCGGGCGCGAGGTCCGTAGCGCCCTCAACGGCGAAACGCTCGCCGGTCTCGTCAACAATGCCGGCATCGCGGTCTCAGGCCCGGTGCTCGAACTCGCCGCCGACGAATTCCGCCGCCAGATGGAGGTCAACTTCATCGGGCCCATCATTGCGACCCAGGCTTTCGGACCGCTGCTCGGCTCCGATCCGACCCTGAAGGGGCCAAAAGGACGGATCGTGATGATCTCCTCGGTCGCCGGCAGGAACGGCAATCCGATGACCTCGGCCTATTCCGCCTCCAAGCACGCGCTCGAGGGGCTGTCGGAGAGCCTGCGCCGCGAACTGATGCTGTTCGGGATCGACGTCATCATCATTGCGCCGGGCGCGGTAAAGACGCCGATCTGGAGCAAGGCCGAGGAGGTCGATATCTCCGCCTACAAGAACTCGCCGTATTTCCCGGCGCTGAAGAAAATTCGTGCCTTCATGCTGAATCTTGGCGCGACCGGATTGCCGGCCGAGATAATTGCCGAAAAGGTGTTCGGGGCATTGACGCTGCCGAACCCCAAGGTGCGCTACACGATCGTGCCGGATCCGATGCAGCGATGGATGGCGGCGGTGCTGCCCAAGCGCACCCTGGACAGGATCATCGCCAAGCGCCTCGGGTTGACGCCGCAGGGATGAAGTCGGCCGTGATGACGCGCATTGGCAAGACCCACGCCGAGTTGACCCTGCTCGCCAACGCGGCGCTTCGCGCTCAACCCGGGTGCGAAACCGCTTCCGTTCCGGCGCTGTCGGCATTGCCCGTCCGCGAGGGGCGAAACTGGGAAATCCCCAACGTCGTGCTCGGCGACAGCCTGATCAGCGATGTCGATCGGGCTGTCATCACGGTGCACCATCAGCTCGGCCGTAAGTTCTTCTTGCTGGCGGACAACTAGATCAACCGGCCTGGACGGTCCGCTTGGCCCGCGGCGCCATCGCGATCATGCGTAGCGCGAACACCGCCACCAGCGGAATCAGGAACAGCGCGTAAAGCGGCATGTCGGGAATCCGCTTGCCGAACGACACCATGAACTGGAACAGCAGGTAGTAGCCGCCGGCGAGATGCAGCCGGCGCCAGGCGCGTGCGCCGATCGCGGCCGCGGTGCGGTCGAACGAGGTCGCCGTCATTGCGATGATGAAGGCATAGCCGATGCCGCCGAAAATGTAGGACGCGATCGAGGTCGCCGCCGCGTACCCTGCGGGATCCATCACGGCGAAGGCCAGGATGGCGACTGCGTGGATGGCGTGCGAGGCCGCAAAGCTGACGCCGAGATAGCGGCGGTTGCGGCGCAGCCATCGGGTCCCCGCGTTCGGCCATAGTCGCGCAAGCGCGGCACCTGCGAAGGCGAGGCAGAACAGCACCAGCGAGGTTCGCGCGGTGAAGCGGATCACCATCCGCACGCCGTCGACCTCAAAACCCCGCATGCCGGCGATCCAGATGCTTAAGGCAAGCAGCGTCAGCGAGAGCAGGGCGAACAGCCGCCAGCCGTCGAACCAGTTTTGACGTGTCGGCATGTTCGTCCCCCTTGTTTGTACCGTCATTGCGAACGAAGCGAAGCAATCATTCTTTCTTGACGTGGTGAGATGGATTGCTTCGCTTCGCTCGCAATGACGCGGATGCATAATGTAATCATCAGTTACATGTGCTGTGCGGGTCAGGTCAATCCGTGTAATCGGTGCTTACATTCACAAGGCGGTGATGGTAGGAGAGGGCATGCGCCCTGCCGCCAAATCTTCCGCCGCCAAAGCCCCCGCGGCCAAACCGCGCCGCCGCGTTTCGCGAGCGCCCGCGCCAAAGCCCTATCACCACGGCGATCTCAGGCGCGTCCTGATCGACGCCGCGCTGCAACTGGTCGGCGAGGGCGGGGCGGAGGCGGTCAGTGTCCGCGAGGCCGCCCGCCGGGCCGGCGTCTCGCCCGGGGCGCCGTTTCGGCATTTTCCGAGCCGCGACGCCCTGATGCAGGCGGTGGCGGAGGAGGCGCAGCGGCGGTTCCGCGCGGAGATCGAGGCGGCCTTGGCCGAAGCGCCGGCTGGCGATCCCTTGGCGCGGTTTCGCTGTCTCGGACTCGCTTACCTGCGCTGGGCGATGCGCAACCCGACCCATTTCGAAATCATTTCCAGCCGCCGATTTTTCGATCATGACCAGGCGGTCGCCGTCAGCAGCGACAATGCCGAGCTGATCGAGCTGACCGAGCGGACGCTCGCAGAGGCCTTTGCGGCAGGCCAGCTCCGACCAGCGGACCTCAAGCAGGTCCAGATCGCCGGGCGGGCATTGGTTTATGGCTTTGCCCGGATGAATATCGACGGCCATTTTCCGCGCTGGGGCGTCGCAGGTTCCGAGGCCGAACAGACCGCCGAAGCGATCCTGGATCTTTTCATCGAGGGGATTGCCAGGAGGACGTGACGCCTGCGATCATTCCCCGATGCGCAATTGCGCATCTGAGGTTCGCTTCGCGCCCCGGACTGCCGGTGACCAAGCACGCCCCGGAATAACAGCGCCAAATTTACCCTGCCGCGTTCGCTTGGCGGCAAATTCATTGCGCGTTCATGATGATTCCACTACGTTTTTATGACACGACACAGGTTCCGGATGGGTCGTGCGTCTCCTGGTCGTCACCAGCCAAGGCTTTGCATAGCGCCGGGTTATGTTGCGTTTCCTCCATGGCGCCCGCGCCAAACCCAGGGCCCTCCGCCACCACCCTTGCCGCCGGCCTTGCCGCGATCGGCTTCTGGCGCCTCTCGGCTGTTGCTGCACCGCACATGGCGGCGCTGGCGATCCTGCTGCAGACCGAGACCGATTTCGGCGGCCGCATGGGCTTCGCGCTGGCGTGGGGCATCCTGAGCTTCTTCTTTATTGCGCTGCTGCGGCGCCCGGCGCTGTCGGGCGCGCTGTCGCTGACGCTGGTCGTGCTGCTGGTGCTGCTGTCGCGGCTCAAGCACGACGTCGTGCAGATGACCGCGAACTTCGTCGACCTGATGGTGATCGACCGCGACACCGCGGCCTACCTGTTCACGATCTTTCCGAACCTGCGCTGGAGCGTGGTCGGCGCCGCGCTCGTCATCGTGCCGCTGATGTACGCGCTGTGGTGGCTCGATCCGTTTCGCATCCGCCGCCTGCCGGCCGCAGCCGGCCTGCTGGCCTGTCTTGCCGCGCTGGCCGGTTATTCCATGACCTGGCCAGATGAAGCCTGGCGCGGCTATTACGACGACGGCTATTTCTCCAAATTCGCCCGCTCGGGCGTGACGGCGGTCTCCGACTTCGCCAATTACGGCTTCATGGAATCGGAAGCCGTGACCGCCGAGCGGCTCAAGGTGCCGCTGGTTGATTCCTGTCATGTCGCCGGCCGCCGCCCGCACATCATCATGATCCATGACGAGTCGAGCTTCGACATCCGTCAGGCCGCTGGCGTCAAGGTGCCGCCGGGCTATGGCAGCCACTTCAAGTCCTTTGACGGCCGCGAGCGCAAGTTTGTGGCGGAAAGCAGCGGCGGCGCAAGCTGGATGGCCGAGTACAACGTGCTGGCCGGCCTGTCGTCGCGCTCGTTCGGCCGCTTCTCCTATTTCGTCACCCGCATCGCGTCGGGGCGGGTCGAGCGCGGATTGCCGCTGGCGCTGCGCCGTTGCGGTTACAGCACCCTCTCGCTCTATCCGGCCTACGGCGCCTTCATGGGCGCGCGCGGCTTCCAGACCTCCACGGGCATCCAGCACTTCTACGATGCGCGCGATCTCGGCGCCAAGGGCATCGAGCCGGACAGCTTCTTCTACGACAAGGCGGTCAAGCTGATCGCCGAGCAGCCGGACAAAACGCCGCTGTTCACCTTCGTCTATCTCGCCGCCAACCATTTCCCCTGGGAAACCAGGTTCCGCCCGGACCTGCTGACGTCCTGGCGCAAGCCGGGCAACGAGCCGGTGGTCGACGAATATCTGCGCCGCCAGACCATGAGCGCCGGTGACTATGCGGGCTTCGTCGCCAGCCTGAAGAAGAAATTCCCGGCGCAGCCGTTCCTGATCGTTCGTTACGGCGACCATCAGCCGGAGTTTTCGTCGAACCTGCTGGATCCCGGCCTGGATGAAGCCAGGGTCGCCCGCAAGTTCAACACCTATGATCCGCGCTACTTCACCACCTATTACGCGATCGATGCCATCAATTTCGAGCCGGTGAAGAGTTCCGCCGTTATGGATACGATCGACGCGCCATATCTACCGCTGGTGATCCAGGAAGCTGCCGGCATTCCGCTCGACCCGTCCTTCGAGGAGCAAAAGAACATCATGCTCCGCTGCAAGGGTGTATTCTACGCCTGCAAGGACGGCGCCGAGGCGCGCAGGTTCAACCGGTTATTGATCGAGGCAGGTTTCATCAAGGGGCTCTGAGGACAAATGTCAGCCGTGGCCGGACCGGGAATGAGCGAAAGCATCCGTGCGGAATCGCGCGGTATCAGGTTCCTTGCCCTGGCCGGCCTGACCGTTGCCGTCCATCTGGCGGGGCTCGTGGTTCTGCTCACCACCGAATACGGGCCGTTTGCGATCACGCTGTCCGTGCTGGCATGGGTCTTCGTGAACTGTTTCCTGCTGGTGGTGCTGCAGCGGCCCGGCGTTTGCGCGGCGATTGCGCTGGCCCTCATCGTGATCCTGATTGCGTTGTCGCGCTTCAAGTTCGGCATCCTGCAGCTGACGCTGACGTTCCTCGATTTCCTGATCATCGACCGCGATACGTTCTCGTTCCTGCTCTCGGTATTCCCGCGCCTGCAGATGCAGTTGATGATGGCGGGGCTGGTTGCGGTTCCGCTGCTGTGGGCGCTCTGGCGCTTCGATCCGTTTCGCGTGCGCCGCCGCCTTGCATTGATGGGAGTGGCGGCGACGACGGCGCTGATCGCGGCGATATCGGTCGCATCGCCCGAGCAGGCATGGGAGCCGTTCCAGGGCGTCAATCACATTTCCAATCTGGCGCGCTCGGGTGTGGTGGCGGTGTCGCGGCTGGCTTCGACGGGATGGATTGAGGCCGATCCGCCGGCGAACGGTCCGCTCAGCCTCGCGCGGGACGCCCACGCCGCCGGGTTGCCTGGGCTGCCATCAGGCGAGGCCTGCGACGCCACGGCCAAGCGGCCGCACATCATCCTGCTGCTCGACGAGTCGAGCTTCGACGTCACCTCGGCGCCCGGCATCAAGGTGCCGGCGGGATACACCGACTACTTCAAGTCGAGCGACGGCAAGCAGCGGACCATGATCGCGGAGTCGACCGGCGGCCCGACATGGTACACCGAGTACAACGTGCTGACCGGCCTGTCGGCGCGCTCGTTCGGCGATTTGAAGTTCTACATCACGCGCATCACCGCCGGCCGCGTAACCCGCGGACTGCCGCAGGCGCTCCAGAATTGCGGGTACAAGACCATCTCGCTCTATCCGACCTATGGCGACTTCCTCAGCGCGCGTGCCTTCCAGAAGGCCGTCGGCGTCGAGCAGTTCATCGACATGGCGGCCATGGGCGTCAATGAGGACATGCAGCCGGACAAGTTCTATTTCGATCAGGCATTGAAGGTGTTTGCGCGCGAGCAGCCGCAGCAGTCGCCGGTCTTCATGTTCGTCTACCTCACGGCCAATCATTTTCCCTGGTGGAACGTCTACCGACCGGATCTGACGCCCGCGGGCTGGACGCCGCCGGGCAACACCGCCGAGGTCGACGAGTACATCCGCCGCCAGGCCATGACGGCCAGCGACTATCGCGAATTCACCGAGCGGCTGAAGCGCGACTATCCAGACGAGTCGTTCCTTGTACTGCGTTTCGGCGATCACCAGCCGGCGATCTCGCAAAAGCTGCTCGAGCCCGGGATCGATCCGGCGAGGCTGGCGAAACGCCTGATGGCCACCGATCCGCGCTATTACTCGACCTATTATGCGATCGACGGCATCAACTACCAGCCGCGCAATTTGTCGTCCGCGCTTGAAACCCTCGACGCGGCCTATATCCCGCTCGTGCTCCAGGAAGCCGCTGGCCTCCCGCTCGATCCGTCGTTTGCCGAGCAGAAGAGCATCATGCTCCGCTGCAAGGGCACGTTCTACGCCTGCAAGAAGGGCGCGGAGGCGCGGAGATTCAACCGCCTGCTGATCGACGCCGGGATGATCAAGGGGCTGTGATGGCTCGCGCCGTCATGGCCGGGCTGTCCCGACATCCAACACCGTCATTGCCTGCGACAAACGCGAAGCTTCGTAGGGTGGGCAAAGCGAAGCGTGCCCACCATCTATTCGCCGAACGACCCCTGAATGTTGCGAAGATCTCCTCCCCAGTCCGGAGCGAGAATTCCCTGCTCAACAAAGCGGTGGAAACTGCTGTGCGGCCAGTCGGCTACACGCGCGACATATCCGTGCTTCACCGGATTGAAATGAATGTAATCGATATGGCGTTCGAAATCTGCCTCATCTCTAATGGCGTGTTCCCAATAACGTCGCTGCCAGATGCCTTTTTCTCGTTTACCGACTTTGCTTTCCGAACGCGTCTGCGCATCGAGGCCTCTTGAGAAGCCGCTCTTGATGGAGCTCCAGCGATTAGAGAAGTTTGCATCGCCTTCCGGCAATGCCCAAAGGGCATGAATATGGTCGGGCAGAACGCAGATCGCGACGGTTTCAAAAGGATGCCGTCGCTGAACGATTTTGTAGATGTGCCGGAGGCGAATGATCTCATCGATCAAAAGGCTGTTGGGCCGCTGTGCAAGGACGACCGTGAAAAAGAAAATGCTGCCTTTGGCACGAACATATCGCGGCATAATGTATCATATTACAACCTTGCGTAGTTTGAAAGATGGTGGGCACGCTTCGCTTTGCCCACCCTACGAAGTCTCCTCGCAATGGCGATGGAGCTACTTCTTCCCCACCTTCTCCCACAGCCACTGCGCCACCGCGTCCGGCGAGCTCGTCGCGTCATTGCCGGCCGCGCGCAGATTGGCCTCGCGCATCGTGGCGATGTCGATCTTGCCGAGCAGCGGCGCGAGCGCCTTGCGCAAGCCCTCGTCATTGGCGCGCTTCGGCGCGAGCAGCACCATCGCGTCGTAGGGCGGGATTGCGCGCCTGATGTCGCCGAGAACAACCAGATCGTATTTCGCGATCAGCCCGTCGCTGGTGTAGCCGGCGATGACGTCGACTTCGCCGGAGGCCACCGCCGCGTACATGAAGTCCGGCTGCATCTGCCGTTGGCCGCGGAACGACAGGCCGTAGGCCTTGCGCAGCGCGGTCCATTCGGGCCGCGAGAAGAATTCATAGTCGCCGGCGATCGACATGTTCGCCGCGCGCGAGGCGAGGTCGGCGATGGTGCGGATGCCCAATTGCTCGGCGCGCTTGCGCGGCATCACCAGCGCATAGGCGTTCTCGAAGCCGAGTTCGCCGAGCAGCGTGATGTTCTGCTTCGTCAGCATCGTCTTCAGTTCGGCCAACAGCACCTCTCGCGGCCTGATGTCGTTGCGGTGGAACTGGTTGGCCCACAGCGTGCCGGAATAATCGACATAGACATCGATATCGTTGGCCGCCAGCGCCTCGAAGATCACGTTGGAGCCGAGGCCCTCGCGGGTCGTGGCAGCAAGTCCGGCCGCCTTCAGCCGCTGCCCCATCAATGCTGAAAGCACATATTGCTCAGTAAAAGTCTTGGCGCCGACGATGTAGCTTGTCTGCGACCTCATCATGGTGGGCACCAGCGTGGCCACAACAAGCGCTACGATGCCCACACCTCCCAGCGCCGCGCGAAAACGGCTGCGGTTACGCAAGCCGCTTTCGATCAGCGCCAGCAATTGATCGACGGCCAGTGCCAGCACCGCGGCGGCGAGGCAGCCGAACAGCACGAACACCCAGTTCTGGGTCTGCAATCCCGCAAAGATGTAGTTGCCGAGGCTGGTCTGGCCGATCGGCGTCGACAGCGTCGCGGTGCCGATCACCCAGACTGCCGCGGTGCGGATGCCCGCCATCATCACCGGCAGCGCCAGCGGCAATTCCACCGTAAACAGCGATTGCCGCGGCGTCATGCCGACGCCCTGGGCTGCTTCGAGGATCGCAGGCTCCACGCCCTGCAAACCCGTGATGGTGTTGCGCAGCACCGGCAGCATCGAATAGAGCGCGAGCGCCAGCACCGCCGGCAAAAATCCGAAGGCGGAAAAGCCAAAGCCGAACCATGACAGCGAGAGCGCCGCGAGCGCCAGCAGCAGCGGATAGAACAGCGCCAGCAGCGCCAGTCCCGGCACCGTCTGCACGATGCTGGCGAGCCCTAGCAGCGCGCCGCGCGCTACTCGACGATTGCGTACCGCAATCGCGAGGGGCAGGCTGACCAGAAGTCCCAGCGCCAACGCGGTGACGCTGACGCGAACATGATTGCCGAGATAGTCGGGCAGGTGGCCCAGCGCCTCGCCCCAGCGCGGATCGGCGAAGATGCTCATGCCGCACCGTCCCGCGGCAGCAGGGCGCCGAGCCGTTCGGCCTGCCGGCGCGGCGTGCGCAGGAGTTCGCCGACGTAAGCGTCACAGCTTTCGGAAAGTTTTGATGGCGTGCCCTGCGCCAGCAGCCGGCCGCCTCCCATCACCGCGATCCGATCGGCGAGCAGGATCGCTTCCGTCATGTCGTGGGTGATCATGACCGTGGTCAGGCCGAGCTTGCGATGCAGCTCGCGAAAATCGTCACCGAGCGCATCGCGGGTCAAGGGATCAAGCGCGCCGAACGGTTCGTCCATCAGCACGATGCGCGGCTTTGCGGCAAGCGCCCGCGCCACGCCGACACGCTGGCGCTGGCCGCCGGAGAGTTCGTGCGGCAGCCGGTCGCGATATTGGGCGCGGTCGAGCCGCACCAGATCGAGCAGTTCATCCACCCGCGCGGAAATCTCGGCAGGTGGCGCACCCGTCAGCTTCGGCGTGATGCCGATATTGTCGGCGACGCTCAGATGCGGAAACAGCCCGCCGCTCTGAAAGACATAGCCGATCCGCCGCCGCAGCAGGATCGGATCGACCTGACGCACGTCCTCGCCTTCGACCGTGATCGAGCCGGAGTCCGCCTCGATCAGCCGGTTGGCGAGCCGCAACAGCGTCGTCTTACCCGAACCGGAGCCGCCGACGATGGCCAGAAACTCGCCCTCGGCGACCTCGAGCGAGACGTCGTCGACAGCCACCACGCGACCGCCGTCAAAGGTCTTGCCGACATTCGCGTAAGCGATCAGGGGAGCTGGCATGCGATCTCGACTGTTGCCCCCTCCAGGGGAGGATAGCGATCAACTACCACGTCACGACGCCGCGTTGAACTTATCCTTGGCACGCGCTAAGGCATCACTCCAAATCTCTTGAGGGGAACATGGCCGATACGGCACAACCAGCGGCGGTCGCGCTCGATGATGCCACAGTGGCGTTTCGCGTGGCCGGGGATCGCGTCTACACAGCCGTGGAGCGGGCCAGCCTGTCCGTCGCCCATGGCGAGTTCGTCGCTATTGTGGGCCCGACCGGGTGCGGGAAATCGACGCTGCTCAATGTGGCGGCCGGGCTTTTGAAGCCCGCCGCGGGGGCGGTGAAGATTTTCGGTCAGCCGCTGACGGGGTTGAACCGGGATGCCGGCTATCTCTTCCAGGCCGATGCGCTGTTTCCCTGGAAGACCGCGATCGACAATGTCGCCATTGGTCTCGACATCAAGGGCGCGCCGCGCGAGCAGGCGCTGCAGCGCGCCCAGGGCTGGCTCACGTCAGTGGGGCTCGGCGCGTTCGCCAACCGCTATCCGCACATGCTGTCCGGCGGACAGCGCAAGCGCGTCGGCCTCGCGCAGGTCCTGATCCGCGATCCAAAAATCCTTTTGATGGACGAGCCGTTCGGCCCGCTCGACGCGCAGACCCGGCAGATCATGGGCAATTTGCTGCTGGAACTGTGGAACGCCGACCGCAAGGCGGTGCTGTTCGTCACCCACGATCTCGAAGAGGCGATCGCGCTTGCCGATCGCGTCGTGATCATGTCGGCAGGTCCCTCGGCGCGCATCATCGGCGACTGGCGCGTGCCGCTGCCGCGCCCGCGCGACATCTCGGAAGTGCGGATGGAAAAGCAATTCCACGAACTGCACCGCGAAATCTGGAGCGTGCTGAAGGACGAAGTGATGAAGGGCTATGCGCAGTCGACGCTAAGTGCGGAGGTCGGCTGATGTCGCGCCTGACGCTGCTGTTCTGGCAATTGATGGTGGCCGTTGTCGCACTGTCGCTGTGGCAGTTCCTCGCCACCGTACCGGTGTTCGGCCGCATCCTGCTGCCGCCGTTCTTCTTCTCCAACCCGGTCGATGTCGCGAGCCAGATCGTCAAGTGGTTCTCCTCAGGCGTAATCTGGAAGCATCTGATGATCACGCTGTGGGAGTCGGTGCTGGCTTTCGTGATCGGCTCGGTCGGCGGCGTGCTGGTCGGCTTCTGGTTCGCGCGCCAGCCGCGCGTCGCCGCGGTGTTCGATCCCTACGTCAAGATGGTCAACGCGCTGCCGCGCGTAGTGCTGGCGCCGATCTTCACGCTGTGGCTCGGCCTTGGCATCTGGTCCAAGGTCGCGCTCGGCGTGACGCTGGTGTTCTTCATCGTGTTCTTCAACGTCTATCAGGGCGTCAAGGAGGTCAGCCAAACCGTGCTGGACAATGGCCGCATGCTCGGCATGAGCGAGCGGCAATTGACGCGGCATGTCTACTGGCCGTCGGCGCTGTCGTGGATGTTTTCCTCGCTGCACACTGCGGTCGGCTTTGCCGTGGTCGGTGCTGTCGTCGGCGAATATCTGGGATCGGCGGCCGGTCTCGGCTACCTGATCCAGCAGGCCGAAGGCGTGTTCGACGTCGCCGCCGTGTTCGCCGGCATGTTCGTGCTATCGGCTTTCGTCATCCTGATCGACATGGTGGTGACGGTGGTGGAGAAGCGGCTGCTGGTTTGGCGGCCGGTGGCGGCGGAGGGCAGGGGGTAGAGTTCTCTGCCGTCATTGCGAGGCGCAAGCATAGTCACTGAGTTCGTAGCGCATGATTTGATGCACGGGGCGCGGAGCTTGAATCACGTCCTCGGCGGCGGCATCAAGCCACAATGCCCCCGTGGAGTAGCGAGTGCTCTGAATTTACTTCCGTGACCCAACTCGGAAATCAACCAGGCGGTTCGACCGCCGTTTCCTTATTGCGGAACCGGCCGATGCCCAGAGCGCATAAGGTGTTTGACACAAGAGGTAATGTTATAACGTTACATAAACGGTTTTACTCCTTCAGGCTGTGTCGACAATGACTGTTGTTTTCTTCCCAAGATCGCCCCGCCACCAATGGAACATAGTGCGCGAATTGAAAGAGCATGCCCGGACAGCCATCAACGCCGATGATGAAACAATAATCACCGTAAGCGAACGCGGCGATCCTGGTTGCGGCGGCGCTCGAACCATCGTGCTCATCATGCATCCGAGACGACCAACCGAGGCCGTCACGATCGACAAGCCGCTTGGGCAGATCACGCAGACAGACCTTGCGGATGCGCTGGCGCCGTTGGGCGCACCAACCGGCTTGCCTGAACCTCCATCGAAACGGAATGACCATCGCTTACCCGCGGATCGACGCTAGCCGTCGCGGACGAATTGCAGCATCAGCAAAGGACAATCCCATGCAGATGGCTTTGAACCAAACTCCGGTCACGGTGATTACCGGCTATCTCGGAGCCGGAAAGACCACGCTGCTTAACCGTATCCTCACGGAGACGCACGGCAGGCGCTACGCCGTCATCGTCAACGAATTCTGCGAGGTCGGAATCGACAATGACCTCATCGTCAACGCCGAAGAAGAGAACTTCGAAATGAACAACGGATTTGAGTCCTGCCGCGTTTGATCGTCCATGCATTGGCGAGCTGCAGGCTGCTTTTTCTGAGCACGCGCCAATCATCTCACGCTCGTGCGGAAAGCGGCACGATTCATCTGCTATCGTCTCAATTTGATTGCGGCTTCACGACCGGTTGATCGTGGTCGGTATGGCAGCAGATGATTTTCTCCGGCCATATCAGTTCATCGTGCGATTCAAGAACCTCCCGGCCAGTCGTGAAAATGATCCACAATGCAACGGCTCCTGCGATGATTGGATCGAAGATTGGATAACCCGTCACTAGAAGCAGTAAGCCCGCGGCCACCGGGGCAAGGGATACCCATACGTCGCCAAGGTTGTGGATATACGCGAGCCGGATTGCAGCGTTGTTTTGGCTTGGCTCCAGGAGCAAGCGGGCCACGCTCCAATTGGCGGCAGCCGCAGCCAGACCCACGACCATCGGAACGACGCCCTGAACCGGCACCGGATTGAACAGACGCTCCCCGACCTGCCACAAAAGCAGTCCACTGACCGCAATCAGCCCGACTGAGTTAAAGAGATTTCCGGCTCTCAACAGCCGCTGCGAAGGACCTATGGTGACTAGGAATGCTGCATACAGGCAGACCAGAGCCAACTCGTCCGAGAGGTTATGCACGCTGTCCATCAAGAGGCTCAGGCTCGATGCCTGATAGCCAGCAATGCCCTCCACCACAAAGATTGCAGTGTTTATCGCCACTGCAGCGGCAACGGCTTTTTGATGATGAGCCATTCTGCATCTCCCATTTCCGCGACTTGGGCGCGAAGAGCGCCTTTGCCCACCCTAAGCCACTGCGCCTAGCTGACGACATCGGATGCCAGCTGAAATTGCGGATCCAATGTCACGTCAGCGGTGATCGAGTTGGAAATGAAGCAGTTTTCCTTAACCTTAGCCATGATCGTTTGGGCGGCCGCGATATCAGCCTCGCTTCTCAGGACCAGGGTTGGCCGAACGCTGACTTCAACAATTCGATATTTGCCGTCGACGTTTTCCAGCACGCCTTCTGCGGCGCTTTCATAGGCAACAAACTCGAGCCGCTTGCTTTGCGCGAACGATACAAACGTCAGCATCATGCAAGCATTCAGCGCGGCGACCAGCATTTCTTCGGGAGCCCAGACGCCCGCCTCTCCCTTGAATTCGGGAGGACTGCCGATCTCGATGTCGGGTTTGTCGGGTGCGGATGTTCGGCCGCGGCGAGCGGTGTCCCAGACCAGGTTGTTGCTGTACCGAAAGGACTTGTATGTTTTGCCTGTTGCCATGTGATCCTCCACAGAACGTAGGGTGGGCAAAGCGAAGCGTGCCCACCATCGAGACTGCGATGCGGATAGATGGTGGGCACGGCGCGAACAGCGCCTTTGCCCACCCTACGATTCTACGACGTGCAGACTCAGTTCAGCATCTTCGTATCATCCGGCGCCTGCGGCGGGGTCTTGATCGCAATCGCCTTCAGCGTTCTGCCGTCGGGCTTGGTGCCGCCATGCGCGGTGCCCTTCGGGATCACGACGAGGTCGCCCGGCTTCACCTTCACTTCCTTGTCGCCGAGCCAGATCGTGCCGGTGCCGTCGAGGATGTACTGGATCTCGTTGGTGTTGGGATGCATGTGCTTGCCGACATTGCCGTCCTGGATCGAGATGGTCATGCCGTCGGCGGCGACGAACAGTTTGGAGCGCATTCCGGTGCCCGAGGGCATGCCGAGCGCATCGCCTTCGAGTTCGCCGGTGTGGATGACCTGCGCGGTGATGTTCTCGGCGGCGATTGCGGGACGGAGCAGATGGGTGACGCTGCAACCGGCGGCGAAGGCGGCGGCGAGCGATAGCGTGATGGCCAGGCGATTCATGGTCTCCCCCTGTGTTGATTATTGTAGGGGCGATGTTATGCCGCCCGGCCGCGCCTGACCAGCGGGCGGAAAGTCGCCTTCTCAACGTCCGCGCGCTGCTCTATCTTGCCGACCAACAAATGGAGGAACCCATGAAGAAACTGTTCGGCCGGTTGGCCGGGGCGCTGCTGGCGCTGACACTCACGACAGGCCTTGCCGCAGCCCAAAGCAAGGTCACCGTCGCGATCGGCGGCGGCTCCTGCCTGTGCTACCTCCCGACGGTGCTGGCCAGGCAACTCGGCGAATACGAGAAGGCGGGACTGGCCGTCGAACTGGTCGATCTCAAGGGCGGTTCGGACGCGCTGAAAGCCGTGCTCGGCGGCAGCGCCGACGTGGTGTCCGGCTATTTCGACCACTGCGTCAATCTGGCCGCCAAGAAGCAGGAGCTGCAGTCCTTCGTGATCTATGACCGCTATCCCGGCCTGGTGCTGGTGGTATCGCCCAAGCACACCAATGACATCAAGGGGCAAGAAGGTCGGCGTCAGCGCGCCGGGCTCGTCGACCGATTTCTTCCTGAAATATCTTCTCAAGAAGAACGGCCTCGACCCGACCAGCGCCGCGGTGATCGGCGTCGGCCTCGGTGCCACCGCCGTGGCGGCGATGCAGCAGGGGCAGATCGAAGCGGCCGTGATGCTCGATCCCTCCGTCACCGTTCTGCAGGGCAGCTATCCCGATTTGAGGATACTGGCCGACACCCGCAGCGAGAAGGACACGCTCGCCGTGTTCGGCGGGGAATATCCCGGCGGCGCGCTCTATACGACCACGGCGTGGATCAAGTCGCACGAGAAGGAAGTGCAGGCGCTGACCACGGCGATCGTCAACACGCTCGACTGGATTCACTCGCATACGCCGGAAGAGATCATGGCGAAGATGCCCGAAGAAATCGTCGGCAAGAACAAGGAGCTTTATCTGGCGGCGCTGAAGAACACGATCCCGATGTATTCGCTGACCGGCAAGATGGATCCCAAGGGCGCAGATGCGGTGCTCGCCGTGTTCAGCGAGGGCTCGCCCGAGGTCGCCAAGGCCAATATCGACGTGACCAAGACCTACACCAACAAATATGTCGAGCAGGTCAAGAAGACCTCCGGCACGAATCCGAAGTAAGGTCTGGATAGGATCGGCGTGATATCAAGCGAAGTCATGCGATGAGTGACACGAAGCCTCCGGTCATTCATCGCGTCAGCGCGCTCGACCTCGTTGTCGAAGCGTGGACGTGGCCGTTTGCCGAGGCGCGGCGTGCCGACATAGCGGCGCATTTCGCGGACAAGCAGCGCGAAAAGCCTGCGATGTGGAACGGCCGCGTCCTGCTCGGGCGCAATCCGGTGTTTGCCGGCGACCGCTTCAGCGCCAGCTATTTCGAAACTGATTTCGCGAGCTTCCTGGCGTGGCGCGACTGGGGCTTTCCCGACGCTTCCGTGTTCAACGGGTTCGGCATGGGCGCGCTTCGTTGCGCCGACGGCGCCTTCGTGCTCGGCGAGATGGGCCAGCACACGTCGAACGCCGGGCGCATCTATTTTCCTTCCGGAACACCCGATCTCGACGACATCAGGGACGGCACGGTCGACATATCAGGCAGCGTCACGCGCGAACTCGAAGAAGAGACCGGGCTGGCGCCCGGCGAATACGCGAGCGAGCCGCATTGGCACTGCATCTACACTGGACACGCAGTTGCGATGATCCGCATGTTGCGGGTCGATATGCCGGGCGACGTCGTGCGCGACCGGATCGTGGCCAATCTCGCCTCGCAGCGTCAGCCGGAATTATCCGCCATCCACCTCGTCCGCGACGCACGCGATCTCACCTCCGCCATGCCACGTTTTGTCACGGCGTTCATCGAGGCGCAGCTCGCTTCCGAGCCCTGACGCAGCAATACGCTTGACATCTGGTGGCGCTACCAATGTGATAGGCGGCGACAAGAACAAGAAAACGCAGTGCACAAAAAATAATCCAGGGAGGATTCCATGCCGGGGCGCAAAGCTGCACGCCTTCTCGTTGGCCTGTCCGCCGCAATCGCGGTGCTGGGGATGGCGTTGACCGCCGAAGCCCAGGAAAAGAAAATCAAGATCGGCGTGATCTATGACCTGACCGGCCCGCTCGCGGGCGGCGGCTCGGAGCTGCAATATATCGGCGCCAAGATCATGCTCGACCAGTACGCCAAGACCGGCGTCGAGGGTTACAAGGTCGAGGCGGTTTACGCCGACGCCCAGAGCAAGCCTGATGTGGCCATCAACGAGGCCGTCCGGCTGATCGAGCAGGAAAAGGTCAACATGCTGCTCGGCTTCTTTTCCTCGGCACAATGCGTGCCGGTGGCCGCGCGCGTCGAGCAGCTCAAGAACTTCATGTGGATCACCACCTGTATCTCTTCCGCGGTGCTCGCCGACAAGAACCTCAAATACGTGTTCCGTCCGCAGGCTTCAGGCGATCAGTTCGGCATGATGACGATGGATTTCATCGCGCAGAACTCCAAGGAAAAGTTCGGCAAGGAGCCGAAGGATCTGCGCGTCGCCATCATCCACGAGGACGGCGCCTATGGCGTCGACGTCTCCAAGGGCAACGAGGCCGGTGCCAAGAAGGCCGGCTTCAACGTCGTGATGAAGGAAGGCTATTCCGCCACCGCGCCGGATCTGTCGGCGCTGGTGACGAAACTGAAGCGCGCGCGGCCCGATGTGATCTTCCACACCGGCTACAACCCGGACATTACCCTGTTCGGTCGCCAGGCGCGTGAGCAGGGCCTGAAATTCGCAGCACTGGTCGGTCACGGCGCGGGCTATGGCGTGTACGAGAAGCTGAAGGAAGGCCTCGGCGGCGACGTCAATTACGTCTTCAACACCGATCCGATCTCGATCTGGCTTGCTAACCAGAAATCGATGGATCCGAAGCTGCCGCCCGTCATCAAGATGGTCGGCGAGGAATTCGACAAGGCGAAGCCGGGCGTTGCGATCCGTTCCGCCCATGTCGGCATGGCCGCGTCGAACACCTACCTCTTCCTGACCGACGTGCTGCCGCGCGCCATCAAGAAATATGGCGGCGTCGATCCAGACGCGCTGCGCAAGGCGGCGCTGGAAGTCGACATTCCCGAAGGCGGCACCATGCTCGGCTTCGGCGTCAAGTTCCACGGCGAGGGCACGCAGATGGCCGGCCAGAACGAACGCTCGTTCCCGGTGGTCATCCAGTACATCGACGACAAGTCCTATGTGGTGTGGCCGAAGAGCCAGGCGCAGCGCGAGGCCGTGCTGCCCCTGCCGAAGGGAACCACGTTCAGCAACCAGTAGGCCAGCACAGACGGGCAAGAGCATGATCCGGTTTTCCGAAACGGGTCATGCTCCAACGAAAAAGCCAGCGGAGGTTCTGGAGTGCTGACGGTAGAAGGCTTGGTGAAGCGGTTTGGCGGCTTCACCGCGGTTAACAACGTATCGTTCCGGGTCGAGCAGGGCGAGATTCTCGGCCTGATCGGCCCCAACGGCTCCGGCAAGAGCACGATCTTCAACATGCTGTCGGGCACGCTGGTGCCGACGGCGGGATCGATCCTGTTCGACGGCGCGGAGATCGCGGGCGTCGCCCCGCACCGGATCATCAACAGCGGCATCGGCCGCACCTTCCAGATCCCGCGGCCGTTTCACCGGCTCAGCATTTTCGAGAACGTGGCGCTGGCCGGCTATTACGGCCAGGGCCGCCACAGCCGCGCCAAGGCGGATGAAGCGGCCGAACGCGCGCTTCGTATGGTCGGGCTGCCGACTGACCGCCACGCCAGCGTCGACGGCCTCGGCGCTGCCGGTCTGAAGAAGCTCGAACTTGCAAAAGCGCTCGCAACGGGGCCAAAACTTCTGCTCGCCGACGAAAGCCTCGGCGGGCTCGACGAACACGAGATGGATCAGGCCGCCGATATGCTGCGCAGGATCCGCGACGAGCTCGGCATCACCATCATCTGGGTCGAGCACATCATGGGCGTGCTGATGCGGGTGGTCGATCGCGTCATGGTGCTCGATCACGGCGAGAAGATTTCGGAAGGCTTGCCGAGCGCGGTGGCCGGCGATCCCAGGGTGATCGAGGTCTATCTCGGCACCGATGCGGATTCGAGCCAGCTTGCTGCCGCGGAAGCGCGGCGCAAGGCGGGGGTCTAGCCATGCTCGAATTGAAGTCGGTCGACGCGGGATACGGCAGCTTTCAGGCATTGTTCGGCACCAACCTCGACGTCAAGGCGGGTGAGGCGGTTGGCGTGATCGGCCCCAACGGCGCCGGCAAGACCACGCTGATGCGCGTGATCTCGGGGCTGATCCGGCCCACCAGGGGCGCGATCTCGATGGAAGGCCACGACGTGCTGGCGACGCCGGCGCATCGCATCGTCGATCTCGGCATCGCCCATGTGCCGGAAAACCGCCGGCTGTTTCCGCGCCTCACCGTCGACGACAATCTGAAGATGGGCGCCTACATGCCGGGCGCGCGCGCCAAATATGCCGAGCGGCTGGAATTCGTGTTCGACCTGTTTCCGCGCATGAAGGAACGGCGCAGCCAGATGGCCGGCACCCTGTCGGGCGGCGAGCAGCAGATGTGCGCAATCGGCCGCGCGCTGATGTCGAACCCGAAGCTGTTGCTGCTCGACGAGCCCTCGGCCGGTCTGGCGCCGGTCGTGGTGCAGCAGGTGTTCGAGCTGGTGAAGCGTATCCGCGCCAGCGGGCTGACGGTTTTGATCGTCGAGCAGAACGTGCAGCAGGTGCTGAAGGTGGTCGACCGCGCCTATCTCCTGGAGGCCGGCACCATCCGCGCGTCCGGCACGTCGGAAGAGATGTTGTCCACCGATACGATCAAGCAAGCATATCTCGGGGTCTAGTAATGCAGGCGTTTCTGGACATCTTCGACATCTATCTGCTGGAAGCCGTGGTCAATGGCATCCTGCTCGGCGGCGTGCTGGCGCTGCTCGCGCTCGGGCTCAACCTGATCTTCGGCGTCATCGACGTCACCTGGATCTGCTACGCCGAACTGGTCATGATCGGCATGTACGGCATGTACTACATGGTCCAGGTATTCGGCATGCCGTACTGGGTCGCGGCGCCGTTCGCGATCCTGCTGGTCGCGGCCCTTGGGGCGGCGCTGCATTACATCGTCATCGCGCCGCTGCTCACCGCGCCGCCGATCAACCAGTTGCTCGCGACCGGCGGCGTTCTGTTCATCCTGCAGAGCTTTGCCACCGTCGCCTTCGGCATCGACTTCCGCAACCTCGGCATCCGCCTGCCGGTGCTGGCGATCGGTGAGATGCATTTCAGCTATTCGCGGCTGCTGGCCTTCGCCGCCGCCCTGATCGGGATGCTGGTGGTCTACTTCTTCATGACGCGCACCTATACCGGCACCGCGATCCGCGCCATCTCGCAGGACCGCCAGATCATGTCGCTGATGGGGGTCGATACCAAGCGCATCTACCTCATCACCTCGGCGCTCGGCGGCGCGCTCGCCGGCCTCGCCGCCTGTCTCCTTGTGCTGCAATATGACGTGCATCCCTTTGTCGGCCTGTCGTTCGGGCCGATCACCTTCCTGATCTGCGTGCTCGGGGGCCTCGGCAATTTCGTCGGCGGCTTCATCGCGGCGTTCGTGTTCGCCGAGATCATCTCGCTGGGCGGCCTGTTCTCCGACCTCGAATGGGGTTACGTGCTGGCGTTCGCCTTCTTCATCATCATGATGTTCATCCGGCCCGCGGGCCTTTTTGCGAGGCGCTCGTGAATCCCCGTCATGCCGCCTGGGCCGTTGGCCTCGCCGCGCTGGTCGCGCTGCCCTTTGTCTATCGCGAGCCCTATCACCTGCACATTCTCGTGCTGATCCTGATCTGGTCGTTCGCATACACCGCGTGGTCGATCATGGGCCGCTTCGGCCTGGTGTCGCTCGGCCATGGCGGCTTCATGGGCGTCGGCGCCTATGTCACCGCGCTGCTGTGGAACCATCTTGACGTGTCGCCGTGGATCGGCATTCCCATCAGCATGGTGGCGGCGGGAGTACTGGCGCTTATCGTCGCCTATCCCTGTTTCCGCTTCCGCATCACCGGGCATTATTTCGTGCTGGTGACGCTGGCGCTGTCAGGCATCGTGCTGCAGGTCATCACCGCGACGCGCGACTACACCGGCGGCTCGCTCGGCTACACGCCGAACCGCGCCCGCAGCGGCAGCGGATGGATGGCGCTGCAGTTCGACGACAAGATCACGTGGTATCTGATCGCGCTGTTCGTCTGGGTCGTGGGCCTGTTGATCTGGCGCTGGGTCGACCGCAGCATGAGCCGCTACGCCATGGAGGCGATCTCGGAAGACGAGGACGCAGCGGCTGCGGCCGGCGTCAACGTCACCGCCGAAAAGCTCAAGATCACGCTGATCTCGGCGCTGATGACTGCGCTCGCCGGCGCGCTCTACTGCCAGTACCAGATGTTCATCTCGCCCGACACGGTCAGCGGCATCGCGGTGTCGCTGCAGATGGTGTTCGCCGTCATCGTCGGCGGCCTCTACGTCTCGCTTGGGCCGACGGTTGGCGCCATCATCACCATCATGCTCGCCGAAGTGCTGCGCATCGGCTTCGGCACCAAGGCGGTGGGCTGGGACAATCTGGTCTACGGCGTGCTGCTGGTCATCTTCATCATATTCCTTCCCAAGGGCATTCTTGGTAGCGTTCTCGACAGATTGAAAACGCAACCGAAGCCCTCCGGGACGAAATGAGCAAAAAATCCTCGCGATCGCTCGCGGACGAACTGAAGCCCTATGTCGCCCCGTTCCGCTTCGACGGAGCGGGCGAGTTTCACCTCAAGTCGCACAAGACCAACGAGAAGGGCGGCCTCGACAAGGAAAAAGCGACTGGGATCATCGAGGCCAATCGCGAGCGGCTCAGCGATTTCCAGGAAAAGCTCTACGCCCAAGACCGCTGGTCGCTGCTGCTGATCTTCCAGGGCATGGACGCCGCCGGCAAGGATTCTGCGATCAAGAGCGTGTTCGAGGGCGTCAACCCGCAGGGCTGCGAGGTCACGGCGTTCAAACAGCCTTCGACCAAAGAACTCGACCATGATTTCCTGTGGCGCAGCATGATCGCGCTGCCGGAGCGCGGCCGCATCGGCATCTTCAACCGCTCCCATTATGAGGAATGCCTGGTGGTGCGCGTGCACCCGGAAATTCTCGCCAAGCAGAAGATACCGCCGAACCTTGTGACCAAGGACATCTGGAAGGAGCGGTTCGAGGACATCTCCGCGATGGAGCGCTACCTCGCCCGCAACGGCACAGTGATCCTGAAGTTCTTTCTCAATGTATCGAAGGAAGAGCAGCGCGAGCGCTTTCTCGAGCGGCTGGAGGAGCCGGCCAAGAACTGGAAGTTCTCGCTCGCCGATATCGGCGAACGCAAGCTGTGGGCAAAATATCAGGCCGCCTATCAGGACATGATCCATCACACCGCGGCGAAGGCTGCGCCGTGGCACGTCGTGCCGGCTGACCACAAATGGTTCGCCCGCGTGGTGATCGGCTCGGCGATCGTCAGCGCACTCGACAGGCTGGACCTGCATTTCCCCAAAGTCGACAAGGCCGACCGCAGCGAGTTCAAGCAGGTCCGCGAGGCGTTGCTGGCGGAGGGGGAGGGGACGAAGAAGTAGGATGGGTAGAGCGCAGCGAAACCCATCATGCCATTCCCGGCGACGGCGAGCGATGGGTTTCGCTGCGCTCTACCCATCCTACGGGGAGTGACCCATTCGTAGCCCGTAGCCCGCATGAGCGGAGCGATATGCGGGGCCGTCGCGGGTGTCTGGCACCGTCCCCGGATATCGCTCCGCTCATCCGGGCTACAAGGCTACTTGCTCGACCATCGTCCCGGCGAGATCGTCATCGTCGACTGCGACCGCTATGCGACAAATTTTTTGTACAACCAGCGACGGCCGTTGTGGCGTCGCCAAACCTGTCCGCGCACCAGCCGGCCGGTAATGCTGCGTCTCGGCATGATGACCCGCCGTAGATGCCAGGTGGTTGGCTTGGCCGGGCGCGGCTTCAATCCAAACTTGCGGATGTTGATGGTTGTCAATCTAATCGATGCCATGCTGAACCACTTGGCTCAAGCTGCCCGCTGCAGGCACCGCCCACAGCGGGCATCTCGGCGCCCCTCATCGGCTTTCACGATCGTCGCCCCTGCCGCGACCGCGAGAAATAACACTGACTCGAGGAATTCCGTTCTCGATCCCCGCGACACGGGAATCATAGCGAATCGGGCGGCCACAGTGGTCAACGAAGTCCGGGTTTCGACCTTGAGATATAATTATTCGTCGTCACTGCGATATTTTTGCCTGCCATGCTTCACCATGACTCATGAACGCCCGCTCGTGTGCGTTTGGATCTCCGGCGCCATCCACAACGCGCCGGGAAAACGCTTCCACAGCTTGGCGATGTCGCCGCCGAGGGCATTGGCGGAGGGGGAGAGGCGATCTTCTGTAGCAATTGAATCCGTGGCAGTTCATCGACTATGAACGCACCGTGCCCCTAAGCTGTCATGGCCAGCGAAAGAAGGTGGGCACGCTGCGCTTTGCCCACCCTGCGGCTCTGAAGGCGCGCCGGTGCGTCACGCCGCGGCCTCCCCGAAAACCATCTGCCAGCCTTTTCGCGTGTCCATGTATTCGCGAACCTGCTTGATGCGGCCGCCGGCGACGACAAAGATGAAGCAGTAGTCGTTGTCATACGGCCGTCCTTCCGGAAGCGTGGCCCGCATCCGCTCTTCAATGATCACCGTGTCGCCATCGGCATGGACGGCGCGGAACGAGATATCTATCCCTGAGAACAGGCGGTGCATCTCGGAGGCGATGAAGCGTGCGATCTGGTCGGGCCCGATCATGTGGTCGGTATGCGCCAGCGCCACCGCCGTTGCGTTGCGGGCCGGCGCGATCCACTCGGCGTCCGGCGTGAAGAGGGGGGCGATCTGGCCGGCGTCGCGCGTCGAAAATGTTTTCCAGGCGTTGAGGACGACGTCTTTGGCTGTCGGATGATCCATGGTTTGACCTTCGTTGAAGAGTGAAACAATCGTCCCTCATCTAGGCCGGTCCTGCCGTTGCCGCTGGCCGGAATCGGACCTCATCATCCGCGCCGCTTTCCTCCGTTGCGCGATGCGCTAGAATTCGAGAATGCTGAGTTTCGATGTCTGCAATGCCGCACGGCTGCGGCGTGACGCGCGCTACGACGGCCGTTTCTTCACCGCGGTGCGGACCACGCGGATCTATTGCCGCCCGGTCTGCCCGGTGAAGCACCCGCTGACGCGCAACGTCACCTATTACCCGACGGCCGCTGCCGCCGAGGTGGCGGGGTACAGGCCGTGCCTGCGCTGCCGCCCGGAGACCGCTCCGTTCTGCCCGGCCTGGAACGGCACGCGCTCCACGGTTGCGCGCGCGCTGAAATTGATCGACCGCGGCGCGCTGGAGCGAGGCTCGGTCGACGCATTGGCGGAGAAACTCGGGATCACCTCGCGCCATCTCGCCCGCCTGTTCGAACGCCATGTCGGCGCAAGCCCGCAGCAGGTCGCGACCACGCGCCGCGTCCAGCGCGCCAAGCGGCTGCTCGACACCACCGACGACACGATGACGGAGATCGCCTTCCGCGCGGGCTTCGGCAGCGTCCGCCGCTTCAACGCCGCCTTCGCCGATCTGTATGGCCGCTCGCCATCGAGCCTTCGCGCCAAGCCGCGGAGGCAGCACGCTGAGGTGAGGCGCGGCTGCTAGGATTGGCACTGCTCGGTGCCTGGGAGCTGACCCATTGGGTCACCCATCCTGACCATCTTTTGGCATTGCGGCCAGCCGCAAAATTCGTCTAGAACAGGCCCGGAACGCCGTCCCGGCAACGAACCGTCAATGGTTTTGGCTGAGGATTTGGCCGTCCAAAGGGTCTGGCAATGCTGATTCGCAGCAAAAAGTACGGAGTTCGGGGTGGAGCGGCCAAGGCTGCCCCCGCGCGTCCGGCTGCGTCCGCGCCCACCCTCCTTCTTGGCGGGCTTCTGCTTCTTATCGGCCCCTGAGGGCCGTCTGGGCGTTTGCGCCTGGGCACTCAGGGGTTCGCACGAGATCACCAGACCCTTCAGCGCCCATTGAACCGGCGCACGACCCAAAGGAACTTCGAAAAATGACCACCGCCAACAAGTCCGAAAAGGACCGCGTCATCGTATTCGACACCACCCTGCGCGACGGCGAGCAGTGCCCGGGCGCGACCATGACGTTCGAGGAAAAGCTCGAGATCGCCGAAATGCTGGACGACATGGGTGTCGACGTCATCGAGGCCGGCTTTCCGATCACCTCCGAAGGCGACTTCCAGGCGGTCAGCGAGATCGCCCGCCGCTCCAAGAACGCCGTCATCGCCGGCCTGTCGCGCGCCAACCCCAAGGACATCGACCGCTGCGCGGAGGCGGTGAAGTTCGCCAGGCGCGGCCGCGTCCACACCGTGATCGCCACCTCGCCGCTGCACATGCGCGTCAAGCTGAACATGACGCCGGAGCAGGTGATGGAGCTCTCGATCGCCAACGTCACCCGCGCGCGCAACCAGATCGACGACGTCGAATGGTCGGCCGAAGACGGCACCCGCAGCGAGATGGATTATCTCTGCCGGATCGTCGAGGCCGTCATCAAGGCCGGCGCCACCACGGTCAACATCCCTGACACGGTCGGCTACACCGTGCCGGAGGAATACACCAGGTTCATGCGCACGCTGATCGAGCGGGTGCCGAATTCCGACAAGGCGGTCTTCTCCGTGCATTGCCATAACGACCTCGGCATGGCGGTGGCGAATTCGCTGGCCGGCATCGCAGGCGGCGCGCGGCAGATCGAATGCACCGTCAACGGCATCGGCGAGCGGGCAGGCAATGCCGCGCTGGAAGAAGTCGTGATGGCGATCAACGTCCGCAACGACGTGTTTCCGTGGTGGAACAGGATCGACACCACCATGCTGACGCGGGCATCGAAACTGGTATCGGCGGCGACCTCGTTCCCGGTGCAGTACAACAAGGCGATCGTCGGCCGCAACGCGTTCGCGCATGAAAGCGGCATCCATCAGGACGGCGTGCTGAAGGACGCATCGACCTACGAGATCATGCGGCCCGAGATGATCGGCCTGAAGAAGTCATCGCTGGTGCTCGGTAAGCATTCCGGCCGACATGCCTTCGTGCATAAGCTGGAGGAGATGGGCTACAAGCTCGGCGCCAACCAGCTGGAAGACGCCTTCGTGCGGATGAAGGCGCTGGCCGATCGCAAGAAGGACATCTACGACGAGGACATCGAGGCGCTGGTCGATCAGGAGATCGCGGCCTCGCATGACCGCATCAAGCTGGTCTCGCTGACGGTCATCGCCGGCACCCATGGCCCGCAGCGCGCGACCATGAAGCTCGACGTCGAAGGCCAGATGAAGATCGAGGAAGCTGAAGGCAACGGTCCGGTCGATGCGGTCTTCAATTGCATCAAGGCGCTGGTGCCGCACGAGGCCAAGCTGGAGCTCTATCAGGTCCACGCCGTCACCGAAGGCACCGACGCGCAAGCCGAAGTGTCGGTACGGCTCGCCCATGAAGGTCGCTCGATGACGTCGAAGGGGGCCGATCCGGATACGCTGGTGGCTTCGGCCAAGGCCTATCTCGGCGCGCTCAACAAGATCGTCATGAAGCACCAGCGCGACATGCCGGCGGCAGTGGCGGGCTGACGGCGCCGCGTCATTCCGGGATGGTCCGCAGGACCAGACCCGGAATCTCGAGATTCCCCAATGTGCAATTGCACATTGGGGTTCGATGCTACGCATCGCCCCGGAATGACGTCGGTAACTCACGTCAGCACGTCCTGGACCGCATCTTCGAGATCGCTCGACGATCCCAGATACTTGATGGCGATCGACCGGACATAGGGCTCAACTTCCGTGAGCAGGGTGCAATAGGCCTCGCGGTCGCCGTCCTGGGCACGTGCCATGAGCGCCGACCATTGCCCGCGGGAACCCTGCCCGGTGATCGACGCAGGCGTACGAACCAGCGTCGGCCTGGAAGTCTCGGAATATGGGGGATTTTCCTTACTGCAACCCGGCATCCGAGGGCTCATTCTCCTGACCCGATGCCCGGTCTGGATACACCCGCCCGTCCGGCCACGACAGGTAAGAATTTTTCGCCTGGCCGCTAGCCTTTGCCCCGGCTGCCTCGAACCTCCAGTCTTGAGCCCTGCGAAATACATGCCGCTGCGGGTGCGGGCGCGTAACGTTTGCGGCCTCCGAAACGAAGTTCATCCAGATCAACAAGGAGAATGCCATGCTGACCCGCCGATCCATTCTTGGAGCCGTGTTTGTTGCCGGAACGCTCGCCGCTTCGCCGGCGTTCGCGGTTAACGCGCATGCGTTCGATGCCAGGGCCTTCGCCGCGGCTCAGAAAGCTGGCAAGCCAATTCTGATTGCGGTCCATGCGCCGTGGTGTCCGACCTGCAAGGCACAGGCGCCGATCCTGAGCGATCTAAGGGCCGATCCAAAGTTCAAGGATCTCGTCTATTTCGTCATCGATTTCGACAGCCAGAAGGATTTGCTCAGTCGGTTCGGCGTCCGCGCGCAATCGACCCTGATTGCCTTCAAGGGCGACAAGGAAGCGGCCCGTTCGGTCGGCGATACAAATCGGGACTCGATCTTCGCCACGGTCGGGAAAGCCATCTGATTTCGTCGTCCAGCCTATTGGCGTAAGCCGTGGCGACCCGCGCACGCCATTGGGTTTGGTCTCGCGACGAGGCGCGATCGCGGGAGGGCTTGCATGGCGCTGTCCTGGTGCGCACCAAGTGGCGCGAAGACAGGCATGAACGTGCCGGCAAAAGTCGGCTTGGAGATGGGATACCGGCGATGACGATCGGCAGTACGTTTTTGGCGTTTCTCGCAGGAATCCTTTCGATCCTTTCACCTTGCGTGCTACCGATACTTCCAATCGTCCTGGGTGCCGCGGCATCCAGTCATCGTCAGGGACCTTTGGCGCTTGCTGCCGGGTTGTGCCTCTCGTTTGTTGGCATCGGATTATTTCTGGCGACGGCCAGCCACTCGATCGGATTGGATGCCGACCGGCTGCGCTACGTCGCGGCGACGCTGATCATGCTTGTCGGCATCGTGCTTGTCGTTCCGCGGTTACAGGCGCAGATCGCGGTTGCAGCGGGCCCAATCGGGAATTGGGCCGATAGCAGGTTGGTCACGAGCCGCGCGGATGGCGTTGCTGGACAGTTTTGGATCGGGGTGCTCCTGGGAGCGGTATGGAGCCCATGCGTGGGGCCGACACTTGGAGCAGCGTCCTTGCTTGCCGCTCAAGGCACGGATCTTGGTCAGGTAGCGCTGACGATGTTTGCGTTTGGCATCGGCGCGGCATTGCCACTGCTGGGGCTGGGATGGCTCTCCCGGGAAACGATGGCGCGCTGGCGTGGCCGATTGTTAGCCGCCGGCAGCGGAACGAAATTTGTGCTCGGCCTTTTGCTTCTCGTCGTCGGCATGCTCGTCATCTCGGGAGCGGACAAGGCGCTTGAAACGCTCCTGGTCGAAGTTTCGCCGGAATGGCTGACTAATCTGACCACGCGGTTCTAGAAGCCTATTTCTAGAAGCCTGTGAAGCCTATATTGGCAAGTCGCACGCGAAGGGTGGTGTCGGTTACCTGAAGTCTGAAACCCGGTTGGGAGAAGTCCGATGAAATTCATTTTCGTTTTCTTGGCACTTCTATTTGTGACGCCGGCTTCGGCGGACGACGGTATCATTACCAAGTCCAGCAACCACTCGGTGAAGGATACCATTTCGCGGTTTGCGGCGGCGGTGAAATCAAGAGAAGGCGCAGGGTTCATTGTGTTCACCGAAATCGACCACGCTGCTGCGGGAAAGAAATTCGGCATCGATATGCGCCCTCGCACGGTGGTCATCTTCGGCAATCCCAAGCTTGGCACACCGGTAATGGCAAAGACGCCATTGCTGGCGATCGACAATCCTCCGAAGGCTCTTGTTTGGGAGGATGATCAGGGCAAGATATGGCTGTCGTATAATTCGGCCGACTATCTGTATAAGACAATCTACCCGCGGCATGGACTGGACACTCCGCCCAACTACGCGGCGTTCACGAAGGTCTTGAGCGACATAACCGACGAGGCGACGAAATAGAAGGCGGCGCCGACGACGTCCAACGCTCGCTTCCACCGCGTCGGATGGATTAGCGGAGCGTAATCTTCGCCAGTGCATGGTTGCGGCGACACTGCGGGGAACGCGCCCGCGGCTATTCCTAGGATCTGCAAAGTGCTTCGCGTCGTACGCAAGCGAAATTTCAATTACACGTCTGCGACAAATCAACACGACGGGCAAATCACTTCTGATTTTCCGAAATTGTGTCAAGTCCCGGATTCAAAAATATTCCGCTTAACACGGCGGGCAAATCAGTGGTTTGACTCCGCGTGTCTCACCCATTGAGGGGCGCTCGCGATCGTCACGAACGTGCGGTGAGATGCGGTGGACGCTGAATGCGCAAGACGTACGCGCAGGAAGCGTACGGCGAAGTCGTGTGGTCCTGATGTCGCGGTGCTGGCATGAAGTTCTCAAGAAGCAAGCTTCTTGAGGGCGACGGTGGCAAGAAAGCCGTTCACCGGGGAGAGCTCGAAGTAAGCCGTAAAGCCATTGCGCAGGGAAGGCCGGGATGCTCCCGCTGTACCTGTATGCTCGTGTGCGTTTTCTGTTGCGCACTTTGCACACGAGACCGCGGGTGCGGCGCGCACCCGGTCTTCCCTGCGCCCTCTGTCATCGAGGGCGGGAAGTTGATGGCAAACCTCGGGCGCAACGCGCCGCGAGATCGCGAAGTCGTATTCTGAATTGTAGGATGGGTGGAGCGCAGCGATACCCATCGTCTCGCAACCGGCATTGATGGGTATCGCTTCGCTCCACCCATCCTACAAGGCTGCTGCCTCTCCGAAGCGGAGCCTTTCGTTCCGAGGAAAGCAGACATAGCGAAGGTTAATTGGACGCGGCCTGCTCAGGTCCGGCACAATCTTCAATCGCGGATGCTGGTCGCTTTTGCAGTGCAACAAGGGACGCCACCCAGGCCCCTGCTAACGGGCAATGGCAATTCGGTCCGCTTCTCTGTATTGGTGCAACTGGCATGCAAGCTTCGGAACACGCGTTCATGCGCTCCGGGGAAATAACGGGAGGATACATGCGCAAGCTGATTTTGGCCGCGGCATCGATCGCGGCGCTGACCCTGGTCGGACCTGCTGCGGCGCAATCGCCGATCGTGATCAAGTTCAGCCACGTGGTGGCGACCAACACGCCAAAGGGGCTGGCGGCCGAGAAGTTCAAGGAACTGGCGGAGAAATACACTGCCGGCAAGGTGAAGGTCGAAGTCTATCCGAACTCGCAGCTCTACAAGGACAAGGAAGAGCTGGAAGCGCTGCAGCTCGGCGCGGTGCAGATGCTGGCGCCCTCGAACTCGAAGTTCGGCCCGATCGGGGTCAAGGAGTTCGAGGTGTTCGATCTGCCCTACATCCTTCCCGATCTGAAGACGCTGCGCAAAGTGACCGATGGTCCGCTCGGCGCGAGGCTGTTGAAGCTCCTGGATTCGAAGGGCATGACCGGCCTTGCCTACTGGGATAACGGCTTCAAGCAGATGAGCGCCAACAGGAAGCTGGTGACGCCTGCTGACTACAAGGGGCTGAAATTCCGCATCCAGTCTTCCAAGGTGCTGGAAGCGCAGTTCCGTTCGCTCGGGGTGATTCCGCAGGTGATGGCGTTCTCCGAAGTCTATCAGGCGCTGCAGACCGGCGTAGTCGACGGCCAGGAAAACACCTGGTCCAACATCTACACCCAGAAAATGCATGAAGTGCAGAAGTACATCACCAACACCAACCACGGCTACATCGGCTACGTCGTCGTCACCAACAAGAAGTTCTGGGACGGACTGCCGCCGGATGTCCGCGCGGCCTGCGAAAAGGCGATGAAGGAAGCGACCGAGTACGGCAACGGTCAGTCGGCGAAGGAAAACGAGGACGCGCTCGCCGAGATCAAGAAGACCGGCAAGAGCGAAATCGTGTCGCTGACGCCGGAGCAGGACTCAGCGATGCGCAAGGCGCTCGAACCGGTTTACCAGGATGTGGCCAAGCGCGTCGGTCAGCCCCTGATCGACGAATTCCTCAAGGAGACGAGGGGCGCGACCAACTAGAATAGTGTTGAGGGGGCTTCCGTGTTGCGGCGCGGAAGCCCCTATTGCTGTCCGATATATGCTATGAGTGCAGTGGGGACTGCGGCTGCAGTGGATGCCGCGGGAACAGCGCAGGATCAGGCCGGGACAAAAAGGGCCGATCCTTCAGGGGGACATTGATGCTGCTTCGGATCCTCGATCGGCTTGAGGAGATATTGATCGCGACGCTGATGGCGTTGGCGACGACGATCATCTTTATCGCGGTGATGCACCGCTATCTCGTCGGCGTTCCATTCCTGTATCCCATTCTGTTTCCGATCAACCTGTCCTGGGCGCAGGAACTCTGCATCTACATGTTCGTGTGGGTCGCCAAGTTCGGCGCGGCCTATGGCGTGCGCACCGGCATCCATGTCGGCGTCGACGTCGTCGTGAACCAGCTCCGATCGCCATGGCGCAATGCGGTGGTGCTGTTCGGGCTGTTCTGCGGGGCGTTCTTCACTGCCGTGATCGGGACGATGGGCGCAAAATTCGTCTGGGGCCTGATGCACACCGACCAGGTCTCGCCTGACTTGGAGATCCCGAGCTGGTTCGTCTACCTCTGCATTCCCTTGGGCTCGTACCTGATGTGCTTCCGCTTCCTGCAGGTCGCCTACGGCTATTGGCGCACCGGCGAATTGCCGCATCATGACCACGCCCATGTCGAGGGCGTCGAGATCGAAGAGCCCGGCGTTGGCGCTGCGGGAGTTACCCGATGAGCGCGCTGATCATTTTCACCCTGCTGATCGCGTTGATGCTGACGGGCATGCCGATCTCGATCGCGCTCGGCATGACGGTTTTGACCTTCATCTTCACCATGACCAACGTGCCGACCGAATCGGTGGCGCTGAAGCTTTTCACCGGCATCGACAATTTCGAGATCATGGCGATCCCGTTCTTCATCCTGGCCGGGAATTTCCTGACCCATGGCGGCGTCGCGCGCCGCATGATCAATTTCGCGACCTCCATGGTCGGGCACTGGTACGGCGGCCTCGGGCTTGCCGGCGTGATGGCCTGCGCGCTGTTTGCCGCGGTGTCCGGCTCGTCGCCGGCGACCGTGATCGCGATCGGCGCCATCATGTTGCCGGCGATGGTGAAGCAGGGATTCCCGAAGCGCTTCGGGGCCGGCGTCATCACCACCTCGGGCGCGCTCGGCATCCTGATCCCGCCTTCGATCGTGATGGTGATCTATTGCGTCGCGACCGGCGGCAGCATCGCGCTCGATCCTGCCGGGGTTCGCGTCTCGTCGGCGTCTGTCGGTCAGATGTTCATGGCGGGTGTCATCCCGGGCCTGATGCTGGCGACGCTGCTGGGGGTCACGACCTTCTATCGGGCGTACAAGTTTGATTATCCACGATTGCCGAAGGCGAGCTGGACCGAACGTTTCACGGCGTTCCGCAAGTGCATGTGGGGATTGCTGCTGATCCTGATCGTGCTCGGCGGCATCTATGCGGGCATGTTCACGCCGACGGAAGCCGCCGCTATCAGCGCGGTCTACGCTTTCGTCATCGCGGTATTCGTCTATCGCGACATGTCGCTGAGGGATGTGCCGAAGGTGCTGCTCGGCTCCGCCAATATGAGCGCAATGATCCTCTACATCATCACCAACGCGGTGCTGTTCTCGTTCCTGATGGCGAATGAAAACATTCCGCAGCAGATCGCGGCCTGGATCACTTCGATCGGCGTCGACTGGATCATCTTCCTCCTGATCGTCAACCTGCTGCTGCTGATCGCAGGCAATGTGATGGAGCCGTCCTCGATCGTGCTGATCATGGCGCCGATCCTGTTTCCGGTCGCGGTCAAGCTCGGCATCCATCCGGTGCATCTCGGCATCCTGATGGTGGTCAACATGGAAGTCGGCATGTGCCATCCGCCGGTCGGGCTGAACCTCTACGTGGCCTCCGGCATCGCCAAGATGGGCATCACCGAACTGACGATCGCGGTGTGGCCGTGGCTTTTGACCATGCTGATCTTCCTCGGCATCGTCACCTATGTGCCGGAGCTTTCGCTGTGGCTGCCGCGTGCGCTCGGCATGCTGTAGCGACTTGCATGGCGAAAGGTCGCTCGGTCGAGATTACATCTTGGTAAGGGAGGCCTCACTTTCCGATCGTTAAGTTGATTACCGATTGGCGCGAGCCCATCTTCTGGCAACCTTTCACAGGAGGTTCGCATGAGGAAGTTCGCCATCGCAGCCGTTGCGGTTCTTGCCATCGCCGGTTCGACCGCCGTCTATGCCCAGCACCGTCATTGGGGCTACGGCCATTCGCGGATGAATCCGGAGGACAGGGCGGCCTATGCCGACGCCCGGATCGCGGCCGTGCATGCCGGCCTCAAATTGACGGCGGACCAGGAAAAGCTGTGGCCGCCGGTCGAGGCCGCGGTCAGGGAGTTCGCCAAGCTGCGGATCGATCGCGCCAATGCGCGGATGAATTCCTCGCGTGACGATTCCAGCCAGCAGAAGCCGGACGATCCGGTGACGCGCCTGCGTGACCGGGCCGAGAATATGGCGGCCACGGCGGCGGCGATGAAGAAGATCGCGGAGGCGGCCGACCCGCTCTACAAGACGCTCGATGACGGCCAGAAGCGCCGGCTTGCCGTCCTGACCCGTATGGACCGCCGGTTCGGCGACCGGGGAGGCTGGCGCCACCACGATCATGGAATGGGCGGGGACCGCGATTTTGACCGCCATCGCGGCTACGACCGCAACCGGAATGACCGGGATGACGGGCCGAACCGGGGCGACCCCGAGCGGCTCTAACCCGCCTGATCTCCGGGCCCGGCCCGGACACCGGCAGAAGCCGCTGAAATCCAGCGGCTTTTCGCCATTTGGGCGATCCGCCAAAGCCCGGGAAAACTCGCTCCGGCTTGCTGGACATCCCGGGGTCGCTTTGCTAAACGACGCCCTCTTGCGAGGGCTTTCCGGACCAAGATCCGGGCGCATAGCTCAGTTGGTAGAGCAGCTGACTCTTAATCAGCGGGTCCCAGGTTCGAGCCCTGGTGCGCCCACCAAGCCTTTCAAGAGCTTAGCAGTCTAGCCAAGCGCCTATTCCGACAAACGATCGGCGGCTATTCCGACAAAACGGCTGGTTTTGTTCGCTCGGCGCGGCGCTTTTGGGCGCCGGAAACAAGCTGCTTCCGGGTCCGCTTCGCGTACGTCGGCAACTGCCGCGCGGACCGGTGGCGTCCTGCTGCGCGCAGCTCGGCATCGGAGAGATCGGAGTCCGCTCCTTCCGTAAACCCTCCATAACCGCGCGAGGGCGTGAAGGAAATAGCCATCGTAATTCATGACAGCCTCTCCAGTTGCGACGGTCTCAGATGTTCGTGCGACGCCCTGGTCAGGACGCGCTCTCATTGCGTTAATCGTCCCTAATGACTTGCATTCTCGCGAGCCTTTGCCATCGCGCTGCGCACCGCTTCAGCGATGCGCTCGCCTGGCGTGTCGGCGTTAAGACCGCGCACAAATTTGCCATCGGCGTCCATCAGGTAGAGATAGGTACTGTGGTCCATGACGTAGTCCTCTGCACGCGGCCCGCTCCTACGAGGTTCGAAATAAGCTCCGTACTCCTGGGTAACGGCAGCGATCTGCTGCGGCGTGCCCGTGAGCCCGACGATCCTCAAATCAAATGACTGGGTGTAGTTCCCCATGACCGTCGGCGTATCGCGCTGCGGATCGACGGTGATGAACAACGGTTGGAGCTTGTCGGCGTCGGGGCCGAGCGTCTCGAGCGCAGCGGAAATCTCAAGGAGCGCCGTTGGGCAGCTATCGGGGCACGAGGTGAAGCCGAAATAAACCAGAAGCCATTTGCCGCGGTAGGTCTGCTCGGTGACCGGCGTGCCGTCAGGTGAGGTGAGTGTGAACGGGCCGCCGATCGCCACCGGCGAGTTGGCTGCGCGCACGAGCGGTTGGCTCAACACCAACGCGGTCGCGACAGCAATGCCGAAAGGGATTGCCCGTCCGAGGACCGAAAATGTGGGACGGCGACGCATCAAATGCCTCCACGCGGCGGCGGTGCTTAGCCGCCACAAACTTCCCTCCCGTTTTCCGCGGGTATTTCTTAGACGATTTTTGCCCTCAAGGTTCATAAGCTTTGCTTAAGGTCTCGCAAAGCAGTTCTGATTTTCCTAGTCCCTGCAAATGGCGGTTAGCTCTCGACGAATTTTCCTGCGGACATCAAGGATCAAGAGAGAGCTGTGATGACTGGCTTAGCCATGAAGTGGCTGATCGGGGCGTCGTCGATGGTCGCGGCGGTGGCAACGCCGCTCCCGGTGCTAGCCTACGAAACGGGCGCGGTTGCGGGCGGCGGATCGATCACCGGCAAGATCGTGTTCAACGGAACCCCCGGCACCCGCAAGGTCATTCCGACCAAGGACATCGAGGTGTGCGGCGGTCCCTACGAGGAGACGCTCATTCAAGTCGGGCCGGACAAGAGCGTGCAGAACGCCGTCGTCTATCTGACCGATATCGCGAAAGGAAAGGCCTGGCCGGAGCAAGCCAAGAAGCCGGAGATCGACAACAAGAAGTGCAAATTCGAACCCAATATTCAGGTGATACGCGTGGGCGGGCTGGACGTCGTCAATAGCGATCCGATGCTCCACAACACGCACGGCTATTACGGCAAGCGCACCGTGTTCAACCTCGCTCTCCCCAACCAGGGTCAGCGAATTCCCGTCGAGTTGCCGCGGCCGGGCGAGGTGCGCATCGATTGTGACGCACATGGCTGGATGGAAGCGTTTATCTATGTCGTCGACAATCCCTACTACGCCATCACCGGCGCCGACGGCAAATTCACCATCTCCGACGTTCCGGCTGGAACCTACAAGCTGGTGGCGTACCAACCCTTCACCGGCCCGAATGAGCAGACGGTGACCGTTGCGGCGGGGAAGGCGAGCGATCTGAATATCGAACTGAAGAAGGGCGCCTCGCAGGTTCAAGGCGGTTCCGGCGCGAAGTGACGGGCTTCTGCGGCTCGACCGGCGACAATCGAGCCGAAGAAACAAGAAAATCTGGCGACGAGGTGAAGAGCCGGAGTCGCCTCGCGGAGGGGAGCGACGCCTTGTAACGACCCTTCGCAAGGGAGGAAACCCATGTCCGAGCTTGAGCGCGACCGGCGTGAAATAGCTACGGTGCTCCAACAGCCCGGGGTGCATCCTGACCCCTCGCTGCGGATTACCCGACGCACCTTCGTGCACAGATCATGTGTGGTCGGAGCCGCGACTGTAGCCGAGACCTTCGCCTGGTGGCCGCTGCTCAACACCCTCGATATTGCTTATGCGGCCGAGGCGCCATTCAAGTTTGCCTGGATTTCCGACACCCATCTCTATCCGAAATCCCTCAATACGCGCTTCGTCGAGAAGACGGTGCGTGCCGCCAAGGAGGTGCAGGCGATGAGTCCGCCGGCCGACTTCCTGATTTTCGGCGGCGACCTGGCCCAGCTTGGCAAGGTCGAAGAACTTGAGCTCGGTGTGGAGATCTTGAAAGAGGTTAACATCCGCAAGGTCTACATTCCGGGCGAGCACGATTGGTACCTCGACATGGGCAAGAAGTGGGGCGAACTGTTCGGTCAGCCCAACTGGACGTTCGACCATAAGGGCGTGCGCTTTGTCGGGCTCGACACCGTCAGCCGCGGTCCGGACTATTGGACGGCGAAGAAGATGAGTCCCGAGGAGCGCATGGGTCACATGGCGACGCTCGACGGCACCGTCGCTGGCCCGTGGGCGGGCGTCGGCCGCGATCAGCTCGACTGGCTGCAGAAGACGCTTGCCAATTGGGATCGGAACCGGCCGGTCGTCATCTTCAGCCACAATCCGCTCTACGAGTACTATCCGCCGTGGAACTTCTGGGTGCGCGACTGGCGCGAGGTGAACGAGGTGCTCAAGCCCTACACCAAAGTCACCAACATTCACGGTCACACGCATCAGGTGCTCTACAACGAGATCGGCACCATGCGCTCGATCGGCATGCTGGCAACGTCATGGCCTTGGCCTTACGCGCCGGAGGGGGTGCCGAAGCTTACAAGGCCGATGATCCGGGTCGATCCTGGTGATCACTTTGACGGGGTCGGTTGGGAGAAGATCGACGTCAGCGCCCAGGACAAAGTCGACGTCGAATACGTAATGTGGCGCAAGCAGGTGTACGCGCAGTCTCCAGATGACTATGCGAAGAGCATTCCCGAGGTTTTGCGACCCCGGATCGCTGACAGTATCTGGCCATATTAGGAGGAATGGGCATGACCGCGTCGATAACATGCCGTTTCATGCTGTTCCGCGCTGCCCCGGCGGTAGCGCTTGCCGTCCTGGTCGGCCCTGCGGGTGCGCACAAGGATCCGGTGACGCCGCAGCTGCTGAACTCCTACCAGCAAGTGTTCATGGAGCAGGTCCGCAAGGGCGACCTGCTGTTCCACGGCGATGCTGCAACCGAGCAGGCGATGGATGTCGTGTTGTCCAAAACGGGAATGGCATGCGCCATGTGCCATCCGATGACGGCCGATACCCACCCCGCAACGTTCCCGAAGTACCAAGCGCAGATGGCCAAGTTCGCGACGCTGCGCGACATGATCAATTGGTGCATCGAGAAACCCAACCAGGGAGAAAAGATCGCCGATGACTCGGAAGCGATGAAGGCTTTGGAGGCGTACATCTACTGGTCACAGAGCGGCTCGGTGTTGAACCCGGGCAAGTTCTGATTTCGATGCTGCGAAGCGGAGGCTTCTAGCGCGGGTCATTGCTGTCGAAGCTGCGTCTATCCGGGAACAGGAGAGAACGCATTAACAGACAAGCAAGGGGGAATGCTCCATGGCGGAGGTGTTTCCTGCAGAGAGACTGCGCGGCAGGTTCAGCGGCATCAACTTGGATGATCTGGTCGATTGGCGCGTGGTCCGAACCTGGCTTTATTGGGGCATGTTCTGGCTCCTCGTCATGCCATCGGTCGGCGTGGCGATCTCGGGTCTCTTCAATTATCCGGATTACCTTGGGACCAATAATCTCGGGCTGACCTTCGGCCGGCTGCGGCCCGTCCATGTCAACGGCGTCATCTTCGGCGCCTTTTCCGCCCTCTTCATTGGCGAATGTCACTATCTGGTCCCGCGCCTCTGCGGTGTGCGGGTGCCATGGGCACAATGGGGCGTACCGCTAGCATGGCTATATAACATCAGCTTGGCGGCGGGGCTCATCTCGCTGCCTTTTGCGCAGAACCATGGCCTGGAGGCAGGCGAGCTCCCGCTCTTCGCCGAGATTCCCATCTTCATCGTCATCGCGGCGACGACAGCACAGTTCCTCCTCACCATCGCACAACGGCTTGAGGCGCCGCTCTATGTGGCGCTCTGGTATCTCATAGGGGCCTTCGTGTGGACGACGATGAATCTCTTGCTGGGTAGCTTCATCCTTCCCTACACGATTCCGGGCATTAATAGCGCCGCATTCCATGGCCTCTACATCCACTACATCGTCGGACTGTGGCTCACGCCCGCAGGCTACGTGCTCATCTACTATTTCCTACCGGTCGCTGTGCGCAATCCGCTTTACGCACACCAGCTATCGCTGGTGGGTTTCTGGTCGCTCGCGCTGTTCTATCCGTTCGTTGGTATCCACCATTATCTGTATAGCCCGATCGCCGACTGGACCGAGACACTCGCGATCATCACCTCCATGTTGCTGATAATTCCCGTGTGGACCGTGCTGGTGAACTTCTTCGGCACCGTGAAGGGGCGTTGGGATGGATTTGGGAAGAATCTCCCCGCGAAGTTCCTGATCATGGGCTCGCTGATGTATCTGGTCGGTTGCTTCCAGGGCTCCACCGAGGCGTTGCGCTCGATCCAGCAGCCCACCCATTTCACCGACTTCGTCATCTCACACTCGCACCTCACCGTTTTCGGCACGTTCGTGGTCTGGGCGATGGGCGGTCTGATTTACGTGTGGCCGCGCGCGGTCAAACGCGAGCTTTGGTCATGGACCCTTGGCAACTGGTCATTCTGGCTGATCACCGTCGGTATTACGATCATGGGTCTGGTGCTGACCGCCGGAGGTCTGCAGCAAGGCTTCGAATGGATGAATGGCACCGAGTGGCTCGACACGGTGGTCCGGATGAAAGCCTATTGGCTGGTGCGTACGCTCAGCGGTATCACGATGGACATCGGGATGTCCCTGCTCGTCTTCAATCTTATGATGACCGCACTCAGCCGACCGGCCGAGGAAAGAGGGCCCATTCCGGCTCCAGGTGCAGCCCCGATTCCCGCCGGAGGATCAGCCGAATGAGTGCGCGCTTCGTCGCTCTGGTGGCCGGGGTTTTCTTCTTCTTTCTCGCCGTGGTCACCCAGGGCATCCTACCCTTTATTGAGCCGACGGCGCGGACGACCGATGTGACCACCGTGGTCCGCACCGATTTTGGCCAACTCAAATGGGTAGTGACCGAGGCCACCGATTATACGCCGCTGCAGCAGCTCGGCCGCCAGGTGTATCTGCGTGAGGGGTGTTGGTATTGCCATTCGCAATACGTGCGTCCGGTGACCGGCGAGACGCGCCGTTGGGGTCCGGTCTCCGAAGCAGGCGAATACGCCTTCGACGTGCCGCACCTATGGGGCACCCGGCGTATCGGGCCGGATCTGACGCGGGTCGGGCTCAAGTACAGCGACGAATGGCATCTCGCGCATTTCTGGAATCCCCGGATGCTCTCGCCGGATTCGAATATGGCGCCTTTTCGGGGACTGTTCGACACGCCCGCAGAACCGGTCAGGATTGTCGATGACGGAGCTGGTAATCGCAGCCTGGAACGAACGCCCGTTACTGAGAAGCTCTTCGCATTTGAAAGCAAGGAGCAGATTAAGCTCACGCCGAACGCCGATGGACTTCTATTTGTGCCCATGGCGGCGCGCGGCAAGGCTCCGATCGTTTGGACACCGAACAAGGAATATGCCGGCGACACCGTCAACATCGCCGTCGAGACAGAGGTGCTGCAGGGGCTCATCGCTTATCTCCAAAAACTTGGCATGAATCGCGGCAAGTGGCGGGACCTGTTTGAGCCGCAAAAGCTCGACGTTACGGATGCTACAGTGCCACGATCGAGCGAATGGATCGCCTACGGCAAAGAGGTCTATCAGCGGCGATGCCTCGGCTGCCACGGGGAGAGCGGCGACGGTAATGGACCGGCTGCAACCTTTATGTACAAGCAGCGGCCGAGGAACTTCGCGGCGGCGGTTTTCAAGTTCAGGCTGACCAAGGAGCCGCTGCCAACCGACGGCGACCTTCTGCGCACCATTACACGCGGCGTTCGGGGCACGGCGATGCCGGCCTGGCACGAGCTCCATATAATCGATCGCCTCGCCGTCATTCAGTACATCAAGTATGAACTGGCGGTCGACCGTTCCGCCCCGGCAAAGCCCTATGCCTATTTCAAGGAAGAACCGCCAGGTGCGCCCCTGTACATCGGGCGGCCGCCTGTTCCGTCTGAGCAGACGCTCATTCGCGCCAAGGATGTGTGGCAGAGTGCAAAGTGTTGGGAGTGTCATGGTCAGACCGGGAAGGGTGATGGCGAAAAGGCTCCCGGCCTGAAGGACGATCTGGGCTTTCCAAGCCCGCCCGCGGACCTTACCGCCGGCCAGTTCAAGTCAGGTCCTACAGTTGAGGACATCTTCCGCACTATGACGACCGGCTTGAGCGGCACGCCCATGCCATCCTACCGGGATCCGTTGTCGGAAGAGGACCGCTGGGCGCTCTCCTACTACGTGCTTGCGCTGTCGGCCTACAAGGATCCGCTGACGGGCGAGCCGCTGCCGATCGCCCCCAGTGATCGCAGGGCACTCAACGATCCTGCGCTCGAGGCCGATGCGCCGGACAAAGCCTACGTCCCAAGCGGCCGTGCCGCGAGCCGCGCCCGCGTCCTTGCCGGTCGCAGCGGGAACGGTGCGGCCGAACAACGGGCCGCCAAGGAGTAAAGAGCGATGACCATCTATTTCGAGATCGTCGGCCCCTACATTGCAGCCTTGATGATGAGTCTCGGTGCACTTTGCGTCTTCATTTGGGGCGTGCTCTCGGGCGCCTTCCGCGGCGCCGACGATGCATCCATACGGTTCCTGCAGAGGGAGATCGGCGATGACGGATCCGACGCGCACGCCAAGCACGACGGCGAATAACAGCTCACCCACCGAGACGGAGGAGATGGAGGAGTATGCCGGCGGCACTATTCAGTCTCGCCACGGCTACATTCCCGTGTGGCTGCTGGTTGTCTATGTCGTCCTCTTCATCTGGGCGCTGTACTATCTCGTCGTCTATTGGGGTGGGCTGGGACCGGGACGTGTCTAGCGATCCCGACCCACCTGCAAGCCGGTGACTGACTGATTCCGATTCGAAATAAAGGAGCAGGAATTGCCGGTTCAGAAGGAGCAGAAGGTGCTGGTAGCCAGGATCATTCTCGCCCTCGTGGCCTTGAATCTGCTGTTCCTGTTTATCGAGTTAGCCATAAACGTAGTCCGTGTCTATTTCGGCTGACCAGGAGGGCGCGCATGATCGAGAATCCGGTTTTTTCGCTCGCCGATGCGAGTGCGATCCAGATCATCGCGCTTGTCGGCTTCGCGATAGCCACCGTCGCATTCTTCATTTGGGTCGCCTATCTCGTGCGTGGGTAGCGGCGGCGAAGCGGTGCCGTCACTGCACAAGCGTTGGATGGGCCGGGCAATCTGCCGATGACCGCCTATCTCGTGATCTTCGTCGCAGGGTTCGCCGGCAGTTTTCACTGCATCGGTATGTGCGGCGGGTTCGCTTGCGCGCTGGGCCGCGATCCGCAGGGACGCGGCGCGACAGTTCTGCGCCATCTGCTGTACAATACGGGGCGATTGACGACGTACTGCTTTCTCGGCGGACTCGCCGGCGCCTTCGGCCAAGTCATATGCACGCCGCAGGGAACGACAGTCCCGCTGCTGACTGGTTCGCTTGACGCCGGTCAGCGGATTCTCGCGATCCTCGCCGGACTGCTGATGATCGCCATGGCGCTGCAGTTCTTTGGCCTGCTGCCGCACCTGCATCGCGTCACCGCCGGCTTCGGCGCCAGTGCGCTCGCGGCATCGCTGCGCAGCCTGTTGACGGCGCCGGGACATGCCGCCCCGCTCGCGTTTGGCGTATTCAACGGCTTCCTGCCTTGTCCGCTGGTCTACGCCTTTGCTGCCCAGGCAGCGAGCACGGCCGGGGCACTGCACGGCTTTCTTACCATGGCCGCTTTCGGGCTCGGGACCTTCCCCGCGTTGCTGCTGATGGGCGGCGTTGGTCGAGCGCTGGCGCCAGCGTGGCGGCAACGGGGCGTATGGCTGGCGGGCAGCTGCATCTTGCTGCTCGGTCTCGTTACCGTCGGCCGCGGCATCCTGCCCTTCGCCGCGCACATCGCCCATGGTTGGTCGGGAGGATATCCGGCATGACGGGACAGGACCATGCTCTGTGCAGCCATTGCCTGTTACCTATCGGGCGGCGGGCGATGCAACGCTCGGTGAACGGTGAGGCTTGCGCATTCTGCTGCTACGGCTGCTGTATCGCCTACCAGGTCAAGCACGGCAAAACCGAGGAATGGGAGGCCGCTTGGCTGCTGATTCGGCTCGGTGTCGGCGGCTTTCTTTCCATGAATATCATGCTGTTCAGCTTGCTCCTGTACAGCGACGCCTTCAGCGGCGCGGAAGCCGAGATGCTTCCCTGGATTCATCTCCTGCTCTGGCTGTTCGCAACACCCGCGGTGATCATTCTCGGCGGACCGTTTCTGCGCGAGACGTGGCTCCACGGCAGGGAGGGGCGCCTGACCTCGTCGGCGCTGATCGTCGTCGGCGTCGGCGCCGCCTACCTTTATTCCGCTTTTGCCACCATCGAGGGCAGCCCGCACGTTTACTTCGATACGGCCACCATGGTGCTGATGCTGTTCACCGCGGGCTACTATCTCGACGCCGCCGGGCGTGCACGGGCGGCGCGTGACCTGCAGCCGCTCTTGGCCGCGGAAAGAGAGTGGGCCACTATCGTCATTGGCGACGGAGAGTACCGCCGGCCGGTGCGCGAGGTTGACGCAGGTGTGCTGGTTCGAGTTCGGCCGGGCGAACGCATTCCCGTCGATGGCGTGATCATGGAGGGCGAATCGCACACCGACGAGGCCCTGATCACAGGCGAAAGCCGGCAGATCGCCAAGGGCGTCGGCTCGCATGTGATCGCCGGCAGCATCAGTCTTGACGGGCCGCTCCTGATCCAAAGCAGCGGCGTGGCAAACGCCACCCGCTGGGCGCAGATTTGTCGATCGGTACGGGATGCATTGATCCGCCGCAGCCCGAGCCAGCGTCTCGCCGACAACATTGTAGGCGTCTTCGTGCCGATTATTCTCGTGCTGGGCATTGGAGCGTCGGTGTACTGGTCGCGGCACTTGCCGTTCGACCGTGCGCTATTGATCGGCCTTGCGGTACTAGTGGTGGCCTGTCCCTGCGCAGTCGGGCTGGCGGCACCGATGGCCACCTCGCTGGGCATTGGACGGCTGGCCCGACACGGCTGCCTGGTGCGCGACCCGGCCGCGCTCGAGGCGCTGGCGCGCATCCGGCTGATCGCCTTCGACAAGACCGGCACACTCACCTCGGGTCAGGCGCGCGTTGTCGCTATCGACAGCGATGGAACCAGCGCCGATGTGGTGCTCGCGCATGCCGCCGGACTGGAGCGCCATTCCGAGCACGGCTTGGCCCGCGCTATATCTGCAGCGGCAGCTGTGCGCGGGCTCGAGCCAGTCGCCATCCACGACGTTCGAGTCGTGCCGGGGCGTGGCATCCGTGGCAAGTCGGACGGTCGGATCGTAGCGGCAGGCAGCGCCGCATTGATGCGGGAGTTGGGTTGGTCGCTGACGCCAAACCTGGCTGATTACGGGAGACGGCGTGAAGCGAGCAGCCATTCCGTGATCTATGTCGGCTGGGGCGAGCGGGCATATGCTGTGCTTTCACTTGACGATACGCCGCTGCCGGAGGCGCGCTCGACCGTCGAAGCGCTGCGCCGCCGTGGGGTGCTCGTGATGCTGTTGACCGGCGATCTTCCGGCAGCCGCAGTGCGGATTGCCGCTGCGGTCGGAATTGAGCGCGGCGATATCGAGGCGGGCCTCATACCCGAGGCCAAACGCGCGGCGCTGGGACGCCGCCGGCATGACCATGGCATGGTAGCGATGGTCGGCGACGGCCTCAATGACGCGCCGGTGTTGGTCGGAGCCGATGTCGGGATCGCTGTCGGTTCGGCGACGGACCTCGCTCGCGAGGCCGCAGCGGTCGTGCTCCCACCCGGGGGGCTACGGACGCTGCCGTGGGTGATCGACGTCGCTCGCGCAGTTCGCGCAACCATTCTCACCAACCTGGCGTGGGCGTTCGGTTATAATCTCATCGCGATTGGGCTGGCGATGGTCGGAGTCCTCCAGCCAGTGCTGGCGGCGGCAGTGATGGCCGGCTCAAGCATCATCGTCGTCCTGAATTCGCTGCGGTTGGAGCGGCTGCCCGAACCAGTTCCATCCGCCGCGGCGGAGAGCGCTCCTGCACCTCGCAGCACGGCCACTTCAAATCAGAAAGCGGCATAGCCGAACGTGTCACGCATAAAGGCAGCGTACCAGCTTTGCGCCTCCCGTGCGGTCCGGTGGCGGGTTTCGGCGCTTTCCTGCACCTGACTGACGAAATTGTCGACGATCTTGATCGTTCCGGCCACGGGCTTGAAGCTGACAGCATTGCTAACCGCATCGTCGGGACCAAGATGAGTATAGCAAGTGTTGAACAAATGAGGCGATTGGCGCTCGGACCCGGTCAGCGCCGCGGCTATGGCAAACGCGCAGGCCTTGGCTTGGCTATTCGCAACGAACGCCGATTTCGGCATGTCGCCGGCACTGCTCGCATCGCCCACCACATGGATTCCCGGCTGTAGCTTCGATTCGAACGTTATGGGATCGATCGGGCACCAGCCCGATTGATCCACGAGGCCGTTTTGCTGCGCGAACTGGCCGGCCCTTTGCGGGGGTATGACATTTGCGACCGCGGCCTTGAACGTCTCGCTCGCAGTCTTGACGGATCGCTCCTTCACGTCGATGGCCTTTATTCCACCGGTGAATTGGGCAGGTAGCCATTCGATCATACCCCGATAGTGTCGCTCCCACGCATCCAGAAATAGATCCTGCGCGTTGAAGCTATCTTTCGCATCGAGGATCAGGATCCTCGAGCGCGGTTTATGTTGTTTGAAATAATAGGCAACCAAAGAGGCACGTTCGTATGGGGCGGGCGGGCAGCGGAACGGGTTGGGGGGCGCGACGAGCACAAAGACGCCGCCATCCTCCATGCTTTCGAGCTGCCGTCGCAGCAGCTGCGTCTGTAGGCCTGCGTTCCAAGCATGCGGGATGACCTGCGTTGCCGCCTCGTCATATCCCGCGAGGGCGTCGTAGTTGAAAGCGATCCCAGGGGCAACGACGACGCGGTCGTAAGTTAATTTTGGACCACTCTTGAGCCCGACGGTTTTTGCGACCGGATCAACCGCTGCCACGGAGTCATGAATAACATTTATGCCGTATCGTTGTGCAAGTGTCTCGTACCCATGCGTAAGCGAATCGAGCGAGCATAGCCCAGCGAGATAGAGGTTGCTGAAAAAGCAGGTCGTATAGTTCGGCTTTGGCTCAACCAGGGTGACCTCGATCGTTGGCGCGCTGACGGCCAAGTACTTGGCGGCCGTGGCACCGCCGATGCCGCCGCCGACGACGACAACCCTCGCCTTGGATTCGCTTGCAGCCAATCGAGGGCCGAGTGCTGCGAGGGCCATCGCTCCCGTCAAGTAGACGAACTCTCGACGCGTCCGGGACTTCATGGCCTAACCTGCTTGTTCAGAGCTGCGAGATACCGCGCCACGATCACGATTTCTTCATCGCTGAGCGACAGGGCGATGGCACGCATGATATGGCTCGGGCGCTCGCGCGATCTGTACGCGAGCATTGCGCGGGCGAGCATCTCCGGACTCATACCAAGGATCGTCGGAATACCACCATCGCCGCCATCCAGACGATGGCACGACGCGCACATCGCGGCGAGTTGAGCTCCACCATCGCGGTCCGCTGCCTGGCTGCGATCGGCCAGAATAATGAACGAACCTGCGGCAATCGAAACGGCGATGATTTTGCGCATGCGGAGACCGGCTCCATCCCGGTATTTGCGATCGCCGATCTCCTTGCTTATGGCGCGAAGGAGCATAGCAACATGGCCGCGATACTAGGCGACAGTGAGCTGGTGCTCCAACACATAGACGCCGCCGCCATCCTCTTCCCAGACGAACTCGAGCTGGCCGCTCTCCGTCGCGCGCAAGTAGAATTCGATAAAAGGATTCGCCGCCATGGCTTCGTGGAGATCGACGCTGAACACCACGACGCCGTTGTGGCGACAGATAAACTTGTTGATGATCTTGCGCGGGATGGCGTTGCCGCGGTCATCGTGCCGCAGCCCTGTCTCCATCTGATGGCTGATCAGGGTCTTGACCGGAAACACCTCACCGTTCGCGGCGGTGCTTGGTACTTGCACACGGGGTGCCGGAGTGAACATTCCGCACCTCCTTCCGTCACTTGCATCCGTTGGTGGCGACCTCGACCCAGCTTTCGGTCATCAGCAACGTACCGTCGTTCATCTCCGCCACCGCCAGGACGTATTGCGGCTCGGCAAGACGAATGCGTGTCGACACGCGGGGCTCGCTGCGTTGTGGGACGAAATGAAACGTTGCAACCTCGACAAGCGGGTTTCGCGGCGCAAGCACCAAGACGCGCCTGATGTGATCGGATTCGGTCATTGGACTATCGATCACGAGCGTGAGTGGCACCGTATAGCCATTCGGAAACACCTGCGGCATCATCAGATGGAGACGATCCGATGCGATCGGGATTTTTCCGGTCAGTTGCTTAACGAGATCCGCCGCGTCCCCGTTCGGGGGCGGTGATGAGGCGAGAGCGGCGCTTGCAAAGCCGGTGGTCCCCGCAACGGCGGCTGTCAAGACGGTTCGGCGTGTAAAGCCAAGGGGCCTTGTCTTCTCCAACGCGAGATCCTCCCTATCGACAGGCGGAACTCTCCAAGCAATTTCTACCATGGGTGCTCTCACAAGACGATTCCTCCTCGTCGGAGGCGCCTGCGACCGTCGGCGCAGCGCGACACCTAATCCTGTTGACGGGCACAACGGAGCTGCATGGGGGCCGCGTGCGCGATCGCGATCGGCTCAGAATTCCATGTCGCCGCGATGGTGGTCGTGGTCATGGCCCGGCAAAGGTGGAGGCGGCGGCGTCGGCAACTCGGCAACCATGGCCTCAGTGGTGATGAGCAGGCCGGCGACCGAGACCGCGTCCTGCAGCGCGGTGCGCACCACCTTGGTTGGATCGATGATGCCCTTGAAGACCAGGTCGCCGTACTCGCCGGTCTGGGCATCATAACCCCAGTTGTACTGCTCCTTCTCCAGGATCTTGCCGATCACCACCGAGGCGTCGGCGCCGGCGTTTAGTGCTATCTGGCGCGCTGGCCAGCTGATTGCCTTCTTGACGATATCAACGCCATGCTTCTGGTCCTCGTTGGCAGGCTTCACCCGGTCGAGCACCTTGGCGGCGCGCAGCAGCGCCACCCCGCCGCCCGGCAAGATGCCTTCTTCGACCGCGGCACGGGTCGCATGCATCGCGTCGTCGACACGATCCTTGCGCTCCCTCGCGTCGATCTCGGTGGCTCCCCCGACATGGATCACCGCCACGCCGCCGGCGAGCTTGGCGAGCCGCTCCTCTAGCTTCTCGCGGTCATAGTCGGAGGTGGTCTCCGCGATGTGCTGCTTAATTTCGTTGATGCGGGCCTCGATGTCTGCCTTCTTGCCGGCGCCGCCGACGATCATGGTGCTCTCCTTGTCGATCACTGCCGTTCTGGCGCGGCCGAGCATGTCGAGCGTGGCGTTCTCAAGCTTCATGCCGAGATCTTCCGAGATGGCGGTACCACCGGTAAGGATGGCCACGTCCTGCAGCATCGCCTTGCGGCGATCGCCAAAGCCGGGCGCTTTCACCGCCGCGACCTTGAGGCCGCCGCGCAGTTTGTTGACCACGAGGGTGGCGAGTGCTTCGCCTTCGACCCCTTCTGCGATAATGAGTAGCGGCTTACCCGTCTGCGCCAGGGATTCCAACAGTGGCAGCAGTTCCCGCAAGTCCGAGAGCTTCTTCTCATAAGCGAGGACGTAGGGATTCTCCATCTCCACCCGCATCTTGTCGGCATTGGTGATGAAGTGGGGCGAGAGATAACCCCGATCGAACTGCATGCCCTCGACTACTTCGAGCTCAGTCTCAAGCGACTTCGCTTCTTCGGCCGTGATCACGCCTTCTTTGCCTACCTTTTTCATGGCCTCGGCGAGCAACCTGCCGATTTCGGTATCGCCATTGGCGGAGATAGTGCCGACCTGCGCGATCTCGTCGTTGGAAGTTATCTTCTTCGAGTTCCTCTTGAGATCCTCGACGACAGCCTCGGCCGCAAGGTCGATGCCGCGCTTCAGGTCCATCGGATTCATGCCGGCGGCGACTGCCTTGGTGCCTTCGCGAACGAGGGAAGCCGCCAGCACGATTGCAGTGGTGGTGCCGTCACCGGCGACATAGGAGGTCTTGCTCGCGACCTCGCGCACGAGCCGCGCCCCCATGTTCTCGAATTTGTTCTCGAGCTCGATATCTCCGGCGACCGTCACACCGTCCTTGGTAATGCGGGGTGCGCCAAACGACTTTTCCATTGCCACGTTGCGGCCCTTGGGCCCGAGCGTCACCTGCACCGCGTTGGCGAGAATGTCGACACCGCGCAGCATGCTTTCACGCGCCCTGCCGGAGAATGCGATTTGCTTGCCTACCATGGATGGTTCCCGACTTGATCAGGTGACCTCGCGGGCGCCTAGGGCGTCTGAGTCCGAGTTTGCGGTCCTCCCTTTGCTTGTCTGCACAACAGCGACCCTCGGAGTGTGCACGTGCGGCGCGCTTGCGCTGGTGATTTCAACCCACACGATTTCAAGCCGTCCAATGTTTTAAGCTAGCGGCCAAAAAGCCAATCAAATTGCTTTGTCGCGGCATTAAGAATATCTTATCGGGGTGATCACGACCCGGCAGCTATGTTATCTTGATGCGCTTGCCCGTCATCAACATTTCGGACGAGCGGCGGCGGAGTGTTGCGTCAGCCAGCCCGCTCTTTCAATGCAGATCCACGAACTGGAAGGACTTCTCGGCATAGAGTTGATCGAGCGGCGCCCGGGCGCGCCGACGTTCACCGAACTTGGCATCGAGATCGCGCAACGCGCCGGAGCGATCCTTGGTTCGGTGCGCGACCTGACAGACCTGGCTCAACACAGAGCCAAGGTGCTGAGTGGAACGTTGCGCCTTGGCGTCATCCCGACGCTGGCGCCGTATGTATTGCCGCGGTTGCTGCCGCAACTGGAGCTCGGGTATCCCGATCTGCGCCTTGATTTGGTGGAAGCACAGACCAAGGTGCTGCTCGCGGATCTCGAGCGTGGCGCTCTCGAAGTATTGTTGTTGGCGTTGCCGCTCAAGGCAGCCGCGGTTGAAGTTTTCCATCTCATGAGAGACCGCTTCCTCTTTGCCGTACCCGCCGACGACCCTCTTCCGGAAACGGCGCGGGTGACGCCCGGCGAGGTGAAGAAGCGTAAGCTCATTCTGCTGGAAGAAGGCCATTGTCTGCGGGATCAGGCGCTCGACTATTGTGCCAAGGGGCGTTGGACTGTGGCCTCGAGCCTCAGTGCAACGAGCCTTGCAACGGTCATGCAGATGGTGGCGAGCGGATATGGCGCCACGCTGGTTCCAGAAGTAGCGGCCGATGTCGAGTTGCGCGACGACCGAGTGAAGCTCCTGCGCTTTGTCGAACCGCAACCCGGCCGCCGTATCGGGCTTGCGTGGCGCCGGACGTCTCCACGCAAGGTCGACTTCCTGGCGCTTGGTCAGATGGTGAAGAACGCGCTGAACGCACCCGTCCGGCCGCAATGTATCCGCCACGAGCGCACAGGCCTGCGAACGGAAATCTAGTGGTGCCGGGCGCGACCTGCAGAACGGTATAGCGGCCGAAAGGATGCCCTGTGAAAACCGCGATTTCGCGTCGCCGCCGATCCCTGCTTCTGACGGGAGCAGTCAAGCGGTGAACTACGAATCTGAGCGGTCGGCGTTCGAATCTGGGCGCGCCAAAATGCACGATATTCTGCGATATTTTGCGATGGGAGTCTGATCGGGAGTGCCAGCCTCTCGATCGACTGATCTTGCAAGCGGTGGTGGGCAGGAGTCTTGCCCCTGGTTCGGTGACTATTTGCCAGTTCGCGGGGCTTCTTTGACGCCTGTCGACTGCAAACGCGATTTGTCCATCTACCGGCGTCCATTCGTCGCCGCACACGCTCTGCTCATTCCCGCTCCATCATGTCGGCGATCGCCTTGATGCGGCTTCTGGCGTATTTCGGCAGGCCGGCGCTCAGCGAATCGCCGCTGTTGAAGGAACTGTTGCCCATGAGCAGTTGCGCGGGCACGAGGTTTCGCAGAATGGGTGTTTTGCTATATTCCCTTTGCTTGTTCAGGACGTCGTTCCTGACCACAATCAGGATGTAGACCGTCGCGATGGCGGCTTCCCGCTCGGTCGGATGTTGTTGCAGAATCGCAAGCAGCTTGCCGAACTGGATGACCTGGTTGACCCAAAAGATGTTCTGCTCGAGCCCGCCGGTGACTGTGGAGTCGAGCCCTGTCAGGCTCGGCAGCTCGGCAAAGTGCGGCTGCGTGACCAACATCATCTCACTCTGGAACTCGATGAAATCCGGAATGGGCTTTTTGCTCTCCTCGCGCAGCTTGTTGGCAAGCTGAATGCCCGCCGGAATTTTCCCCTCGAACATGTATCGGGACTGCACGCAGATCGCCTTCGCGTCCTCGCACCAGCGGCGATTCGGCGGACGGTTGTGCGCGGCCCCCGTGTCCTTGTTGGGAACAGCATCGCCCGCCGTGATCGGGCGGTGCTTGACTGCCGGATCGATCTGCTCGAGGAACGCGACATTCGCATACCGCGACAGATCCAATGCCGCTGCCGGTCTTGGAAGTCGAAACCGCGCCTCCGCCTGGTAGACCGAGAGCTTCAGCTTCGTTTGTTGGTTGATCGTGGGCTCAACGAAGCTCGGAAACAGCGAGAGGAAGCGCTGCTGAACCGGACGTGAGCGGGCCCAATCGTCGAACGGAATGAGCCCGGTCGAGGAATCGGCGAGCTTGTCGTTGCGTTGGTCGGCGAAAATGACCGTGCGCGGTTTGATCTGTGCGATTGGAACGCTGGCGGCTGCGGGCACGTCCTCCAGCTGGAATTCCTGCGCGGCCGCGCCCGTGCAAGTGGCCAACCAGGCGGCGATGAGGACAGCGGCACGGTGGAGGCTCATGGCGTCAATGCTCAGTTCAGCCGCCGCCAGAAATAATCGGGATCGACTCGGAGCGGCGGTCGCGGGAGGCGGTCCTCGTCATCGGGATATCCGCGCCAGGAGGGATATTCGCGCGGACCAAGACGCCAGTTCGGGAATGGAAAGGGCGGCCGGATATCGCCGTAAAGGCGGGTATCGTTGGACCACTGCTGGAATGGCCCGTCGTCTTCGTCATAACCGCCACGATGGGCGTAGCGTTCTGCACGCGAGACGATCCGAAATTGCGTATCATCGATTCTGCCCGCCGGATCCCTCTTTAAGTACTCGGTGAAAGCGCGCCCGGAGCCGGCCGGCGCAGGATCCCCGGTATGGGGATCGATCGACAGAGCAACGAGTTGACGCATGGCTTCGCGCGAAGGGCCGTTCAACGCCGTCTTGGGAGCGTGCAGCTCCCAGGCTGCCTGCACGATCGGCTCGAACATCGGCAGCGCCACTTTCCCTCCGGTCTGGCCGCGCCCAAGGGTGCGGCGCGTGCCATCGTTGTTGTCGTAGCCGACCCAGATGGCGATGGTGACGTCATTTGTGAAACCGACGAACCAGGCATCGGCCGAATTATCAGTGGTACCGGTCTTGCCGCCGACATAGGGCGAAAGATGCTTCACCACGCGCGCGGTTCCGCGCGCGAGCACGCCCTGCAGCATTGATTTCAACTGGTAAAACGATGCGCGGTCGGCGAAGCCGATCCAGGACACCGCATGCGGATCGTGCCGGTAGATTGGGCGGCCGTCCTGTTCGATCGTTTCGATCGCATGGGGCTGGGGTCGTGCGCCTTCGTTGGCGATCGCTGCATAGAACGCCGCAAGGTCGATGAGCCGCACAGTTTGGGCACCGAGCACGAATGGGTAGTAGCGCATGCATTCTTTGTAGAGCTGCGCTTCCATCGCGATCTCGCAGACCCGGTCGAGGCCTCGCTCGGCGCTGTCGTCGAGGCCGGTCGCGAGCAGTTGCGCGGTGGCGAGATTCCGGGAGTTTTCCAGCGCACGCCGCAGTGTAATGGCGCCCGAAGCGCCGCCCTCGTAGTTCTTCGGCGACCAGAAACCGCGCTGGCGCGCGTGGGCCGTCGCCCCGATCGGTGCCAGCGTAATCGGTTCGTCCATCACCAGCGTGTTAGGCTGCAATCCCTTTCGAAGGGCGGCGAGGTAGGTCAGCGGCTTCAAGGTGGAGCCGGGTTGCCGCAGGCTCTGGACCACGCGGTTGAGCTGGCTTGCCGGATACGAAAAGCCACCCGCCATCGCCAGAATGCGGCCGGTTTCGTTCCCGAGTACGAGCGCCGCTCCCTGCACGGTCGGTCGAATGCGCAGATCCGCACGCGCCGCTTGCTTGCCACTGGCTTTGCGCACCTGCACGTAGACCACGTCGTACGGCTTGAGACCGCGCCGGATCGCAGTGCTCCACGTGTTCAGCGGCAGGATGCTTCCGTCGGTCAGACCGACGTTGATCGCATGGCCGCTCTTGCCACGCGTATTCTCCAGGACGACCGCCGATTCCCAGTGAACGTCATAGAGAGGTAGCCGCGTCGACTTCAACGCCGCGAGCCAGGCCGGCTCCGTGGCCCTCGGATCAGCCGCTTTGAGACGGATAGCATCGGAAATGTTCGCCTCGGGTCCCTCGAATTTGTAACGATTGGTGTTCAGCTCGTACCGCGCGAGGCCCTCCTGCAATGTCGCTTCGACTACGCGCTGCAAGGCCGAATTGACGGTCGAGTGCACCGTGTAGGAGGAACTGGTGAGAGTATCGAGGCCCGCGACCACCTTTGCCTCGCGGCCGATGTGATCGACGAAGTGAAAGCCGAAGTCCCGTCGCGTCGGCCGGTACTCGACGAACTGCGGCAATACTGCTTGCGCCGCGGCGGCGTCGATCATGGCGTCGTCCTGCATGCGGCCCAGCACGTAGGCAAGGCGCTCGCGCGCGCGCTCAGGGTGGTGGTCGGGATTGAAGTAGTTAGGTCCCTTGGCGAGCCCGGCGAGCAGCGCGCCCTCGACTGCGGAGAGCGCCTTGGCTGGTTTGCCGAAATAGCTGCGCGCCGCCATCTCGATGCCCCAGGCTCCGCGACCGAGATAAATCGAGTTGAGATAGAGCTCGAGGATTTCCGCCTTGGTCAGGGCGCGCTCCATCCGCGAGGCAACGATCATTTCGCGCAGTTTTCTTTCGTAAGTGATGTCGTTGCCCACCAGCAGATTCTTGGCGACCTGCTGCGTAATGGTCGAGCCGCCCCGCGGCCGACCCGGCTGCGCGAAGTTGCCGATGAAGGCGCGGACCAGTCCGCGCTCGTCAATGCCGGTGTGTTGGAAGAAGCGCTTGTCCTCGGCGGCGATGAATGCGTTGCGCACCGCTTCCGGGATATCCGCAAGCTTGACCCAGATGCGGCGATTGTTCGGCGCGTAAATCTCGGCAACGCGCTGGCTCTTGTTATCGAGGATTACGCTGGTGCCAGGAAGCCTGAGGTGCTTGAGCTGCACGGCGTCGGGCAGATCCTTGACCGCGCTGTTGTAGAAAGCGATGACCTGACCAAGATCGACCGGAGACCCCTCCACTTTTTCGACTTTGCAGAACTGCCTGTAGGCCAGGTGGAGGTGGGCCAGATTCAGTCCTTTGAGCGCCTTGATCTCGCTGCTCAACGCTTCCTTGTCATCCATGGCAGTGGCAATCAGATCGTCCAGGTTGACGTCCTCGATGTCGAAAGCCTTGCGCATGTGGGCGCAGCCGGCACCCAAAAGCTGCGCCACCTCAAAGCGGTCGCGCGCCGCATCGAATTCCGTCTTGACCTCATCCGGACGGGTAGTGACCTGGCTGAAGGCAAGCGCCGTGGCGAAGATCTTGATGAGAATCGAGTCCATGACCTGCCGACGGTCGAAAAAGCCGCTCCTGTAAGGTCCCGTTTTTCTAGAACACTAAACAAGGCTGTACTGAGGAAAAAGTTCCCTAGCCCCGGAACCAACGCTGCGGCCAGTACGTTTTAGATACACCACATCGGCAGCGCACTCATGAATGCCCCTTTTCCAGTCGTGCTTGCCGCGGCGCTCCTCAGCGCCGCCATCGCCACGATGCCTGCGGAGGCTGCTCCTCGAAAAAAGAAAACCCGGGCTCTTGCCGCGGTCCCGCCTGCAGCTAGCGTCGCCCAGCCACCCACGGACAGATTTTTGGCCTGCGACGTCCGGGTGCGAGACTATCTTCGCGAAGGCGGAGCCGCGATACGGGTCACCAAGATCGAAGTGGATGATGCCCGACTGCAGTTAAGCATTCATCATGAGTACGGAGAGGCGGGAAAGTCGTCTCGAAAACATCTGCGCGGGGACAGCGAAGAAGAAATGCGCAAAAATCTGCGCGGAATATTGGATGAGTTCGCGGCGGCTGCGAAGGCCGCAGCAGCTGGTCGCGCTTGGTATGTGATCGCTGCTCGCAAGGTCATGCCGGACCTACGCGACGGTTCGGGCGAGAACGCGAGTCCGTGGACGGCCATTGTCCTCGCGGATTTCGAGGGAAAATGCAGACCCATCACGTTCTATCAGTCTGTCGATCGGAACAAGCTCAATCCTGAATTGAGCAAGAAATTGGAGGAGTGAAGTCTTGCGCTTGCGGCTCCGGATTCTGGAGCGCCATGTTGCCCGATAACTGACTGATGATCGGCGGCTGCATCCGCCGGGGTTGCCGCCTTGCGCCTTCTCGATTTGCTACGTTGTGCTGTTCCGGGGTCCCGGCGACGGAGCTTCGCGCGCTCGCCCCCTTTTGCCGGGCAATCCCGACCACGATTCAGGCGGCAGGCGTCCCTCATTTCCGCTATGATCAAGTCATGACGATCGGGATTACCGGACCCGAACGGAAGGCACCAAGGCGAAGCGCCGTGGTCGGGTCCATCATTGCGGCCGTCTTCGCCGGAATTTGCCTGGTCCTGCTCTGGCTCACCAGCGACTTCCTGGTTGATTGGCTGTGGTTTTCCGCGATCGGTTATCCGCAGGTTTTTTGGACGACAATCGGCGCCAAGGCCGTCGTCCTTTCTGCAGTCTGGACCGGAACTGCGGTCGTCCTTTGGTTGAACGGATGGCTCGCGGTGCATTTTGCCCGACGGCAGACGACGCAATCTGTCGCGGCGTTCGTGTGGAATCTTGCGGGCAATGTGCCGCCGCCCGACCTGTTGGCGGTCGTGCGCGATCGGCTGCCGTGGCCCCGCGTCATCGCGGGCGGTGCAGGTTTTCTCGCTCTGCTGGTTGCCGCGGCAGAAGTCGGCAATTGGGGCGTCATCCTGCAGTTTTTCTATCACGTCCCCTATGGTGCAAACGATCCGCTCTTCAGCAAGGACATCAGTTTCTATCTGTTCGTACTGCCGGCCTACATCCTCATCAAAAACTGGATGCTGCTCACACTCGTTTTGAGCGCGCTTTTCGCCGCAGCGATCTATTGGGTGCATGGCGACATCGAATACGACATTCATCGCCGATCGATGTCGCCGACTGCAATCGCTCACGGCTCTGCGTTGCTCGCGCTTCTCTTCGTCGTGAAAGCCTGGTCGTACGTTCTCGACCGTTATCTGCTGCTCTATGGCGACAACGGCGTCGTCGTCGGCGCTAGTTACACCGATGTGCATGTGGGGCTACCGGGCCTGTGGCTAATGATCGGGCTATCGATCATTGCGGCGTTTGCTGCGTTGGCAAACCTCCGAGTGAGGACCTACCGGCTTCCCGCCGCCGCGGTCATGCTTGTCGTCATCGGCTCTTTAGTGCTGTCAGGCATAGCTACCGTGCTATTCCGGCAGTTCTTCGTCAAACCAAGCGAGTTGGAGCTGGAGAAGCCCTACATTGAACGCAACATCGCGCTCACTCGGCAGGCATACAATCTCGATCAGATCGCAGCCAAGCCGTTTGCTGCCGAACAGAAGCTTACCTTCAAGACGCTCGACGCCAACAAGGCGACAATCGAGAATATCAGGCTGTGGGACTGGCAGCCCTTGTCGGACACCTACGCGCAGCTGCAGGAGATCCGCACCTACTACAAGTTCCATCATCTTGACGTCGACCGCTACTGGATCGATGGCTCCTACCAAAGCGTAATGATCTCGGCCCGCGAACTGCGGCCGTCCTTGCTGCCGCCGAATGCCCAGACATGGGTCAATCGCCACGTGTTGTTTACTCACGGCACCGGCGCGGTGATGAGCCCGGTCACTCGCAAGAGCAGCGAAGGGCTGCCATTCTTTTATTTGCGCGACATACCCCCTGTTGCGGACGGAGGCCCCCAGATCCGCGAACCGCGCATCTACTACGGCGAAGAGCACGACAGTTACGTCATCGTCAAAGGGAGCACACCTGAGTTCGACTATCCAAAGGGAAAGGACAATGTCTACGCGGCCTATGACGGCACCGGTGGCGTTCCGATCGGATCGATGGTGTGGAGAGGCCTGTTTGCTTATTACTTCAACGACCCGAACCTGGTGCTCTCGAGCTACATTACCGCCGACAGCCGGATCATGATCCGCCGCAATATCCAGCAACGGGTAGGAACGATCGCTCCCTTCCTCAGGCTCGATCACGATCCTTATCTGGTCATCAGCGATGGGCGGATGTTCTGGATGCAGGACGCCTATACGGTGAGTTCCTATTTCCCCTATGCAGAGCCGGCGCAAGGGCTGGGCCTCAACTACATTCGCAATTCAGTAAAGGTTATCGTCGATGCCTATAACGGAACCGTCGACTTTTATCTGATGGACACCCGTGACCCGGTCGCCGCAACCTTCCAGCGCATCTTTCCGAGCTTGTTCAAGCCATTCGCGGCGATGCCGTCAGACTTGCAGAAGCACATTCGCTATCCGGAGGACCTGTTCCTGATTCAGGCGCGGCTCTATCAGACCTACCACATGGAGGCGGCCGACGTTTTCTATAACCGCGAGGATCTCTGGCAGTTCCCGCGCCAGCCGGGCGGCGGCGGCATAGCAACGATGGCACCTTATTACATCATCATGCGGCTGCCCGGCGAGCCGCAGGCCGAGTTCTTTCTCATGCTTCCGATGGTGCCTAGCCGCCGCGACAACATGATCGCGTGGCTCGCCGCGCGCTGCGACGCGCCCGACTACGGCAAGCTGATCGTTTACGAGTTTCCCAAGGAGAAGCTCGTCTATGGACCATTCCAGATCGAAGCGCGGATCAATCAGAGTACCGAGATATCGCAACAAATCACGTTGTGGAACCAGATGGGCTCGCGGGTGATCCGCGGTGCGAACTTGCTTGTGATCCCAATCGAGAATTCGATCCTTTATGTAACGCCGCTCTATTTGCGAGCGGAACACGGACACCTGCCGGAGCTGAAACGCGTGATCGCAGCCTACGGCGAACATGTGGTGATGAAGGAGACACTCGCCGAAGCCTTGTCAGCGCTGTTCATGGAGCCCGGCGCTGCGCCGGCAGTTTCAACCACGACAGAGGAGAGGCCCGCCACAGGCCCGGCGGCAAGTCAGGCACGGGAGGCGCTTGATCGCTACAATCAAGCAGTGGAGCGATTGAAGTCCGGAGATTGGAAAGGTTTTGGCACGCAGTTCGATGCAATGCGCGAGCTTCTGGAGGAAATGAACCGACGCCCCACCGGCCACTAGGCTCCCGAACTTTCAGTCCAGCGCTACCTCCGACCCGGAGAAGCGGAAATTGCGAACGCGGCACCACGGTTGAGCTTCGCTTAAAATCATATCGCGATTTCAATAACCTAAGAGTTCATAGTTTTATTCTGACCGGCGCGCCAGTCTCCGCCGGACGGCCTTCTCGTGTCGGCGCTTTATTTCATGATGATATTCGACTAGCGCCTGGCCGTGTAGGCGGCAGACCAGCGCATTAAGATCGCGAAAGGAGAAAGCGCATGCTAAAGGACGCGAAGGTGGCAACCCGGCTTCCAGCCAAAGACCTAAATCGCGCGCGGGCATTCTACTCGGAGAAACTCGGGCTCGTACCGGTCGAACAGCGCGAGGGCAGGCTCCGCTACGTCTGCGCGGCCGGCGAGTTTGCGATCTTCGTCTCGGCGGGAGTGCAATCCGGCACGCACACGCAAATGGGCTGGGAAGTCGACGACATCGAGGCGACGGTGCGCGAGCTTCGCGCGCGGGGAATTGAGTTTGAGGAGTATGACCTGCCCGGCCTGAGGACCGTCGATGGGATTGCGGAGATCAGGGGGAACTACCCCAGCAAAGGTACGGGTGAGCGGGGCGCGTGGTTCCGCGACAGCGAGGGAAACCTCCTGGGACTCGGGCAACCGGTTCGGTCTTGACGGTTCGGCTCGGCCGAGGCCTCACGTCGCATCACGCAATTGACCGACCAGCCGCCATGGATGGCAACTGCATGGTACTCGGCATATGGAAGATTGCCGCTCAAGACGCGTGGCGCAGGATCGGCGGCCGTCGCAGATTATCCAGTGGCGGCGCTTGCCCGGCCGACGCATCATAGCGCCACAGCGAAACAATAGTGCCCATCTTCGCGGCGTGCACGAGCAAGTGCAATACCTCTTCCATCCACTGCTCAAGCAACCGACGCCAAGGCACTGACGCCGAATTTATCTTTGATACAGGCCGACGAGGGTTGCTTCCGCGATCGTATGGTTACGTGCTTCCCGCTCGACGTCCCTGCAAGACGCATTGCTGTGCACTCGCAGGTGCTCCGCGGAGAGGGCGAGAAGCCGGAAGTGATAGCGGTGAGGTCCGTGGCCATGAGGGGGGCAAGGGCCGCCATAGCCCAGCTTTCGAAAATCGTTGATCGCCTGTTTCATTTTTGTGTCCTGCGCGGCCCCGGCCGCAAGTTCCACCGCGGTCGGTGGAATATCGTAGGCCGCCCAATGGTGCCATGTGCCGGAGGGCGCATCGGGATCGTCACAGAGCACGACGAAACTCCGCGTTCCGGTTGGCGCGCCGGACCATTGCAAAGGCGGGGAGCGGTTGTCCCCATCGCAGGTAAAGCGTCGCGGAACGACCGATCCATCGGCGAATGCACTTGATGCGAGTTCCATATGCTTTCTCCTTCAGGCTGCACGAGACATCGCCCCGGGGCTTGACGAGCTCTTCGGGATGGCTCGCCACAGCGGATCAGCATCGTCTCGCGCACGCGATCGCGCAACCGAACGATGGATTGAAAATCGGCGCCCGCCAGCGCCAGCGTTGCGTACTATGCTGATTTGGCACCGCAAGAGAACGGCAGTATATTGACGCCATTCGCAATGATGCGCGGAAGGTTCGCTGCGGGAAAACTGCTTGCCATGCGGCCGCTTCTCCATCCCAGCCTGGTCAACGGACGCTACGGCGACCCGACGGTCTATGTTGAGACGTTGTTCGACAAGCGGGGTCTGCTGTTCGATATCGGGGAAATCGCCTCGCTATCGCCGCGGAAGATACAACGTGTCGACCAAATCTTCGTCTCGCATGCCCATATCGATCATTTCGTTGGATTCGACCATCTGCTCCGCTTGCTGGTAGGGCGCGAGAAATCTGTGCACCTCTACGGCCCGTCCGGATTCGCCGAGCGCGTCCATCACAAACTTCAGGCCTATCATTGGAACCTGGTTGACAGCTATCGCTGCGATCTCGTTTTCATCGTGAGTGAGCTCGCGATGCCGCATTCCATCTCCACCACGCAGTTCCGGCTGAAAAGGGCTTTTGTCGCGGAGCAAATGGTCGCGAACGCCACGTTTGACGGCATACTGTACAGGGAGCCGACCTATCACGTATCGGCCGCTATCCTGGAGCATCGCGGGCCTTGCCTCGGCTTTGCGCTACAGGAGGCAGCGCATGTCAACATTTGGAAGAACCGATTAGCCGAGCGAGGGCTGCCTGTCGGCCCGTGGTTGCGGGCGCTCAAGAAAGCCATTGTCGAAGGCCGTCCGGACGATCATTTGATCCATATCGATGGATCGACGACATCGGACAATCGGCTCGTTCGGCTTTGTAGCCTGCGCGATCTCTTGACTGTCGCTGCCGGCCAGAAGATTGCCTATATCACCGATGTCGCCGACACGGCCGCCAACCGTGCCGCGATCGTCGCTCTCGTTCAGGATGCAGACGTCCTCTTCATTGAGGCGGCTTTTGCAGGGACGGATGCCGCATTGGCGAAGCAGCGCGCGCATCTGACGACCACTGCGGCAGGACAGATTGCGCGAGACGCCAACGTGCGCTGCATCGAGCCGTTTCATTTCTCGCCGCGTTATGCGGGGGAGGAGGGGCGGATGTTGGCCGAAGTGATGGCGGCGTTCGGGAGGCCCTGCGCCTGATCGGAAGGGGTGCCACGCCATCGCTGATACTCTGGCCTACTGAGGCGGCATTTCATGCGTGATGAACCGCAAGTGCAGACCACCCAGCCACAGCGGCATTCGCTGCGGCTCTTTTTGTGCGGAGATGTCATGTGCGGACGCGGCATCGATCAGGTGCTGGCGTACCCCTGTAGCCCGGAACTGTACGAGAATTACATGCGATCGGCGGAGGATTATGTGCTGCTCGCCGAGCAAGTGAACGGCCGCATTCCGCGGCGCAACGGGCCGTCTTACGTCTGGGGCGTTGCACTGGACGAATTCAAGCGCATGCAACCGGACGCTCGCATCATCAATCTCGAAACGGCCGTGACCCGCGGCAACGATCGCGCGCACAGGGGTATCAATTACCGCATGAGCCCCGAGAATGCAGCATGTCTCGCGGCCGCGAAGATCGACTGTTGTGCATTGGCCAATAACCATACGCTCGATTGGGGACGGGCCGGCTTGCTGGAGACGCTGACGACCCTGCAAAAGATGAACATCAAGACAGCGGGAGCGGGGCACAATGATCACGAAGCCTGCACACCAGCAGCGCTGAATTTTTCGACGGCGCGGCTTCTGTTTTTTTCGTTCGGCACCGTTTCGAGCGGCATCCCTCCTGACTGGGCGGCAACAGCCCATACACCCGGCATCAATTTGTTGTCCGGGGTGTCCGAACAGGACGCTTCGAGGGTTGCCAGTCAAATCGCCGCGCTCAAGCGCCCGGACGATCTTGTCGTCGTTTCAATTCATTGGGGATCCAATTGGGGATATCATGTTCCGGATGAACAGATGGCTTTCGCTCGAACTCTCATCGACGGAGCAGGGGTATCTGTGGTTCACGGGCATTCGTCGCATCACCCAAGAGCCATCGAAATCTATCGCAATCGTCTCATTCTCTATGGCTGCGGCGATTTTCTGAACGATTATGAGGGTATTCGCGGCTACGAGCAGTACCGTGACGATCTGGCGCTGATGTATTTTGCGGACCTGGAGCGGACCAGCGGAAGCCTCCACGCACTGAACCTGGTTCCCCTGCAGATCAAGAACTTTCGATTATCCTATCCGTCGCGCCAGGACATGGAATGGCTACAACAGACGCTCGATCGGCAATGTCAGCGGTTCAGAACAAGGGTTATGTTCGATTCAGACAGACAGCTTGTGGTGACCCACTCGACGCCGGCGACCTGACCCTCCAGAGAAATCCAAGCCAGCGAACACTATCCTCCTGCTCATAATGGTCTCGTTGCAGGTGCGCTTCCGCTTCAACCGATGCAGACGAAACGCCACGCGCGCCTCAAGGAGGCAGGGTTCCGTCCTTCCGCAAGGTGCGGCCATGGTCGTGGCAGTAAGTCTCCGAGCTTTCATTGCCGGAAATAATGAGCGATAATCAATAATCCGGTCGCGGCGGGTACCCAGCGGGACGGAATCGGTGCACGGAGATGGTAGAGGCCGATGCCTGAGCGGATGTACAGTCCAGACAGCGACATCGATGCCACAAGAGCAAACGCTCGTTTGCCCGGCCTCGACATCGACATCATTCACCGGCAATCGCCGAATGGTGAATGGGAGCAGATGTCAATCAACCTGCGGGCAACACCGTCCTTCGAAGCGCTCGGGTCCTTGTTCGAGGCAGCCAACCCTTTCACGTTTTGGGTGCAGGCCACACGATTTATGTGGATACCATGGCTGCTCACGGCGCAGACGATGATGCCGCCGGCAGGCCGGCCGCGAACGCTCCCGAGCGCCGTTCACCCTGAGCAAGAGGCGCCGACGGCTCCAAGGATCAGGGAAGGCATAACGCTGACCGGCGGCGACGTTGCGAGCGGGATATAAACCCCGAAGTTATCGCAGCCGAGCGTCCGTCAAGATGACCGGGCGGGGAGGGGCGATCTAGCTTCAGCGGCGGACGATCTGTTACGTCGTGGCTATCGGTCAAAGAAACGCGCGATCGTTGCGAGGCGCCGGCGCAGTGGGCACTTTGACACCATGATTGCGCTATTCACGGATTTTGGGTTGCACGGCCCGTATACGGGTCAGATGAAGGCGGTGCTGCACCAGATGGCGCCGGGCATACCTATTATCGACCTCTTCGCCGATGCGCCGGTCGGCAATCCCAAGGCATCGGCGTATCTGTTGGCGGCCTATGCTGCATGGTTTCCGGTGCGAACCGCCTTTCTCTGCGTTGTCGATCCCGGCGTCGGCGGGACTCGGCCATCCATTTTTCTCGAGGCCGACGGCCGCTGGTATATCGGCCCAGGCAACGGCTTGTTCGAGCTGATCCAGCGCAGAGCCCGAGAGACGCGCAGCTGGGACATCGACTGGAAGCCGAAGCATCTCTCGGCCAGCTTTCACGGGCGCGACCTCTTCGCCCCGGTGGCAGCCATGCTGGCGCGCGGTGATCCGCCCCCCGGCCAGCCACGTCACGATGGCGCAGATCGCCGGGGAGACTGGCCGGACGACCTCTGCGAAATCGTTTACGTCGATCACTACGGCAATGCCATGACCGGGCTGAGGGCGGCTATGCTGCCGCCCGGGGCAAGGCTGACCGCGGCAGGTCGGGTTCTGGACCGCGCGAGGACCTTCAGCGATCTGCCGCCAGGCGCGGCTTTCTGGTATGAGAACTCCAACGGGCTTGCCGAAATTGCCGTCAATCAGGGGCGGGCGGACCGCGATCTCGGTCTTGCCATCGGCAGTCCGGTCGAGATCGCATGAACAAAGGCCTGCCGCTTTGACCCGAAGGCAACATTCGACCAAACAGCGCCCTCATCAGCATCGGCCGAAGCCGCCAGAGCGCCGCGACAAGCCGAAGGCTAGCGCTAACAGGCGCCTTGCGGAGCAAACCCGCAAGATCCTGCGCAAACACTACATGAGCAAATACCGGGTGCAGTGAAATCGCGAAGACTGAACTTTGACACGGGTCGCTCCCATTGTCCGTCGGCAGTTCTCACCCTGCTAGGAAGAGACATCGCGCGCGTGGCTTGACCGTGCGTGTGCCGCGAAGGTGGAAGTGCTCCGCGACGTGGCTGCCGAGCGCGGACCGTGAAAGATGCAAACTCTTGAAGATCGCCGGTGGCTGCGCGATAATCTGCTGCTGGACGGCGCGTCGCTCCGCAGTCCGCGCGAGGATGCCGGAGGCATCCAGTACAGGCCTTAACTGCCGTCACGATCCGCTCGGCCAAGCCTCCCGTCCCGACCTCATGCGGCTGCTGCGCCTCAGCCCTGTCCGGATGCAAGGACTCATGTTGCAGCTTGGTACGCCGGCCGCAGCGTCGGCGGCCTCCGCTTGGTGACCGTCGCGGCCACCGACCACCAGACGGTCCCCGACGCTTTAGGGCGAGCGGTGGATTTGAGAAGTCAACCCATTGGTCGAGGGAGGATGTGCTATGAGAGCCTCGCCAGACTATTCGCGTCGTCGCTTCCTTCATGCCGGCGCGGCCGGCGCAGCAGTAACAGTTGTCGCCGCGGCGACAACGCCCGTTCGTGCGGCCGCCGAGGCGGGCACGCAACCGCCACCCCCGACGGCGACGGCGCCGCGGATTCTGCGCAAGCCACCGCTGCCTGAATTGGAGCGCATCGCCAAATCCTACAACTTGGCTCTCAGCCGCGACGATCTGACGTCGTTCCGCAGCCTCATGGACGGCGTGCTCGCGTCGTACCGTCGCCTGGACCAGTTCGCGGAGCCGACATTGGTGGTGAAGTACCCGCGGGACGCGGGGTTCCGACCAGGGGTCTCGGACAATCGGCTCAACGCCTGGTACTGGAGGTGCTCGATCAAAGGCGCAACGTCGGGGCCTCTCGCGGGCAAGAAAATCGCCATCAAAGACAATGTGTGCGTCGCCGGCATCCCGATGATGAACGGTTCCAACGTGCTGGAGGGCTATGTCCCCGACGTGGACGCGACCATTGTGACCCGCATCCTCGATGCCGGTGGGGAGATCGTCGGCAAGGCCGTGTGTGAGCATCTTTGCTTCTCGGGCGGTAGCCATACCTCCGACACTGGGCCCGTGCTCAATCCGCACGATCCAAAGCGATCTGCCGGAGGCTCCTCCAGTGGCAGCGCGGCGCTCGTCGTCGCCGGCGAGTGCGACATGGCCATCGGGGGTGACCAGGGAGGGTCGATCCGAATTCCCAGCTCTTTCTGCGGAGCGGTTGGCCACAAGCCCACCCACGGGCTTGTGCCATACACCGGTGTCTTCCCGATTGAATTAACACTTGATCATACCGGGCCCATTGCCCGTACCGCCGGCGATGCCGCCCGGCTTCTCGAGGTGCTCGCCGGAGCCGATGGCCTCGACCCGCGCCAACCGGCGGGACTGCGTACGGAAGCCTATACCAAGCAACTCACCGGAGACGCCCGCGGCCTGCGGATCGGGATCGTTAGGGAAGGGTTTGGCTGGCCCAATTCCGAGCCCGATGTCGACGCCATGGTGCGCGAGGCGGCGCAGCGCTTGACGCGAGCGGGGGGAACAGTGAGCGAGGTATCGATCCCCCTCCACCGCGACGGCATCCATATCTGGAATGCTATCGCCGTCGAGGGCGCCACGGCGCTGATGGTCGCGGGCAACAGCATGGGAACCAACTGGAAAGGGCACTACACGACTTCGCTGCTGGACTTCTACGGCCGGAGCCGGCGGGTGCGCGCCAACGACCTTTCGGAGACCGTCAAGCTCGTTGTCCTGCTCGGCCAGTACATGCAGGACAATTACCAGGGCCGCTACTACGCGAAGGCCCAAAACCTCGCGCGCGTACTACGCGCCGCCTACGATGAGCAACTCAAAGGTGTCGATCTCCTGCTCATGCCGACGTTACCTTTGAAGGCCACGCTACTCCCACCGCCGGACGCGAGCCGCGAGGACTACGTTGCGCGGGCGCTCGAGATGATTTCCAACACTTGCCCGTTCGACGTCACTGGCCATCCTGCGGCCTCGGTTCCGGCAGGCATGTCGGCAGGGCTCCCTGTCGGCATGATGCTGGTCGGACGCCACTGGGAGGACGGCACCGTGTTGCGCGCGGCTGACGCGTTCCAAATCGTCGGGTAGACAGCAGCAGCGAATTGCCGGCTAACGGCACCGCCGGCGCCCAAGGTTCGGAAACAGGAGGCCCGCGAGACGGCGAGCACGCGGGCTGTCCTGAACATCGATGCCAGGCTCGTCTGCCGACGCGGAGTCGAGGCCTCGTGCCGGGATCATGAGGAGGTCAGGCCATGGAGATCGAACGCACTACATTCGGCACCATCACGATTGACGGGAAGACCTATGAACACGACGTGATCATTCGTCTGTCCGGCGAAGTGGCAAGGCGGAAGAAGAAGCTGTCGAAGAAGTACTACGGCACCTCGCATGTCCTCTCGAAGGACGAAGCGAAGTTCGTCTTTGAGGGCGGATGCGAGCAGCTAATTCTTGGCTCGGGCCAGATGGGCAATGTGCATCTATCGCCGGAAGCTGAGGCGTATTTTGCGAAGAAGGGTTGCACGGTCCTGTTGCAGCCGACCCCTGAGGCGATCCATACGTTCAACAACTCGCGCGCGAAGAAGATCGGCCTTTTTCACGTTACCTGCTGAATCGGTGAATTACGGTGTGCATCCTTGAAGACCTGCTACTGCAAGTAGAGCGAAGCTGCGCCACCGTCGGTCGCCCGCTTTCTCATTTATACCAACTGATTACCCACCAACGGGTTCGGGTCGGTCAAGCCGGGACTTGTAGGACTTTCGATCCGTTGTAATGTAAGGGACGCATGCGGAATCCGTATGGCTGCTTCCCGAAGGGCGCAGCGTCACAATAAGCAGGCGCGAGCCAACGTGCCGGTTTTGGATAGAGACCGACATGGCCGTTGGTGGATCGTTTGACACGTTCCCCAAGCTGCTGGCGCGAAATGCCGCGCAGTTTAGCAGCCGTCCTGCGTTTCGGCACAAGGATCTCGGCATCTGGCAGACGTGGACCTGGGCCCAGGTCGCAGAGATCGTGCGCGCTTACGCTGCGGGCTTGCATCGACTTGGACTACAGCCAAGAGACACGATCGCCATCGTTGGTTCCAACCGGCCGAAGCTCTATTGGACGCTGATGGCAGCGCAAGTGCTGCGCGCGATTCCGGTTCCGGTCTATTCGGATGCAGTGGCTGACGAGCTTGCTTATGTCCTCGCTCACGCCGACGTGAAGTTTGTTGCGGCGCAAGATCAGGAGCAGGTCGACAAGGTCTTTTCTGTATCCGACCGGGTGCCGCACCTCCACAAGGTCGTCTATGACGAGCCGCGTGGCCTCGATGACTACGACCACAACCGATTGATCGCAATCCGCGATGTCATCGGCGACGGCCGCGCCGCGCTTGCGGCCAGCGCGGCGCTCGGCAGGCAGATCGATGAGTTCATCCGGCAGGGTGAAGGTTCTGACATCTCGATCATCCTCTACACCTCGGGAACAACCGGTGCGTCGAAGGGCGTTATGCTGTCGGCGCGAGGCTGCATCGACGCTGCGACGGATACCGTCAGGTTCGACAGCCTGACCGACAAGGACGTGGCGCTCGCCTACCTGCCGCTCGCCTGGGTAGGCGATCATTATCTCAACTATGCACAGGGCCTTGCCGCTGGTTTCTGCATGGCGTGCCCCGAGAGCGGTGGGACGGTCGAGCAGGATTTGCGCGAGATCGGACCAACCTTTTATTTCGCTCCGCCGCGCGTTTTCGAAAACATGCTGACGCGGGTGATGGTCCGCATGGAGGACGCTGCGCCAATCAAGCGACGAATGTTCGACTACTTCCTTGGCATTGCGCGACGGCATGGCGAGTCGATTTTGACCGGAAAGCCGGTGCCACTGTCAGGCCGGCTGCTCTATGCGCTCGGGCGCTTGTTACTCTACGAGCCCCTTAAAAACGTTCTTGGCTTGTCTCGCGTACGCGTAGCCTATACGGCAGGTGAGGCCATCGGTCCGGATCTTTTCGCGTTTTATCGTTCGATCGGGTTGAACCTGAAGCAACTCTACGGTCAGACTGAAGCGTTCCTCTACGTCACCTGTCAGCCGGACGGGGAGATCTACCCCGATACTGTTGGGCCGGCGGCGCCGAACGTCGACATCCGCATTGCGGAATCAGGTGAAGTGCAGTTCCGCTCACCCGGCATGTTTGTCGGATACTTCAAGGATCAGGCGAAGACCGCGGAGACACTGACGGCTGACGGCTACGTCAAGACCGGCGATGCGGGTTTTTTCGACGAGAAGACACGACATCTGAAGATCATCGATCGCGCAAAGGATGTCGGCCGGCTGGCCGACGGCACGATATTTGCGCCGAAGTATCTTGAGAACAAATTGAAGTTCTTTCCCAACATCAAGGAAGCGGTCGCTTACGGCGACTCCAGGGAGTTCGTTTGCGCCATTCTCAATATCGACCCGGCCGCTGTGGCGAACTGGGCCGAACGTAACAACATCGCCTACGGTTCCTACCAGGAGCTGGCGGGACATCCGCTGGTCTATGACATGGTGGCGAAAGATGTTGCCGCGGTGAACCGCTCCCTCGTGGAGGAAAAGGTGATGGCGAGCGCGCAGATTCGCCGCTTTCTCATTTTGCATAAGCAACTCGACGCAGATGATGGCGAATTGACCCGCACGCAGAAAGTTCGCCGCGGATTCGTCGCCGAGCGCTATGCTCCACTGATCACGGCGCTCTACGACGGTTCGCATGAAGCCGACATTTCCACCGAAGTCACTTTTGAGGATGGCCGCAAGGGCGTGATCGCGGCTCGGGTCAAGATCCGCGACTTGCAAACAGTTGGTTCGACGGAATCTCTGGGGAAGGCCGCATGAGGATGCCGGACACCAGCGAAATCTTGCTTCAGGTGGAAGGCGTATCGCTGGCGTTTGGCGGCGTGAAGGCGCTGAGGGACGTTTCGTTTGACATCAGGAAAGGCGAAATACGCGCCATCATCGGACCGAACGGCGCCGGAAAGACCTCGATGCTCAACGTCATCAACGGCTTCTATCATCCGAACCATGGCGCCATCACCTTCAAGGGTCGGACCCGCGCCCAGATGCAGCCGTACGAGGCATCCCGTGGCGGCATCGCGCGCACCTTTCAAAACGTCGCACTGTTCAAGGGAATGAGCGCACTGGATAATATTATGGCTGGCCGCACATTGAAGATGCGCCGGGGTCTTCTGTGGCAGATGCTGCGTTACGGCCCTGCGCTGGCAGAGGAGATCGAGCATCGGCACCGGGTCGAGGAGATCATCGATTTTCTGGAGATTGAGGCGATCCGCAAGGTGCCGGTTGCGCGTTTGCCTTATGGCCTGCAGAAACGCGTCGAACTTGGCCGCGCCCTTGCGATGGAGCCCGATCTTCTTCTTCTCGACGAGCCGATGGCAGGCATGAACCTCGAAGAGAAGGAGGACATGTCGCGGTTCATCATCGACGTCAACAATCATTATGGCACGACCATTGCGCTGATCGAGCACGACATGGCTGTGGTGATGGATCTCTCCCATCGCGTGGCGGTGCTCGATCATGGCGTGAAGATCGCCGACGGCACGCCGGATGAGGTCAAGGAGAATCAGGGCGTCATCGACGCCTATCTCGGCGTCGCGCACTAAGGAGCATTGCGTGATCGGGTTGGGTCAATTTCTCGAAGTGCTGATCGGCGGATTGATGTCCGGCGTGCTGTACTCGCTGGTCGCGCTCGGCTTCGTGCTGATCTTCAAGGCATCCGGTGTCTTTAATTTTGCCCAAGGCGCAATGGTATTGCTCGCAGGGCTGGCGCTGGTCCGCTCGCTCGACCTGCTGGTGGCATGGGGTTTCCCGCTTTGGGCTGCGATCATCTTCGGCATTGGCTTCGCTGCCGTGATCATGGCGATAACCGCCTGGCTGATCGAGCAGTTCGTGATCGGACCGCTTGTCAACCAGGACGGCCTCACGCTGTTCATGTCCACCATCGGCGTGACATTCATCCTCGAGGGTGCGGCGCAGATGATCTTCGGTTCCGATGCTTACCCTTTGCGGCTGTTTCCGACGGACGCCTGGTTCCTGTTTGAAAATCTCTTTCCCGGTGGAATTCTGGTCAACAAGCTGGATGTCTGGGGCGGCTTTATCGCCGGCATTCTGGTCGCGGGCCTCGCGATATTCTTCCAGCGTACCAAGACCGGTCGCGCACTCAGGGCGGTTGCCGACGACCACTTGGCCGCTCAGTCGGTCGGGATTCCAATCAGCTGGATCTGGTTCGTGGTCTGGCTTGCTGCCGGTCTCGTTGCGCTGGTTGCGGCGACCGTGTGGGGTACCAAGCTTGGCGTACAGTTCTCCATCACCTTTCTCGCGCTGAAGGCCTTGCCGGTTCTCATCATCGGGGGCTTGACCTCCATTCCGGGAGCCATCGTCGGCGGGCTCATTGTGGGGGCGGGCGAGAAGATCGCCGAGGTGTTCCTGGGGTCGCATATAGGTGGCGGCATCGAATATTGGTTCGCCTACGTGCTGGCGTTGGCAGTGCTGCTCGTGCGGCCGCAGGGGCTGTTCGGCGAGCGGATCATCGAACGTATCTGAGACGAGGAGTTCGTTGTGCTTTATCGTGAGGCTGGCCAATTCAAGACGACCTACGCGGAGGATATGGCGATCTTCCCGATCCGCCAGGACCGTATGGCGCTCGCCATCTTGCTCGGTATAGCCTTCATTGGCGTGCCGCTGCTGGCCGACTTCGACATTTGGCCGTTCGGCAGCGACTATCTGCTTCGCGCCATTCTGCTGCCCTTCCTGATCCTCGCGCTCGCCGCTATCGGCGTAAACATCCTTGTCGGCTATTGCGGCCAGATCTCGCTCGGCAGCGGCGCGTTCATGGCCATCGGCGCCTACTCCGCCTACAAGTTGGGGACCGGCGTTCATATTCCGCTCGCCTGGTTTGACTTCGCGATTTCGATCCCGCCGTTGCCCGTACTGTTAGCCATCTTGCTCGGCGGTCTCACGGCGGCTGTTGCCGGAATCCTCTTCGGTATTCCCAGTCTGCGGATCAAGGGCCTCTATCTGGCGGTCGCAACACTCGCAGCGCAATTCTTTTTCGACTGGGTGTTCCTGCGGGTGTCGTGGTTCACCAATTATGCGCCGTCAGGGTCGGTCAATGCACCGACACTAGATTTCTTCGGTCTGAACGTAGGCACGCCGATCGAGCGCTATATGCTGTGCCTGATCTTCGTAACGGTGTTCGCGGTTCTGGCGAAGAACCTCGTTCGCGGCAATCTCGGCAGACAATGGATGGCGATCCGCGACATGGACATCGCCGCCGAGTTGATCGGTATCCGGCCGCTCTATGCAAAGCTCACGGCTTTCGCGGTCTCTTCATTTATCATCGGCGTGGCGGGCGCACTCTGGGCGTTCGTCTATCTGGGCTCATGGGAGCCGCTCGCGTTCTCGATCGATCGATCGCTGCAGCTGCTGTTCATGGTGATCATCGGCGGGCTGGGATCGATTGTGGGTTCGTTCGTAGGTGCGGCCTTTATCCTCATTCTGCCGATCCTGCTGAACCTGATTCCGTCCGAGCTCGGCGTGCCGCTGTCGACAGAGACGATCACCCACCTGGAATTCATCATCTTTGGATCGTTAATCTGCTATCTTCTCATCAAGGAGCCACATGGATTTGCCCGGCTCATATCGCTTGGCAAGGAGAAGCTCAGGCTTTGGCCGTTTCCGTACTGAAGAGGCGGTCAGTGCGAAGGAAGCCGGAGATCGCAACGCGGAGCGGCGGTCGTTGGCAGAAGGAGCAAGGAAGCCCCGCGATAACAAGACCCGGTACGGCGAAAACCGGGCTGAACGAGGAGGACAACCAATATGGTACGCAACAAACTGATACTGGCGGCAGCCATGTTATCAAGCGCAGCGATTGCCGCTCCGGCTGCAGCGCAGAACGAACAGTTCATCCCAATACTGTCCTACCGGACGGGCGCGTACGCCGTGAATGGCGTGCCGTACGCAAACGGCGTGGCCGACTACTACAACCTGATCAATGAGCGCGACGGCGGCATCAACGGCGTCAAACTTCTGGTCGAGGAATGCGAGACCGGCTACGCAACCGACAAGGGCGTTGAGTGTTACGAGCGTCTCAAAGGCAAGGGCCCGACCGGCGCGGCCTTCATCAATCCGCTGTCGACCGGCATTACATTCGCCCTCACCGAAAAGACCACGACTGACAAGATCCCGATTATCACGATGGGCTATGGCCGCGCCGATTCCAAGAACGGAGCCGTGTTCGCGTATAACTTCCCGCTGCTCGGCACGTACTGGTCCGCGGCCGATATCGCGATCCAGCACGTCGCCAAGGAACTCGGCGGCGTCGATAAGCTGAAAGGTAAGAAGATTTCGCTGCTCTTTCACGACAGCCCGTACGGCAAGGAGCCGATCCCGATGCTGCAGGTGCTGGCAAAGAAGCACGGCTTTGAGTTTACGCCGATCCCGGTCACGCACCCCGGTGTCGAACAGAAGTCGCAATGGCTGGCGATCCGCCAGAACCGGCCGGACTATGTCCTGGTCTGGGGCTGGGGCGTCATGAACGGCACGGCAGTCAAGGAAGCGGCGGCCGTTGCCTATCCGCGCGAAAAGATGATCGGTGTCTGGTGGTCAGGCGCAGAGCCGGATGTGACGCCGGCAGGCGATCAAGCCACTGGCTACAAGTCGCTGATGCTTCAGCATGGTGCAGGCAAATTCCCCGTGCATGCCGACATAGAGAAGCACGTCTACGCGAAGGGCAAGGGGGCGTCGGAGCCTGGCAAGGTCGGCGAAGTTCTCTATAACCGCGGCATGGTGAACGCCATGCTCGGCGTGGAGGGGATACGCAAGGCGCAGGAAAAGTTCGGCAAGAAGCCGCTGACGGGCGAGCAGGTCCGCTGGGGTCTGGAGAACCTCAACCTCACTGAGGCACGCATCAAGGAAATGGGCTTCGAGGGCATGTTGAAGCCGATCAAGATTTCCTGCTCCGACCACGAGGGCGCGCGGGAGGGGCGCGTACAACAGTGGGACGGCAAGGGCTGGAAAATCATCTCCGACTGGTATACGGCCAACCAATCCGACACCGAACCACTCGTCGAAGAAGTTTCCGCGAAGTATGCCGCGGAGAAGAACGTCCAGCCGCGCGACTGCTCGAAAGAAAGCTGAACGCTTCCCAGCGATCCGGGAGGAGCGTTCGCCTTCTCCCGGATCTTTCGAAAGCTGCAACCGTTTGGAGAGGACCGCGTGTCAATCCCTAAGGCCTCTATGGCGACAGAAGCGGCAGCGCCCTTTCTGTCGGTCAACAATATCGAGGTTGTCTACAGTCACGTCATCCTCGTGTTGAAGGGTGTATCGCTGGATGTGCCGCGGGGCGGAATCGTCGCGCTTCTCGGCGCCAACGGCGCGGGCAAGACAACGACGCTGAAGGCGGTCTCCAATCTGCTGCATGCGGAGCGCGGCGAGGTCACCAAGGGCTCGATCCTGTTCGACGGCGTCGAAGTGCAGTCCCTGTCGCCGAGCGAGCTGGTGCGGCGCGGTTGCATTCAGGTGATGGAGGGGCGGCGTTGCTTCGCCCACCTTACTGTCGAAGAGAATCTCCTGACCGGCGCCTTCACGCGCAGGGACGGCAAGGCCGCGATCGCGCAGGATCTGGAGCGGGTCTATGCCTATTTCCCCCGTCTCAGGGAGCGGCGTGGTTCGACCGCCGGCTATACGTCGGGCGGAGAACAGCAGATGTGCGCGCTCGGCCGCGCGCTGATGTCGCGCCCGAAGATGATCCTGCTCGACGAGCCTTCGATGGGCCTCGCGCCGCAGATCGTCGAAGAGATCTTCGAGATCGTGAAGGATTTGAACGTCAAGGAAGGTGTCTCGTTTCTTCTCGCCGAGCAGAACACCAATATGGCACTCAAATACGCCAACTACGGATATATCCTCGAAAATGGCCGCGTGGTGATGGATGGCGAGGCGAGGGCGCTCGCCGCAAATGAGGATGTCAAGGAATTCTATCTTGGCGTCGCCGGGGACAAGCGCAAATCATTCCGCGATGGGAAGCACTACAAGCGGCGTAAACGCTGGCTCGCTTAGGTGATGACGTTGAGTGATCGGCGCGCGTTGAGTGGGCCCGCCGCGCGAGGCGCGGCGCAAGACCAGACTGTGGTTTGTCTCGCACCGGCATCCGATCAATGCGACATCAATGTGGGTTTGGTCATCGAAGCAAGCATACCACGTGTCATCCCGCCAAGAATAAATTCCCGCAGCCGGGAATGCCCGTACCCGCCCATGACAATGAGATCGGCACCTGCATCGGCTGCATATGACAGGATCGTATTTGAAACATCGATCTTGCTGACGGGAATGCGCTCAATCGTGGCATTTACTCCGTGACGGGACAGATGGGTCGCGATATCCGCACCCGGAGGTTCTGCGCTTTGGGCGCTGTGAGTGTCGGCAACAACAATACTCGTCTTGCCGGAGCGGGTAAGAAACGGCATGGCGATCGGCGATCGCTCGCGTGGCTGCCCGGCTGCCATCCCAGCACACCATGACATGATCGAGTTTGAGGCGATCTTTCTGAATAAAAGGAACGATGAGCACCGGTCTTCCGGATTCGAGCAGCGCCGCCTCAATAACGATATTCGTGGTTCGATGATCCCGGTCCCTTTCGAATTGGCCAATGACGGAAAGATCGAATCGTCTTGCGATATGCGCGAACTGGGTTGGTACGTCGCCGACGCCAGTTTCAATTCTGCGTGTTTCGGCTGAAACGCCGGCGCGACGCATCGCCTCGTTAAACGCGGTGGCCACGGACTCTGCGTGTTTTCGGGCTTCAGCTTGCTGGGCTCGAATAAAGTTAGCCGACAGGTCAACGCCACCGACTATTGCCGGATAGAAGGCGGTCCCCACGACGTGTGCGCCGAATGTCTCCGCAACCGATACAGCGAAATTGGAAACGCCATCTTGCACTTCTTACGACGAGGAGAGCGCCACTGAGATTGTTATAAGTAAATGCCCGGACAATGCCGAGGCTTTGAAGATTTCGATTTTTCTGTTGTCGATTAGGCGACTGCGACAAACGGGTTGTTCTCCCTCGTTCGAGGATAGTTGCGTACTGGCCGCGAAAGCTCTTCGCTCCTCGAATAGGTCGGCGCTAATGGGGATGACCGGCTCGGACGAAGCAGGCTCGCAATCGAAAAAACGACGCGCGTGTCTATTGTATTACATGGTTTTGTTACATCTCGTTACGGCAGTTGCGGCCTTCTTAAGCACGATCATAAAGAGATGGCATCACAAACAGATAGCGCACGTTTTATGGCAGCAGCGCTGTCTTGAAGTTGCCTAGCGACTGCACCATGTTGGAATCGTCGATGAGACGCGTAGGACTTACCGACATCACGGCAGGCAACGCGACGCGCCTCGGCGCATCGCAACGTTCCGCCACGCGACGCTGCGCGTCGCAACACATCGCTACGCAACGCTTGAGCCGCTGGGGAAGCCCGGCGGCTCGCGCGCGTTTGGCGCGAACGATCCCCCTCAATCGCCTGTGGCTCCGAGACGCCTACCGCAGCCAGCCGGAGGCTGAAACCGAGGAGATCTGATCACGAGGGCGCGAGCTAGTCCCGCGCCGTCCGATCCGCCGGTTCACGCCGGCGGGGCCTTACTTCGGTGAGTGCAAATCGCCTTGAAGCCAGCGTCCAAGGCCTTGGACTTCATGGGGTCTTCAAACGCGGCAAAGCTCGTAAGCACTGATTGCAGACGGCGCATTCAAACGTTTGCAAGTCGACGCCCCGGGCGCGTGCTGGCTCGATGCTAACGAGCATTATCTGGGCCTTGCACTTCGGACAGGTGGGGCGCTCAATTGCAGCGAATGGAATGACGGACGAGAGGCGTTGAGATTGGGGCATGATGCTTCCCTCGAACAGGCGGGAGCGCAACACTCTGCCAAGGAGGCGGAGCGGTGATTGGCTGAGTATGCGCCTGAGGAACTTGAGATTTCGCCGCACTCGGGTCGAGGCAATACTCCAGAAGATGCTGTCGAATTGCGGATGAGGCTCCTCCCGCCTCAACGGATAACGGGTGCGCGCGTTACATCCGCCTGCATTCAGCCATCTGATGTCCGAGATGGGTGTGCGCCGTGCAAAGGCGGCGCTTTCCAGTGGGTGCAAACCCCACCCGGCAACCGCTCCAGCCGGAAGCATCGGAGCAGTCATGGAGGTAACGAAGTGGCTGAAGCCTTCGATTAGCGTGTCACGAATTGGTGACAGCGCGAGTGTGCAGGCCGCAACGCGAGTGAACGCCGAGCAAGCCTCGAAAAGGACAATGCGCAGGTCGACCCGACAACCCTTTCGGGGAAGACTGATACGTCTGGATGAAATGAGCGAAACGATACGTTCAGACGCTGCGCCGGGGTAGTGGCGGCGGCATGTACACAAGGAAAGCGTACGCAACACGGGAAGCCCCATGGCGCGGTCAGCGATGACCAACCGAGCGCCCGCGAGGGACAGATCGGGCGCCATGGGGTGGCGGAGAGGTTCGTATTACCGCTGAAGCCGGGTAACGCCGGGGGAGGGAAGGGACCTCAGTTCAAGACAGACGCAACAAGTGGTGAGGGATTTGGAGATTGGGCAACCTATCAACTCCGAAAACTGTTCAGAAGCTGCAGAAGGCGTTGCACGCGAAAGCGAAGGCAGAAGCCGGCTATCGCTTCTACGCGCTGTACGACAAGATCAGCCGCGAGGACATCCTGGCTCATGCGTTCGCCCAGTGCCGCTCCAACAAGGGCGCACCGGGGGTAGACGGCCAGGACTTCGCGGACATTGAGGCGTATGGCGTGGAGCGGTGGCTCGGCGAACTGGCGCTTGCGCTCAGGGAGGAGAGCTACCAACCGGATCCTATCAGAAGAGTGTTCATCCCGAAGGCCAACGGCACGCTCAGGCCGCTGGGCATCTCGACCGTGCGGGATCGGGTCTGCATGACAGCAACAATGCTGGTGCTGGAGCCGATCTTCGAAGCCGACCTTCCACCCGAACTGTACGCGTACCGTCCAGGGCGGAATGCCCAACAGGCGGTGGTCAAGGTGGAAGGGCTGCTGTTCCGTGGCCACCCGGAAGTCGTCGATGCCGACCTCGCGGACTACTTCGGAAGCATCCCCCATGCCGAGTTATTACAGTCGGTAGCGCGCCGGATCGTTGATCGGCGCGTGCTGCATCTGATCAAGATGTGGCTGGAATGCCCCGTGGAAGAAACCGATGATCGAGGAAGGAAGACGCGCACGACCGAAGCCCGGGACAGCCGGCGCGGCATTCCGCAGGGCTCACCCATCTCACCGCTGCTGGCGAATATATACATGCGCCGGTTCGTGCTGGGATGGAAGAAGCTCGGACTGGAGCAATGCCTCGGCAGTCGTATCGTGACCTATGCCGACGACCTTGTGATCCTGTGCAAGAAAGGCAATGCCGATCAGGCATTGCAACAACTGCGCAAGATCATGAGCAAGCTGAAGCTCACGGTCAACGAGGAGAAGACGCGAATCTGCAATGTTCCGGAAGGAGAGTTCGACTTCCTGGGTTACACGTTCGGACGAATGTATTCTGCGAGAACCGGCCAGGCGCGCCTGGGTTACCGGCCATCGAAGAAGAGCATCAAGCGCATGGTTGAGCAGATCCATGCACTGACCGACCGAACCGGGACATGGCAAGAAACCACAAAGCTGGTGGGCAAGGTGAACCGTACGCTGCGCGGATGGGCGAACTACTTCCAAGTAGGCACCGTCAGCAAGGCGTATCGGGCGCTCGACAGCTACACAGCGATGCGGTTGCGCCGGTGGTTGCAGGTCAAGCACAAAACCAGGCGTCGCAAGGGCGGGACCTATCCACTCTCGCATCTTTACGGGCACTTTGGGCTCGTACGCCTGAGCAGGCTTGGGCACGACGTGCCGTGGGTGAAGGCGTGAAGTTTTGTCCGAGAGCCGGATGCGGGAAATCTGCCTGTCCGGTTCGATGAGCGGGGTGTGAAAACGGCGCCATGGTCGAGCCAGTAAGGCACCGCCAGACGAAAGGGGCGGCAACAGATATGCTCGAACCTAAAGCTACCGCGTCACACCTCGACTCTACCAATCGCGTCCTTGTCGGGACGACCGCTGCTGGCGGAAAGCGGACACAAGGAGCACGCCGCGGCTTACAAGCGCGGGTTATGGAATTGAGAGTTACCATTTCTGTAAATTGTCTGTCGCGTATTCACGGGCGCTGAAACTGTGGTCTCTTATCGGGACCGAAGGTCCTGGGCCTTAAGGGGCTTTTGCTCTGCCACGGGTAGGGCCTAACATCGGGTCAACTCAGTAAAGGTAACGGCCGGTAATTTGCTATCCTTCCGTACTGTCGGGCGACCAGGATCATGTGGTAGTGCTCAAAATCGGAGTTATCTCGGATACCCACGGACTCCTGCGTCCAGAGGCCGGGCAACGGCTCGCCGGAGTGACGCATATAATCCATGCCGGCGACATCGGTGGTCCGAACGTCCTGGACGGACTCCGCCGGATTGCGCCTGTTATTGCGATCAGAGGGAACGTCGATAAGGGCCAGTGGGCGGAAAACTATCCGGACACCCAGATGGTAAGGCTCGGCGGGCATTCCATCTATGTCCTCCACGACATCCACGAACTGCAACTCGATCCGGTGTCGTGCGGGATCGACGTGGTTATTTCTGGCCACTCGCATCGGCCGCTGATTGAGACTGTCAGCGGCGTGCTCTATCTCAATCCGGGAAGTGCTGGGCCACGCCGTTTCAACTTGCCCATCACTCTGGCGACTTTGGATCTGACCGCAAGCGATCCTAGGCCACTCATTCATCACCTTGCCGGTACGGGCTAACTGCGGAGGCGTTTCGACCGCGGGCCGAGTCGCTTCCATTCTGCAATGAACTTAGCAGTCGCGAACGGACACGGGTTCTAGGGCGCCGCCTCGGCCGAATGCGTGTCCTGCCTTCCGTGTGCCTTAAGAGCAGAAGCGAGTCGTTCTAAGCCAGAAACGAGTCCGCCAGGGCGGCCGCCTTGTTGTAGGCCTCGTCGCGATCTGGCGGGCCAAAGGAGCGGCTGGGCAGGCGGTTCGCCCTAGCTTCAACAGCCGCATAGTCGGTCCGCGATCATGAAAAGCCCGCTGGGGGCGAGCACCTTCCTCACGGAGCGCAGGACGACCCTGAGGGCTCCTCCTCGTTCTTCTCTGCGGTCATCAACCGCTCCAGACCGGCCACCGCTTCGGCGATCGTTTTCGAGGTTTTCATCCGATTGGCTCCGTTCCGGGCATACCAATCTCTGCTACTCTCGCGAGTTGCGGTCAGCAGATTTAGCTCAGGCATCACGAAGGTCCTCGATAAGGTGGTCCGCGAAAGCGCGGGCGGCGCGCTGATCGTGATCAAGCTTGGTGATGTTTTGCACATCCTGCCGCGCCGCACTGCAGCATTTTGCTTTCGCAAACCGACCGTCCCAGCCTCGCGCCTTTTGACGATCAGGGCTATCCTTTCCCTCTAATTGTGCTTTCGGCGAACCGCATGAAGCTTGGCCCCGGTGGCGGCTCCCGGGTGCAAGAAATGAGCACAGCTTTCGTTGGTGATCAATGACGCATGGCGGCCAAAAGGGTTTCGGCATGACCAAGCACGGCCGATCGGGGCACGCGACGCGATCGCCGCGTTTCCGTTTCCTGCAGAAACTCGAAGCACAGAAGAACGATCGCAAGGACCGCTCTCGGATCAAGGAACCGAAACAGTCCGTCGAAGAGCTATTCCATCCCCGGAAGCCAACACGAACCTGACGAAGACTATCCTTGGATGAACTCCGGGGTAGGCACATTCGGAAATTCGGGTGCTTGTGCTCAGTACGCGAACGGAGCTGAAGGACCGATGCCATTAATCGCTGGCCCGTCAATGACCTGGATACCAAACATGACCTTATCCTGGCCGGAGGTCACGGGAGTAGGCGAACCTTCCTTGTCACCGTCGAACAAGATGAGCACGCCCAAGTCTGAGGCCTTCTTCTCGAGCAGCAGCAGACCCTCAGGCTTCCGCGATAGATCGAAGGGAAGCTCGGCGAGCAGGTTGACCTGTTCGCTTTCGCCATCCTAGGAGAGGATGGCCTAGTTTCCCGGGAACGATTTTCGCGAACAAGTCGCCGACAATCGGCGGTTCGGATGACCTTACCTCTCCCGGCAGCGTACCCTTACGGATCGCTCCGCTCGCGGGGGCGCTGCGGCGACTGAGGATTGTTGGCGGGATTGGTATCGTACTTGGATATTCGCGAGATGAGCCCGCTAGTGGCCAGCGGTTGCAAGTCCGCCTCCAGCGCGTCAGCAATCTCCTTGCCATAGACCTCCCGGTCGTCCACGTAGAGCGTAAAGGATTTCAAATACTTTTCCTTCTTCGCCGGATTCTCGATCGTCGCCTTCGTCCATTGGTAGAGCGGATAGTTTTCGACGCCGTGCTCTTCTGCTGCGGCGACATACTCCGCAAAGGCGTCGAACTGGCATTTCAGCGCAGCGCGATGCTCGGCGAGGACATCGAACAGCGGCGCCAGTGCCGGATCACGGAGTTTTCGGCGTGCCAATTCCGCCGTAGCAGAATCGTTCACATCGAACCTAACCTGATACTGCCACTGAGAAGTCACGCTATTCTCGCCTTCTGGTTGCTCCTTCCGCTCCCTCACGAGCAGGTCCGGCACGCGGGGCCGTGACGCCATCATGGCTGACGGCGACAGCGCCCGATCACGGAAGCGCCTTGGCACTGGTCGCCTCTTGGCGCACGCCTTGTGTCAAGAGCTGGCCGCAATGTCAGGCCGACCGTTGCGTTAGTAGCCCCTCTTTTTGGCAAGGCGCTCGTTGAACGAACGAAGATCGATCACAATTCGTTGGTGGGTTCCGCTGCCGATCTCCTCTATGCCGTCGCTTGCCGACACCTTGAAGTCAACTCGTTTTCCCTCGACGTTGACTACCTCGGCCGTCGCGCACACCTCGTGGCCTACAGGCGTGGCGGCGAAGTGCTGTACATCTACTGCGGTGCCGACCGCACTTTCACCTGCATCCAAAAACGGTCTGATGGCATTGAGCGCGGCGTTTTCCATTATCAAAATCATCACGGGCGTCGCAAGCACTTGCGGCAATATGGCGTCCTTGAACCGGTCGGCAAGATGTTCGGGTAGCACCCGCAATGTCGATGTTCCTCTGGCTCCCAACGGAATCTGCCGCATTCATTCGTCCTAGATCTCTATCTAGACGCGTAGAGCGCTTCGCCCCCAACAGCAGCACAAAAGCGGACATCTGGCTAGGTCAGAGTTGGGCCAACAGCGGTCATTCCGCAACCGCGTAGATGAGTGCGGCCCTTCACCGGGAAGCGAGGCGGCGCGTCGGGTGGAGCGGGCACAAACGCCGCAAGCCGTTTGAAGCGCCTCGCCTTTACGTTTTCGGTACACAGGCTTGACCTTGACGCCCGCGCGTCGCAGGTTTCGGGGCGCCGCGCGCGGCTCGCGCCCAACAGGCAGGATCGATCTTTCATGGCATTCGTGCAGTTCACGCAACCGGACGATCAGCCCATCGTCATCAACACGGATAGGATCGTGACCGCCACACCACTGCCCGACGGACAAGGCACGCGCATCACCTTCAGCAACGGTGGCCATCAGGACGTGAAGCAACTCATCGCTGACGTGCTGCGGCAGTTGAACATAAGCGCGTAGGCTCAGGACATCGCCGCCTGCGCGAACCATTCCGCCGATCAAGTGAGATCGTGCACTTTCTTGAGTGCTGCCCAATGTCGCAGATGGGTCAAAAGCGACATTTCGCGTACGTCCGGTTCTGGCGCAAAGCGGTCATTAGCCAGGCGACTCTCCTAAGCGAGGTGCGGGCTGGCTGCTTCAATTCCCGATAACGTCCAATACATATCAAGAGCCGAATGTCTGGTTCGTTGCGCAGCGCAGATTCAAATCCGTCTTTGTTTCTGCGCCATTTCCGCCGCAAGCAGGATCGCCGCGCGCGCGGCTCCGACCCCTGCGATTCCCTTGCCAGCGATATCGTAGGCCGTTCCGTGTGCCGGCGTACAGATCGGAAACGGAAAGCCGCCCAGCAGTGTCACGCCGCGATCGAAGCCCATCAGTTTCATCGCGATCTGGCCCTGGTCATGATACATCGTCAGCACGGCGTCGAATGCGCCGCCTTTGGCGCGCAGGAACACGGTGTCTGCGGGAAACGGGCCTTCAGTTGCGATCCCGCCAGCGGCGGCTTCGACCACCGCCGGTCCGATCGCGTCAATCTCTTCCCGTCCGAAATTTCCACCATCGCCGGCATGGGGGTTGAGGCCGGCGACCGCAATGCGCGGTCGCTGGAAGCCTGCTGTTTGCATCGAGGCATCGGTGAGCCGCAGCGCGCGCAGGACGCGTTCCCTGGTGATATGCGCTGCGACCTCCGCAAGCGGGATATGCGATGTAACGCGCGCGTTCCAAAGTCCTTCCAGTACATTGAATTCGCTCGCCGGGCCGTCGAGCCCGACCACGTCGGCCGAAAAGCTGATCTCGTCGTCATAGACGGGGTGCGCAAGGCGCATGGCATTCTTGTTGAATGGCGTAAAGCAGACGGCGTCGGCCCGGCCGTCACGTGCCATCGTCAGCGCTTGACGATAATTCGCCAGCGCAAACCGGCCACCTTCGGCCGTCGCGGTGCTTCGCGCGACCGATGCCGGATCGAGATGACCGAGATCGATGAAAACCGGTGCCCGCTCTTCCTTCGAGAGGTCGGCGTCGGGTGGTGCCGATATCAAGTCAAGCTTCACCGCGGCAACGCGCGCGCCGTCGTCGAGCACGCGGCGGTCGCCGATGACGACGATCCGGGCTTTGCTGACGACGTCGTCGAGGGCGAGGAGTCGGGCCGTCAGTTCCGGGCTGATGCCGGCGGGATCACCCATCGCAAGCGCTATGATCGGTCTCATCATCTCCCGGGCCTTCCTGCGGTCAATCTGTTCTGTGCGATTATCATGGCTTTACCTCTGACCGCTGCATCATTCGGCCGATCGTTCGCCAGATCACCGGCATCAGAAGCAGCGCCGCGCCGAGCAGGATCAGCGTTGTCACCAGCGGTTTCGCAAAGAATATTCCGAGCGAGCCCCTCGACATCAGCATCGACTGGCGAAATGCATCTTCCGCCTTGTCGCCAATCACGATCGCCAGCACCAGCGGCGCCAGAGGGTAATGAAGTTTCTTGAACAGATATCCCAAAACGCCGAATCCCATCATCAACATGACGTCGAGATAGGAATTGGAAACCGAGTAGGCTCCGACCGTACAGATGATGACGATCACCGGCGCGATGATGAAGAACGGCACCCGCATTAGCGCCGCGAAGATCGGCACCGTCAACAGCACCAGAACCACAGCCACGACGTTGCCGAGATACATCGAAGCGATCAATCCCCAGACAAAGTCCTTCTGCTCGACGAACAGCATCGGTCCGGGATTCAGTCCCCAGATCATCAGGCCACCCATCATGACGGCTGCGGTAGCCGATCCGGGAATGCCGAGCGACAGCATGGGAAGCAGGGCGCTGGTGCCGGCGGCATGATCCGCGGCTTCCGGAGCGACGATACCCTCCGGCTCGCCTTCGCCAAAATTCGCATGCCGTGGCGAAAGACGCTTGGCGATGCCGTAGCTCATGAACGATGCGGCGGTCGGGCCCCCCGGTGTAATACCCATCCAGCAACCGATCGCCGCGCTGCGCAACAGCGCCCAGCCATATCGCGGAAGACCCGCGAGCGCGCGGAAGACTTCACGCCACTCCACTTTGGAGGAGATGGCCTTGACGTGAAACTCCTCTTCCACCGCAATCAGCAACTCGCCGATGCCGAACAGGCCCATGACGGCGACCACGAAGCTGACACCCTTCACCATCTCGTCGATGCCCATGGTGAGCCGCACGCTGCCGGAGACCGTGTCGATCCCGACGGCGGCCAGGGCAAAGCCGATCGCGAGTGACACCAGCGTCTTGATCGGTGGCGAGCCGCCCATGCCCACGAAGCTCGCAAACGCCAGAAAATAGACCGCGAAATATTCGGGAGGTCCAAAGGCCAGCGCCACTTGCGCGACCCAAGACGCCGAGAGCGTAATGAGAACGACACCGGCGAGCGCGCCAAAGGCGGCCGAGCCGAACGCCGTCGCCAGCGCCGTGGTCGGCCTGCCGTCGCGCGCCATGGGATAGCCGTCAAACGTGGTCGCGACCGAGGAGGGCTCGCCTGGAATATTGAAGAGGATGGAAGTGACCGAGCCGCCGAACAATGCGCCCCAATACATCGATGAGAGCAGGATGATGGCCGATACCGGCTGCATCCCGAAGGTGAGCGGCAGCAGCAGCGAAACGCCGTTGGGCGCCCCGAGCCCGGGCAACACGCCGACGAGAATGCCGAGCAGCACGCCGATCAACATCAGGAAGATGTGATTGCCTGATAGCGCGATGCCAAACCCGTGCATGAGAGCTTCGAGATTTTCCAACGAAGCGCTCCCTTAGAAACCGAAGAAGGTGCCGAGCGCGCCGCGCGGCAACGAGATCTGGAACGTCAGCTCGAATATCAGATAGAGCGCGAACGCCGCGCCGATCGCGGCGAGGGCCGGAACGAGCAGCGATCCGCGCTTGTGCCAGGCCAGCGCTGCGAATACATAGAAGGCAGAGGCCGGATACATCCCGATCAGCGGAATAATTCCGACAAAAACCGCGGCCGGGACGAACAATATTCCCAACCGCCTGAGTTCGCTTGGCCCGAGAATGACGGCCCGCGCGTGCAGCCAGCCCTGCACGAGATTGAACACACTGCCGGCCAGAATGACGAGACCGACGATAAACGGAAAGGTGCCGGACTCGACGCCGGAGGCAGACCAGCCGATACCATTGTCGAGGCTGGAGACGACGACGGCTGCGCCGAACGCCCCGGTGATGAGCGCCGTCGCCGCTTCCAGACTGCGTCCCGAGACCATGATCCCTGCTCTAGTTGGAGATCAGCCAACCCTCGTCAGCGGCAATCTTTTTGGGTGCGTTCGATGTCGTCCTTGATGAACTTGCTGAACGCCTCACCGGTCAGGAAGGTGTCGGTTTGCGACGTTCGCTCGATGTATTCCTTCCATTCCGGCGTGGCCTGCACCTTCTTCATCAGATCGACATAGAAGGCGGCCTGATCGGCGGTCACCTTTCCCGGCAGCCAGACTGTGCGGGGTTGCTGGAATTGCGGAATGGCAAGGCCGGATTCAACGCAGGTGGGGATGTCGTGCCAGTTTTGCGTTGCCGTGACCTTGGGTCCGTCAGGCAGACGCTGCGGGCTGAAGGCGCATAGCGGGCGCTGGGTGCTGCCCTTCCACTGTCCGATGCTTTCGCTGGGATTGTTGACGTGGGCGTCGATATGACCGCCGGCCAGTTGCACCGCGGCCTCGGCGCCGCTCTTGAAGGGAATGTAGACGAACTTCACCTTGGCCGCCTTGTCGATCATGCGGGTGAGGGTTTCATCGGTGTCCTTTGACTGTGCGCCCCCCATCTTGAAATCGCCCGGCGGCTTCGCGGCGACCGCTTTGAGAAAATCCTGCGCGTGCTGGTAGGGCGCATCCTGCTTCACCCAGAGCAGAAACTCGTCCTGCACCATCGCGGCAACCGGCGTGAGGTCGGTGTAGTTATAGGCGACCTTGGAGACCATCGGTTGGGTCCAGGCATTCGATGTGCCGAACACGATCTTGTAGGGATCGCCCGCCATGGCCTTGGTGTAGGTATAGCCTTCGGCGCCGCTGCCGCCGGCCTTGTTGACGACGACGATGGGCTGCTCGACCAGTTTATATTTGGTGATGATGTTCTGGACCGCGCGGGCAAAATTATCCGTGCCGCCGCCCGGGCCTGCCGTTGCAATGAATTCGATCGGTTTGGCCGGTTGCCACGCGGCATGTGCCGCTCCCGCGAGCCCGATTGCGAGACCGAAGGCGATCGCAGCGAATGTCGGCTTCTGAGACATCTAGTCCTCCCATGTATCTCTTGATTTGTTTTCTTGTTCTCGGCGCTTTCTTAGGTTGTTGCGTCAGCCTACTTCATCCCTGGCAAGCTCTGCTGCGGCAATCGCGCCTTCTCTGTGGAGCGCTGCAATTTCGTCGGCGTCAAAACCGTAAGCGCCCAGGATTGCACTGGTGTGCTCGCCGTAGAGCGGCGCGCCCGAGCGCACCTTGCCGGGCGTTTGCGAGAACTTGATCGGCAATCCAATCGTCTTCACTTGGCCGAGCGCGGAATGCTCGACCTCGACCACCATCTCGCGAGCGATCGTTTGCGGGTCGGCGAGGGCTTGCAGCATGTCGTTGACGGGCCCGCAGGGGACGCCGGACTCCTCAAGTGCAGCCAGCCAGTATTCGGCGGGCTTGGTCTTAAAGCGCGCTGTGAGCAGGGTTTCCAGTTCCTTCAAATGTCCCATTCGGTCGGCGCCGGTCGCAAACCGCGGATCTTGCGCCAGTTCGGTTACACCCAGCACTTCGAGTGTACGCAGCCAGTGCTTTTGATTGGCGCCACCGACCACGATCCACTTGTCGGCGGTTTCGAACGCCTGGTAGGGCGCATTGAGCGGATGGGCCGAGCCCATCGCCTTCGGCGCCACGCCGGTGGCCATCGCGATGGCAGCCTGCCAGTAGGTCTGGACAAGTGCTGCCTCGAACAGGGAGGTTTCGACCCATTGACCCTCGCCGGTTTTGAGACGATGGGCATAGGCTGCGAGAATGCCCATGGCCGCGAGAATTCCAGCAGTGATGTCGGACAGCGGCGTGCCGCATTTGACCGGAGGTCCGTCGGGCCGCTCCCCGGTGAAACTCATGATGCCGCTCATCGCCTGCGCCACCAGATCGAATCCGCGGCGATGCTTGTAGGGTCCGGTGCGGCCAAAGCCGGACAGCGAGCAGTAGATCAGCGCAGGGTGCGCCTTGCTGATTTCGGCGTAACCGAAACCGAGCCGGTCCATCACGCCGGGGCCGAAGTTTTCAACCAGAACGTCCGCCGATCCGATCAGGCGCCGCAACACCTTCGCGCCGCCCGGTGTCTTCAGATCCAGGGCAATGCCCTTCTTGTTGCGGTTCATCATCAGGAAGGAGGCCGCCACGTCGCCGATCTTGGGAGGAACCATGTAGCGGGTGTCGTCGCCGACCGGAATCTTTTCGATCTTGATGACCTCGGCGCCCATGTCGGCGAGCATCAGCGTGCAGGTCGGGCCTGCCATGACGTGCGTCAGGTCGACAACCTTCAATCCACTCAGAGGGCCCATTGTTTCTCCCGCAATCTTGTTGTTCTTGTTGCTTAGTCGCCAGTCCATTGCGGCTGGCGCTTGTTGAGGAAGGCATCCATGCCTTCAAGGAAATCCCGGCTTTGATAGCACATCAGGATCAGGTCCTCGTCTTCGCCTGGCTTTGGCTGCGCGCGAAGCAGCGCCTGCTTGGTGGCACGCAGCGTCAACGGTGCATGGCTCGCGACAAGCCGCGCCAATTCATCGGCCCGTCGTTCGAGGGCGGGGAGATCCTCCACGACTTCGTGCAGCAACCCGATGCCGGCGGCTTCCTGGGCTTCGATCAGGCGCGCGGTAAAAATGATCTCCTTGAGCCGCGTTGCCCCGATCAGGGCCGATAGTCGGCCGATATTGGACGCCGACAGGCAGTTGCCAAGCGTGCGCGCAATCGGAAATCCGAATTTCGCGGTCCTGGTGCCGATGCGAAGGTCGCAGCACGCGGCGATCCCGGCGCCACCGCCGGCGCAAACGCCGTTAATCGCCGCAATCGTCGGCACCCGGCATTGTTCGAGCGTGGTCAGCACGCGATCGATCCGGGCCTCGTAGTCGATAGCGTCCTGCGGGGTGTTGAACGCGCGAAACTGATTGATGTCGGTGCCGGACGCGAAGGCCTTGTCGCCTGCGCCGGTCAGGATCAGCACCTTGAGGGTACGATCACTGGCGGCGGCTTCGCATATCGCTGCGAGCCGCTCATACATGCCGAAAGTCAGCGAATTTCTCGCCTGCGGCCGGTTGAAAATGATCCGGCCGACGCCGTCGCGGACCTCGTTAAGCAGGTTTGTGTCGGGTGTGGCGTTTTCATTCATTTTGTTGACAGACCTCAGTTCGGCCGCAGAGGGCATTTTTGAATGCAAAATATGTCTTATGCAACAGGATTCTGTCCGAATTTGCTTGGTTCGGATCATTTTTGCATTCAAACTAGTTCCACCGAGTCCCCGAGGAGACCTCGATATGATGCATGACGAGGTGGTTTCCCGTCTCAGGCACGTCTTGACGGAGGGCGAAATCCCGCCGGGTGCGCGAATTCCCGAACGCGAGCTGTGCGCGTCGTTCGCGATATCGCGTACCCCGTTGCGCGAGGCGCTCAAGGTGCTCGCTGCCGAAGGGCTTGTCGTGTTGTTGCCCAATCGCGGATCGCGCGCCGCGAAGCTCACGCAAAAGGACGTCAAGGAACTGTTTGAAGTCTGTGAGGCGCTGGAGGCTGCGGCTGGCGAACTGGCGTGTCCCCGCATTTCCGATGAGCAACTGCGCGAAATTGCCGACTTGCAGGCGAACATGGTCGAACATTATCGCGCGCAGGATCTCTTGTCGTACTATCGGTGCAACCGATTGATCCACGAGGCCATTGTTCGCGCGGCCGATAACGCTGTGCTGGCCGGCTTCTATGAGTCGATCGCCGCGCGGATACGGCGGGCACGGTTCATCACACCGATGTCGCCTGAGCATTGGGCGCTCGCCATACAGGAGCACGAAGGAATCCTGAACGCGCTGCAGCGGCGCGATGCCCGCGGGCTCGCCCACATCCTGCACACACACCTGCGGCGAAAGCGCGAGGAAGTCGTTCAGGCCGGCTTCGCCGAGGGCGAGTGATCACTGAATTTCAAACGGCTGCGTTGGGTTGTATCTCTGCCGAACACGCTACGACCGCTACTGGCGCAAAGCGGCCATTCGGCGGGATCAGCACGTCGCGGAAGGGCCAACACCGGACATGCAGCGCCGCATCGTCGACCGTGTCGAGCCGAAGACCTCATTCTCCTTCGGAGCGCCGGGCGAAGGTCCCGGTGCATGCGGCACCATCCGTTGGGCATCGCCAGTGATTGACACCGGCTCCCGCTTCTGGTTTTCGCCCCATAGAGTGGGCTGAAGTACATGGGCAATCGCGTGGGGTTGATCCTTGGGGCGGTCCAATCGCGTATCGCCCTACTTTCATGCGTGCTACCTAGTTGGGTAGCAAAATGGTAGCAGGAAAAGCAGATCATGACTGACGATCAGGTCAATCTCGTCGTTCAGCACCTTTGCGAGCAATTGCACTTGGCGCTCCGATTGAAGGGCAGCGAGGCACATCCACCAAACGCCAAGGATATTGGATTCGATCCTGCCTCTGTAAGAACTGTATTGCTGACCGGCTTGCGTTCGGCGGGTGTCACGATCCACCACGAGGCAGCCGGGGCGGGCGAAGAGCCGCCGTGGTCCTAAACGCAAAACGCGGGACAGAAGCCCCGCGCCAATGTCTCAGTTGGGTCATTTTCGACCGACTTAGCCGGTTATCTCACCGGTTGATGTCCGTGTTGCCCCGGAAGCAGACCTGAAGCAGAAGGGGCGAATCGACTCCGGCAGCCGCCGCTGGGCCCTCGTGATGCCGCTAGTCAAATCGCACATGTGCAGCAAATGCTGCCGCACGCGGCGGTCTTAGATACGAAACATGTTGACAGGGCTCGGCTTTATTCGTCCTTCCATTTGATCGAGCAGCCAATAGACGCCTTTTGGTCAGCCGGCGCCAGACCGGTGGTCGCAATCGCGCGCATGGCCTCGACAAGCTCTCGGGGCGCCCCCGCGCGAGGCGGAGTTGTGCGGCCTTCGTCGAGCCGGCCGCGATACTTGAGCTTGCGGTCGGCATTGTAACCGAAGAAGTCCGGCGTACAGACCGCCCCATACGCCCGAGCGACTGCCTGGGTCTCGTCGTGGAGATATGGAAACGGGAAATCATGAGCCTTCGCGAAATGCTTCATACTCTCAAATGAGTCTTCGGGATAGCTCGCCGCATCGTTCGAGCAAATCGCCGCAAAGCCTATGCTCTCCGACATCAGCACGCGGGCGTCCGAAACCACGCGGTCGATCACCGCTTTAACATAGGGACAATGGTTGCAGATGAAGACCACGACCGTGCCTTTTTCGCCCGCAACGTCGTCCAGTGCGTAAGTCTTGCCGTCGGTGGCCGGAAGCCGAAACTCCGCCGCAGGCGTATCAAGAACGACTTGGGTAGCTGTTGTCGCCATATCGCACCTCCTTGTGCCCAATAAATATATGCTGACGACGGCCTGCCGGGGCACAGTTTCCAAAGCCGGCTCGCCAGTCGCGTCGTTTTGGCCATACGTCAGCCATTTCCGGTCGACCCTTAACAGCCGACACTTGGACGAGCGCGGGATTTCGTCGGTGTGGGCCACTTTCGGACAAACTTTGCTGAAGAGCCTTCAGGAGAGGCCCATCAATAATCAGCGCCAAGGTTATACCTTACAGCCGCTACCGACCGCCTCGCCACGCGGTCAGGCGCAGGATCCAACGCGGCACATTGATGCGGAAAGCTTCGTATTCCGCCCCGAATGATTTTTTTAGCGTCGGCTCCTCGTAGCCCACGACAAACAGGTGGCAGACGAGGCAGAAGACCGCGCCGTAGGCGAACAGCCGCCAATCGCCAAACAGGACCGCCTGGCCGAAATTGACGGTGGCGACCGCCACGTAGATTGGATTGCGCACATAGCGATAGAGGCCGGTAACGACGAGGTGTTGGGTCGGGGCGATCGGCGCTGGCGTGCCGAGCCCCTGCAGCGCGAAACGCCCGAATGAATCCACGAGCCCGGATACGCCGGCAAGAATTAGCGCGGAGCCGACGAAGCGCGTGAGCTCGACGCCGAGAAACGACAACCTAAACTCCCAGTGCGAAATCCACCACGGCACCACCCCGGCCACCACGCAGGGCACGAACACGAAGAAAATGGCGGTGCCTATGACGGCGGCGGTTCTTCGCATGGACACGATCCATTCTTTGCTATTATAGCGCCCCGCACCGGGAGCGTCAGGTCTGCCTTGGATCAACCCGGATGTGGAGGGCCGCTCGGCCTTGCCTGCCCAAGTCCGCTGTATCGAATAGGCGATTAGACCATGGCTGGTGCCGCGTCAGAGGTCTACGAACCCCTAAATCAATACAAGCCGGTGGCCCGAAACATTGGTATCGTGGACGGTCCTTTCGAGTATTTGACGACGGCCGGAGTAAGGCTTCCGTTGCCGTTTACTACTCGGATGACCGTGGTGCGGCTCGGCAACGGCGACCTGTTCATCCATTCCCCCATCGCATTCGAGCCTGCGCTCGCGGACCGCCTGCAGGCGATGGGCACAGTCCGCCACCTCGTATCGCCGAATCAGTTCCATTACGCGCACATTGGCGAGTGGTCGCGTGCGTTTCCGGGGGCGGTTGCCTGGGCCTCTCCGCGCGCACGCAAGCGTGCCCGCTCGCGGGGCATCGATGTGCATTTCGATAGAGACATCGGCATCGAACCGCCGGAGGAATGGCGCGCCGAAATTGATCAGACCGCCGTTCCCGGAGGAATTTTCGGGGAGATTGTTTTCTTCCACAAGGAGTCGAAAACCCTCATATTGGCTGACACCATCATAAACCTTGAGCTTGACATGATCAGGCAGCCATGGCGGTTCGCCGCCAAGCTGACCGGAATGTACTATCCGCGCGGCCAAATATTCTTCGGGATGCGGTTGCCGCTTCTTTTGCAGAAACGAAAGACGCGAGCGGCGGTCCAAAAAATGCTGTCATGGCAGCCAGAACGCATCATTCTCAGCCACGGGCGCTGGTTCGATTCGAACGCCAGTGAGACTCTGCAACGCACGTTCGGATGGGCGCTCTAGCCCGCTAAGAGGCCACTCATCCAAACGTGATCGAGTTTTTTTAAATAACAGGTTCCATCGAAACGATTTCCTCTTTTATTTCAACGGGAAGCGTAATGCGAGGCAACGTGCATAGTTCACCAGCGCCCATGTTTCATTGAACCTTGGGTCAAGCTGTCGAACGAACCTTCGTGGAAGGAAACCGGAGGTTTCCCATGAAGCATCTGATCATATCTGCAATTGCGGCTGTTGCCCTTCTCACTACTGCAACCACCATGCTGTGGTCGTACTCACCTTCGACCGAGCGTCATGCCGCCGGTACAGTCATAGATCATTGCAAGAACTTCCACAGCCTGGCCGGGACAAAAGCTTCCGAGCTTTTGCCTTACTAAGCGCTAACAGCCGCCAAAAAGGGGCTGCCATTTTCTTTAGAACCTGGTTTCCTTAGTTGCCGGAGAGTTCGTGTGATTCGCGGATGCTAAAATTAATGACAGTCCACAATGGAGGCTGCCATGAAAGCGTTCGATCGCGTACTAACGATGTTCGGTATTCTTCTTCTGATGTCCTTTCGTGCTGACGCTCACGATCCGTCAATGGCGCACCACGAATGGTTCAAGAGACAGGAAATGAACCCCGCCGCTCAACACCGGCTCGGTGTTCCGTGGAAATCGTGTTGCGATAACGGCGATGTATTCAAAACTCGCTTCCGCGTCGCAGACGACCATTCGGACCAGTGGCAATACCTCAAAGACGGCCAATGGAAAGTCATCCCACCCGACATCATCAAGGCTGACGACACCCCAGATCGCTTGCCCGTGCTGTTCATAAACAAGAGCACGGGAGACGAGCTCTGCTTCTTCGTGCCGCGCGGTGGACTGTGAGCTAAGGCACCTCAGAAATGGGGTGCGGGACTGTCACGTCCAAAATCTGTTCGTCATCGCTCGCACTTCAAGCTTTACCTACAAAGGCAAAGCTGTCGACGTCAAATGGGTTGGCCGCGAGCTTGACGTTCGCTACGTGCTGGAGGGTAGCGTCCGCAAGGCGGCAACCGCGTTCGCATTACCGGGCAGTTGATCAACACACAACTTCCAGGAACGGCGGCTAGTGGCGCAAAGTGGCCATCCGCCGAAATAGCGACGTCGCCTAAGTGGTGCCAATTGCGGACATCTCGCAGGCTCGCAGGAAAATTAATTAGGAGTACTTTCCATGATTGATGGGATCAGCGCGGTCACACTGGGCACCCACGAAATGCCGCGAGCTGTCCGGTTCTACCGCTCGCTAGGGTTTGAGGTCCTGCATGGCGGCGATGAGTCGTCATTCACTAGCTTTCGAGCAGGGACGAGCTATCTCAATCTCATCGCCCAGCCTGCCGGGCGGCGCTGGTTCTGGTGGGGCCGGGTAATCTTCTACGTTGCCGATGTTGACGCACTTTACGACCGTGCACTCGCAGCGGGATACCAACCAGCTACCGCGCCCCGCGACGCCGAATGGGGTGAGCGCTTCTTCCATCTGACTGACCCCGACGGCCACGAACTCAGCTTCGCTCGGCCTTTGCTCCCGGTTTCTGTCCAATAACAGCTCGAAGCGGCCTGCCGTTCCAAGAGGCGCTGGGAGAGCGTATGGTGTTCTGATTATCCGCTGAACCTGGGAGGCAATCATGCAGTTCAGGACAATCGGACTACTGTTGCTCGGCGCGATGGCGCTTCCTGCCGCCGCGACCGCACAAACCACCGCCGCTCCACCGGCAATTACACGAACAGTGATCGCCGCAACCAAACTGCCGACCGTCACGGAGGTGCCGCTCCATTTCAAAGCGGTGAGCATCACTCTTCAGCCGGACACGAAGAGCGGCGTCTCGGCGGCCAACGGCATCCTCTACCAGATGTCCGGATCGACCGAGGTCGCGCTCGATGGCGAGGCTAAAACGCTCAACGCCGGCGAGGGGCTGTTTATCGCCGGCGGAAAGACCGCGGCGCTAACGGCGGGCAGGGGAGGGCCGTCAATTTTTCTCCACTTCTTCCTTGTCCCCGCTGTGGACGTGGGTCGGCCTGTTGAGGCGGCACCTGCCGCCGTGACAGAATTATATCGCACAGCGAATCCGATCCCCGACCTGAAGCCAGGCGGTCATGATCTCAATCTCACACGAGTCATATTTCCGGCGCAGATGCCCTCCAACCCGCCACACCATCGGTCAGGAGCGGCTCTGTACTATATTATTTCCGGCACCGGAGCGAATACGGTCGACGGTAAGACGGAAGCACGAGGGCCAGGTTCCCTGATCTATGAACCGTACGCTCTCGTGCACCAATGGGGAAACCCAGGCAACGAGCCGTTGATATTCTTGGCCTTCAACATCAATCCGGAAGGTATGGCAGCCGTGCTTCCGGGCGCGCCAGCAAAGAATCAATAGCTAACGGCGAGCGGCCACCGCATCCGGAGCACCGTTCGATTCCACATGAATTGGCGAATTGAATCATGGTGGCAACGACCGATCGGACCGTCACCGTGTTCGGCGGAACCGGCTTTCTCGGCCGCCGCATCGTTCGGCATCTGCGCTCTCACGGATTTCCTGTTCGGACCGCGTCAAGGCATCCGGATCAGGGGCACAGACTGTTTGGTCCCGATGATCCGCAGCTTCAATCCGTAGGAGCCAACATTCACGACGAACGATCAGTCGCGGATGCGCTTGCCGGCGCCTACGGCGTTGTAAGTGCGGTTAGCCTTTACGTCGAGCACGGACAGGAGACTTTTCATTCTGTTCACGTCGAGTCTGCCCAACGGGTAGCGGCTCAAGCACTCCGTGCCGGTGTCGATCGACTCATTCACATTTCAGGAATCGGAGCCGATACGGCCTCACAATCACGGTACATCCGAAAGCGCGGCGAAGGCGAACTGGCGGTCCAAGCCGCCTTCGGCGATGCTCTTTTCGTCCGCCCGGCAGTGATGTTCGGACCGGACGATGCGTTTCTCACCGCCATCCTCAGGCTCCTTCGCCAGCTTCCGATCTATCCGATGTTCGGCCGCGGCCTGACCAGATTGCAACCCGCCTATGTGGAGGATGTTGCGGAGGCGATTGGCCGGACCATGCAGCGAGCGGAAACGCCTTCAAAGATCTTCGAGTTTGGCGGCCCGCGCGTCTACTCCTACGAGGAGTTGCTTGGAGCCATTACGCACCAAGCTGGACTTGCGCCCCGACTGATTCCAATCCCTTTTGCCGTTTGGCATGCACTCGCATGGGCCTCCGAAATACTCCCAAACCCGCTCCTCACGCGCAATCAAGTGGAACTGATGCAAATCGACACCGTGTCATCGCCGGAGATGCCTGGATTTATTGAACTTGGGATTTCGCCGCACTCGGTCGAGGCAATACTCCAGAAGATGCTCTTGAATTGCAGATGAAAGAGGCTCCTCGGTTAATCCTCTTCAACGGATGACGGGTGCGCGTGCTACATCCCTGCATTTCAGCCACCTGATGTCCGAGACGGGTTTTCAGAAGTAGGTCCGCGCAGTCGCAGAGTCCGCTTTACCTAGTGAATGGATGTCCTCGGTTCGACTGGTTAGTTCCGAAAGATGCCAATTCCAGACTCTTGCGCGGCGGCACACACGACGATTATTCGATCACCTCATCGGCTGCCACCGGCAGGGTTTGCGTCCCACGCGAGGCCGAACGCCTTCGCCGTGGTCGCGACGGAGTGACGGGCGTTTACCTTCTTCGAAGCGCGGAGTATCAATTTTGCAATTGTGGTGTGTTCTGAATGCATGCGTGTCGAATGTCGACTTGCATTGAACCAACCTTGGGGATCACGGAGGGCAACATGGCCAAGAAAGCGAAGAAGGCAAAGAAGAAGACAGCCAAGAAGAAAAAGAAGTAACCGTTCGACGAAAACCTTATGGCCTCCGGATAGCGTCTGAGGTCCGTTACACCTTCGCAACACGGACGGGCGGCAGCTTTCGCTTACAGAATATCCGCACAACAGTCAGGCCGGACCGTTATGCAAATGGCTGCTGCATAACGGTCCGGGTTTTCATTTATGCGAATAGGCTTTCGCCAAGAATGAAGCCTGTACACGCAGCCGCAGAGTCCGCTTTACCCCCGATGAACGGACATCGTCCGTTTGATCCGTGATTTGGGTCAAAAACTGACTTCTTAGGAACGACCGCTATTGGCTGCAAACCGGACATTCGGCCGGACCCGCTCCGCACGCGCATCAAAGAATGCACGTTGGCGTCATTCGAGCGGCCGCGTGGCGTCTCGTCCATCCGGATGCGATAGGGCGTGACGCCCGTGGTCCGGTCGGGCGGATCAGGCCCTAACCGGATCTCGGCTTTCACCTAGTCGTGAGTTGGGTCCGCTGCCTGCGCGGGTCTACATCAAGGGCGGGTTGATCGAAACGGCCTCTCGCGCCACGAGCGCCAGAGGACCTGAGTCGACAGTGCCAGTGCCCGACGGGGCCAGCGCCGACAGTGCCAGCGTCCTAGCGGCCAGAGAAAGCGAGCATCAACCTCCGCGCCCCACGCGGCGCAAGCGCTTGCGCCGCGAGTTGGGCGCGGTTGGTTAGTTATAGGCCGTTTTCGTCTGATGATCCTGTAAGCCTTCGCGAGCCTCTTGCGCGGTGGTGCGACGTGAATGTCATTGCCACGCGCTCGCCTGCTGTGGGTTCACTTGTCATGAGCGAAAGCATCTCATCGGTATTGCTCGATGCGCACCGCGCAAGAAGGCAAGGTCTCAACGCCATCGCGCAGCGACAACGCGATCGGCTTAGCGACGCCGTCGCCTTCGCTCGCGCCAACTCGCCCTATTATCGCGAACTCTATCAGGGTCTACCGGAGCGGATTGAGAGTTCGTCCGTGCTGCCGGTGGCTAATAAGCAAGAGCTAATGCGTCATTTTGACGATTGGGTCACCGATCGCGAAGTTAGTTTCGCGGCAGTGCGAGGGTTCGTCGATAACCCTGAGCTGATCGGGCAACGTCTCCTTGGCAAGTATTCCGTGGCGACCACTTCGGGCAGCACCGGGACACCTGGAATATTTCTGTTGGACACACACAATTGGACGGTCACACTCGCTTTTTCGCTGCGCATGATAATGGGCTGGCTTAACGCCAGCGACATGTTTCGTCTCCTCGTCCGCGGCGGCCGCGCGGCGTCGGTGCTGGCGATGGGCGGCCATTACATCGGCGCAACCAGCTTTGCTGCAATCCGCACAAAACGGTCGGCCCGACGATTACGGGCGCTTCCGGCGCAGGCGCCGTTGCGCAATCTGGTCGCCGAACTCAATCGGTACCGCCCGGCTCTGCTCATCGGATACGCCAGCGTCATGGCACTATTGGCCGCCGAGCAGGATGCCGGTCGCCTGCATATTCAGCCGGTGCTGGTTCTTCCGACCTCGGAAGGGCTTTCGCAGGACGGATACGACCGGATCGCAAGAGCATTCCACGCCAAGGTCCGGACCGTTTACGTCGCGACGGAATGCCTGTTCATGGCCATCGGCTGTGGACACGGTCGGTATCATGTCAACAGCGATTGGGTGATTCTCGAACCCGTCGATGCGAGCTATCGGCCGGTTCCGCCCGGCGAGGAGTCGCATACGGTCCTCGTGAGCAACCTCGCCAATCGCGTGCAGCCGATCCTCCGCTACGATCTAGGCGACCGCATCCTGCAACGGCCTGATCCTTGTCCTTGCGGCAACCCGCTTCCGGCGATCCGCGTGCGGGGTCGCACTGCCGACATCCTCACCTTCCCAACTGAACGCGGAGAGACAGTCGCAGTGCCACCGTTCGCGCTTGAGATCGATCATGTACCCGGTGTGGAGTTGTTTCAGATAGTGCAGACTGCGCCAACACAATTGCGCGTTCGCCTACATCCCGCAGCCGACGCTGACCCAAACCGGGTTTGGCGGGCGGTGCATTCCGAATTGACCAAGCTGTTGAATGAGCATGGGCTTGGTCACGTGTCTGTTGAGTTGGCCGCCGAACCGCCAGTTCCATCTTCCGCCGGAAAGTGCCGCACCGTCATCCCACTGGTTTCGAGTGCTTGAAGACTCATGAGAGCTTAGGCGGATCGCGCTGCTGCTAAGTGGCCCTAATGAGAGCCAAGGTTATGAAACTAACCTATACGGATTCACGGGATGGAAGGGTGATTATTGGGTTCACCGATGAGCGCGGTAAACACGAAATCGCTCTAAGCACAGTAGAGACGGCAGACCTTATCGGTGCGTTGAGGACCTCGTTAGAGGAGGCGATTGGAAGTCCGGCCGCAGACAGCATGGCCCTTCCCGGCATTGAACGAGTGCAGATCGTTGAGACTGCGGAAGAAGTGGTTTTCCGTGTTTATATGAATGATCGCATTTCCCATGATTATCCGATTCCGAGAGGGACCGTTCTTGCGGATGAGCTTCGGATGCTGGCAGACCGGATGGAGGCGCGCAATTCGGCAAAGGCCACACATCCATCGTCCGATGCCCAAAAGGGCAAACTGAATTAGCGGATGGCGCGTACTCACAAATCGCGACCGTTCTGCAATCTCTAAGTGATGTCTGCTTAGCTCCCACCGGCGGCGGAAAAGCGGAAATCGCGGGAGGTCCGGCCAGGGCCTTGTGTCACGAGCATCGCCGGTCCACACGGCGACGCGCAACTGTACTGGAGATGAAGGAGGGCCCTTCGGGTTCGGCGATCAGGTCGTTGATCCCAAGCCACCGCGAGCGGCTGTGGTCAAAAGCCACGGTCGTTAGCGTCGCGGAAACGCCGGGGCGATGATTCCGGCAGGCAAGATCGAGAGAGGCGAGCGCAAGCGAACTGCTTCTGAAGCGTCGAAATCGGATTAGGCGATGTCAAAACCGTGGGGTGACCCTTCCTGCGGGACAAGCTCGGAGGATGTCCTGATACCGACCGAGCGGCATCCGGCGTATAGGCAGCGCGAAGCTCGATCAGGCTCCGGTACGGAACGTGAGAACCTTTCCGACGATGCCAAGGGAAAAGGTGCAAGCGGCTCCCACCGCGAGGCCGAAAGTACCGATGCGTCGGAGAGGGGCGGACTGCCTCGTAATAGCGACGAAGGTCCTGTAATGGGGCTGGAGCGAAGGAGGTGGGTCATCGCCGCTGATGTGGGCCAACTGGTTCGCCGGGAGGAGCCCTTTGTTCAGTGGAAGGCGGCAGCCTTCGCGCGATGGCACGAGCCGGATGATGCGAGAGTATCCTGTCCGGATCTGTGAGGGGCTCGGGGTGAAATTCCCCGGGCCTACTCGGCATTCGGGTCATTTGACCCCGCGCCATTCACTTCCGGTCTGCCCTGCGCAGCAGACATAGGGCGCGTTCCTCGGCAGGTCTCAGCTCGGGTCGTATTCGGGGATGAGGCCCGACGGCTGAGACGGCCCGGTGAACCCCGGCGTCAACGCGAAGGGATCGGTCAGCAGCCGGATCAGGGCCGGGTCGCGCGCGGCCGCGGCCAACGTCGCCTGAGCGCTCGCCGCGGTGCCGCCAGACATTCAATGGCCTGAGCTGGCTTACCGTTCAACCGGTCCGCGATCTGTTGGATGGCCTGTAGGTCGCCTTGCTCTGCTTTCTCCGCCAACTTGCGATCTTTGCTCGCACGTGGCTCGTTCAGTGAATCCAGGCCTCAAGAACAACAGCCACCCCGATCCCAAACGCAAGAGAACCGGGCTCCGCACCCGGCTTTCCTGCAACGAATACTTCCCCACGCCAGATCAGGCCGATCTGTCAGCTGCTTTCGAATACTTCACGGGCGACGAACGGGTTTGCGCCGGCCTAATCAGGTCTGGCGCTGCGGCCGATAGTGCGGTCGACGTCGGCAACCGCCCCGTAGAGGCGCTGCCGCGAGAGCCAATGAAGGTCGTCCATGCGTTGCACGATTCCTACCACAACCGGCACGTGGTGGCGTCGCGCAAGCTGCTCAAGCGAGAAAACGGACCACCAGGCGCGAAAAGCGACTCGCGTCCAAACGCGCGCGTCCCAGCCGAGCAGGAGGACATCCGGCGCATACCTGCGCACCGCACGATTCAGGTTCCACGGGTACATGACGATGATGCCCAGGCGCACCGGTCGCGCACCCTCCCACGGAAAGGATCTTGCGACGGCGGCAAAGGCAAATACGACCGAGCGACGGGCCACGTTGCTGGCAACCAGCCTCTCGATGACTCTAGAGACAAGTCCTGTCTCCTTCACCTCCACAAACAGTTCAAGGTCAGTCGGCGAAAGAAGCGACAGTGCCGCATCGAGGGTAAGCGCATTCTCGACATGACGCGGCGGGTCGTGTGACACCACCAATGTGTCGGAATCCGCTGCAAGGCAGACGTCGAATTCGACACCAGATATTCTGCCGTCACGGGCGGCACGTGCGAACGCGGCGAGCGAGTTTTCACCCCGACCCGCGGACCATCCACGATGTGCAATAAGCTTCATGACGAGGTCCGTAAAGCCAAGCTGCGCGCGCCATGCAATCTCCCCGTAGAGAGAAATGTCAATCCGCGGCCAATCTCGCCCCAAAGCTGTCAATATTGGCACGGCCATGTCGCGCGCAACGTCTCGGGCGTTCTCGTAAATTGAACGCCGGACCCTGCGCGCTGGCATCTTCGGACAGCATCGCGGCTTGAGTTCGCAGGCGTTGCAGTCATGTTTGCTGGCGCGATAGAGCAGTGTTGCCCCATCATTCACGGGGGTTCCGGTAGAGGTTAGCATCTTGCCGGTTGGACAGACGTAGATATCGGCTTCCTGATTGTAGGCGAAGTCTTCGCGCGAGAATGTCCCATCGTCGCGGGCCGATTTGTCGAACACCGGAATGTGTGGCTCGATCGCGCGCTCGTTGACTAACCAACCCAGCATCTCGGCTGACCCAAAAGCACTGTCGGCGGCCAGGCGCTCGGGACAGAGCCCGAGGCGATCTTCGGTGCGCTCAATCATTGTGCGTGCCGCACCGACCTCGGCCTGCCGGATAGCTCGTGTCGCCTCGACATCGATGATGATCGCGGCCTTCAGGTCGATCATTGTCGGCGTAGGCAAAGAAGGCATGCCCTTTGTGAGCGCCGGTCCATTGTGCGGCCGGATCCGACTTGGAGATGAACTTCGGTACCGTCTCGCTGGCCGCGCCCCAAGCAGCCTCATCCAGGGTGTCGAGATATTCCCGGACGGATCGGCGCGTCCTGGCGATGGCCTCCCAGTCAACATCGTCCGACCCAGCGGCAGAGCGCTGCTTGTTGGCGGCAATCAGGCTGGCATCGACCGCAAAAGCGGCTCCCTCGACCAACCCTTCTGCCATGCAGCGCCGGACCACGGTGTCGAACAGCTTTCGCAGCAGATCGCAATCGCGGAAGCGGCCATGCCTATTCTTGGAGAAGGTCGAGTGGTCCGGCACATCGCCGTCGAGGCCGAGCCGACAGAACCAGCGGTAAGCGAGGTTCAGGTGAACCTCCTCGCACAACCGCCGTTCAGAAAGAATGCCGTAGCAGTAGCCAACCAGCAACATCCGGACGAGCAGTTCAGGATCAATCGAAGGCCGGCCAGTAGAGCTGTAAAATGGGGCCATGTGGCTCCGAACGTCTGACAAATCGACAAAGCGATCAATCGACCTCAGCAAGTGGGTGGCCGGAACGTGTCGCTCAAGTGAGAACTCATAGAACAGCGCCGCCTGATCGACCTGCCGCGGACCCATCATCGCTTCCGGTCTCCACCCTCGAGACCGAATGAATCAGCGAACTCCTTCCGCTTCAACAGCAGAGTTTTTCAACAAAATCCCTCCAGGAACGGACATCGCCAGACCGCTCCGGCAGTTCTGAAAAGTGCCAGGAACGGACTCATGCACCGCAGTAACTCGCGGCTCTATTCGATCACCTCGTCGGCGCTCCGGGACGCCGCCCCCGACGTGGATTACTGTATTGCTTCTCCGTGCAGCGCGAGGTCGAGACCTTCGCGCTCCGTGTCCTCCGTCACGCGGAGGCCGACAAACATCTTGACCACGGTGAGGATGATCAAGCTGGCGACGGCATCATAGACGAAGACGGTGGCGACCCCGATGCACTGATTGAAGAACTGACCCACGTTGCCCTCCAGAACGCCCGCCGTCCCGCCGTATTGTTCGACCGCGAATACCCCGGTCAGCAGCGCCCCGACGATGCCGCCAATCGCATGTATACCGAAACAATCGAGCGCATCGTCGTAGCCGAACGTGCGCTTCAACCCGGTACATCCCCAGTAACAGAAGACGCCCGCACCAATGCCGATTGCAAAGGCGCCGATGGGTCCCACGAACCCGGAAGCCGGCGTAATGGCGACGAGACCGGCGACCGCACCCGAACAGATGCCGACGACTGTAGGCTTGCCGCGCAGCGTCCATTCCACCACCATCCAGGTGAAGGCCGCGACGGCTGTGGCAATCTGGGTCACCAACATTGCCATTCCAGCCTGCATGCCGGCCGTGACAGCAGAGCCGGCGTTGAAACCGAACCAGCCGACCCAAAGGAGAGAGGCGCCGATGAAGGTGAGCACCATGTTGTGCGCCGGCCCCGTCTCGCGGCGCTTGCCGAGCATTAGGGCGCACATAAGCCCGGCCACGCCGGCGTTGATGTGCACGACGGTGCCGCCGGCGAAATCGAGCACTTTCACCCATGCGGCGTTGTTGCCGGCAGCCAGGAACCCGTCAGGTCCCCAGACCCAGTGCGCAATCGGCGCATAGACGAAAATCGCCCACAGGCCGATGAACCAAAGCATGGCGGAGAATTTCATGCGCTCGGCAAACGCGCCAGCGATGAGTGCCGGCGTAATGATGGCAAACGTCATCTGAAAGCAGATGTACACGCTTTCGGGGATGGTCGCGGCGAGCGGATTGGGATTGCCAATACCTCCCTTGCCGATGTCGCTCAGGATGTCCTTGAGAAACATGCGATCCAAGCCGCCGACAAAGGGCGTGCCGGCGCGAAACGCCATGCTGTAGGTCAGGAGCGCGAAAAGAATCGTGACGAGGCACGTGACGGCAAAGCTGGTCATCACTGTGTCGCCAGCGTTCTTCTTGCGCACCAAGCCGCCATAGAACAGCCCAAGCCCCGGGATTGTCATCATCAATACGAGTGCAACAGACGTGAGCATCCACGCGGTGTCGCCGGAATTGGGAGTACACTTTTCCAGAACCTTGCCGCCGCAGACTGGCGGGGCCGCGTCTTGCGCGAGTGCGATGTCACCGAATGCAAGACAGAGAAGCGCGGTCCCCAAGAGAGCCGTCACGAATAGCACGAGTCTTTGGCGCGCGTTTGTCCCGGACCCCATTGTCTCCCTCCTGGTCGCAAGAGGTGTCGGTGAAAGCTTATGCAGCCGCTTCGTCCGTCTCTCCGGTGCGAATGCGAACGGCGCGCTCGACTGGCGAAACGAAGATCTTGCCGTCGCCCACCTCTCCGGTTCTTGCGGCATTTTGTATCGCCGCAATAACCCTGTCTGCCTGCTCAGAGGTGACCACAAGATCAATCCTGACCTTCGGCACAAAGTTCACGGCATACTCGGCGCCGCGATAAATCTCCGTGTGTCCCTTTTGTCGGCCGAATCCCTTGACCACGGTCACGGTCATGCCCTGCACGCCGAGAACCGTCAGCGCGCCAAGCACCTCGTCGAGCTTGAATGGCTTGATAATGGCGGTGACTAGCTTCATGGCTTACCTGCCTTTCCCTGATGCCTAGCCAGGGTTGGACAACGCCAATGACAATTTCCGCATCCACTTTTTTAGTCAAGTTTAATCAAGACTCATGCCATTGGCAGCCCGCGGGTAACCCACTGAAACACAATCGATTCCAGCTCACCAGCTCGGAACGGTTTTGTCTTTTGCCATTTCTGATGGCAATCCGCGTCTATAAAAGGGGCAGGGTCCTGCGGCCATCGAGCCTAGCGCCGTCTGCCCCTCCTTCCGTTCCGGGTCAAAAGCTGCCCTCTGGCGAACGACCGCTTTCGCGCAAAGCGGACGTTCGGCCAAACGCTGACGTCGGTTAAGTGCCACTAAGCGGAAGTGAATACACTCATTCGATCACCTCGTCGGAGAGCGACAGCAAGGTCGGAGGTATGGCTATGCCGAGAGCTTTGGCGATCTTAGCGCGCTCGGCCGGAGCCATCTGCGTCACAATCGGCGAAATCCTCCGAGCATTTACGCCCAATGAATGCGCCAACTATTCCGAAGCTCAGGCTAGGCCAATCCTAAAAGCATCATGCCCTAGTCTTCGTCCGGCTCGCGCACGACCGGCGGTTCGTCGGCGCCGTCCTCTTCCTCGTCCTCTTCGTCTTCATTAGGATCTCGGGGCGGCATCGTGTTGCCCATGATCACGAAGGGACTCCAGCCGATCAACCTGGTGGAAAATTCATCGGGGATGTGTGCGGTCATGTTGTTGCTCCTCGGATGTGGACCCCCCTTCTGCTCCGGTTTCTGCATGGACGGGTTAGCGCCGCACCTAGGGTTTTCACACAGCGAGGGTCATTTTCGATGCTTCGACGGGCGTCGATGACTTCAGATATTCACCGACGAGCAGACATTTTCAGCTTTCGTTAGCATGTCTCAAAGGTGCCGTCTCCGGAAGTGCACATGCGTAAGCCACACCATCCTGCGTTCGCGCCTAGTCCTACTCTAGTGCCTCTATAGGCGCGATCCGTTCGTCGTGTGTTCATGGCGGACTAGAGTCCATTGATCCAGATCAAGGGTTGGCCGACCCCTTGGGGGGCCATATACGCCTCGGGGCTGGGCACGGATATGATGGCGCGGCCGACGGTCGTGATCGTGGTCGATGACAATGCGGGCCTTCTGAAGAGCGTGGCGCGGCTGTTAGCGCACCACGGCATCGAGAGCCGTACGTTCGCCTCGGCCGAGGCGTTGCTTGAGAGCGACAGCGTGCAGACGGCAACCTGCTTGCTGCTTGACATTCATCTCGGGGGAATTTCGGGAATTGAGCTGCAGCGGCGGCTTGCGGCATCAGGATCGAAGCGGCCCGTCATCTTCATGACCGCGAGCGACGACGAGGCCACGCGCAATGAGGCGATGGATGCCGGATGCATCGCCTATTTGCGCAAGCCGTTCGCAGGTCAGGTTCTGCTGGCCATTGGGAAAGCTGTGGCCTAACCGGCGCGGCGCAGCAAGAGCACGCGGGGTCATCACGTCCGAGTTGGATCATTCGCGTCGGTTGACCGGACCACGGCGACTTCCATTCTACCCCAGTGAACGGACATTCTCAGGATAGGCGGGCATGTCTCCAAGGCTGGATTATGGCCCGCCACGCGGCCCTGCCGATTCTTACGGCCGAACCCGGCCTCACCCATTATCTTGAGGAAATCCGGCGGTTCCCGATGTTGGAGCGCCAGGAAGAATACATGTTAGCCAAGCGATGGCGCGAGCACGGCGATCGCGACGCGGCACACAAGCTGGTCACCAGCCATCTGCGGCTCGTAACCAAGATCGCCAGGGACTACCAGGGACTATCGCGGCCACGGCCTGCCGATCTCCGAGGCGATCTCCGAGGGCAATGTCGGCCTGATGCAGGCGGTCGAGCGCTTCGAGCCGGAGAAGGACTTCCGGTTCACCACCTACGCCGTGTGGTGGATCAAAGCGGCGATCCAGGAATACATCCTGCGGTCGTGGTCGCTGGTGAAGATGGGCACCACGGCCAACCAGAAGAAGGTGTTCTTCAACCTGCGCAAGGCCCAGAGCAAAATCTCCATCCCTGAGGGAGAAGTAAATGCCACTGGGGCCGCAAAATCAGGGGCAGCCGACATCAACTATTTTGAGGATAATCCACGTCCGCTCCGGAGCGCTTAACGGACTCAACTGAGACATCGCGCTACGTCCGAAATGTGCCCAGATTCGGACTCATGCACGGCAGCAAACAACTAAAATTATTCGATCACTTCGTCGGCGCCGGCGAACAGAAAATGCGAGATTGTGATCTCGCCGAATTGGCCCGCGTGAAGAGAGTAGATTTCCCGAAAGCGATTTGCGCATGAGCGACAGTGATCACCCCAAAGCTCTGCGCCCTCTCGTTGACGACGAAGGTCAATTAAGCGTCCTTTCAGCAGATTGCAGTGGTGAACTCATTCATGGTGTCCGTCCGTCCTTGCGGTGCTCGTTCATTGGTTGAAAATGGACGCACAGAAGACCTACGTCCTCTGGCTGAATCGGAACACCGAGGAGCAGGCATTCAGCGGCCGAGGGGCCCGTGCTCGGCAGGTTGCCGCATATCTCTCTGCCGAAGTACGTGCAGTCCGGGCAGACACCGAAGCGCCGATGCGCCCCACTCGTAGCTAGAGTGGACAACACTTGGTGCAGGGCGCGACGCATCGCAGTTCGCTCTGTCGCGTCGAGCGAGTCCACGGCGCGCACCAGAACTTCGAACGGATCGCGTGCAAGCGCTTTTTTGCCCTTGCTCGTCAGTCGCAGACTTACGCTTCGTCCGTCCGTCTTGAATGGCTGTCGGACCAAGTATCCACCGGCTTCAAGCGCCTTAATGGCTTGTGTCGCGGTGCCGCGGGTTGTCGCTTGAAATTCCGCGAATGCCGACGGGGTCCGCGAGAACGGGTTGGCACGGGCGAAGAAGCGGAGCGCCATCCATTGGGCCGGACTGAGCTCGCCGTCATAGCCCTCAGCTTGTACCAGCCGTCCCGCCTGCAGCAGGAGCTCTGCCGTTTCGCGCGCTGACATGTTTGCCTCTTTGAGATAATAGCGTTTCGAAATTAACTTGACAACCCGATTGGATGCCAGATAATTTTGTTTCGAAACTAGTTTGAGGGCTGATCATGGCCCGCAACGCGGCCCTGCCGATCCTTACGGCCGAACCCGGCCTCACCCGTTATCTTGAGGAAATCCGGCGGTTCCCGATGTTGGAACGCCGGGAAGAATACATGCTAGCCAAGCGCTGGCGCGAGCACGGCGATCGCGACGCGGCGCACAAGCTGGTCACCAGCCATCTGCGGCTCGTGACCAAGATCGCCAGGGACCATCGCGGCTACGGCCTGCCGATCTCCGAGGCGATCTCCGAGGGCAATGTCGGCCTGATGCAGGCGGTCGAGCGCTTCGAGCCGGAGAAGGGCTTCCGGTTCGCCACCTACGCCGTGTGGTGGATCAAGGCGGCGATCCAGGAATACATCCTGCGCTCGTGGTCGCTGGTGAAGATGGGCACCACGGCCAACCAGAAGAAGGTGTTCTTCAACCTGCGCAAGGCCCAGAGCAAAATCTCCGTCCTCGACGATGGTGATATGCGGCTGGACCAGGTGAAGATCATCGCCCGGCGGATCGGCGTCACCGAAACGGACGTGATTTGCATGAACCGGCGGCTCGGCGGCGACGCCTCGCTCAACGCCGCGATCCGCGAGGACGGCGATTCCGGCGAGTGGCAAGACTGGCTGGTGGACGAATCCCCGGACCAGGAGACGACGCTCGCCGCGGGCGAGGAGTTCGATAACCGCCGCAAGACGCTGTCCGATGCGCTCACCGTGCTCAACAAGCGCGAGCGGCGCATCTTCGAGACGCGCCGGCTCGCCGGGGAACAGATCACGCTTGTGGAGCTGGCCGAGGAATTCGGCGTCTCGCGCGAGCGCGTGCGCCAGATCGAGGTGAGCGCCTTCGAGAAGGTGCAGAACGCGGTGAAGCACCGCGTCGCGGCGATGGCGACCCCGGGGCCTCTGCAGCGTTAGCTTCCAACCCTCTCCCGTGGCGGGAGAAACTGACGATGGACGAGTCGCTCTGGGTGCGCTTTACGGCAACCGAACGACGCGAGAGGGGCGCCGCTCACCGGGTGCCGATCCAGCCCTCGCTCGACGATCCATGCACGGCACTTTGCATCATCGATCGGGCGCCTAAGCCGCGCGCTGCAGATGGAAAGTTATCCAACGTTTCATAATGAAGTCGGGGTGCCGATCGTGCGCATTGGCTGCCGCGAGTTCAAGTGCATTGGGGATAAACCGCCGCAAGATCACCCACACATCTACCTCAAGATGGGCGATGCCAGTGAGATCGTCTGCCCCTATTGCTCTACGCTATTCCGCTTCGATCCGCGCTTGGGCGCACACGAATCTGATCCGGCAGATTGTGCTTACGGTGACAGGGACTGAGTTGAATTGCAGTAGCGCTGCTTCCTTCGTCATGGCGGCCGCAGCCAACCAGCGTCGGGCGCCATCGTCCCGCAGTCTCGGGGCGGTTCACGATGGCCACGAACGATCCGAATTCGGCAGGATGCAAGCGTCACGACGGCCGAACCAGCGATAGCGGTTGCGCGCGACCAAGTCATAGATCGCGTCGCGGATCACCCGTGGGACGAATTGGAAGACCGATGTCCACTGCCAACGCGGAAGCTCGCGCGCAATGCGCAGCACGGCTTCGGATTTTACATAGGCCTGGCCGTTCGCCAAGAAGGCAAAGGAATCCGGGTGATCAGGATCGATGCCGAGCTGCTCAGCGAGCGGACGTCCCTCGGCCAACTGGATCGGAACGAAGCGAAAATAGCCGCGGCGATCACGTTTGCTCACGAAGCGGCAGCCGCGCGAGCATAGGACGCATACGCCGTCGAACAGGATCAGGCCGTGCGGCGAGTTGATGCCGCCAGGACTTTCTGGGTCAACGACGATCGACTGCTCCGCCTGCATGGAACAAGCAAACACCCGCGGGACGGCCGGCGCAACAGGGGTGGTCGTCCCTTAGAGCCTGTCTCGAAATGGCTGCCGACATCACTGATGACCGGGTCCCAGCTTGAGCTTGAGCGGTAACAGCACCACCTCCGAGAGGTCGATATCTCCGAAGCCGGAGAACCTTGATGGAGGAGATGCCGCGTAAATCCGCAGCCGAACTTGAGGCCGAGTGCCTTCGGCTTCTGGCGATGGATCCGCACACGCGAGGCATTAAGCGCGTCGAGATAATTCGCATGTACCCTAAAGGAACGGGACCGAATTGGACCTACGGCGCGCTTGATCCGATGCCGACGCGCGCGGGCGTGGCCATTGCCCAAACGCTTATCGCGTCGGTCTATGGAAGATGGGCGCTGGCAGATTAATGCGCTCATGCAGTCCTCGCTTGTAGGGGCCGGAAAAACCACCATATGTTAGTCTCACCCCCGTCTGAGGACCATTCTCATGGTTGTTGCTGGCGGCGATTACGTCCATTTCGTTGTGGAGTACGGCGGCAAAATCGAAAAGTGCCGGGTAACGGAGACTGCCCTTCTGAACAGAGAGCGTATGAGCAGAAAGGACGCAGGCTATGCACAGCTCATCGCTATCTTTGTAAGGCACCGAGCCGAGATCGAACATCTCGCTCTCGCGAAGTTGCAGCGGGAGGGGCACTCTGACCGCGGTGTTGTAGTGACCACTGAGGATCTGAACCCTTGATGCAGGTTGGCTGTTCGACGCCCTCGCTTGCGCAAGCGACAACGTGGCCACTAGCTGTTAAGCGGCGATGACGTGAAAACGGAGAACCCGTATGAACGTTTGGGGTGCTTGTCGGTCATTTGCCTTCCGCAATCCTCAACCTGCCAGCGTTCGTTAGTCGAAGTCCGCCCGACAATTCCTGTATGTACCCTAGTTGGATCAATCGGTCTTTGTGTTCGGCTGGGATTGTGTGGTGCATCAAACCCTTAGCGCAGTCCCGCAACGAGACGAATTCTTCGTGGGTCAATGGCGCAGACAGATCGGGATTCATTATCCAAATATGCGCCTCCGGCGCTGCCGTTCAAGCCAGTCATCCTGCCACAATCAAACTGACCTACTACCGGGCTTTCCGTCCGGACGTTTGACAAGTTCGAATGAGGGAACGTGGGTGCTTTTCCACCACGACTCTAGCGCAGCCCCGCAGGCCGTGCAGACCGCGTTACCCGTATGCGGTACCGATGGCAAACTGAGCAGCGTCGAGTTGGGGATCATTCCATTTCTTAGAACTCATTTAGTTTTCCCCTGCCAGCCCTCGGAATGTTTGGCGATCCACTCGGCGGCCTGTTGTTCGGTGGCGAAACCCTTTACTACTTCCGTCTCGCCATCGGGCCAAAGAACATCGACCACCCAGCCAAATCCGGGATTACCTTTTCGCGCCACGAAAGCGGGTCGGTATTCGGACATCTCGGGAATATGCGCCTACGGCGCGCCGGTTCAAGCCGGTCGTCCGACAACAATCAAACCGACCGACCGCAACCTGCGGTCGATGGCAATAGTGCACCTGCGAAAGCCGCTCGTGAGGGCTTGGCTACTGCGCGTCCGGTGGTATTCGCGGCGTCAGCTGGCCGCTTCTGGATCTCGCTAGAGCGCCAGGGGGTGATCTCATGGTTTGAATTTATCGTTTTCCGCCGCGATATCGTCGTCGGTAGCCTCTTCGGCGGCCACCAATTCCTGGGCAAGGCCGCGCCGAAAATCACGCTCCGCTGTTTCCATCAGCCCGGCCACCAAATCTTCCGGCACTCCATCGATCGCAGCATCTTGATAGACTTCGGCGTCGACTGAATAAGTGAAGCCAGTTGCCGGGATGCCCTCGACGAAAATGCGAACCTTCCAACCGTTTAACGTCGGGATCGCGCGAACTTCGTAGACCTTGCCGCCGTGTTCGAAGGTCGTAGCCTTATGCATCGCACTCTCCAACTGCCATGGCGGGCACCGCGCAAACGCACAAAACTACCCGGCGGGGAATTGTCAAATCAGCAAATCAGGCGGGCTTTTTGCCCAAGGATCTAACCCCGTCCGTCGACGGCAGTCCCAATTTCCTGCGTAGATCAGAGAGCGATCCCTTTCCAAAATCCGGAAGGCTGATCAGTGTCTCGTCCGATATCTCGCGCACCTCGCCAACGGTTTTCAGGTCGGCTGCTCGGAGAGCGTTCTGGATCCTGGTGGAAAACAATACGCGTTCGATCGGCGTATCGTCCGGCAGTTCTGGAGTGGGAGCGAGCATCGGACCCTCGGTCGCCTCTCGAACCAGGCGTTCTTTGCGGAGGCGCTCCCGATTTTCATGGAATGCTGTCTGGGCTTCTTCATGGTCGGCGATCGCCTCTTGCGCCTCCCGCACTCTGAGAGCTTTTCGCTCAGCAGCAGACAGGCCAGGATCGGTGCTTTTCTCGTCGTAGGGCATTTCCCCTTTGTCTTTGGCATTCACTCCAAGCCCGCGGTTAAGCGATAGGTAACTCAGCAGCCAACCCCTGACGGTTTGATATGGGTTTGCGCTGTCGTTAGAGAATTTGTATTTGTCTTTTATCTGCATCGCGAACGCTTCGGCCTGCTTGTCCGTTTGTCGTTGTTCCTTCGGAAGTGAGCGCCACTCCCGAATGATATCGTGTCTGGCACCGACCTGTTTCATCTCCCCTTCGCCTTCAGCCCTAACCCCTGATTACGCGACTTGGCCACCACTATCTTCAACCGGGCGTCTCGGTTGCGGTCCGCTGCCATGCTGCGGTGCACTGCTTCGCCATCGCGGCGACACTTATGCCCGTCAACGCTAGCTTTCGAAGGCGCTCGCCTTCCTCCGGCGTCAATGGAGGGCTTCCGACCACGGGGGTCATTTCTTCGCCCGAGCTCGACAGCGAGGCCCATCATTTCGATTCCTGAGTAATCTTGTGTTCCAAGTGGTCCGTCTCGTGATCGCGGCGGAGTTAGCTTAACGAGGTCTCATTGAGATGAAACATTATCTCACTCAGTTTCGCGGTTTCCGGATACCCGGCCGCAAAACCTGCCCGTAAACTTTACGCAGCGTGCGGACAAGGGTGTTGCCGTGCTTGCCGCTGATTTCGCCATCCTTGTTGCGGTGATGTCCGTCGAGACCTGGTTTGCTCATTCTGCTCTCCCGTCGTCGCGGCCCCCAATTGGGCAGACTGTCCCTGAGAGGCCGCGACAGCAATAGACAACGCGCTGCAACATCCAATCCTTGCCAGCTACCGGGCCTCAGGATTCGTTTCCCGCGGTGAAAAGACGCACCAGCGTTCCCGGAACATCCCGCTTGATGCAATCCGCTGCTCGCGCGATACGCCGATCTGGAAACTCGTCAGCTTGATCATGTGGACCGGCGGCTTATAGCGACGTGTTCCGCAGGATCGGCATCGGAAACCAGTCCTCAACCCACATGATAAGTACGATCGGAAGGCCGAAGAGGTAGGCAAATGGCAGCCCAAACCTTTAGAGCTCGGGGCATGTCATTCCCCCCTGATGATAGCTTCGGGTGGCTCGATGACCTTTATGCTGTCCCCTCCACTGGGGAATCCGATGATGGATGCCTTCTCTTTTTCGATCCAAAAAATGCTCGTCGCATTTTCTATGTTCACATAAATTGGCTGCTTGTTCATATCGGTACATTTGATCCAGTTCATATTGGCCTCCTGCTTTCCGCTAAGCTTACCACAGCTTGGACAGTTCAGTTCCATCTGCCGCTTCCTTGCCGTTGCAGAGGCCGCGCGACCGGTCGCCCGTGCGGCGATTCATGTTGGCAGCGTCCGAGATACCCGGCAGATCGAAAGGCACTCAGCGGGCCGCCCACGCGGTCTCGCCCGCTCTCTCGCCGATGTCCGCTGTGAAGCGCATTCCGGACTCAAGTCAGACATCGCGCTGAGTCCGAAAGGTGCCACAAACAGACGTCGCCGTCGCGCATACATCGTTATCCAAGGTGTGTCGCCAACCCTCGCACCGCAGAAGACCCAGCTCCCCGCGATTTTCAGCGAGAGAGACTGGAACGGCGAGGGCTACTTAACTTTGCGGTCCTGTACTCTTCCGACAATCGGGCCGACGTTGTATGCTGAATGGACCGGACATCGAGTTAGTCCGCGAGCTGTCACCGGGCGTGCCGAAGTCCCCGTTTCGTATTGGCAGCGTCGATGCCGTCGGCAGGCGTCGCACTTCAATAGACCGACGTCTTTTTAGCCGGTGCTTTTTTGCATTCGCAAATCGCACGGTCGTGCGAGCCGTCACGACCGAATAATTTTCACAGCGACCAGGGAGAAACGTCATGAAGACTCACTATTCAGTAACATTGGCGATGCTGGCGGGCTTCGGACTCGGTGCAGTCGCAGTTGAGGGACTTCATGCCCAGGCTAAGCCGCCAGTATACCAAGTCGTTGAAATCGAGCCCTCGAACATGGAGACCTACGTGAAGGACTACGTCCCGAAGGCTCAGGCCGCCATCAAAGCGGCCGGCGGCAAGTTCCTTGCCGCCGGAGGTAAAACCACGACAATCGAAGGAGAGCCGCCGAAAGCACGCGTTGTTATCCAACAGTGGGATAGCGTTGAGAAAATCCAAGCGTATCGCGATTCAGCGGCCTTCAAAGACCTCCTGCCGCTCCGCAACAGCCTGGCGAAGTTCCGCAGCTATGCCGTTGAGGGGGTACCTCAATAGCTGTTCGGACAATCGGCGTGCTTGAAGGCCGCCTTAGCTGGCGGCCTTCTTCCTTCCGCGCCACCAAATCGAGCGACAATCCAGCTTACCTTGTTGGGCATTAGCGGTTCTGTGAGGGCTTGCGGGCGGGGTGATGTCGGAGATGGGTCAAACTCAGAAGTCCGGGGCGCGCAGCCGGGAAGTCCGCTTTCCCCTCCTGGAACAGACATGGCTTGCCGGGCCTGTCAGGTCTGAAAATGTCAAAAGCTGCCCTCTGGCGAACGACCGCTTCTGGCGCGCAAAGCGGACATCGGGCGCAATAGCGGCTTCGGTCGAGTGCCATGGCAGACATGCGGCGCGTTTCGGTCATTAGATCGATACGGACGAGGTTTTCGGCAGACAGGCGTCGCGAAGGCGGCCGGTCGCTCAAGGACGCGAAATGAGCAATGGCTGCACGTTTTCGCCGCCTGCCATTAAGGGATTCGACGGTTCGAAGCGCTCGCGCACTTCTCGCTTTTTGACGAGCGAGCGCGCTACAACAAAGGCGTCCTTCAGGCTTTTAGCTTGCCGGAGTGCTATATTGAAAAAGGCGTTGCCGAAATAGGTCCATTTGGCTTTGTCCCGGCAGCCGAACGATGGATGGTCGGCATCGGCTGCGGTGATTACCAGCGTATCGGGGTTCGCGAGACGAGGGATAAAGACCCCGGAATAGCAGGCCGAGATGACCACCACCTTGTATCGCATGCCGGTCCGCGCGAGCATATAGGCGAGATTAGACGGCGTGAGCGTTTGCGTAAGCCGGCCCGCTTTGACTGCAAGGCCGGCGCGGGCGCCGTGTGAGGTGAGAATCAAAAAGAGAATGTCGTTGTCGGCGTCCATCCCGTTGGCCGCCGCTTGCAAGGACATGGCCAGGCCTTCAATCGTTGCACCTCCGCCTTTCTTCGAATTGTATTGCACGTTGATCGGGGCGCTCCCGAAACGGCCCGCTACGACCCGTGCTGCGCCGGTCGCCTCGCTTCTAAACACGCTTTGATCGCCGAAAAGGCCGAAGGACACCACGCTCACCTTGCGAGCATCCTCAACGGCGTGCACCGTCGAAACCGACGGCGCAACGGTCAAAACAAAAGCAATGAGCGGAGCGCCGATCCGGCTGATCCAACGTGGATACATAGCTTCACCCAGGGCATTTCTTTCAACAGGTCACGTGAAAGCGTCCGATTCTCTTTGCGCGCGACCGGTTGAACATTCGGATTGTGCCTGCTGCCAAATTAAACGAATCCCACGGCGCTTACCGCGCCAGCATGCCAAGGCTCGTTGCCGTCCACGCGCAGCAGTGAAAGCCTCAGAGGATGAAGTAATCAGGATCCAGATGCGCCGAGCCAATGACCACACCGAAGTCGGCCATGTGATCGCCGTTGGCGTCGGCTGACAGAATTCCGTTGCTCAATCGAAGCTGTCCTGCTGCGGTAAAGAGATCCGATCCTATGAAGGTAAAAACTTGATTGCCACTGACCAGCGTGTTGGCATCAACAGCACTAAAGTCGATGCGATCTCCTGCGACCCCTGAAAACGCGATAATGGTGTCCCGCGCAGAATACGGGCTTTCCACGATACTTTCGAAACGGAACGTGTCCGCCCCGCCTTCGCCGTCCAACCGATCGATGCCAAGACCACCGATCAGCAGATCGCTCCCGTTTCCACCATAGAGCTTATCGTTCCCACTCCCTCCGAGCAGCCTGTCATTGCCGGCATCGCCATACAGATAATCATCGCCGGCCAGACCCGACAGTGCATTGGCGTTTCCATTGCCATAGAGCTGATTGTTTCCGCTGTTTCCGGTCGCGTCGACGGGGCCTGAACCAGAAAGACGCAGCTTTTCGACGTTCTCGGGTAGGGTGTAGGATACCGTGGCAATGACGGTATCGAACCCGCCTCCGGGCTGTTCGCGTATTCCAGTGGTCGCGACATCAACGATGAAAGTGTCGTTGCCGTTCGTTCCGACGAGCACCGGACCGGGGCCGGGCACCAGGCGGTCCAATTCATAGGCACGAAAATAATCTACATACAGCTTCTGATGATCGAGTGCAGGATCAATCGGCCAGCCGCCACCTGCGGCCAGATCGATCATGAACATCAGGTCCGTGTTGAGCGTGGCAGGCGTGGACAGCGAAAAGTGGGCGTGGCCGTCCATGGAAAACGTCATGGTATCCGGCCTAATTTCGACGCCGAAGGTATGCCATCCTGTCGTCAACACACCTTGACCGACGAGGTTTTGATGGGATTGGTTCGTGTGGCCTTCCAGGACCGTCCCGTTCCAATTCCAGTCGTGCAAAGAGCTTGAATATCGATCGGCCAGTGCGATGCCGTGCTGCTCCATCACGTCGATCTCAAAGACATTATCTCTTGTCGTCGAGAGACGCTCTTCCTCAATGGCCCAGAAGGCGGGCCACACGCCCTGGCCTGCGGGCAACCACATTCTGACCTCGTAGTACCCATAGGGATCACCATCCTGCGGAGTGGTGCTCGTTCCGTTCGGAAACGTGTTCGAGATGAGGCCGCTCTGGAGAGGGCCTGCCGCATTCCGTGTCATTTCGATCTGCAGGGCACTCTCGCCGCCCTGTTGCACGATCAAGAACGGAGAACTGCCGACGCCAACAGGCATGAACGAAGCACTGCCAAAGCCGCCGCCCCAGGGCTGAGCGGTGTACCAATTGGCCGCTGCCGTCGTGGTGTTGGCAATATTCAGCCCAGTAAATTCGTCTGCAAACACGAGAGAATAGTTGGCTGGTGCGGGCATGTTACCCTCGCCATGCTTAAGAGATTCCGACGCGCTTGAAGTACTCAGACACCAAGGCCAGATCGCGGCGATCGCCTCGAGCTCCTCTCATAGAGACCATCAACTTCCGGTGAAATGTTAAGAGAGCATAGCCCCACATCTTGCGGCATACCGCGGCGACTTGGTTAATGCAGCGAGGTGCCGATCCATGGCAAGCAGACGGCCATCTCGGCATGTCGCTTGAGGTGCTCCTTAACGGCTATCTTCCGCGAGGCATCGAGCGATGGACGCGTTGGATGCAGATGCATTTGTTTGGCGCCGACGAATCGAGGCAGGAGCTTCGGCGCACCAGCGGATCTCCACAACACTAGGGGCGGGGTGGTCTGAAAAACAGGACCAGCAGCACATCCCAGCGCGCCGGCGCTGCGACGTTAGCGGCCCAGAAAAACGTTCTACGCGCCTCGCTGGCGCAATCGTATGCTTCGACCGAACCACACTGTAAGGCGTATCCATTGGACATTCTCCCGACGTCTTTTGCTCGGCATAAGGTATCAAGACATCGGAAGGCTTGCTTGACATATGGCTTACATATTTCTCCCCAGCGGCTTATTCTTTCCGCGGCCCAGACCGTGGCTAGAGCGCTCTAAGGAAATCTGCGGCCAGGCGAAGGAGCGGTAGCGTGCGCTATTTCTTCGAGGACTACGCTCTCGACACCGACCGTTGCGAACTACGACGCGGGGCTGACGTGGTCCCGACAACCAAGTTGCACCTAAATGCCGAAAGGGAAGCAGTGGCTTGGCTACGGCGTAGCATTAGGCGTGGGTGTCGCGAGGAGATAGCCGGAGCGCCTCGGGAAAGACCGAGAGATACGCGATCTGGAATGACTCGAGGTGGCTAATATTCTTGTCGATGACTTGCAGTCTCCTGCCGGCTAAAATGAGTTCGGCCTCCCAGCGCCGCAGCAAATTGGTTTTCGTCGGCCTCACGCGTTTGGTGTTCGTACAAATCATTTCCGGCCGCGAAGGCTGCGGCAGCAGTCGCGTGAGCGATTCTCTCGGAGAGTCCCTGTCTCTGAAGCCGTAGGGAAGCGAGAGCGTGCTCGATCGCTTCGCGTATCGCGTCGAGATCTCGCCGATCCGATGCCTGGTCGCGCGCCGGGGCGCGCGTACGAAAGAGTCGTGATACACGGCGGTGTGGACCGGCGGCCGGCAGCGCGCGATTGAACGAATTGAACAATTTCATGTCCGGCTCTTGATACGCGTCCCCGTTACGCACCGACACTCGCATCCGCGCTTTGATCGCGAGTTCCGACCGACGATCACGTCGCATTGACGGTCAGTCATTCCTGCCCACACCGTTTAACTTGTCGCTCTGCTTGCGGGTCGGGCGCTTTCGTGGCCGGCCAACCCGCAGGAGTTGCCCTAGGCGGACTTTGAACTGCGCAATGAGATCGTCGTTGTATAGTTCCGAGCTTGTGTCGCTATCTTGCTTCTCTGGCTCGGGATCCGGGACCTCCGGTAGCTTTTGCATCGAGGCTGGCTCCTGTGTGGGAGGCCTATGCGTGTGAGTTCACGGTCAAGATTTGCGGTTCTCCAGCCGTTGGCAACTCCGACGGAGCCAGCGTGGAGCGCTCGTGCGCAGGCAGGGTCGTCTCGGCTTTATCGTCAGAGGTTCGTATTCCGCATTCGACGGCAGACTGGTTGATCTGCGCGATCATGAGGGCGGCGGTCTTGAAGGAGACATTGATAGCCCGGCTGAGCTGAAATGGCTTGATAGGTTCCGTGCCGCACCCGGTCAGGAAGAGAGCCTTCAGCCATTTGTGAAATGGGACGTGGCTGCACTCGAACATTGTGCCTGTTCGCGCCGAGAACAGCTTCCGGCAGCCATAACACTTGCGTGTGCCGGTCTTGGTACTGAATCCCCTTAGGAGACTAGTTCGGCTATTTTCGCCGCAATGTGGACACACAACCCCGTTCGGCCAGATGCAGGCCTCGACAAGTTCGAGTGCCGCACACTCATCTTTGAAGCAGAGAGAGAGGTCGGTACGCATACGGGGCCTCGCTTACTTCCAAAACGTCTCCCAGACTTTCCACCCCCCTTTCGATTTCATTGTCAGAAATCTTTGCGCGTGCGTATCCCATGCGAGAACCGTACCAGTTCACGAATGGAGCTAGGTGCGGATTGCAAATGTGGATTGCTGACCAAGGTTCAGGTCAGTTCCTGGCTGATTTGGATCGGTTTCTTTGGGAATGAAAATTTCTAATACGATGTGTGCGTGATCACTCCACCGCGAATGAACCGGTTCCCGCGCGTGAGATCGATAGCGGTGCGTGCACACGGAGCGATCAGCATGCACAACTATAACGCATCCGTGGGTTAGAATAATCAAGTTGCGATGCACCAATAGTTGCGCATTAATTAACAACAATAGTTGCGCATTTATTAACGATGCGGCCTGACCGAGAGATTTTGTTCTCGGGTACTACCGAATAAGCGAGACCAACTAGTGAGAACCAGTTGTGACCGCGGCGCGAGCCGCGGAATGGGGACGGCTTGCATAAAGGTCCCTCATTGGAGCTTAAAGTAATGCAGTTGTTTCAGTTGCCGAAGAGCGCGACCACAGAAGTTGGACTGCTTATCGACAGGCGCATCAGGCAGAGATCGGCAAGGTATCCGATCGGAGGTGTACCGAAACGGCTGCTAGATATTCTCGTTTCTTCGTCAGCGCTGTTGGCCTTCGTGCCGCTCTTTCTCCTCATCGCATTGCTTCTGAAGGTCACGGATCGCGGTGCCATTCTTTACCGGCAACCACGCGTCGGCTTTCGTTCTTCCACCTTCGGCTGTCTGAAGTTCAGGACAATGGCAATGGATGGCGACGCGGTGCTGGCGCGCCACCTTCGCGATTATCCCGAGGCTGCAAGAGAGTGGGCCGAAACACGTAAGCTAAAGCGCGATCCGCGTGTGACTGCGGTTGGCCAGGTGTTGCGTCAAACCAGCTTGGATGAATTGCCGCAGCTCTGGAATGTTCTTCGTGGCGACATGAGCATCGTGGGTCCGCGGCCGGTGGTCGTCGAAGAGATCACAATGTACGGACCGAGCGCGGGGCACTATCTGCTGACGCGTCCCGGCCTGACCGGCGCGTGGCAGGTCAGCGGCCGCAACGATGTTTCCTACGAGCGCCGCGTTTCCCTCGATCGAGACTATGTCGAGAACTGGTCGTTCTGGAATGACATAAAGATCATCGCGAAGACCGTGCCGGTGCTGATTACGGCCAAGGGCACATACTGATGCGGGTCGCAATAGTCCACTATTGGCTTGTCGGCATGCGCGGCGGCGAGAAGGTTCTCGAAGCCATCTGCGAACTCTATCCATCGGCCGACATCTTCACGCATGTAGTGGCGCCGGAGTCCATCTCCCCGGCGATTGCCAACCATCGAATCGTCACGTCGTTTATCGCCAAGCTGCCGCGCGCAAAGTCCTGGTACAAGAAGTATCTGCCGCTAATGCCGCTTGCGCTCGAGCAATTCGACCTTCGCGGCTACGACCTGATCATCAGCAGCGAATCCGGTCCCGCGAAGGGCATCATTCCTCCTGCGCATGCGGTACATGTCTGCTATTGCCACTCCCCGATGCGGTACATCTGGAGCATGTACCATGACTATAGGTCCGCGTCCGGCTTGCTGACGCGCGCCGCGATGACGCTGTTCTCTCATTACCTGCGCAACTGGGATCAGGGGGCATCCGCTCGGGTCGACTTGTTCGTTGCCAATTCCCACAATGTGTCATCGCGTATCCGCAAATACTTTCGCCGCGAATCCGATGTTGTCTTTCCACCAGTCGATGTCGACGCCTTCGAACAGGTTACGGCTTCTGGTGTCGGCGACTACTATCTGATGGTGGGGGAACTGGTTGCCTATAAGCGGGCCGACCTGGTCGTTGACGTCTTCAACGCGTCTGGCAAGAGGCTCATCGTTATAGGCGGCGGTGAGATGCTGGATACTCTCAAGTGGCGCGCGCGACCCAACGTCACGATTATGGGACCGCAGCCATTTGCAGTCCTTCGGCATCACTATGCGCGTTGCCTTGCTCTGATTTTCCCCGGTGAAGAGGACTTTGGTATCGTTCCGGTCGAAGCGATGGCGAGCGGCCGGCCCGTCATCGCGTTCGGCCGCGGCGGCGCTACCGAAACAGTCGTCGACGGCGTTACTGGCGTGCTGTTCTCGGAGCAGACCACAGAGGCGCTTGGGAATGCGATTGCGCGCTCCGAGACGATCAGCTTCTCCGCCGCCGACATCGTTCGGCATGCAGCCGGATTCAGTAAGGAGCGTTTCAAGCACCAGATGAGACGTTCGGTTGAACGGGCATTGCGCGAAAACGCGACAGTTGCTGCCGGCCACCAGAATCAGAATCCGTATCCGTCTAGCACCGGAGCGCGAGTTGTCCATGCGAGCAAGTTCTGGGGCGGATGAACTCGCAGTCTCTCACGATGTTGAGTGGTAGTATCATGAAGGTTGTCACCTTCAACGTTAAGTACAGCCCGAACCTCGGTGATGGGGTGATTGCCGAATGTCTCGAAGCCGAGCTTGGGCGGCGGCTACCTGATGTCAGCATCGAAGCCCTGGATCTTGCCGGACGCACCGATCGCAACAGTCCGGCGAGGTCAGGCCGTCGTGTCCTTGCCCTAAAAGCACTGCAGAAGATGCCCGCGATCCTGCGCGATGTGTTGGTCGAGGCAATCCTTCGTCTTCAGATGAGGAGGAAATGCCGACCGGCCTGGCGCGAAGCGCTGCGCGATGCCGATCTCGCGATTGTCGGTGGCGGCCAGCTAATCCAGGACGGCGACCTCAACTTCCCAGTCAAGCTGTCGATTGTGGCTGCGGAGTGCAAGCGCAGCAATGTTCCGATCGCCTTGTTTGGGCTAGGTGTCGCCGAAAGCCGCTCTGGACGAGGTGCAGCATTGATCTCGTCACTGTTGCATGCTGACCAGCTGGTGTTCGCAGGTGTGCGCGACGGCGATTCGGCGAAACGGCTACGCCAGCGTCGCGTGAAGGGCCTCGTCGTGACGCCGGATCCCGGCCTGATGGCGTCTCAGGTGTGGCCATCAAGTGTGCGGCGACAGCGCAAACGCCCCGTCATTGGCGTCGGGATAACCCATCCGGTCATTTTGCAACATCACGGGGAGGGAAAGTCCGGCGTTACGACCATCATGGACCTGTATCGAAGCTTGATAAGGCGGCTGCTGGCTTCGGGATACGACGTAACCTGTTTCTCGAACGGAGCTCGGGAAGATCAGACTTGCCTGGACCGTGTCGTTGGTTCGTTCCGTGATGACGATGGGCCGACGCGCGCGCCAGACTGCAAGACACCCCGGGAACTCGCGGAACTGGTGGGAAGCTTCGATGCGGTCATCGCGCACCGGCTGCACGCGTGCATCCTTGCATACTCCTACCGCGTAGCGCACGTCGGATTGAGTTGGGACCCAAAGCTCGCGGCGTTCTTTGCGAATGTCGGACGGAGCCGGTACCTGGTGGAGTTCAGCGATGACGTTGTGCAGATAATGCCGGAGCTCCTGGCCGCTGCGCGGGCCGAGACGATCTGCGAGGTCCAGCATAAGCGTGTACTCGCATTAACGGGGGCATCGATCGATGATCTGGTGCGGCTGCTCAAGGGGGAGACGCGGCCAAAGTTGATCGAACATTCCGAACGGACCTTGAACGCAATGCGTCTCAGCAAGGTTCGCGCATGACGATCGAGATTATCGGCATTGGCACAATTTTGGCGGGCCTCTGGGTGCTGTGGCAGGGCCCAATCGCGGCATTCTGGGTGATGGTCCTGGCTACCCTGCTGGGGGCGGCGGCTGCGCTCAAGGTTCCGGCTCTGGGCGACGCAAGCGTCCCACCGGTCCTGGTAGTCGCCATCTTTCTTGCGATGACGATCGCACTACGACCGCGTCTGCGCACGGCAGCGCTCGAGAGTCTTGCGCCGGCGGGGCCCGGTTTCTGGGTCCTGTTGTTCACTGCCTATGCCGTTGCAACCGCGCTTTTCATGCCCCGGCTGTTTCAAGGCCTGACCTACGCCTACTCGCTCGCGAGAAATGACGCCGACATTGGGATCGTCAGTCTTCCCTTGAAACCTCGGGCCGCCAATGCGACGCAAGCCTTCTACCTCATCGCGGATCTCGGCTGCTTCATGAGCACCTGGGCGCTTATGGTCCGGGATAAGGCGAAGGGCATCACAAATGCGTTGATCGTGTGTGCGGTGGTTTTGCTCGCCTCGGCCGTGGCCGACGTCGCCACACATTATACCGACACGGGATTCCTGCTATCCTGGCTCCGGAATGCCAACTACCGGATGCTCGAGTCCGGTGAAATCGGCGGCTTCAAACGCATCGTCGGCACATTCACCGAAGCCGGCGCCTTCGGCTACGCGGCGCTGGGCTTCCACGCATTTACCCTGAGCCTTTGGCTGTACGGGTTCCGCACTCGCATCACCGGATCGCTCGCGCTGCTTCTCGCGGTATCGCTGTTGTTATCGACTTCGACGACGGCCTATGGATCCTTGGCGATGTTCTCGTCGCTCATGCTGATCGGTGCGCTTGTTAAGCTCGCCAACGGACAGGCCACCGGCAGGGACTGCAGTTATCTTTTCATCGTCTCGATGATCCCGTTCCTGCTTTTGGTGGTCATCTTGTTTGTGCCTTCGATCTGGTCGGCTGTGACGGGCCTGTACGATGCAGCTGTTTCCAACAAGCTGGCAAGCCAGTCCGGGATCGAGCGCATGCGCTGGAACTACTTCGCGCTGCAGAATTTTTGGGACACTTCGGGTTTCGGCGCCGGGCTCGGGAGTGTCCGGGCGTCGAGCTTCGTGGTCGCCTTGCTCGCCAATACTGGCGTTCTCGGCCTGCTTCTGTTCGTCGTGACCCTGGCGTCGGTGTTCGCGACGGGAAAGCTGATTTCTTTTGAAGATGTTGTCGCGCGTGCAGGCCTGAATGCATGCCTCGCTCTCTTTGGCTCAGCCTGCATATCGGCCGGTAGCGTCGATCTTGGATTTCTCTTTTTCATCTTCTTTGCGCTTGCCGCCAGCGGGCGACAATTGCGTGAGCGTGCGGCTCCGGCGTTGGTGAAAAGCAATCCGTTGGTCGACGCGTCATTTCACGTTGCGAGGACGTAGTTCATGAGACAGCCGAACCATCCGGAATCGAATGACAAAGTGTTCGGCGTCTGGGACATTGCTGCCTTTCTCCTAGAGAACCGCAAGACGATTGCTGTTTTCGTCGCAGCGACCGTCTCTGCCGCTGTGGTCTATCTTCTGCTGGCGACGCCGATATTCGTGGCTACGACCAGCGTCATCATCGACCCCAACCGGGGGGCGGAACTGTTCAATGCAGCGCCAATGCCTCCGACGATGACGTCGGATCAGTCGCGCGTTGAGAGCCAGATGGAGGTAATCAAGTCGGACCGGGTCGCCAATTCGGTTATCTCACGGCTGAAACTTGAGCAGCGGTCGGAGTTCGCGACCGGACCTTCGCTCTTCCAAACTGTCCTGGCCCGGATCACTCCAACTTCGACGGCTTCCGCAGCAGGGGAGGCCGGTCCTCCAGATACGACGGAATTTCGTGAGGTTGCGTCACGCTTTGCTGGCAAACTGTCAACGAAACGAATCGGACAGTCTTTAGTCATCGAGATTGCCTTCTCGTCCGCCGATCCGAACTCGTCCGCAGAGATCGCCAATGAAATCGCCGAATCTTTCATCAGAACGATAGTCGAGGCCAAATCAAAACTCGCAGAGGAGCAGGGCAAGTGGCTCTCGGAGCGATTGGAGACCCTGCAGCAGCAGGCGTTCGAGGCGGCGCGCAGGGTTAACCGCTTCCGCTCCGTCGGCGACTCCCTTTCCAGCCAGGACGCTCGAGCAAAGCTCGAGGAACTCGAGAGCATCGCGACCAGCTATCGCAAAATGTACGATGATTTCCAGCGCCAATATAACGAGACGCTGCAGCGCATCAGTTATCCGGACGCTGATGTGAGAATCATTTCACGGGCGTCGGCTCCGCTGGGCAAGAGCAGCCCACGCACATCGCTGGTTCTTGCATTCGCGGTCATTCTGGGAGGACTGAGCGGAACGGCGTTTGCGGCGGTACGCCTCACTGGCGATCGCGCCGTTCGCTCCCTGATGCAGCTGAGCACGAATGTCGGAGTAACTCCCCTTGGCGCGATCAATGATCTTTCAGAGGCGAGCATCTGGCGGGAGGGGAAGCTGCGGTGCTTCAGCAGGAGCGCGCCGGCCCGAGACGCTGCGGGTGGTACCTTGAGCAGGATTGCGGCCGGCCGCCTCAGCGCTTCGGTGAAGACCGATCTTCGAAGGCTAAGAACAACTATCGCGTCGCTAACGGCGAATCCGGATGTCTTGTGCATCGGCGTGATCGCGTGTTGCGAAGGTGAGGGCTCGACGACGGTTGCGGCATGCTTGGCCAATGAATACGCGCGAAGCGGCGCACGGACCATTCTGGTCGATAGCTGCGCTGACAGCCGGACACTGAGTCAGGAGCTGGCCGCCGGGACGACGACAAGAACGCAGCCGAATGGACGACAGGAGTCCGAGCGAGCGGTCGGACCTGGTGCTCTTACATTGGCATTGTTGCCGGCTGCCGAAAGTTACCTCCAGCCGGGCGAAACCAATCGGCTCCTGACAGAACGGACGACGGCAGTACTTGCTGAATCCCGGCTGGAGTTCGAACGGATCATCGTCGATCTGCCAGCTCTGCTGTCGTCGGATCATTGGAAGCTGCTCATTCCCTACGTCGACCAGGTGATTATCGTGGTCGACTTCGGGAAAACGACAGTCGACCAGACGAGAGACGGCCTGATCGAACTCAATCTTGCAGGCGGCAAGGTGCTCGGCGCTGTTCTCAACCGCGTGCCCGCAATTGCTCGGAAGACCTGGTCATGACGATTGCCGGGCAGAGAGAGGTAGTGATGACCACTAGCGCGTTTGTCGAACCTTCAGCGACTCCCGTGTTGTCGGCCATTCGAAGTCGTCCCCGGCTCAAGGCGGTGATGAAAAGGTACCTCGAAGCGATTGGCTATGACACGACCGACTGGGTGCGTGTGGCAATGTATCGGCATGCGTTCGAGTTTATCGCGCGGCTCGGACCGGAGCAGCTTCGTGTTTTGGAGGTGTCGGCCGGCTCGCAATGGAAAAGCAAGTTTGCCTTCGAGTCATTCATGGGCACGAGCTATCCGACTTTCGATATCTGCAAGGACGTCCTGCCGGATCAGTTTGATCTGGTGATCGCCGATCAGGTCTTTGAGCATTTGAAGTGGCCGGCCCGTGCTGCCCGCAATGTATATGCAATGGTGCGGCCAGGCGGCCACTTCGTCATCGCCACGCCGTTTTTGGTTCGCTATCACCCATCGCCGATCGATTGTAACCGGTGGACGTCTGAGGGGCTTTCTTGCCTCTTGCAGGAGGCGGGGTTTCCCGAAGCCGGAATCCAGGCCTTCGCCTGGGGCAATCGTTCGTGCCTTAAGGCGAACCTGTCTGCATGGCGCAAGCGCGGCTTCTTCGGCTCACTGCGCAACGAGCCGGATGTTCCCATCATGGTGTGGGCGTACGCCAGAAAGCCGCTCGGACCCGCGGAGGCAGCTAGATGAGCGACACAAGCTCGAATTGGTTTGAAGAACACGTGCACCATCCACCGCTCAGGATCGTCGTGGGTATTGCAACGTCGGGTCGCCCGCTCATTCTTGCGCGCGTGCTGGAACGCTTGCGCGTGCAGACGCGTATTGCTGACGCGGTCATTGTTTGCGGTGCGTCGCCAGCCGACGTATCAGGGATCGATTCAGAACATCCGGGACTCCGCTGCATCACGAGTGATCGGGGCCTGACGATACAGCGTAATGCGATTCTCAGGGTGGGCGCGGCGTTCGACGTCGTCGTCTTCCTCGACGACGATTTCGTGCCTTGTCCCGGCTATCTTCAGGCCGTCGAACGGATCTTTAAGAGCAGGCCTGATGTCGTCGTTGGCACCGGACATGTTGTCGCCGACGGCATTCTTGGTCCCGGACTCGCCTTCGAGGATGCGCTCAAGACGCTACAGCAAGACGGTCAGGCGGAGCCGGCGCAGGAGACTGAGGACGTCTATAACGCCTACGGCTGCAACATGGCGATACGCATCGGCGTAGCACGCGCGAGGGGGCAGGAGTTTGACGAGACCCTGCCACTCTACGGCTGGCTGGAGGATGTCGACTTCAGCCGTCGCATGGCGGCATATGGCCGGATTGTGAAGATCGGTGCCGCGCGCGGCGTCCACCTCGGCGTGAAGTCCAGCCGTCAATCGGGTCGCCGGCTCGGCTACTCGCAGGTTTCCAACCCGCTCTATCTGGTTCGCAAGGGCACCTGCTCGAGCAGCAAGGCGCTGAAGCTGATGAGCCGCAACATCGTGGCGAACGTCGCCAAGACGTTTCGCCCGGAGCCTTACATCGATCGCGCCGGCCGACTGAAAGGAAACATTCGTGCGCTGCTCGACCTGCTGGCCGGCCGGCTGTCACCGAAACGCGCTCTGAGTTTGTGAGGGTCATGTATGCTGCAGGTGATTGACCAGTTTCGTCCGGCATCCGGGTCGCTAAAAACGCGGCTGGCGCCGGATCGTGTCGTCATCATCAACGATGTATCCCAAGTGCGTGGAGGCGCCACTAATGTGGCGTTGCATGCCGCGGCGTTGCTGGGTGACAACGGAATTCCGGTTACCTATTTCACCGGCGACCATGGTCTGCACTCCGAACCTCGGTTGCGCAATGCAGATGTCGTGGCAGTCGGCGGTGAGCATATCCTCCGAACGGCATTGCCGCGCGCGGCGCTGGACGGGCTGTACAACGTGTCAGCCGAACAGAGGTTGGCCGCCTGGATTGCCGCCAACGATACGCCCGGCACGATCTATCATCTGCACGGCTGGTCGAAGATACTATCACCTTCGGTCTTCCATGCGCTGCGTCCGGTCGCAAAGCGCCTGATCGTCAATGCTCATGACTTCTTTCTGGTTTGTCCGAACGGCGGCTATTTCAACTTCCGCAGCGAAAGTCCCTGCGAGCTGCGGCCGATGAGCGCGTCGTGCCTGCTCAGTTCCTGCGACCGGCGTAACTATGCCCACAAGCTCTGGCGGTCGGCCCGCCAGGAAATTCGTCGCGCAGTCTTCGATTTAGCGTCGGGCGCCAAGGTTCTCGCGGTTCATGAAGGCATGCTGCCGCATCTCGAACGCGGTGGAATTCCGCGGGCGCAGCTTGCGACACTGCGCAACCCGGTCACGCCGTGGCGCCCGCGACGTATCGAAGCCGAGCGAAACAAGGTGTTCCTGTTCGTTGGCAGGCTTGAGGAGGACAAGGGTGTCGACCTTCTTCTTGCGGCGGCCCGCGACGCGAACGTGCCCGTTCGTGTGATAGGTAGCGGTCCGCTCGAGGGCAAGCTTGCCGGGATCTATCCCGAGGCGGAGTTCACCGGATGGAAGAGCGCAAATGACATGCCCGCACTCGTCCGTGATGCCCGGGCCCTGGTCATGCCGAGTCGCTACCGTGAACCGTTCGGCCTGGTAGCGTTCGAGGCGCTCGCGAGCGGCCTGCCGGTCGTCGTCTCCAGCTTTGCGATGATTGCCGACGAGCTATCGGAGGTCGGAGCAGGGATATCCTGCGATCCTTACGATCGGGGTACTTTCAGCAAGGTCCTGTCGACCCTGGCATCCAACGACGAACTGACCGCTTCGATGAGCGATCTGGCGTACGCCAACGCCGCGCGTTTCTCGCTGAGCCCGAGCGAGTGGGCGCAACGGCTTGTTTCGCACTATAGCGACGCCTTGCAGGAGGCGGTCGCGCGATGAAAAAGCTTGCTGCGATCCAGATCCTGCGTGCCGTTGCGGCGCTCCTGGTCGTTGTTTCTCATGCAATCTTGCGGCAAGCCGAATGGGCTCCGACCGATCCGTTGACCAGTCAGACCGCGATTCACATCGGCCTTCTTGGCGTCTGGATCTTCTTCATCATCAGTGGTTTCATCATGTCGTACACGTACTACGACAACTTTGCCCTTCGCGGCGTTACGGGGCATTTCATCGCCAGCCGCATCATCCGGATCGTTCCGATCTATTGGCTGGCCACCGCGCTTGAAGTTGCGCTGCGCCTTCGTCACGGCGCCGGGCTCGACGTCCACAAGCTGATCTGCTCGCTGTTCTTCATTCCGGTTGCGGTCGAACCAGGTCCGATGGCGGCGATGCGCCCGACGCTCGGCGTAGGCTGGACGTTGAACTACGAGATGACGTTCTACGCGGCTTTTGCCTCTGTGCTGTTGCTGTCACGCAGGAAGGGACTGACGGTGCTGATTGCTCTGATGGCAGGAGTTGTCTTGACCGGAACGCTATTCAAGCCGATTGCCGATACGCGCGCTCCCACGGGCCTGATCACGTTCTATTCCGATCCCATCATCCTGCTGTTCGGTGTCGGCGTCTTGATCGGAGCTGCCGCCCGCTGGCTCAAGAGCGCGCATGCCGTTCGCAGCAACACTTTCCTTTTGATCGCGCTGGCCATGTTTCTCGTTGTTGATGTCATGTTGTTTGCAGCCTTCGTTGGCACTCATCCAGTTGACGTCGAGTGGATCGCTGCCTTCTGGGTCATCAGTGCGATTTGCGTCGTCCTTTGTGTCACGGTGTGGATAGACGACACGCGATGGCTCACTCAAAGACTCGTGCAGGTAGGAGATGCATCCTACAGCCTATATCTGTTCCATTTCTTTGCGATCATTGCCGCGGAGAAGCTTTGGTGGTCGTCCTTCGGGAAAAGCGAATCATGGATGTTCGTCCCCGTGTCTGCCGTCGCGGCCATCCTGGCAGCTATCGCGATTCATTATTTCGTCGAGCGACCGATCGGCAGGCGATTGCGACGCTTCAGTGCATTGTTCAATACGCGTCGATTTGTTCGACCGAAAGCCGTCCGAATGCCGAAGGGCGGGAGGCCTGGTGAGGTGACTGTAGCCTGGAACGGAGCTGCATTGCCATTGGAGCCATCGCGTCCAGAGTTGTCATCCGGCACGCGCTTCCACGCCGACATGGTCCACAGAAGGAGACGCTAGTCATGCAGCATGCAACGTGGAGCACCATCGAATCCTCCTCTGTCGCGATGAGCGTTTACCGCTCCTATCGGAGGCTGCTTCCGTCATCAGCCCGAACCCTGCTGCGCTGGCTTGCGATGCCCTGCTGGAATGCGGCCGCGGCTCTGGTCCGTCATCGTGCTGCTAACACGGTGCTGTCCGGCCCGTTTAGGGGAATGCACCTGAGCTTGACCCCGGTCTCCAGCCGGAATCTGCTCGGCTATCTTCTCGGCACCCAGGAGATCGAGCTGCATGACGTTGTGCATCGGGTGATTGCGCGAGACTATCCGCGCATCATCAATGTCGGTGCGGCTGATGGATACTACGCAATCGGATTCTTGCGGCAGATGCCACGGACGAAGGTTACCGCCTTCGAAGGTGCCCTGGAGCATCACGCCGGCCTGCTGCGAGCGGCTGTTCTGAACGGCGTTTGCGCCCGGTTTGCGCTCAAGGGCTTCTGCCATCCGGATGAACTCGGGGTCGAACTCGCCGAATGCCCCGGTCCGACCCTGGTGCTTGCCGATATCGAAGGCGGAGAGCTTGATATGCTCGACCTCATCAAGGTCGCACGCTTGTCTTGCGCCGACATCCTGGTGGAGACGCATGACGCGTTCGTGCCCAATTGCACCGAAAAGTTGAAGGCGCGATTTTCGGGAACGCACAACGTCGAGCAGATTGTCGCACGGCCACGTTCCCTTGCAGACTTCCCCGCGGCGATTATCCCCGAACTTTCGAGGTTCATGCCGCGCACCGCTGTCGAACTCATGAACGAGCGGCGCACTGGAACGCAGATGTGGCTGTATCTCACCGCAAAGCGGCGGCCGGAAGTCAAGGTTGTTGGAGTTGTGGAGAAATCAGATTCGGACAGAGGCAGTTTGTGAGTATTCTGCTCGCTAGTGGCACGTCATACCTTCCCCACGTCGTCGGTGGTCTGGAAGTCAATACGCACGAGCTCGCGCTCGAACTGAACCGCCGCGGGGTCAAGACCTCCGTGTTGTCGCGATTGCCGCTACGGCGCATGGACGGAGCATTGCGAGCCGCCGCCAACTTTCTTCGCGGAACCGACGTGTGCGTGGACCGGCAGCTTGGCTACGATGTCTACCGATCGCGCAAGCCGTGGGACAGTCTTGACGGGCTGCCTCTGCCTCGTCTGGTCGTGGTTCAGAACGGGCAGATGGTTGAGATCGCCAAAGCGTTCGTCCGCCGCGGCGTGCCGGCGATCGCCTATCTGCACGGGCTGGAGTTTGAAATCGGCCGCAGGCGTTGGACCGGCTCCAGCGGAGATCTTCCTTTTCGCGCCTATATTGCCAACTCGGAGTTTACTGCGGGAAGGTTCCGCGAACGGTTCGGGATTCATGCTTGCGTCATTCCGCCTGTGTTTCGGGCCGAGCGCTATCGCCTGGCTGGTGATCGTCGTTACGTCACTTTCATCAATCCGGTGGCCGAGAAAGGCGTCGATGTCGCCCTCGCGATTGCCGAGCAATGTCCGGACATTCAATTCCGCTTAGTGAAGGGGTGGCCGCTGAGAATGCGCCAGGCCGCGCTGCTGAAGGGGCGCATCCACAGGCTGGCCAATGTCGAACTTGTCGAGCGCAGCGACGACATGTCGCCGATCTATGCCTCGACACGTGTGTTGTTGGTGCCGAGCCAATGGGAGGCGGAGACCTGGGGCCGCGTCGTCTCAGAGGCACAGTTCAGCGGAATTCCTGTGCTGGCGAGCGATCGCGGCGCATTGCCGGAGACGGTCGGTGCAGGCGGGGCCATCATCAAGCATGACGCTCCTGCCTGCACCTGGGCCACCGAGTTGAGGCGGATGTGGTCCGACGATCTGTATTACCAGCAGCTGCAGCAAGCAGCGCTGGCGCATTCGCGCCGCCCGGAACTCGACTTCAAGCAGCAGATCGACGCCTTTTTGGCAGTTGCCACGAGGATTGCGGCATGACTGCCTCAGCGCTTCTGCCACGCCCGGACATAGTCGACGTACATGTAGGACGGGCTCGGCGCCTCGTCGATGGGCCATCCGGCGCCAAGCCCGAGGTCGATCAGCATGTACATCGGCTGATGATGTTCGGCAGGCGTCGGCACGCTCCCGACCTCACGACGATCGAAATAGAATCGCGTCCACTCGCCGTCGATCTTTACGCCATAGGTGTGGAAGTCTGCGTAGAGGGAGTTGGGCGGCACCGCGACGAACTTGTGCGTCGTGCGCGACTTTTTCGGCTCCTTGCGATCCCACACGTGAACCGAAGCGGTGTAACGCGCGGGCATATGGCCGTAGTGCTCGACCACGTCAACCTCGGACGTATGAGTAGAGCGATCGAGACCGATCAGCCAGAAGGCGGGCCAGAGGCCCTTGCCCGCTGGAAACCTGGCTCGCATTTCGAAGTACCCGAACTGCTGCGCAAAGCCTTTACCCTGCCGATCGACGGACGCCAGAAGTCCGCCGCGCCACTTCCCATCCGCGCCTTTGGCGGCTTCGATGCGGAGCTGGCCGTTCTGCGTAGTGAATGGAAAGCCCGGCTTCGGATCGGCGAAGGTCGCGCTCCCAAAGTCGCCGTTCCACGGCGTGTGGGCGATCCAGCGCGTTCCCGGTCCCCACGCGGATACGTCCAACGCGTCAAAATCCTCGCTGAAGGTTTGTATGAGATCCGAAAGATTGAGTTCGTCGCCGGTGTCGGCGCGCCCGATCGTCGGAAATCCAGACAGTACAAGAAGGAGCAAAAGAACTCGTGTAACCATGTCAACGCCTCAGACCCTAAAGGGGAAGGCCTCCGACCCGAAAGAACCATATCGATGCATGATGGCGATGTCATGCATCGCAAATATCGGAGGCTCGACAGGTCTAGACCTATTATGCAGTGGGCTGTCGACATGCAAGCCGGAGATCGAAAAGGACGCACTGCATGTCCAGGTTCGTGAAGAACTCGATGCTTGGCGCGCTGGCGGGAGGTGCAATTGCGCTTGCGAGCTTCTTCAGCAGCATTGCCGTGGCTCGTACACTTGGCGTGAACGAGACGGGATCGGTCGCCTATGTCGTCTGGCTTGTTTGGATGGCCGCCCCCTTCGTCGACCTCGGTCTATCGTCCGCTGTTGGACGGTTCCTGCCGTTCCTGCACGGGAGCGGACAGTCCAGCGTGGCGGCACATCTGGACAGAAACCTTTCACGACGGCTCGTGATTGCGGCGCTTATCGCGGTCATCTGTTCCGGCACGATGGTGTGGATGTATGGTCACCGATCCGTTGCAGAGTTCCTGGGCGGCGGTGCGGCGAAGGGCGCATCAATGCCGCTGGTCGTCCTCATGATCCTGCTTGTCGTTGGCCAGACGTTGACCACTTACACCTATGCTCGTTTGAGGGGACGGCAAGAATTTTTAATGGCCGCGCGCATCGCTGGCGTTTCGCTATTGCTCCAGGTCTTCGCCGTGATCGGCGGTTCACTGTTGTTCGGGATCACGGGCGCGTTGGCTGGTTACGCTGCGGGAATGCTGGTTCCTTCGGTGGTTTGCCTGTCAGCGATGTTCGGGCCGGCGTCAATCGATCGCACGCTGAGCCGGCGCGTGACCTCGTTTGCCCTCTACTGCTGGGGCGCCAATGTCACCAGTGCCATTGTCTGGTCGCGGATCGAGCTATTCTTCCTTGAACGCTACTGGGGAATGGATTCTGTCGCGATGTTCGCGGTTGCCCTGGCGCTGACCCAGCTCGCCGTTCAGGGCCCCATGTTGCTGACAAGCGCAGTGCTCGCGTCGCTTGCCGAGAAACGCGGGCGCGACGATCTGGATGGCATGAGAGGGCAGTTCGCTGCCGCGGTCCGACTTCTGGCCGCACTCGTATTTCCGATATGTTTTGGCACCGCTGCCATTGTTCCGGAGCTGCTGCCGGCTCTCTATGGCGACAAGTTCGTCGCCGCCGTGCCGGCGGCAATGGTCCTTGTTTCCGTTGCGGCACTGAGCGTGTTGTCGACAGTCGCCACCAGCCTGGTGCAGGCGTTTGAGCGAAGCGACTTCGTACTCGTAAGCTCCCTCTGTGGTGCCGCATGTGCGTTGGCCGCTGGCTTCCTGCTGATCCCCGAATTCGGCGTGATGGGCGCCGCTTCCGCGCGGGTGGCAATTCAGATCTTGATGATCGGCCTGGGTTGCTGGTTCGTAGTGCAGCGGCTCGGATTCACCATTCCGGTGGTTGCGGTGCTGAAGCTCTGTGCAGCTGCACTCGCCAGCGCTGCGGCGGCATCCGTTTGCATCAGGGTTGTCGGCCATCCTTCAAGCATACCGTTGGCGATTGCCGCAGGGGTGGCGGTCTACGTAGGTGGGCTGCGCGTAGTGAACGCGGTCGAGCCTGGTGATGTAGCTTTCCTGACTAATCTTACGCGATCGCTGCCGCCGGCTCTCGCGGAGATCGCCGCTCGTCTCACAGCTTTCGTTAGCGCAACGAAGCGGAATGAAAGAATGTTGCCGCCATGAGATCAGAAGAGGACCACCGCATGCCGCATAACTCGACGGAGACATGGATTACGGCTTCGATTTGGAGCCGTCGCGTCGCGCCGCCGAGGATCGGCGCATCGCTTGCGGCCCTTTGCGTGCTTCAACTTCTCGCCGCACCGGCTTTCGGCGCTGAATATCTTCTTGGCCCTCAGGACAAACTGCGCCTGAAGGTCGTCGAATGGCGCGCCGGCAAGGCCGAATACTACGAGTGGACGCCGCTTGGCGCGGAATACACCGTAAATCCTGCCGGTCGCGTGTCCTTGCCGATGATCGGCGAAATCGCCGCGGAAGGGCGAACCAGCGACCAGCTCGCTCATGCGATCACGGCAGAACTGTACAAGCGCACCGGCTTTATGGGTGCGCAGGAAGCAGCGGTCGAGATAGTTCAGTATCGTCCGTTCTATGTGCTCGGCGATGTAGAGCGCCCTGGTGAATTCAGCTTTCGTCCTGGCTTGAGCGTCTTGCAGGCAGTCGGCGTAGCCGGCGGCTTGCATCGGCCAAGCGAAGCGGGGATGCGGGAGCAGATCAACGCGGCAGGAAACGTCGAGGCTGCACGTCTGGAACTGTGGCGGACCTACATCCGCCGCGCTCGGCTCGAAGCTGAGCTTGCCGAGCAGAACACAATCACTCTCCCGCCCGAGCTCGCTAACAAGAAGGATATCGGAAGTCTCCTGGCGGAGGAGGCAACGATCCTGATAACCCGGCGCGACGCGCTGCAATCGCAGCTCGCGGCCTTGTCGGAACTGCGATTGCTGTATGAGAAGGAGATTGCCTCGCTGCAGAGCAAGCTGGCGACACAGGAGAAGCAGGTCGCCCTGGCCCAGCGCGAGCTGAATACCGTCGGCGCGCTTGTCGATAAGGGGCTTGCAGTCACGTCGCGGCAGTTCGCGCTGGAGCGCACGACCGCAGATATTCAAAGCGGAATGCTTGATGTGCAAACCGCGTTAGTGCGGGCTCAGCAGGAAGTGCGGAAGGCGGAGCGCGATGCGACTGATCTGGTCAAGGACGGCAAGGCGAAAGCTTCGTCCGAATTGCGTGAAGCCAAGGCCAGCATCGAGCAGCTGATCAATCGGATGAATACGTCTGAAACGCTTGTCGCGGAAACAGCGACGTCGCCGCGGACGGCTCAGAATGAGGGCGGCGGGAAGTCGCTTTCCTACTGGATACAGCGGCGCAAGGACGGCGCGATGGCAACATTCCCGGCTGACGACGGAGCGCTCGTGGAACCTGGCGACGTTGTTCGCGTCGAGGTCAATCGGGCGCCGGGTGCTGCAGCGTCAGTCTCGCGCAAGGGTGTCGCGACAACGGCATTCAACGCGGGGAACTACGCCACCATCGTTTCGCAATCGGGTGAGCAGTAGAGCGAAGCATGCAACCAACCGAGCTTCAGCTGGAGTGGTCGGTCTTGCTCGCGCGCGCGACATGCAGAATCGCATGCAGCCGGGCAAATCCGGGCGAACGAGCCTTCAGCTTTATGAGGGCTATTCGCGCGACGACGGCTCCCACGTATCCGACCTGCAAAAAAAGCAGCGCCAACAGCAACTCGATGGCCAGCACCTTCCAGGAGATATTGGCCAAGCCGAGCAACACTGCGTATCCGGCAATGAGTGCCGCGACGCCGATTGCAAAAGCGCCGAGTCGAAAAACGACGCCGCAGGCAAAGCCTGCGGCCAAGAACAACATGCCCGCGAGCATTCTGAGCTACCTTTGCGGTCGGTCGCGTCGGCGATCCAATCGGAACGCGCCCCGATCTCTGTCGATAAGCTGCGTTCTATCCGACAAATATTAGCGTCAAGATGCATGAACAAATCAATAAGTCGCGCCTAAAAAATGGGCAGGAAGCCACCTTCGAGAGCTCGAGGAGAGTGGGATCCGGCGCAGGAGCAGAACGATTGCCGGTTCCACCGGGAAACGAAGAGGTCGTAATGAAGATCGCAAGGGACTTTGCATGCGACACGTGCGGCTCTGCCTCTATCGCGCCTCCGCCAAGGCTGCGCGATAGCGACGAGGTCAGGTGCCAGCACTGCAAGAAAGTTCTGATGACCTGGAAAGTCTACAGGCTCCTTGGCGTCGACGATGCAGGCGAAATCGCCATCGGCCCTGTTTGTTGGGAAGAATGAAGACCAGTTCTGCTCAGGAGGGGCGGAGCGGGGCTTGTGACCGCCTGTTTTACGGTTGCGGCCAGGACCAGGACGGACAGAAGGTGAATGACGATGCAGGACCTCCGGACGACGCGATTGATGAATGGCAACAGCGTGCTGGTCACCGGTGGAGCCGGCTACATTGGAAGCCACGCGGTCCTGGCCCTGCTGGATGCGGGCGAGCGAGCCGTCGTAATCGACGATCTATCCACGGGTCTGCGGGCCGCCGTTCCGGAAGGCGTGCCATTCTATCGTGCAAGCTGCGGCGACGCTGCGATGGTCGCCAAGATCCTGCAGGACCACTCTGTTGATACGATCGTGCACTTTGCCGGCAGCATATCAGTCGCTGAGTCTGTTCGTGATCCCGGAAAATACTATTTGAACAATACCGTGAACACACATGCGCTGATCTCACAAGCCGAGCGCGCTGGCGTTTCACACTTCATATTTTCGTCGACGGCCGCTGTTTACGGAGAGCCGCGAACGATCCCGATTGAGGAGGAAAACGCGACGCTCCCAATCAACCCATACGGCCGCTCGAAGCTCGCCACCGAATGGATGCTACGAGATGCGGCAGCGTCAACCCCGCTCAGGTATTGTGCGCTGCGCTACTTCAATGTCGCAGGGGCCGATCCGGCGGGGCGTTCGGGGCAGTCCACGCGAGAGGCATTTCATCTCATACACGTCGCGGTGCAGGCGGCGTTGGGTCGGCGGCAGGGCATGGACGTGTTTGGCAGCGATTATCCAACCGCGGATGGATCCTGCATTCGGGACTATGTGCACGTCACCGATCTCGCGCAGGCGCACGTCGATGCGCTGGCGTATCTGCGAGGCGGGGGAGAGTCCCTGACCTGCAATGTAGGGTATGGCCGTGGCTACTCGGTCCTGGATGTGATCGAAGTCGTCAAGCGCGTGTGCCGCGTCGATTTCGACGTGAGGATGCGCGAACGCAGGCCCGGCGATCCGGCTATCCTGGTGGCATCTAACGCAAAGGCGAAGTCCATCCTGCGGTGGAGATCGTGTCACGACCATCTCGAGCAGATCGTGCAGCACGCGCTGAGCTGGGAGCGGCAGCTGAAACTCGGCGTTCCGGCATGATCAGGCTTACTCACGGTGTTGGTTTTAAGACACATTACGAAGGACCGCCGAGGTCGGGACGGAAAAAGGGGGGTACTTGATGCGCGCGTCCTATCTGTTCACCAGCGAGTCGGTTTCCGAGGGTCATCCGGACAAGGTCTGCGACCGTATCTCTGATGAGATCGTCGACCTGTTTTACCGCGAAGGTCCAAAGGCGGGCATCGATCCCTGGGCGATCCGTGCCGCGTGCGAAACGCTCGCCACCACCAACAAGGTGGTGATCGCGGGCGAAACTCGCGGTCCGACGTCCGTCACCAACGAGCAGATAGAAGGCGTGGTGCGCGGCGCCATCAAGGACATTGGTTACGAGCAAGAAGGCTTCCACTGGGAAACCTGCGATATCGAGATCCTGCTGCATCCGCAGTCCGCCGATATTGCGCAGGGCGTCGACGCGCTGCAGCCCGGCAACCAGGAGGAGGGCGCGGGCGACCAGGGCATCATGTTCGGCTATGCCTGCAACGAGACGCCGGACCTGATGCCGGCGCCGATCTTTTACGCCCACAAGATTTTGCGGCTGATCTCGGAAGCCCGCCATTCCGGCCGGGAGAAGGTGCTGGGGCCGGACTCCAAGAGCCAGGTCACCGTGCAGTACGAGAACGGCAAGCCGGTCGGCGTCCGCGAGATCGTGGTCTCGCACCAGCATCTGGTGGAGGACCTGACCTCCAATCAGGTTCGCGACATTGTCGAGCCCTATGTGCGCGAGGCGTTGCCGAAGGAGTGGATCAACGGCAAGACCATCTGGCACATCAATCCGACCGGCAAGTTCTACATCGGCGGTCCCGATGGCGATTCCGGCCTCACCGGCCGCAAGATCATCGTCGACACTTATGGTGGCGCGGCCCCGCATGGCGGCGGTGCGTTCTCGGGCAAGGACCCGACCAAGGTCGACCGTTCCGCCGCCTATGCCGCGCGCTACGTCGCCAAGAACGTCGTCGCGGCCGGCCTTGCCGACCGCTGCACGCTGCAGCTTGCTTATGCCATCGGCGTGGCGCGTCCGCTGTCGATCTATATCGACACGCACGGCACCGGAAAAGTGCCGGAGGACGAGCTCGAGAAGGCCGCTGCGCGGGCGATGGATTTGACGCCGCGCGGTATCCGCAAGCATCTCGACCTCAACAAGCCGATCTACGCGCGTACCGCGGCCTACGGCCATTTCGGCCGTACGTCGGACAATGAAGGCGGCTTCTCCTGGGAGAAGACCGATCTGGTCGAGCCGCTGAAGCGCACCGTCTGACCCGCCGGTTCTGTCGCGTAGATCGGAGTTGCGACATGACACTGCGCCGACAGGAGCCGAGATACGGGCTCAATGATGTTCGTCCGCCAGCAAAAGCGATATGATGGCCAAGGTGGGAGCGAGGGGCGTATCGCCATAGTCGTCCTGCATGACCTGACATTCGCAGCACGCTGGGCCGACAAGATCATCGTGATGAAGAATGGCGCGCTACACGCCGCCGGCTCACCCGACGCCGCAATCACGCCGGAGATGCTGGCCTCGATCTATGGCGTCGAGGCGATGCGACCGCGGCTTCTTGCAGGTCATAGTGGACGACCGAAGCCCTGCGAATTAAAATGTCGACATCCTCCATTTTCCCCACTCGTTTGACGGTCGGTTGGAGTTGGTCCGCCGATTGTAGAAGTCTAGTCCTGGCGACTTCGAGGTACCGTCGAAGTCAACGTTGTATTTTTGGCGCACAGCAGACTTGAAAGGAGGCATTGTGCCCGCATTGGAGTCAAAAGCTGCCTTAGGAGGAATGGCCGCTTCTGGCGCTTAGCGGACATTGATCGACGCGGTGCGCGATGCCGCTTCAGCCGCGTCATCGCGCACCTCCCGCAAGCGCGAGGACCTACGTCTCCTTCTTTGTCGTCGTGCCCTTCTTGGTCTTGGTCTTCTTCGCGGCCTTCTTGGCGGCCGACATATCGGTGTTACCCAGCGCGACCGGCTGGTCTACTGTCGCCTGCGCCTTTGCGTCCACAGAAGACTTGGTATCGTGAGCTATGGCGCTACCGGCAGCAATTACTGCTGATCCAGCGAGGAGCGATGCAACAAGAACCGGAACAGATATATTCTTGAGCATGTGGTGTCCTTTCAGTTTAGGGGCTGGAAACCCGGCCACCTCTGTGGCCGTGAGATCACGTTAGCCCGCGAAACTGAATTCCCCGTGAACAGAAGGCCCGGCTTCCGTTCATGTTCAGCCTCGACGAGTTGGGCTATCTTCCCTTCGCACAATCCGGCGGCTCCTGTTCCATCTCGTCAGCCAGGCTCTACGAGGCGTACCTCCGGACTTCCGGAGTGACGTCCCGTGACTTCCGCTTGTGGCGCGAAGCTGCCGTTCGGGGAAACGACGAGGTCCGAAAAGTGGCAACAACGACGTTAGCAACAGTGTGACCCCCACTATTTCGGGCAAACGTCAGCTTGCAAAAGCGTGGCTTTACTTGCGGATCTCGCGCCACGGACGATCTCTACGAGTCGACCGGGATCGGCTGAGATGTCATTTCCCCGCCAAGCGACATGCTGGTCTGGTCGGACCAATATGAGCTTGTGCGGACACAACTCCGCCGCTTCAGGGCTGGATACATCAAGTACCGTCAACGGGACGCAGGCAGCCGCTGCGGCATTTGTCAGACCGGATACGTCTATGTCCGGGTCCAGTCGCAGCAGCGTGTAATATGGTCCTATCGCGTCATAAAGCGAACGTCGATCTGCGAGCCAGATGTGGGGCAGGCGGGCACCCGGAACTGTCGATGGCGTGAACTCTCCCATCGTATAAGAGGGCGCATCTTCACCATCATACGCGATGATCGGTGAACCTTGATAGAAATAGCCGAAGTTCAATCCCGCGCAGCAATACTGCTGCACATTGAGGTCATAAGTCGTCTTGCCGACTGCGGCGCGATAGGCGTCGGCCTCCGGCCCGTCGGCCTCGATTTCGTCTCTTACGGATTTTCGCGTCTCGGTCATTGCGTGCGCATGGTCCATCGCGAAGCGCGAAACCTGATCGGTGATCGGAAGGCGCTCGGCTGCATAGGCTGCCAATATTCCCTCCGCGCCCCAGCCTTCGAGCCGGGCCGCCAGTAGCCACGCCAGGTTGGCGGCGTCGGCGATGCCGGCATTCATACCGTAGCCGGCATAGGGCACCCATAGATGACAGGCATCGCCGCAGATGAAGACTTTGTCGTCGCGCACCTTGTCGACGATCAGGCGGCGCCCGACCCAGTCTTCCTTGCTGAGCAATTCGTATATTCGAAATCCTGGTCGACGCCGAGCACGGTGCGGATCGCGGCGTCGCGGTCGACCGCCTCAAAGTCCGTGATTTCAGGCTTGAGATAGACATGGACCAGCCAGTTCTGTTTGCCGTCGATAGCGTAGACGTTGCCGGGTTGCCGCGCATTCAATGCGAAAGATGCCCATGCCGGAGTGCTACCTTGTTCCAGCAGCATTCCGAGCAACTTCGGCGCGCGAATGTAACTCGACTGCACATGCTGCAATGCGACGTCGCCGCTCAGCGTCGCGCCGATTTTCTTGCGCACCAGCGAGCGGCCGCCGTCGCAGCCGATCAGGAATTTGCAGGAGATCTCGATCTCCTTGCCATTCGCGGTGGCGAAGGCACTGACTCGTTCGGTGTTCTGCGTAAAATCGACCAGTGATGTGCCGTTGAAAATGCGTGCGCTCGGCATCGCCGACAGATGGGCGAACAACACCGGTTCGAGATAGATCTGGTTGATCCGGTGGGGCGGCTCCGGCGTCGGCCACCAGGTATCCGGGCCGTCCTTGGCCGTGTAGCGCTCGGCGCGGCACGGAATTTTGATACGCGTGATTTCGCGGCCGAGAAACGCGGTGCGATAGACAACGTCGTTGGGATAATCCGCTGGCAATCCGGCGTCACGCACCTCTTGCGCGACGCCGAGCCGGCGGAAGATTTCCATCGAGCGCGCCGAGACGTGGTTCGACTTGACGCTGGGCGGATCGCCCGGCGCGCGGGATTCCAGCACGATGACGTGGACGCCCCGCCAGGCCAGATCCATTGCTAAAGTCAGCCCGACCGGACCTGCGCCAACCACCACGACATCAGCATGCAGCTGCTCGGCCATTTCCCCGTCTCCGCGCACAACGTTTTACTGGGCCATCTTGATGTTGCCGGCGCGGGCTACCGCTCTCCAGCGTTCTAGGTCCGTCGCGATGATGCGAGAAAACTCCTCCGACGAGTTGCCGACGGACTCGATGTTGAGCAATTTTAGGCGGGAGATAACGTCCGGCAACCGCGCGATGCGGACGAATTCAGCCTCCAGCTTCCTGACAATGTCGGGTGGCGTCGCCGCGGGCACGAATATGCCGCTCCACAACACCGCTTCGACGTCAGCGCCCGCTTCCTTCATGGTTGGCACATCGGGCAAGCCGTCCATCCGCTTCGGTGCGGCAACTGCCAGCGCGCGGGCCAGACCGCCGTTGACCTGACTGGTCACCGGTCCAGAATCGGCGATCGTCGCGGTCACCTCGCCGGAGATCACCGCGGTGACGGAATCGTTGGCGCCCTTGTAGGGAATCATCTGCATCGGCGCGCCGGTCTTCTGCTTGAAAAGCTCGGTCGCGAGTTGGAAGGCGGCGGAGGAACTCGAATAATTCGCCTTGTCCGGATTCGCTTTGGCGTAGGCGACGAGATCGGCCAACGACTTGAACGGCGACGCCGCGTTAACGATTAGGATCAGTGGAAACGAGCCAAGCTCGGACACCGGGGCGAAATCCCGCATCGTATCGTAACTCAGCTTCTCATAGACTGCCGGGTTGATCACCATGGCGCCGCTGGCACCGACCAGCAGCGTATAGCCATCGGGTGCAGATCGCGCGACGTATTCGGTGGCAAGGATCGCACCCGCGCCGGGCTTGTTTTCAATGATGACCGACTGGCCGAGACTTTCCGACAGTTTTTGTCCGACGATGCGGGCGATGATGTCGTTGCCGCCGCCCGCCGTGAAGCCGACGACGATGCGAATCGGGCGGGTCGGGTATTTCACCTCGTCGGCAGCATGCACGAAGGCGGAATAGCTCAAACAGATGGCGGCCAGCGCCAGGCGGCAAAAGGCTTTCATGATTTCGATCCCTCCCAGGGCAGAATGCATGGAAATGACGACAACTTGGTGCACGGCGAACAAGCCTGGATTGCCCGCTAGAGCGGCGTGATCTGGACATGCAGGACGGCAGCGATTCCACCGTCGATAGCCGCGAGGCAGCGGTCGACCGCAGCGGCGAGTTCATCGGGCTCGCTGACGAATTCACCATGCGCGCCGAAGGCACGGCCGATATCGGAGAAGCGTCGTTGCTCGCCCTGCCGGCCCGAGCGCAGTTGCGATTGAAACGAATTGGTCTCGGCGGCAACGCCCTTCGGATAGACCCGCTGTACCGACGATTTAACTGCCTGCCAGCCACCATTGTCGAGCACCACCGTCAGAATCGGAATGTGATATTGCTGAGCGACCGCGAATACCGAGTCTGGCGACGAGAAGTGAAACGCGCCGTCGCCGATGATCTGCACGATGCGCCGTTCCAGCTGCGCCAGCTTCAGCCCTAACGCCATGCCCCCGCTAAAGCCGAGCCCTCCGCCGGCGAGGCCGACATAGCTGTGTGGCTGCGTGCGACGGATCTGCTCCTGCACCAGCGGCGCATTGCGGATCGCTTCGTTGACGACGATATCGTCCTGCGACAACACACGGTTCAAGGTTGCGAACAGATAGGCCGCGCTGAGCGCGCCGGGCAGGCCCTTGTTCGCGGCCGCGGTTGCGCGGCGCGTCGCCGCTGCATCGCGGGTACCGCTCCAGCTGGCGATGCGGTCGGCGACGCGCTTGCGATAGAGGTCATCCGCGCGTGCCTCGACCACCTCGAGCACTTGCCGCAGAACAGTCGCGCAATCGGCTTGAATCCTGATGTCGGTCGGGAATCCCCACATCGGGAAATCAGATTTCAACGGATCGATGTCGATCTGGATCCAGTCGATGGCTTCGACGCGCTTGGCGTATTGCGGCACAAAAGGCACGTCGGTATCGAGCAGCAGCCCGACGTCGGCCTGTTCCAGCAGAGGCAGCGGATCGAAGCCGGCAAAGCACGCCGAGTCCTGCGAGACGTTGAGATCGATCGAGTTGAATTCCGCGATCCGGATGCCGCAGGCAAGCGCGAGACGCTCCAGCGCCGAGACGGCGTCCGCATTGCGCCCGAGATAGGCTGTCAGCGCGATCGGATTGTCCGCCGCCATTAATCGGGTGGCGATGGCCTCGACGCGGGTAGGGTCGATACCACCGACCGCGACCTCGCCATAGCGCGCGGGGACATAGGTCGGCATCTGTGCCTCGTCCCATTCCTCGGCCAGCGTCTCGCGCGGCAGCATCATGTAGACCGGCCCCGGCGGATCGCTGTGCATGAAGGCGCCGGCGCGGGCCAGCGCTTCCTTCACGACGATGCCGGACGGCAGCGAATATTCCCACTTGACGTAGGGCCGCACGATGCTGGCGATGTCGAAGGGATCCTGCACGAAGTGCACATAGGTGTCGCGCGATCCGGTCAATTCGCCATGCAGCGTGTAGGGCGCGCGCCCGGCGAACAACATCACCGGCACCCGATAACGAAACAGGTTCTGAATTGCCATGCAGGCATTGGCAGTTCCGGCATCGACATGCACGAACACCGCCTGTCCCTTGCCGGTCGCCAGTGCGTAGCCGCCAGCCATGTGAACGGCAACGATCTCGTGCGGGCAGAGGATGATCTCGGGATGCTTGCGGCCTTCGCGGTCCCAGCGCGCGATCTCCTCGATCAGCGAGACATGATCGGTGCCCAGATTGGCGAAGATATATTTAACGCCGAGGTCGACGAGTCCTTCGAGGAAATAATGCGCGGCACTATGACGGCTCATACCCTTGATTCCCTGTGTTTCCTTGCCGGCTTTTGGCTTTGTTCTTATTTGACGACGGAGCGTATGCTGTCAGGGGTAGCCGCCGATCATGCGACGGATAATGCCGGCGGCGTCCGTCACATCACCATCCGACGTCCAGGCGATGAATTGATCGGGCCGAACCAGGATCAGCGTCGTCTTGTAGAATTCCCTGCTTTCCGCGCTGTGATCCTTGATCAGCTTGAGCGGTACGCCGCTGGCCTCGGCGGCGCGCCTGATTTCAGCGATCGCGACGTCCGGCGCGCCGAAATCGAGCAGCGTAAAGCCGGCGCACAGTTCCTCGAAGACATTGCGGCCCGACGCAAGCTGGCGCGGCGCCAGATGATGTCCGGCTCGGGCTGCGAATTCATGCGACCCGATCGCGCTGCAGGTGGCGCCGGGCGGACCCGCGACGATAGACGAGCCCTCGTAATTCGGCTCGAACGAATTAACCTCGGAACGCGCACCGGACGAGCGCGCCAGCCATTCGGCTTCAAACGCATCCTTGTCGATCGCGGGGTCGAATTTAGCCAGGAAATCCTTGTCGCTGTGGATCGCCTTCTCGATGAAGTCCCGCGCGGTCGACACGAACACCGGCCGCCGTTCCTCACCGTAGGAATCCAGCAGATCCACTCCGGCCCAGCCTTGCAGCGCTGCGGCAAGCTTCCAACCGAGATTGACGGCGTCTTCGAGGCCGGTGTTGATGCCGTAGCCGCCATAGGGCGGATGGCCGTGCGCGGCGTCGCCGGCGATGAAGACGCGCCCGATGCGATATTGATCGGCGATTGCGACGCGCAGATCCCAAAAGCCGGTGTGCTCGAATTCGACGTCAAATTCCTCACCGACCGCCGAATACAGATAGCGGCGGAAATCGAAATTGTCCTTGGTGGTGCCGAGCGGCACCGGCGCATGGAAGAACCAGGTGGTGCCGAGATCGACACGGCCGAAGAACTGCCAGTAGCCCTTCAGGTCGGGATGCAGCACATTGTAGAATGACTTGTTGGGGAAGCGCTCGAGCAGTCTGTGCAGGCCGGTCGAGCGGAACACCAGCAGCACCATCAGCCGGTCGTGGTCGGACAGGGTCTGGGTGATGCCGGCGGCATCACGCACCAAAGAGCGACTGCCGTCACAGCCGACCACATAGTCCGCCCGCAACGTGCGACGACGATCGCCGTTGCGCTCGGCTATCGTCACCTGCACGCCATCCGCGTCCTGCCCGATGCCGGCGGCGCTCCAGCCGTAGAGTGTCTCGACGCTTTGCAACTGGCTCAAACGATGCCGCAGCACCGCTTCGGTGGCATATTGCGGCAGCCGTTCGTTGTCGGTGAAGTAATAGGGCCGCACCAACTCACGCTGCAGCCAATCATATTTGTAGCCGCTCAGCAGCGTGCCGTAGGAGGTCATGCCGCCGATGCCGTAATCGCGCGGAATCGTCCGCGCGGCACGAAGCTCCGGCTCCGCACCCCAGAAGTAAAAGTGCTCCAGCGTGCGCTGGGTCAGGTTCTGACCCTTCGGAATCTGCTGCGGACTGCTGTAGCGCTCGATCAGAATGCACCTGACGCCGCGCTGGCCGAGTTCGATCGCGAGACCAAGACCAACCGGCCCGCCTCCGACAATGACGACTTGCGTTGGGAGGGCGGTGGGCTTGTTCATCCTGGCTTCTTGCGATTGGCGTGAATTATCCGCCTCGCCGAGCGCGCGGGCGCCGCAAAATGAGAGTAGGACCGCCGCCAAGTCAAGAATAATCTTATAATGTAAGATTATGACTTAGTTTCTTGCTTTTGCTGAGGCCTGATCGGCCGAGATCTGCAGCGCCACGCGCCGAACTTCGGCGCCGATCTGATCGATCAGGGCGCCGGTCACCAGGCTGCCGGCGATGGTGACGCAAACGCTGGCGATCGGATAACGGCGGTCGTCGAAGATCGGTGCGGCGATGCCGACCGCGCCGGGCGTGACCTCGCCATAGGCGACGGAAAATCCGGCCTTGCGAACCTTCTTCAGGCTTTTCAAGACATCCTCGGCGGTATCGCCGAGGCCGACCGAGCGCAGGTCGGCGAGGTTACGCTCGACCAGCGGCAACAGTCGCGGCCGCGGCAGAAACGCCATGATCGAGCGCGCGATCGCGCCGCGCCCCAGCGGCATCGGTCGTCCGCGCGGATAGGAACTGATCGGGTTTTTGGCGGAGGATTCGGAGACCACGCAGAGAATCTTGTTGCCGTACCAGCGTAAAACCATGGCGGTGCAGGAATAAGCCGTAGTCAGCTCTTTCAGATAGGGCACGCCGTGCAGCACCAGCGCGTCGGAGCGGCGCGTCAGGTAATCCATCTCGACGACCTTGGGTCCTAGCGTGACGCCGGAGTTGCGGCTCGACATCAGGAAGCCGGCATCTTTCAGGATCTTCAGATAGCGGTACAGCGTCGGCCGGCTATAGCCGAGCTCGCGCATCAAATCCTCAGGCATCCATTCCAGCCGTTCCTCGGAAAACACCTCGAGAACCGCCAGCACCCGTTCCAGACTGTTCGTTGGCTTCATGCCTCAGGACGCATGGTCTGATATCGCTCCGATTTCGGCCCGCGGCCCGCCTTAGCGCCGGTTTACGGCAGATACTTCCCCCCGTCCGGCAGAATCAAACCTTGAATCAGTGCGCGAGACCAGCGTACATTACATCATAATCTCATATTAAGAGATTTTGTTAGTTGTGATCCGTCGACGAACACCCATGGCAGTGAGAGAATTTATGCCCGGAAGTCGCACGCTTTCGCGCCGCACGGTGCTGGGGATTCTGGCCATGGCCCTTTCTCCAATGATGCCAAGCCTGGCTCTGGGGCAGTCGCAGCAAACAATCCGGCTCAACGTTCCGTTCTCGGCGGGCACAGGGCCCGATCTCCTCGCGCGTATCCTCGGTGAGGAATTGCGGCAGCGCTGGAACCAGCCGGTGATCGTCGAGAACAAGCCTGGTGCGAGTGGCAACATCGGTACCCAGGCAGCGGCGCGCGCTGCTCCCGATGGCCAGACGCTGCTGGTGACCGTCAATACGTTTGTGATGAATGCGAGCCTTTATCGCTCGATCCCCTACGATCCGGAGACGAGCTTCGTGCCGATCGCGGAGATCGCGACCGGAGTTCTTGCGCTTGTTGTTCATCCTTCGCTCAACGTCAGCACTTTCTCGGAGCTGATCGCGCTGGCTCGCAGCAAGCCGGGCGACATCAACTACGCGTCCCCCGGTCGGGGAACACCACAACATCTCGCCATGGAGCTCCTGAAGCTGACCGCGCAGATCAACCTGACACACGTTCCTTATGCGGGTTCAGCCGGCGCCGTGAAAGACGTCGCGGGCGGACACGTCTCAGTGATGTTTTTACCAATCCATACCGCGCTTCCTCTCGCAGAGACGGGACAAATTCGCATCCTCGCCGTCGGGAGCCAGGCTCGGGCGCAGCAGGCGCAAGTCCCGACGCTGGCCGAACTTGGCGTAACCGATTTCGACGTCGATTTGTGGTATGCCGTTCTTGCTCCGGCCGGTACACCGAAGGAAATCGTTGACCGCTACAATGCGGTCTTTAACGAGATCCTGGCGCAGCCGAGCGTTCGCGCCGTTCTCGATAGGCAAGGCTTGATTGCCCGGGGCGGCCCGTCTGAACGTTTGGCAGAGCTGATCGCCAGGGATCGCCTGCGCTGGGCAAAAGTAGTCAAGGATGCCGGCATCACTTCAGAATAGCTTGAACGAGACGCGCCGGGGCTTTTCTCGCGAACCGAATGCCCACGTCGGCTTTGAGTCAAAAGCTGGCTCAGGAGGAACGGCTGCTCTTGGCGCAAGGCACCCATAAAAAGGGCAGCAAGCTGTGAAAAATGCCAGAAAACCCAAAATCATCGTAGCCGGCGGCGGCATAGGCGGGTTGACGGCGGCGCTTTCCCTCATCAAGCGTGGCTTCGAGGTCGAGATATACGAGCAGGCGCCGGTCCTTCAGGAGATCGGGGCCGGTGTGCAGATCAGCGCCAACGGCATGCTTGTCTTTCACGAACTCGGCCTCGCTACCCGCGTCATAGAAGAGGCCGCGCATCCGGAGCGGCGTGAGATTCGGATGTGGAATACCGGCCAGGCCTGGACCGCTTTCGATCTCGGGACCGTGTCGGTGCAGACCTATGGTCACCCCTACGTCACGATGTTCCGGCCGGACCTGCTGGGTATCCTGTCGGATGCGGTGACGAGGGCTGCACCGGGCGCGCTTCGTCTGGGACATAAGGTTGTCGGATGCGAGACCATAGGAGGGCGCGCAATCCTTCAGTTCGACGATGGCAGCACCGCCGAAGCCGACGCGCTGATCGGCGCCGACGGAATCCACTCCGTGATCCGTGCAGGTCTGCATGGCTCGGACAACGCCGAATTCACGGGCCTCGTCGCATGGCGCGGCGTCATCTCGATGGCGGACCTGCCGCCCCGCCTAGCACGTTCGGTCTCGTCGAATTGGGTCGGGCCCGGCCGTCACATCGTGCAGTATCCCTTACGGCGCGGAACGCTGATGAACTTCGTGGGCGTGGTCGAACGCGAGGACTGGCACGAAGAGTCCTGGACAACGCCGGGTTCGCATGCGGACATGCTCGCCGACTTCGCCGGATGGCATGAAGATGTACAGACGCTCATCGCAGCCATTCCTCAACCGTACCTCTGGGCATTGAAACTGCGCCATCCTCTTTCGTCATGGTCGGTGGGTCGCGTCACGCTGCTCGGCGACGCCTGCCATCCGACGCTGCCATTCCTTGCGCAAGGCGCCGTCATGGCGATCGAGGACGGCTACATCTTGTCCCGAGCGCTCGAGGCGCACGGCATGGACGTCGCCGCGGCATTCCGCGCCTATGAATCGGCGAGGTACGAACGCACGTCCCGCGTCGTCAACGGATCGGCCGACAACACGAAACGCTTTCACAACCCGTTACTGGGAGATCCGGCGACGGCGCAGGCCTATGTGGAGCGCGAGTGGGCGGAAGACCGTCTGCGGGAGCGATACGACTGGATGTACAGATACGACGCTACCGCCGTCGCCGTGTGACGGCGTCGAGGAAATCGGTCCGAACAAAATGCGAAGACAACTCGCGAGCGGACAACCTGGGAGGATGCTGAAAAGATCAGCAGTAGCTCGGTTCTAGCTACCGTCGTTCTGCGCCCCTTGGCGTGGGCCCCTTCAAACTGGCATGCCCGCTCTTGCCGACGACGCCGTTTGACGATGGTGTGTAAACCTGCGATCAGGCGTCGCTAATGAGTTGCCTTTGCGCTCCCCGCCAAACCCCGCGGGGGCATTGGGGCCGCCATCCGGGTAGACGATTGAGGGGGCTGGGAATGCCAAGAACGTCGCGAATGAATTGAAGCTTTTGCCGGGCTTTCTCATCCGCCGCGCCCATCAGATTTCGGCTGCGATCCTCAATGAGGAGCTTGGAAGCCTCGGCATCACCCCGAGTCAGTTCGCAGTTCTGATGGTTATCGAGCAACGCCCGACAGCGATCAGATAAGTGTTGCCAACATCGCCAAACTCGACCGGTCGACAATGACCCTCGTGATGACGAAGCTCGAACGCGGCGGGCTCGTCGTTCGCAGGCAGGACAAAGTCGATCGTCGGCGCAAGACCCTGTCGATCATCCCAAGAGGACGCAAACTCCTCATCACGGCGAAGGCGAATAGCAGGAGAGCAAGGCGACGCCAACTTGAGCCGTTCCACCAGCGACCGGCTGCTTCTGGCGCAAAGCGGTCATTCCTTGGATGCCGCGACGGGATATTTTGATACCGCGTTTCGTTTTTCGGCAACGGACTTGCTCGTGAGCTAGAGCTGCTGCCCATCGCGCAAGGTATGCAGAGTTATCTCCGGCGGGCAGTTTAAGCGGACCGGCAGAAGGCTCGTGCCAGCGCCCACCGAGGTATATCCGACCATGGCGCCATGGCGCCACGGTCCAGCGCCCATGAATCTAGGTAATGCTGCCTCCAGCTTGATCGGAATTCCACCGGGTAGGCAAAGCTGGCCTCCGTGGGTGTGTCCGCATAACATGAGATCGAATCTGGCGCTCATCGCTCGATCGTAAACTTCCGGCGTGTGCGCCAACAAAATCGAAAAGGCATCTGAAGGAATTTGCGACGCGGCTTTCTCAATGTCGTCTGCCCGATAGAAATGCGGATCGTCAACGCCGGCCAGGAAAATACGTTGTCCGTCACGAACAATTGGTTCGCACTCGTTGAACAGCATGCAGATTCCCATGGCTTCCATTGAAGGGGCCATACGGATGCTGTCGTGGTTACCAAGCACCCCATAAACTGGCCCCTTCAATTTGGCCTGCAGTTCATCGATGATTTCTAGACTTTTTTCGAATGGACCATATGTCTTGCCGCGATAGTCGCCGGTTAAGACGCAAATGTCGTATTGAAGGCCGCCGACCACGCTAACCAGATGCCGCATCGCGCCTACACTTATGTCGGCATGCAGATCGCTGATGTGCAGGATAGTGAAATTGTCAAATGCCGAGGGAAGATTGGCGAAAGCCACGCTATGTTGTTTGACAACGACGTGGTCAGCGTTTCGACGCGCACGGCCATAAAGTCCAGTCAGCTTCAGCGCAGTTCTGACAATCCACGGCGCTGCGTACCAGTTTTCAAGATTAAAGAAGATCAGTCCCTGTCCAAACAGCTGGGCCTCATGCTCGACTTCGATTTTCAGTCGCCGCTCAACATGTTCTGAGCCAATTCGCTCGATCAGGTCTTGCAGAGTAGGATCCAAATTCTAGTCTCTCGAGTTGGAGGCCGTTCCAAACAAAAGCAGGAATAACATGATAGGTCCATTGTAGTCGGCCCCGGCCGGCGCGCCATTTCAGGCCATGGCTTAGATTGAGGCAGGCTAGTTGGAAGTGGTCGGTTAGCCGGCAAGCTTTTCCGATGTCCGCTTTACCGACGATTGTGTTGAAAAACTCGAAAATCGCGGGGCTCCGAAAATCTCGCAAATGTAGCGCATTGGCGATTTCAGCCGCTGCAAGGCGCTGTAGAATCGATACGAGGGCCAGCGATCGTTTTTGCGGTAATTCATGTGGTTCCCTTAACTTGCAGCAAGGGGAACGCACCAGCGGTCCTGAGAATTTTCGGTCATCAGCGAAAAAGGACTTTTCAACACAATCCCGACAGTAGCAGACCCAGCAGAGCGCTGGTTCGACGTCCGATGTTGATAAGTCCGCAGGATGTTGCCAGCCGAGTGCACCACACGGTGCGGTCTTTCGGGGTGAGCATTGCCAAATCATCTTATAAGTCAATACCTTATAATGAGAGTTGGCAAGGAGGCGCGCCGTGCTGTTTCTGTCCAGCCCGATAGGGAGTGGCAGTGCCGTTTAGCGTCACCCAATGTGTCCGCAAGCAAAATGCCTGTGGTAACTTGATGATGATAATCGGGCATTCGCAGGCTGGAAAATGGCGATAGCCCACTGCTTGCCAGTTCGCTCCAACTGGAGTGACGAAACATGGATCCATCGGTCACTGATTTCATCGCGAGGGAAGCGCGCTTTGGCGCCCAGAACTACGAACCGCTCGGCGTCGTTCTGTCGCGGGGCGAGGGCGTCTTTGTTTGGGATACGCAGGGCCATCGCTACCTCGATTGCCTCTCCGCCTATTCCGCGGTGAATCAGGGCCACTGCCATCCGAAGATCTTGGCCGCGATGGTGGAGCAGGCGGGCCGGCTGACGCTGACGTCGCGCGCCTTTCACAACGACCAGCTGGCCCTCTTTTACGAAGAGATCGCGGCGCTGACCGGCTCCCACAAGGTGCTGCCGATGAACAGCGGTGCCGAAGCGGTGGAGAGTGCGATCAAGTCGGTGCGCAAATGGGGCTATGAGGTGAAGGGAGTGCCGGACGGGCAGGCCGAAATCATCGTCTGCGCCGATAATTTTCACGGCCGCACCCTTGGCATCATCGGCTTCAGCACCGACCCGGCGGCACGTGACCATTTCGGACCGTTCGCGGCGGGCTTCAAGATCATCGCCTTCGGCGATGCCGCGGCGCTGAAGAAGGCAATCACGCCCAACACGGTCGCCTTTTTGGTCGAACCGATCCAGGGAGAAGCTGGCGTCGTCATCCCGCCGTCAGGTTACTTTACAGAAGTGCGCGAACTCTGCGCCGCGCACGACGTGATGCTGATTCTGGACGAGATCCAGACCGGGCTCGGCCGCACCGGCAAGCTGCTCGCGGAACAGCACGAGGGCATCGAGGCGGATGTCACGCTGCTCGGCAAGGCGTTGTCCGGCGGCTTTTACCCAGTGTCGGCCGTGCTTTCGAACAACGCGGTGCTCGGCACCCTGAAACCTGGTCAACACGGTTCGACCTTCGGCGGCAATCCGCTGGCCTGTGCGGTGGCTCGGGCCGCGCTGCGCGTGCTGGTCGAGGAAGGGATGATCGAGAACGCAGCCGCCCAGGGCACCCGCTTTCTCGATGGCCTGAGCGGCATCCGCAGCAACACGATCCGGGAAGTGCGCGGACGCGGGCTGATGCTGGCCGTCGAGCTTCATCCGGAAGCAGGCGGTGCACGTCGCTACTGTCAGGCCCTGCAGACCCGAGGCATCCTCGCCAAGGACACACACGGGCACACGATTCGCATCGCCCCGCCGCTTGTTATCTCCAGCGATCAGGTCGACTGGGCGCTGCAACAGATCGCCGCCACACTGAGGCAGGATTTCTCGTGACTACCGGTTGGCGCCGCCGACTGCCGTCGTTCTGTTAGTCCCAATACGATCTTCGCAGATGCGATGCTCACGTCGGCGAAATGGTCGGCAGTAGCGTTGAACGCCGAAGCTTATTTCGATTGCGGTAAAGTCTGCTCCGGGTCATTCGCGTCGTTGTGGGGACGTCCGGTGTTGGCGCAAACCGGAAGTCGATCGAAAGCTTGCGGTCGCCTGAAGGTCATTCGCGTCGATTTTGCAGTCGGCCGGCTACTTCCGATCTACCTCCAACTTCAGACTTGTCGCCCCACCTGCGCTAACCGAGGCGATTGGGCACACGAGTGGACTAGCTCTAATCTAGCTGCCGTGGGCGCGAATGCTCAGGCAAGCAGCATTTCACTGGTGGCGTCCGATCCTCCGGAACAGTGTAAGAGCCCAGCAGGCTGCCTCCCGAGGATCAGACCCCGGATAGGACCGCGATTGCACGATTGAGTTGAGGATCACTACGATCCATGGAGTCCGGGTCAGCTTGGACTTCGATCGTGGGTGCGACGCCAACGCCTTCCAGCCGCTCCCCGTCGACATGCACGTCCTCGACCGCGAGCAACAGCAAGCCGCCGCCAATGAGGAATGCCGTCGCAGCGAGGACAGCTCCCTCGGTACGGGTACCGATGACCTCGCCAAGCCGGTATTTTTTGAAGCCATAGGCAAGGATCTCCTTGCCGCTGCGGGTGCCACCGTTGACAAGCATGGCGACAGGCTTGCGCCACTTCACGTTCCGGAGTTCGCTGGCGCCATTGCGATCAGTGACTTGCATCGTCGGCGCTCGCGTGTTGAACAAATCAAGATACTCGGGAATCGCGCCGCCCCAACCATCGCGCAGGTCCCAGATCAGCGCGTCGGCTTCGTTCAGCGGACTTTGCGATAGAAGATGCTCGAGCGTCCGCTGATACACGGAGCCAGCGTAGCACCAGACATGAACATAGCCGATGCTTCGGCCGTTGGCGCGCATTATGCGGGCGCTGGCCCTCAAGCCGTCCAAGAACATTTTGTTGGGTTCGATGTCGATTGGGGTAGCCGATATTTGCATAAACGCGCCGGCACGACGCAGGCTCAGCACTACTTCCTTGCCAATTTTGTCGCGGAACGACTGTACCGGCTGAAACGGTGCACCGTCGGCAAAGACGATCACATCGCCAGCGAGCAGGCCGGCTTGTTGGGCCGGCGTGCGCTCTATAACACCGGTAATCACGCTGTGGCCCTGCATGTCGGGACGCGAGAGGATGCCAATGCCGGGATAGGAGATACGGCCACCCGGAAAAGCGCGTTCCAGTCCGCGTCGCCTTAGCGCACCGGCAAAGATATCGGAAAGCTGGTAGTACTCTGGTTCGTACCGTGTGTAGTAGCGCGTGTGCGAAGCATGCAGCTCGGAGAGCATGCTATTAGTGACGCTGGCAAGCGCCTCTTCGGAACTCGCCCGTGTGGCGTCTGGCAAGTAACGTTCCCGAACAGCCGACCAATCGAGCCCCTGTAGGTGCGGATCGTAGAATCGGTCTCGGACGGTCCGCCATACCTCCTCGAACGTGGCGATGCCCGCGGACACGCGGGATGTCGCCGAATCCGCTGGTTCCAGCTGCTCGGCCCACGCTGGAGCCAGGGCTGATGCCGCAGCCATTGATGTTAGCCGCAAAAAGTGGCGGCGCGACGGTGCTGAGTTGATTGCCTGCTTCATCGTGCAACACTTGGAGCTCGTCGCTTCACATCAGGTTGGAACGTGATGATGAACAAGCTCTCTTCTAACTTTCATGGTGTTTGCCTGGTCAGGGTGTATAGCCTGCCGTTTCGAGGCTCCATCCGATCGCTCGGACGGATAGTCAAATAGCATAAAGGGATCGCCAGAAAGATTGGAAGAGGTGCGAGCGTTTGTAGCGCATTTTTGAAATACCTTTGGCCATCTCGTCATGGCAGTTCGCGCCCTTTTGCGCAGCCCCCATGGCATCCTCTCGCCTTTGCGCGAGAGCATGCCTATGTTGCGGGGTACCTGCAGCGGCCCCAGAGTGACAATGGGAGGTATGCTCATGGACATGCCTAGCAAGGAATTTGCGCTGGCGGGCAGCCTTGAGGAGTTGAAGATCAAGGGGCAGCTCGTCGTGCACGGTGGCCATCGTCCGATTCTTGTCATCTACGACCGCGGGCGCGTCTTCGCCCTCGACAATCGGTGCCCGCACATGGGCTTCCCGCTCGAGCGCGGCAGCGTCGAGGACGGCATCTTGACCTGTCACTGGCACCACGCTCGCTTCGATCTCGAAAGCGGCTGCACCTTCGACCTCTGGGCGGACGACGTACCGATCTGCCCGGTCGAGGTGCGCAATGGTAACGTCTGGGTGAAGACCACGTTCACTCATGCCGATCCCGCCGCGCACTGGCATCAGCGGCTTGCGAACGGCCTCGCCCACGATCTCGGCCTCGTCATTGCCAAGGCCGTGCATGGTCAGCTCGCGGCCGGCGTACCGCAGGCCGAAATCGTACGGGAGGTGGCGCTGTTCGGGGCGCAAAACCGCGACGGCTGGGGCGTGGGTCTTACGATCCTTACGGCACTCGCCAATATCCTGCCTGTGCTGCCGGAGGAGGAAGCCTTTCTCGCTCTATTCCACGGCGCACGCCGCGTGGCGGCGGACTGCGACGGCGAGGCACCGCGGCGGGAACGCGCGCCGCTTGGCAGCCGGCCGGATCCGGCCGCGCTCAAACGCTGGCTGCGGCGTTGGACAAACGTGCGCCATCGCGAGGCGGCCGAGCGCACCCTGCTCACGGCGATTGCGGCCGGCTTCTCCCCGGCTGAACTCGCTGATGCCCTGTTCGCCGCCGAGACCGAGCGGGCTTTCGCCGACACCGGGCACTCGCTCGACTTCATCAACAAGGCGTTCGAGTGCCTCGACCTGGTCGGTTGGCAACACGCGGCGGCTCTGCTGCCGACTGTCGTCGGTCAGATGGTAGCGGCCCGTGGCGCCGAGGAATCGACGGCCTGGCGCCAGCCCGTTGACCTTGTTGCGTTGTGTGAGGAATCAACCAGCGAACTCGCGAACCTGTTCGGTGCCGGACGCGGCTCGCGTGACTGGTCGGGCCACGCCGCACTTGCTCAAGAGCTGCTTGGTGACGATCCGGCCAGGATCGTTGACGCACTCAAGGAGGCGATCCGCGCCGGTGCGGCTCCTGCTGACCTTGGCCAATCCCTCGCGTACGCGGCAGCGCTCAGGGTGGCGCGCTTCGGCAATGCCAACGAGCACGCCGACTGGGCGACGGCGCATCACGTCTTCACCTACGCCAACGCAGTCCACCAGATGCTGAGGCGCATCGGGACTGCCAACATCGACACTCACGTCACGGCCGTCCGCGGCGTATTGCACGGAGCGATGGCGCTCTACCTTGCTCGCTATCTCAATGTGCCGCCGGCGCGCATCCCGGGCGACGGCGGCGAGCGGCTCGATGATCTGCCCGCGGATCCAGAGACGATCGGCGCCGCCTTGCTCGACGCCTTCGACCGGCAGAGACAGGTCGATCTCGCCGCACGTCTGGTGGCACGGCATCTCACGCTCGGCCATTCGCCGCAGGCGCTGATCGCCACGCTCGCGCATGCGGTGCTGCGCGAAGATGCAGGCTTCCATGCGTATCAGATGCTGGAGGCGGGAGTCCGGCAATTCGGCGCGTGGGGCGACACGGACGAGGGCCGGCACATCCTCATCGCGGTTGCCCGCTACCTGGCGGCCCATTCACCGACCGAACGCGCGTCGCTGCAGACAGCCGACATCGCCCGCCGCTTGATGCGGGGTGGCGAGCTACATCAAGAGGTTGGATCGTCCTGACGTCACGCGCTGAGGACGCACTAAGGGCGATCTGATACAAAACCTGCGCCGGCGAACCGCCTCCGGCAGTTCGCCTTCGAATTCCGGCGTTCGCAGTCGATCGGCGCCGTCACGTTCAAAGGCGACCAGCCGCGCCTGATCGAGAACTAGGCCCGCCGCAGGCGCCGTCACTGGGGGCCCATTTTCGACGCTCCGGCCCGAGCCGCCGGCGTCAGGACCCTGCTGGCGTCGCGGCGCTGCCTCTCGTCGCGTTCGATGCGTGGCAGTGTCAGCTGCAGGTGGTGGTGCACCCTGTCGGCTTCGGTTTCATCCAACCACTACAGCTTGTAGCCGATCTTGCGCAGTAGGTCTTTCCGCCACGCAATGTCGACGTCGGTTTCGACACCCAGCGGCGAGGCGCCATCGACTACGCCGAGCACGCCGCGGCCCAGCTCCGTTTGTGCGACGATCACCTGCGTCGGGTTGGCCGTCGCGCAATAGATGCGGCAGACCTCCGGCACTGCGCGCACCGCAGCCAGCACGTTGACGGGAAAGAACCCGTCGCCCAGGAAGATCAGGAAAGTGTGGCCGGCGCCGATGGCCAATGCGTTGTTGCGTGCGAGGGTGAGTGAGGCTTCGTCATTACCCGACCAGCGCACCAGCCGCTTACCGGAGGCCTCGCAGAAGGCCAGCCCGAAGCGGATGCGCGGAACCGCGCCCACCAGCGCCTCGTGGAGGTCTTCCACGGTCTTGATGAAATGCGACTGGCCGAAGATGAAGTTGGCGTCGTCCGGCTTGACGATGGGCACCACGGTGAGTTCCATGGCTTCGCTCCTGCAGGGTGAGCTACTAATCGATGGTAAGCCGCCGGAAGGTGATTGCAAGCCGCCACAGGCGGCCGATTTCGCTGCCACCCACGCTTCGGCTTCCTCGCGGGTCTCGAACACCTGGACCACTTCGCCGGCAAGAAACCCACCGGGTAGTCGGCATCGGTTCCTGTCATTCCCGATATTGCGTAGGCACCGTTGGTCCACGCGACTGAACGGCCGCCGATCACACGTAGCCGCGGCAATTCTGTTGGTGAGTCTGTGGTGAGTTTTGAATCTTGTGCGCTTTTAGAGATCTGGGCAAGTTATTGAATTCGCTGGCGCACCCGACACGATTCGAACGTGTGACCTTTGCTTTCGGAGGGCAACGCGATGCAGTTTGTTTCGGCAAGCGATTGAAGGGTTTGACCTGTTACCGAAAACCGCAAGCGTGGGAAGCATCAATCGGCTTATCAATTTATCCTTTCCGGCGGCAGCCTAGAATAGCAATTTGAGATGGTTGCGTGTACCACTCGGCAAGCTTTGAGTTTAGGCGGACGATCGGAGGAAATATCGCAGATTTGTGTCGTGGGGGAAAAGCAGTAGTGGTCTCCCGACTCGAACCCCCAACTGTGCGGTTCGATCTGATCACTTTTTCACGACGTCCAGGTTCGAGCCCTGGTGCGCCCACCAAGCCTTTCAAGATCTGATACATTGCCGTTGAATGTGGTGACGCGCGTCGAACTGACGGCAATCCTGCTCGACCGTCTGCCATTCCCTCAGCCAAACACTGCCAAAGAAGAAAGCCGTTCCGCAACCGGTTCATACGGAAATACGCTTCCATTCCGCGGTTCGAAAAAGCAAACCGCTTCCATTGCTCCGTCGGCCGGAAACGACGACATTTGCCCTGCAAATCAACAGATTGGCCGTGCAATGGACCGCTTGAGATACGAGCCGTTTGGCGAGCGTCTGGCGCCCGAAGGGGGCGCGGCGCCGCCTTCGCGCGCGTCCAAATATCTGTTGTGGGCCGGCACCGGCCTGTTCTGGTCGCTGGTTGGGGCCATCGTGATCGCCCGCGCCGTCTTCTTCGAGCCGGGCGTATTTGACGAATTCAGCCGCGTCGCGGCGCTCGCCAAAGCTTTGATCTTCTAAGCTACCTCCGCAACGCGCTTGTCCTGCCAGATCAGCCGCTCGAACGCGGTCGCCGCGGGAATTTCTATTCGCCCGGGTACCTTCAATTGCCACAGCGTGCGCTCGATCTGCAGGTCGCGCATCGGCACGACCTTGAGCCGGCCGAGCGTGACCTGATCGGAAATCGTGGCGCTGGAGACGATGGCGACGCCGAGGCCGGCGGCTACCGCCTGCTTGATCGCCTCGGTGCTGCCGATCTCCAGCGTCCGCCGGGGTTCAATGCCCCCGGCAGCCAGCGCCTGCGCCACCACTTCGCGCGATCCGGAACCGGGCTCGCGCACGATCAGGACTTCGTCGCCAAGCGCTGCGCCGTCGATCCCGCGTTCGGCCGCCGCGAAGCGGTGCCGCGCATCGACGATCAGGCTCATCACGTCGGTGCGCCAGGCATGGCTCTCGAGTTCGTCATCTTCGACCGGACCTTCGGCCAGCGCGATCTCGATATCATGCGCCAGCATGAGATCGGCGATGTCCCTGGTATTCGCGATTACGAGATGCAGGTCGATCCCGGGGTATTTTCGGTGAAACGTCCCGAGATAGTCCGATATCATGTAGGTCGCGATCGTGGTGGATGCGCCGATGCGCAGCGATCCGCTGTCGAGATTGCGCAGCGACAACAATTCGTCCTCCGCTGCGCGCTCGGCCGCAAACAGCGTCTCCGCATGCCGCACCAGCGCCTTTCCCTCCCGCGTCGGCCGCACGCCCTTTGGCGTCCGGTCGAGCAGGCGGCAGCCGACCTGAAGCTCGAAATCCCGCACCCCCTTGGAGATCGCGGGCTGGCTGATATGGAGGGCGTCGGCTGCGCGCGAGAAGCTTCCGGTTCTCACCACCGTCGTGAACAGGCGCAGCAGATGCAGGTTTAAGGACATAACTTCTATCTATCGGGCCAGATCGAAAATATATTACCCGACTATCCCATTCTGGCGCATAGATTTTTCTCCCCGGGAGAAATTAGTGCCGCAGGACGAGGAATTTTCCGCCCCAGGAAATGGGCCGGCCAACAGCTTCAGCCGTCTTGCAGCGCTCATTCCCGGCGTTCTCCTTTGCATCGTCGTCGCCGGCGTCTCGGCAGCCCTGGAAATTGCAGAACGGCGCCTGTTCGCGCACCCCTATGTGGAGGCGCTGGTACTGGCGATCCTGCTCGGCATGGCCGTGCGCAGTTTCTGGAATCCGTCCGAGCGCTGGCAGGCCGGCATCGCCTTCAGCGCCAAGCAGCTGCTCGAGGTGGCCGTGATGCTGCTCGGTGCGTCCATCAGCTTTGCCGCGATCGCGGCGTCCGGCGCTGCCTTGCTCGGCGCGATTGCTGCGACCGTCGTCGTGACCCTGGGCCTCAGCTTCGGCGTCGGCCGCATGCTCGACCTGTCGACGCGGCTCTCGATCCTGATCGCCTGCGGCAACTCCATCTGCGGCAATTCGGCGATTGCAGCGGTCGCGCCGGTCATCGGCGCCGATGGTGACGAAATCGCATCCTCGATCTCCTTCACCGCGATACTCGGCGTGATGATGGTGTTGGGGCTGCCGCTGCTCATTCCACTTCTGCAATTGTCGGCGACGCAATACGGAATTCTCGCCGGCCTCACGGTCTACGCTGTCCCGCAAGTGCTTGCCGCAACGGTGCCTGCCGGGCTCGTGAGCACGCAGATCGGCACGCTGGTGAAGTTGATGCGCGTATTGATGCTGGGGCCGATCGTGGTGGGGCTTTCGTTGCTCGCTCCGCGTCTGCGCGGCGGAGCGCACGGCAAGACAACGGTCGGCTTCTTCCGGCTTGTGCCCTGGTTCATTCTCGGCTTTCTCGCGCTTTCCGTTCTGCGCTCGCTCGATATCGTACCCGCAACGGTGATCGGTCCGCTGGCTGCGATCACCGGCTTTCTCACGGTCGTGTCGATGGCGGCACTCGGTCTCGGCGTCGACGTTCGGGTTCTTGCCACCGTCGGCGGCAGGGTGACGGCGGCCGTGACGCTGTCGCTGATGCTCCTGCTTGCGATCAGCATCGGCCTGGTTCATCTGTTCAACTGATGCCCGCCCGGGTGGCTGCGCGGAATCGTTCGAGCCGATCAGTCCAGCCTGAAGCCGATGCGCCTCACATAGGCGCCGAAGTCCGCGCGCTCGGGATGCGTGTATTGCCGCGCCTTGTCCTCCGACCAGCCATAGGGTTCGGCCAATCCGAACTCCGTGACATAGCGTTGAGCTGCGTTAGGGTGCGCTGCCTCGCGGCGCCGATCATATGCCTCGATGGCATCATCGAGGCCGTCTTCCAGAAACGTATTGTGATGCACGGTCACGGACAGCGGCAGCCGCATGCTGAGCTTTGGCGCTTCCGCAGGATATCCCACGGCGAGGCCGGCGACCGGGAAAACATGGTCGGGAAGTTTCAGGAGCGCGACAGCGCGTCGGCGTGATTGCGAACCGCGCTGACCGGACAGACACCCAGGCCTTCAGCCTCGGCTGCAATCACGAACGCGGACAGGGCGATCGCCGCATCGACAGCGGCATTGAAGAAGGCATCGAGATGATCGTTGGCGAAATGCCTGTCGCGCAATGTGTGGATTCGACGCTGTCGCCGATTATTGCCGCAGAAGATGAGAAGGTTAGGGACGTCTGCAAGCCATTTCTGACCTAGCGGCCCGTCTGCTAACAATGCTCCGATCTGTGATTTCAGGGACGGCGCGTCGATGATGATGATGTCGCGCTGCTGGAGATCGCTTTTGGTCGGAGCGCATAGCGCCAGGGCACATAGCCGCCGCAACGTCAGGTACGGAATGGGATCGGACCGGAATTTTCGTACCGAGCCACGAGCCGCCAACTTACCGAGGAGGGAAGGGGCGTCGCCGCCGAATTCCACATCCGCAGCGTCAGGACCGAAACGATCGACGAGCGGGGTTTTTGAATTGGACATCTCGAAGGTCTCCTGGGGCGCTGCTCATGATTGAAGTCGGGAGCATAAATTATTCGGTTGCGTTTTGCAGCGCTTCGGAGCCGAATGATCGAAAAGACGGCGCCGCTTCCGGGGAGAATGATTGCCATGGATATGAAACTTTCGCCTGAGCAACTGAAGCTCCGCAGCGCTGCGCGTGAATTGGCCGAAGCCGAATTCGCGCCGAAGGCAGCGGAGATCGATCGAACCGAGGCCTACCCTTTCGACAACGTAGCCGCTCTGAAGGCCGCGGGCTTCATGGGCTATACGATTCCTAAATCCCACGGCGGTCGGGGAGGAAGTTACTTCGAGGCTGCCCTGATCATCGAGGAAATGGCGCGGGTATGCGGGGCGACGGGGCGCATTACGGTCGAGGCCAACATGGGTGCCATCTCCGCGGTCATGCAGTATGGCACCGAAAAGCAGAAGCGGCTGGGAGCCGATCTCGTTCTTTCCGGCGACAAGCCGGCGATTTGCATCACCGAACCGGAAGCCGGATCGGCGGCGACCGAGATGACGACGCGTGCAGACAAGCACGGCAACACCTACGTTATCCAAGGCAAGAAGCACTGGATTACGGGCGGCGGGGTCTCAAAACTCCATCTGATCTTCGCCCGCGTATTCGACGAGCGGGGCGAGGAGCAGGGGATCGGCGGCTTCCTCGCGCTTGGGGGGACTCCCGGTCTGATCATCGGCAAACGCGAGCCCGCAATGGGCCTCCGTGGCATCCCCGAAACGGAGATCATCTTCGAAAATCTTGAAGTCCAGGAGGATATGCTGGTGCTGCCGCCGCGCGGGCTTCGGCGCGGATTTGCGGACCTCATCGATGCCTATAACAGCCAGCGGGTCGGCGCCGGAACAGTCGCGCTCGGGCTCGCGCAGGGTGCGTTTGAGAAGGCCATGACCTTCGTGAAAGAACGCAAGCAGTTCGGACGCCCGATCGCTGAATTCCAGGGGCTGCAGTGGATGCTGGCCGACATGGCGGTGGCGCTCAATGCCGCGCGGCTGTCGCTGCATCAGGCTGCCCTTAGCGCCGATCCTTTTCCGGATCCTCTTCTCGCGGCGCAGGCAAAGATCATCGCGTCCGAGACGGCCAACACGGTCACGAACCAGGCGCTGCAACTGTTCGGCGCCAGAGGCTACTCGCGGGATTATCCGCTCGAACGGATGGTTCGGGATGCCCGCATGTTCACGATTGCCGGCGGCACGGCGCAGGTGCTGAGGACGCTGGTGGCGTCGAGGATTCTCGACACAAAAATCCCGCAGACCCGCAATGGATATTTAGAGGCGGTTCAGGCTCCATCCCTCGCGGCGAAGTAATCTCTTGCCGCGGTTCGCACCGCGCGGCTATGCGTTGCTGCAAAGTGCGGACGGTGGGCATCGAGTGCCGATGATCGACCAGCGTCACGATGCCGTGCTGTTTGCGGCCTTCCTGCTGAGGCCCATCAAAAAAGCTGTCTCACGATCCAGACGATGAGAAATAGCCAGCCCGCCATGGCGATCGCGACAGCGATCAAATAGTTTACTTTCATCCATGTGTGGCGCACTGGCGATCCAAAGAACAAAGCCGCCAAGCGGAGTATTTTCGCCTGGCGGCTTTGCTGGTGTGGGCCCGGACGCTTGGGGGAAATTGTCCGGTACTCAATCAATAACCCAGCTTGAGGACGCTGCAACCGAACTCGCGACTTAACCTAACCAGTCAACCTTACTGATCGGCAGGTCCTGGATCGCAGAGTAGCTTCTGCAACACGAACTTGCTGCTTAGCTTGTTGAGCTCCGCCATTTGCTCCGACAGACTTCGAAGTCGCGCCTGTGGCAGCAACTACTGGATCCTGAACTCATCGAGCTTTCTTCCACTCGCAATCAGTTTGGCCAGCCAGCGCGGGGTTTTGCCTCGCCCCGACCACGTCTCTGACGGGTTGTCCGGGTTTCGATACTTGGCCTCTACCTTCGGGTATGGCCGGCGCTCCGGACTTGGCGACGACAATTCCGCAACCCTGCTGGCCAGCTGATTGAGCTGCTGTTCAAGTTTCTTCTTCTCGTCCTCAATCTTGTCACTCAGGATCGCGCCGATTCTTTCGTGCAGATCCCAGAGGTCGTCGAGCGACATTTGCCTTAGTTTGTCGTCTTTCATGTCGCACCCCAGCAAGGAGCATGAAAAGCCAGTTCGTTACCAAACCAGACGCTCTCGAAGAGAAAAGCCGCCCTGAGGCGGCCCTTCGACAGGAAACTGATCGCGGCTTTAGGCCAGAGCAGTCGCTTGGCGCTTCCGCCGATAGGTCATGTAGCCGACACCGGCAAAGCCAAGGATCATCATGGCCCAGGTCGAGGGCTCCGGCACGGGTCCAACATTGCCGTAGGAGATGTTGTCGAATTCGAATGAATTGCTCGACGATGCGAGAACGATCTTGTCGAAGCTCAGGCCGGTGAACGTGACATAAGCGTTCGTCAGAGCGCCCGACTGGTCGCCGTTAAATCCAAGCGCGGGCACTGCGTTGAGGTTGTTCCCAAAAAGCGTCAGGAACGGCGTGGCGCTGCTTCCCAGATAGAATGCGACGCTGTTGTAGGAATCGATCGATCCCCAAAACAGACCGAACTTGTTCTGGGCTCCCGAGAACGTCAGCGTCTCGGACTTGCCACCCAGAATGGACATGTAGTTTGTGGTGTCTCCCGCCGGCGTCGCCGAGATACCCGCCGCCGTTCCCGCGGCATTCTTGGCGATGATGGCCGTACCCGAGAAGGCGATGCCGCCAAGCGAAGCCGGCGCAGCGCCCCACTGGATGCTGGTGCCGGCAAACGTGTTCGGCGTGGCGAGGCCGTCGAACGTAATGTCGTTGTTGGTATTGGAATTGCCGGCGCTGAATGGGCCGCTGGATGCCGTGACGACCACGGCACGGGCGCTATCGCTCAAGGCGACAAGGGCGGCGAGCGCGCAGAGCGGTGCAAGCAATTTTCGCATGATCGGGCTTCCAAATAAATAGTTAATTCTCGTCCGGAATTTAAATTCGAAAATTAAATAAAGCAAGGCCAATTAAAAGGAAGAGATATCAATACTAACGGCTATTCCGTCGTCCGACCCGGATGCAAGCCAAGGTTCGCCGGAGAAGCGCGCGCAATTGTGGGCACTTTTGCTGCCGCCTTGTGTTCGCTTCGGCCAGTTTCCCCATTTCTATGGGCGAATTATTCAAATCCTAACGAATGCGTTGGGCCCGAATTATTCATGTCCCGGGAGGCGCAAAGCCTTCGCGCGCAAAAGAGCCATATGGATAAAACTGTAACGGTCGGTTTGAGCGGCGGGCAATAGTCCTCCCGCCAAATGCCCCCAGAGCTCGCGAGAGGCTCTTGGGGGTGTTCGATGTTTTCACGTGATCTGGCCGGCCCGACAAGCAGGGATGCGATTGACGGCTTCGATGCGATCGCGGATGCGCTCGATCGCGACTTCGATCCCGCCCACGGCAGGAGCTCAAGGCTCGGCGACTTCCTTGCGATCGCGGCAGGCTGGCTCGTTCTCGGAGCGGTTATTTTTTACCCCGGTCTTCAACTCGCTGCGATCGTGGTCTGCGCGGCATTCCTCGCAACGCGCTCGTTCGCCCGTCTCATCCTTGGCCCCAGCCCGTCCCGTGAACAGCCGCGCGAAAGCCAGGCTCTGCTGGCCGCTTAGCTGTTCCCCGCTGCTCCCGTGCCATCGGCGGCCACCGCCGTTCGCGGCAAGGTGAGGTCGCCCATGTGAACGGGGTAGGAGTGGGACGTCTTGTCCCAAACGAGGGCCGTGCCGGATATCCGGTGGCTGACGTAGATGCGCACGGCGCGCCACGTTGCGAAGAAGTTGACGAAATTGCCAACGACAAGCCTCGGCGCGGCCATCAGGGCATGACGCACATTGTAGATCATGCCTGTGAACGTCATTCGGTTGAACAGGCGCCAGACCAGAAACAGGAAGTTTGCGAAAAACATCCAGACCGCCCAGTTCTGGTTCAGCAGGGTATAAACAAACTGCTTTTCGGGATCGAAAACCGCCCTATAGAGTTCGAACACGGTCAGATTGGCGAGCGCAAAATAGGCGAGCATGACCGCCGGGCTGGTGATCACGCCCTTTCTGTCTCGCGCCAGAAAGTACTTGGTCCCGAGAGAGCCTTTCCAGCCTTGCTCCTGGGAGCCCTGGAATACGATGCCGAGCAGCCAGCGCGCGCGCTGGCGATAGGCGGCCTCGAGGCCTGACGGAAAGAACTCGCGGGTCGCCACCGGAAGGGTCCGGTGGAGAATGCCTGGGTTGCCGCTGTCGATATCGATGTCGATCGCGTAGCTGGCCGGATAGGCGATAAACGCGGAATTGAACCCGAGTTCAGAGACACGAAACGCGATGTCATAGTCTTCCGTGAACGATGACGTGCGGAAAGCCTCGCCGTGGTTCTGATCGTTGAGATGCTGGATCGCCTCCCGGCTGAAGCATGCGGAGACGCCGGCGCAGGGAATGACGCCGCTGATCCGCTGCCGGACCTCGAGGTCCTTGGTGTGCATCTCGGCGAACTCATCCATATAGAGGCCCGCGATCATCGAAGTGATCGGCCGGGAGAACGAGTAGACCGGCAACTGAATGAAGTCGTAGATGTCGACCAGCTTGTTGAAGAGCTTGAGCTCCAGCGGGTGAATGAGGTCCTCGGAATCGTGCATCACGATTCCCGCAAACTTAATGTTCTGCTCGGCCTCGAACATGAAGATGTCAGAGATCGTCTGGTTCAGGCAATCGGCCTTGCTGGTCGGGCCATCGTGCGGAACCAGCACCATATGGATGTTCTTGTACAGCCCCTGCGCCTTGCGCACCTCGGCCTGGGTGAGGGGATCATTCAGATAGACGCCGACGAAGTAATGCGCGTGCTGGTAGCGCACGAGCCGGGAGTTCGATGAGAGCATCGAAAAAATGACGTCGTGCTCCTTCCAGCACGGCACCATGATGGCGATGGGGCGCTCGGGCAGTTGCTCGAGAATCTCCACGCTCGGCAATTCCCTGGACTTGCTGTCCGACGTGCCCATCAGCCTGCTGCTCCAGTACAGCAGGTCCACCACGAGGTCGTCGATGCTGGAGATCGCGATGATCACGCCAGCGATCAGCATCAGAATCTCGACGACATAGAGATATTGAAAGATGAAGGAGGGGGCTTGTGTCATGAGTCAGGATGCGTGGTGAAGCTGAATGATTTCGGCGGAGCGCATTTGCGGCGGCAGGACGAATTGTCGATAGAGCGCCTCGACGATCCGCTTGCTGGCGTGACCATCGCCATAGGGAAATACCGGGCGGGCCATGCGGGTGTATTTCGCGCTGTTCTTGTGCAACTCGAACAAGGCACCGAATACCGCCTCGCGAGAAGTCCCGACCAACTCGACAACCCCTGACGCCACCGCCTCGGGCCGCTCGGTTACGTCGCGCAACACCAGAACGGGCTTGCCGAGCGCAGGCGCCTCTTCCTGAAGGCCGCCGCTGTCGGTCACCACGCACCAGGCATTCTGTATCGCAGCGACAATGTCGCGGTAGCCCAACGGGTCGACCAGCTTGATCCGGGGATGCCCCGAAAGAATCTCGATGGCCGTTTCGCGCGCGTTTGGATTGGGATGAACCGGAAAATATACGGCGACGTCGGGGGTGAGATCGACGAAGGCCCTGATCGCGGTGAACACGTCCCGCAGCGGCGCGCCAAAATTCTCGCGCCGATGCGCGGTGAGGAGGATGGTCCGTAACCTCGGAAAGTCGGCGGGCGGCGCCGGCTTCGAAGCCGCGACTTCGAGCAGCGAGTCGATCACCGTGTTTCCCGAAACGAGGATCTTCTCCCGCGAAATGTTCTCTCGCGTCAGGTTCTGCGCAGCGGCCGATGTGGGCGCGCAGTGGAGAGACGTGGATACGGCGATCGAACGGCGGTGAAATTCCTCGGGGAAGGGCGCGTCAAGGCTTGGCGTGCGCAGTCCGGCCTCGACATGCACAAAGGCGATCTTGCGGTAGAACGCCGCAATCGACGACGCATAGGCGGTCGTCGTGTCCCCCTGGGCCAGAACGCAATCCGGCCGCACCTCGCCGAAATATTTGTCCAGGCGGCGAATGAGCAGGCTGGCGAGAACCGCCGGCGTGCGACAATTGCTTCGATGCGGGATGGAGAAGTCCGGACGGAGGTCGAATTCGGCAAGGGTGCTGTCGAGCAGATCGCTCTGCTGGCCGGACGTTACGATCCGAACGGTCGCCCATTCGGCTTCGCGCAGGCGGCGGATGATGGGGGCCACCTTGATGACTTCAGGCCGGGTCCCAATCACAAAGACAAAAGTGCGGACAGGCGTTGAGTGGCTGAAATGCTCTCTGCGAGGGTGATGCATGCCTTGCTTTCAAAAGTTCGCATCGTCCCCACGACACGTAATACCAACCGAGATGCCGTCCCATCGCCTGACCCGCCGGCACGATTAGAAATCGCCGGCAATTTAGCTCGCGACCCTAAATTAGACAATTGATTTAAATGGATTTTCAGAGATTACCGTGGAAATGCGGGAGGAGACTTGGATGCATGGTAAATGCGAGCGTGCCCGTATTTATGCGGGCGGCATAATTTTTGACCATTAACGCGGTCGCCGGAAATCGATTTGCGATGGCGGGCTGGACCCAGCCGGGTCGGGGGCAGGAGCGCCGCGGTGATGCTGCCGCCAACCCATGCAGTTAATTGCCGCCTCGTTTTAAAAGAGGCATTTGTGGATTGGTTGCCTGCGAGCTACGGGCGTTCATGAGCCCGGTGTAGCAAGGGCGGTTCGGCGGACGCGCGAAAGAAATCCTGAGAGCGAGCTCCGTCCTTCGAATCTCTTCGCGAAGCTGCTGAATCTCGAAATAGGCTTTTGCAATGTCGTCCGGCATAAACGTGATCTCGACCCAGCATTCCAAATTGAACCACAAACCCATCGCTTGGTTGGGTCACAACGTAACAATGGAACCGACAACGACATATGAGTGCAATGCCATACAAATGGGCTTGCCTGGTATCCGCGGTTTCGCCGCGCGCGCTATGGCGATGGAGGGCTCAAGTGCTTGCGGGCTGTGGCTCGTCTACCGCAGGACGCCACTCTTTACCGCAAAGACAAAGTGATTGACGAATGCCTCGAGGCCGTCGCGTCGATTTCCCTCGAGGTTTTCGGCGGCTGAACGAAGCGAAGGATGCGGCCGTTGTTCAATGGCATCCAAATCCGCGGAAACCGCCTCGAGGGCGTATCGCAATCGTCTCAAATCGGAGTTGAGTTTGGTATCCACGGCCGCCACCGCAAAACCTTTAAATTAAACAATTAAAGGTAAAACATATGCGATAATATTGTGGCGGTCAACGCGATGATTAAAAAATATTCCAATGATTTTATTTGCTTAGTCCGATCAGGGCAGCCTTGGCGCGGTCTTCAGGTGGCAGTTTTCTGCTTTTCCTTAATTGCGGGCTGAAGATGGCTGCAATCAGGAGGTACGATCGCCGTTGTTCGCGGCTGCGGCACAAGCGTTGGTGGTCGGCACGACGAGGCCGCTTCAGTGTCCTCACAGACTCGATGGCGTAACGCACTGAGGTTGATGCCCGCTTTGCTTCTAAAGCGGCATATTTGCCGCGCAGCAGCGGTCCAGCACGGTACAAAAAAGAAGCCGCCCTTGAGGCGGCTTCTCAATCCAATCGGAGCGCTGATCAGGCCGCGAGCGTTGCGCCGTTGCGACGGCGATAAGCCATAAAACCTACCCCAACGAAGCCAAGGATCAGCATCGCCCAGGTTGAGGGCTCCGGAACGGGCGCCAACACGTCGAGCGATACGTTGTCGAAGTACTGTGAGGTAACGCCACCACCGGGTGCGAAGATGCGCGTGGCCTGTAGCTGGATGGTATGCTGGCCCGCCGTAAGGTTGGTGGTGAAGTCCAGCGTGTTGCGCAGTGTCGTCGACGTGCCAGGGCCGACGAAGTCAAAGCTATCCAACACCACACCATCCAGCAGGACGCTCATCAATCCGAACGCCGTGAGACCATTCACGCGGGTATATGCCGCAATATCGGCCGAGAATGTCGCCAGACCACCCGTCGTCGTGAACGTCTGCGAGACACCACCACCTTCCCCGGGAGCTGAACCATAGATCGGATTGATCTTGCCTGCGTTCAGGAACAACGCGTTCGAGGCGCCGGAGCCCGTCACGTTGAAAGAGACGACCGAGGCGTTCTGCGGCTGCGGAGCGCCTGGCAGGCTCGGAGTGGCCGCGATCGTTCCGTTCGCGGTGGTGTACGAGGTCCATCCCGTCAGACCCGATTGAAAGTCGCCGTTCGTGATCACCTCGACAGCTTTGGCTGGCACGGCGGACACAACAAGAACAGCGCAAGACAGTTTTGCGATAGTACCAACCATTTAATGATGCTCCGTTGAGAACCAGCGCCGAACACTGAATGTTCCCCGCCAGGCTCGGTCGATGACTGCGTCCCAAGGCTGGCCCAAGTGTTTATTTAAAGTTCGCCAGCTCCGAACATTATCTAATGTCGTATTATGACGCGTGGATGATACTTTTGCTGTGTTGATCGCTTATGCCTCAACAAGCTGGTCCTCTGCTCGCGCAGCACGCCCGTCGAGCAAAAGGTCTTGTCACTTCGAACTGTCCCGCATTTTTCAAGAGGCGGCCTTCCACCGTAAATTGCGGCTGCGGAGTCGCTACGGCGCCGGCGCAGCCGTCTGATCACCATGATCGACGGCAACGCTCAAGGCCGCATTCGGGGGCGGCCTTTTTCGGTGCTCGCAAACGCGCCGCATGACGGGCGCTAATATGTGGGGTGGGCGGACGCAGCCGAGCGTGGCTTAAGAGCCGGTATCGCGCCACACACTGGCTTCGTAGCCATCGATAACTTGCGTGGTGTGGGTAAATTCCTCAAGCTGACGCAACGGCTCGATGATCTTGCGCGCTACCAGCACGGTATTCGGCTCGGCATTCTTCTGCATGTGCCCGGTGACGTCGATGACGCGATCCGAGATCGTCTCGAGGGGGGTCGAGTCGTCGAAGTAGACCAGGCCCGCGTTCACGCCGCAGCGAACGGCGAAATCCGCCTTGGACAGTTTCACCTCGCGGTTGAACACCTTGAGACTCTTGATGACGTCCTTGCCTGACTGGCAAGCATCCTCCACATGGGCGAAGCATGCCATCACGCCGTCGGGCGTCCATGCCGTCTTCAGCACGCCTCTGGCGCGAAAGATGCGTTCCACGAGCTTTCGATACTCTTCGAAGTCATATTGAATTGAAGCATGGTCTTCGCCCGTCTTCATCCCGGCCGAGCCGACCACGTCGACGGCAAGGAAGGCCACTTCACGGCCGAACGTGTCGAGCTTCTTCTTGGTTTCGGCAAATACCCTCAACAACTCCTGACGGTTCACGGTCTTGCCGCTTTCCGCCATTCGCAGCGTCGTTTCCAGTTCGGCGTCGAGCTTGGAGCCCGGCTTCACACCCTCCTTGCGGCGCCATGCCTGGGCCGACTTTCGCAGCAGCCGCCGGTTCGAGGCGGTCTGCGCGCGTTGGGCGACTGCGCCTGAGAAGATGGTAACGAGAACGGCGAGGCCAATGAGAATCCAGTCGGACCGATCGCTGCCGGCAATGTTGGTCGGCACATATCGATGCAGCACCGGCACGGATTTACTGAGAACGTATTCGCGCGCTTCGAACAGCTTGGCCGGGACCGTTGCGTTCTTCGGATTGTCGAACAGGACAAACAGCTTCGGGCCTACCAGAACAATTATCAGGGCGAACGTTGCGACGCCCAGCAGTTTCCTCAGCCCAAACAGCACGTGAACCAGGATCGATTTTGGAGCTTCGCGATGAACCACTTTGATTGTCCCCAGGCAGAGCGGGCGAGTTGATCCGACAACTGCTCGGCCAGCTTATAGCTTGCCATCCGCTTTAGTGGCAAATCACCCCGTCCGATCAGGCGCATGCCGGGCGAGTAACCTGAGCGGTCCCTTCTTTCGGCGGCGCTTGTTGTCAGGTCGACGGCGGCTTTTCGTCTGCATTGCCGGCAACCGAACCCAGGGCAGACATCGCCGCGGCCTTCAGGCGGATCGGATCGCGCTCGCCGTCGCCGGCCACCTTCAGGATCTTGGCTGCGATCAATCGAAGCTGCTGGTCCGATGCCGGCTCGGGCAAGGAAGCCTCGGCACCTTCCAGCGCCTTTGACATCAACTCGATCGTTTGCTGACCGAACGAGGGACCGCCAAATTGGCCGTGGTCCAGTTCCTCGATAATCCGGCGGGCCTTTCGGTGCTGTATGGCTTCCTCGGCCTCAAGACTTGTCGCGACATTCTGCGAAGCCTCAGCCTTCGAATCGGACGCAGAACTCCCGCCTGGATGCATGAGCTTTTCAGGCACAAACAGCTCAAGAGCAAATTTCAAGGTGTCTCGAAATCTCATCTTGCTTCTGCCCGGTCGTCACCTCGGTATATGCTTGGCAAACCTATACGCTTGCACGGTCGTTGCTATCCCGGAAAATCCGAATCATCCAAGAATCCAGCCTTTCGTTTTTTCAAAAAAATGCAACGTTGTTGATCGGGCGGCGGTTCGATAGGCTGTACAAAACTTCTTTTCCAACGTTGGTCTAGCGGCCTGCCGGTCCAGCGAAACCGTGCCCCGAAAACTGGCACGCCAAGGAGACTCGATATGGCACGAGCTTTCAAGGTTCGTTCCGCGGAGCGCGATGCTCAGACCGACAGCGAACGGCTCGGCTCAATTTCGGCCGCCGTTGAGGCCGCCGTCGCCTCGATCCGGAAAGAGCGGGACGCCCTGCGTGCGCGGGTCGATGCGGCGCGCGATCAGGCTGCCTTTGCCACAGGCACTGATTATGATGAATATCTGACGCGCGACGCCAAGGACGCGGCCAGGATCAAGGAATACGAGCAGCAAATGGCAAGCGGCGAAAAACGCACACAGGAGCTCGAGCGTCAGCTAGGCGGTCTGGGTGCCATTCAGGAAGTCTTCAGCCGGTATTTCGCGGACAAGGTGCGGTAGGGACCATCAGCCGGAAAATTGCGGATAACCCACGTTTAAATCGTATTGCTGGAATTATACCCGCTCTGAGTGCCGAATATTGAGCCGGGATCGCAAATGTAAATATGCCGGCCGGGTCGTCAGGCCAACAAAATACCCCACCTGAACGCTGATAACCGGAAGCAACACGACGGCTATACTGTCCAGCAAACCTTGGCCGCCGGCCCAAGCCGAGACAATATACGCCCCGGCGCCCAATATGGAGAGCGGGAGCAGCGCCAGAATATTGAAGTGAAGGCCCACATAGATGCCGGCACCGCAGGCGAGGATGGGCAGCATCGCTAACTGGCTCCAGAATACGATTAAAGGCGCATTCAAACTGATTAAATGTTGCGTTGCACTCCGGCCGAGTGTATGGTCACGGGTATTAACGAAGAGTTACTTAGACCTTTGAAGGTCTGTCGGATTTATGGTCTCTCTGGCCAATAATCGGACGATTGGTATCAGTGATACTGCGCGGGCATTTTTCTCATGTCGATTGGAGCGGATATTGGCAACAAGGTAGGCCAGCTCGACAATTCCGCTGGCGGTTCTCCCGCCCGTTTCTCCAGTAACGCAGTCCCCTATCTCTTATCGACCGCAGATGCCTTCGTGATCCTGCTGTCCAGCGTGGCAGGGGGCATTGGCTATCAGCTATCCGTCGGCAACGACGTGCCGAACATTCTCCCGCATTGCGCAGTGGGGCTGTTGGCCAGCTTCATTCACATCCTGCGCATGAGCGGCAGCGGTTATTACGATTTTCCTGACAGCGCCAAACCGCGCGTCGAGATTGGTGAAATACTGATCTGTTGGTTTACGACAGGGCTGCTGCTCGCCTTCTTCGCGTTTCTGCTCAAGATCGGTGTCGATTATTCGCGCGGCGCCTTTGTGGTGTTTTATTTTGCTGCGCCGGCGGGATTACTCGCCGTCAGGAAGGCTACCAAGGTGGCCCTGGCGGCTGCCGTTTCGCGCGGCGTGATCGGCCGGCGGGATATCGTGCTGATCGGCGATTTCCACGAGATCGCCGCGTTGGAGCCCCGGGATCTCCTGGTTTTCTTCGGTACTTCCGAAGTCAGCCGCTTCACGCTCAGTTTGGAAGATGATCCGGTGAAGCGCGACTCCACCGATGTCAGCGTTATCAATTCAGCGGCAAACTTTGTCAGGCGCAATAATTGCCGGGAAGTCTTGCTTGCGATGCCCTGGGAGGATGCGCCCCGGCTGGAATTCATCCGCGAGCACGTCAAGACGCTTCCGGTAGCGGTGCGGCTCTTGCCCGACATGCGGGTTCGAACGTTGACGAATTATGCGTCGTCGGCGCGTCAGCGCGTCCTCGCCATCGAAATTCAACGTGCGCCGCTCGGTGCCGCGGAACGCTTCGTCAAGCGCGTGATGGACATCGTCATCGCGGCCCTGGCGTTGCTGTTCTTTCTCCCCATCATGGCGCTCACGGCTTTCGCCATCAAGCTTGACAGTCCCGGGCCGGTTATTTTCCGGCAGTTCCGAAAGGGATTTAATGGCAAGCAGTTCATGATGTTCAAATTCCGCACCATGACCGTGCAGGAAAACGGGTCTGCTGTGGTGCAGGCTACGCGCGACGATCCCCGGGTAACGTCCATTGGCCGGCTGTTGCGATCGGCAAGTATCGACGAATTGCCTCAGCTGTTGAACGTCCTCAGGGGAGATATGTCGCTGATCGGGCCGCGCCCGCATGCGCTGGCCCATGACAATTATTTTGAGACGGTGTTGAGCGAGTATGCTTTCCGGCATCACGTCAAACCCGGCATGACCGGTTGGGCGCAATGCAACGGCGCGCGCGGGGGCACGCCTACGATCGAGCACATCTCCGAACGCGTAAAACTCGATCTCTGGTACATCAACAACTGGAGCCTGTGGCTGGACATCCAGATATTGATCAAGACCTTTTTCGAGGTGCTTCGTAAGCGCAACGCTTACTGACCCCCAACCGAGGGGCGAGTCGCTGCGTGGCAAACACCGGCGGTTGTCGGCTACGAGGCGGGGAACCTCACCATATGCGGCCCTGCGCGATCTAGGCGAGCCTCCCGGAAGTTGCGGGACTGGTCACGATTTGAGAGATATTTGAACCATTTAGGTTTTGACGCCCTGCAAACCCGCGTTTTTGCGGAGATTTGTCGGCCAAATCTACAATTTTACTGGAAAGGGCCGGCGCGGGACTTATAGTTCGTCACGAATCGTGATGGTCGCGAGTGGGATGAACAAGAAGCCAAATTTCGATGGAATGTCGGTAGACGAGTTGTGGCAGCTCCATGAGGAGCTTAGTCAGGTGCTGTCGGTTCGATTGACGTCGGAAAAGCGCGAGCTTGAGAAGCGGTTGGCGCAACTTCGACGCGAAAAAGAGATGCGCCAATCGGAATCCGCGGATGTCCGAAGTGCGCCTCGCGAGCGCCGGAAATACCCGCGTGTATTCCCAAAATATCGAAATCCCGACGAGCCTTCCGAAACCTGGTCAGGTCGCGGGAAGCAGCCGCGCTGGCTCACGGCCGCGCTAAAGACCGGTCACAAGATCGAGGAGTTCGTGATTGGCAAGCCGGAAGCCGGCGGCGAAGGTCCTCGCCGCCGCCGCGCATAGGCGTCTTTTGGCAGCCGCAAAGGCTGTGTAATCGGAGGTCTCCATGAAGCTCGCGCTGTGTGCCGCGTTGTCCCTGCTGCTGATTGGAACCGCCGCGTCAGGTCAAAGCAACGTCTCGATCGGCAAGTTGCGCCTGGCCGATGCTGCCAGCGATGCCTGCTTTGCCAACTGCGCCAGCCAGAACGATTCCTGCAAGCGCGTATGCCCAACCACGCTCGGTGCTCCCTGCCAGAGCGCATGTGACAGCCAGGCCCAAACGTGCAGGCAAAGCTGCCAGAGCAGTAGCAGATAGAGTTTGGTTCCGGCCCCATGTGGTCGTGGAGGCGCAGCTTCGATAGTTATTTTGCGGCCTGCTCGTAGAATTCAGCTTCGGCGTCCCAGGCCGATGTTTCACTCCAGCCCAGTCCCGCCCCGTCAATCCGGTCGGTGTTGATCCGGACCATCGGTTCGGTGAAGTCCTCCTGCTGCAGCAACGTGACGGGGCAGGCAACGCCAAGGCGGGATGACATTTCAGCGGCGAAGCGTTGCGCGAAGGCGCCCTGGCTCTCGACGTAGAAGCTCGGATGGAGCTTCGCTATGCCCTGATGCAAGGGCACGCTCTCGGCAAAGGCCGCATAGGCTGTCGCCAGCAAATCAACATGAATGTTGTCGCGCACGTACAGAGGTGTCCGTACCGCCGGAACTTCGCCCTTGAACCAGGTGCGTATCAAATAGCTGCAGAACCGCGGCTCCTCGAACGGTCCAATGGGGTTCGCGATCACGAACTTCCCAAGATTGAAATGCATGGTCTCGCTCAGGAAGCGATAGTATTGCCAGGTGAGGCCTTTCGACAGTCCGTAGGGTGAAAAAGCCCTGAGCGGCGCATCGCCGGCACCTTCGTCCTGCTCGAATACCGAGCCGGTGAGCACGACGCCTGCCGAGCCGCGATCCATCATCTTCTTCAGGACCGCAACAAGATTTTTCGTATTGTCGGCGACGGCGCCAATGACGTCGAAGTCCGGATTGCGGTAGTCGCCGGTTTGCGCCGCATGCTGGCACAGCAGATCCCATGAGCCGGTCCCGGCGAGATCGCGAAAGCGGGCCGAGCCAAACGGGCAATCTTCGACGACTTCAGCAACTCGGCGAAGCTCGGCAACGCGACTGCCGCGCAAGTCCGAATAATCGCTGCCCCTGAGGGGGGCGACGACGGTATGGCCTTTCGCGGCAAGGCTGCGCGCAAACCAAAGACCGGTAAACGAACTTCCGCCGGTCAGTAGGATTCTCACGTCAGGCCTCGCAGGGATTCGATGCCATGGAATACCGGGTCGAAGTCCGGCCAGCTGCTGTCCTTGGGCGAAACTTCAACGGGAGCCCGTGGCCACTCGATCCCAAATCGTGGATCGTCGAAGCGCAAGCCGCGCTCCTGCTCGGGGGCGTAGAACGCATTCACCAGATAGAACGCCTCGGTGTCGTCGGTGAGCGTCATGATGCCGTGCGCGAAACCCTGCGGAACGAAAATCATCGTTCGGTTTTCTGCGGTCAGTTCAACGCCGAACCACTTGCCGAAGGTAGGGGAGTCCGGTCGTAGATCGACGATGGCGTCATAGAGGGCACCGCGGATGCAGCGCACCACCTTGATCTCAGCGGCCGGCGCCAATTGATAGTGCATCCCGCGCAGGGTGCCGGCTTTCGCACTCAGGGAGTTGTTGATCTGAACGATCGGCATCGGCACGCCTGCCGCCTCGAATTCTTTCTGACAAAAAAAGCGTGCGAAGAATCCGCGGTCGTCACCGCGCTTTTCGAGTTCGATCGTGTAGGCGCCATGAAGCGGCGTTGGGTGAAACTTCACGATGTAAGCCTTTCAAGATTAATGCCAGCGGAGGTCGGCAGACAGCCGGCCCACCGCAATATGGTCCTTGAGCGTCTTGAGCCGCATCAGGGAGGATGTGCGAAACTCCTTGTCCGAGAATCCCATTCCGTTCAGCCCGGCTGAGAGGTTTCGGACGGACTGGGCGAGCGGGACCGCTGGGAGATGCGCAGGAGCCAGTTCGGCAAAAAGTGAAAAGTCGACCTGATAGGAGCGCAGATCCGGGGGCGCCGCAGTGTTGATGCTCACCCGGGTTCCGGGCAATTCGGCGGCCACGACCTGGGCCAGATCGCGGACTTGATAGTTTCCAGTATTGCTGCCGGCATTCACCACAAGAACCCGTCCGCCCTGGTTGGTATCACGTCCGATGGCCCATTCAATTGCCCGCGCCATATCGGATACATCGATCAGCGGCCGCCACGGTGTCCCGTCGCTGAGCACGGTAATCTCGCCCGTGGCCAGCGCACTCGCGACAAAGTCGTTCAAGACCAGATCGAGCCGCAGGCGATCGGACATACCGCAAGCGGTCGCAAACCTCAGGCACGTGACCGTCATTTCGCCCGCGTTGCTCGCGCGGAGCGCGTTTTCCATCGCGACCTTGGACCGTGCATAGGCGGTGAGGGGATTGAGCGAGTCGCTTTCGCGTTTTGGGCGACCTTCGGCGGCGCCGTAAATGCTGCAACTCGAAGCGAATACGAAGCGGCTGACGCCGCGCTGTTCCGCCATCTGCGCGAGCGCAACGCTGGCCTTTTCATTGATCGCTTCGGTGACGCCTTCGAACTCCTTGCCCATCGGGTCGTTGGAGATCGCCGCCAGATGGACGACGACATCGACGCCATCGAGCAGTTCCGGCGGAAAGTCACGAATATCGCCGAAATGCACGCGATCCAGCAGCGACTCGGGCAACCTGGTCGCTCCGGTAAGATTGTGGGCAAAGAATGCAGTGTCGAAGCCGATCAATTCGGCGCCTGGAAATTTCTGCCGGAGGTGACGCGTAAGGAGGGGGCCGACGTAGCCCATCGAACCGGTAATAAGAATACGCATGGAATCTTTCTTCTTTACCATTTTTTCCAGGGAGCTTTATTGCTTGACCAAAGATCTTCCAAATATCGCTTGTCGCGCAATGTATCCATCGGGTGCCAGAAGCCGTCGTGGAGGAACACGCTGAGCTGGCCAGCCTCCGCGAGATTCGTCATCGGTTCCTTTTCCCAGACGGTCGCGTCGCCTTCGATGTAATCGCCGACCTTGGGTGAAAGCACGAAGAAGCCGCCATTGATCCAGTTGCCGTCGCCGCGCGGCTTTTCCTGAAAGCCGGTGACGCGGGGGCCCTGATGGTTGATGGCGCCGAAGCGGCCGGGCGGCTGCGTGCCGGTTACGGTCGCCAGACGGCCCTCGCGGCGATGGAACGCGATGCTTTCGGTGATGTCGATATCGGCCACGCCGTCGCCATAGGTCAGGCAGAAGGCGTCGTCATCGCCGATATAGGGAAGGATTCGCTTGATGCGCCCGCCGATCATGGTTTCTTCGCCGGTGTCGATCAACGTCACCCGCCACGGCTCGGCGTGCTTCTGCAGAACCTCCATCCTGTTTTCACGAAGGTCGAAAGTGACGTTCGATTGATGCAGGAAGTAGTTGGAGAAGTATTCCTTGATCACGTAGCCCTTGTAGCCAAGGCAAATGATGAAGTCGTTGATGCCGTGGCTAGAGTAGATCTTCATGATGTGCCAAAGGATCGGCTTGCCGCCGATTTCGATCATCGGCTTGGGACGAACGTCGGTTTCCTCGGCAAACCGAGTTCCCAGGCCACCCGCCAGCAATACTGCGCGCATTAATTTGCCATTCAATACGTTGAGATTAATAGGTTTACCGGTATTCCCTACATGAAATGGCGAAGCCGCGCGAGGCCGCGCCGTCATTTCGTGACAGAATGGTTTATTTGATTTCGCCCGTCAATTTACGGGGGTTCCCTTGCGGGGAACGATGCGCGAGGTCCAGCAGGGTTCATTGCGTGCGCACGTTGAGATTGAATGCGGCCGAGTAAGGTTGACGGGTTAGCTTAATCGACGGCTTTGATTGAGCCCTTCATCGGCGAAGCTATGATGAAGCATGAAGCGAAATCACCTGCACCGGAAAGTCGTCACCAAGCGTAAATCGCGGGCCCGGCCCGAAGATCTCGCGCAAAGATATCGCGAAGTGTGCGAGCTCCGGCGCAAACTCGAATGCGTTACGGCCAAGGTGGCTTCGCTTCGTCCCAGACAACATTGAGGTGTGAACGCGCCGTCATTTATTCCAGCGCGATTTGCTTTCAATGCCGGAGTTCAGTCCGATGAGCCGATACAACCTGTTTCAAATCCCGTCGCTCAATCCCGAGCGGACGTGGGCGGACACCTGGCATCTCTGGACGGTCATGGTGCCGAGGCGCTCGATCACGGGGCGACTGTTGTGGGGCAAGGTATGGCGCCGGCACGACGGCAGGCGCTGGATCTACAAGAAATTCGTCGAGTACGAACCCGACGACCTCGTTTGATGGCGACCTTTGATGGATCGACTGCTTCGCTCAGGCGTTGCGGGACACGCCGTTGCGGCGTTCTGAGCGAAATGCCAGTGCAACGCCGATGGCGATGACGGTCATCGTTGCCAGCAGACTGGCCGGAGCGGTGCAGTTGATGCACGTCCCAACGATCGAGAAGGTCTCGCTCACGGGAGCTGTGACAAGGTTCATCATACCGTCATCCTGACATTCGGGTCCGAAAGCGCAGGACCAGAATTAAATATAGCAGCCTTGTCCCGATCCAGCCAGCCGCAGCGCGCGTTCCAGCCAGATCGGCGAGGCGAGCCTCATCCGCTCGGCGTCGGCTTTATATTGATGGGCCCGAAACGGACCCATTATCTCCCTGGTTATCCTCGCCGCGAGTTTTTCCCGGAGCATCTCGGGTCCGCACGCCTCCCGCGGCCCGGCCGATTTACTGTCGATTAACTATGATGTTTTACCAAATATTTACGCGCCAAAAATCGTTCACGGCGCGAAGTCGTTGGGGGTTTTACCTTTGTTGCCTTCTCGTAGCCTTGCGACGAGGTTAGCCGCCTGTTGGGCGGCAATACTCGTTGTGTCGGGCTGCACCACCACCACCCCCACGCCTTTGACCACGGTGTCACAACCCAGACTGGCTTCGGGACAGCCGGTTTCCCTCGAGCAAACCTATGCGTATGACGGCGGCCCTACGGGCGCCGTGCCGCTTCCGTCACCCTCATCGCCGGCCGTTGCCGTCATCGATGGCGGCAGCGGCAGCATGATCGGCGGGACATATTCGAAACGGAAGACCGCCGGCCCGGACGGGAACGTGGTTCTCAACCTCGCGAGCGTTCCCCTTCAGCAGGCCGCCAAGACCGTTCTCGGCGATATGATCGGCGTGAACTACGTCGTCGATCCTCGCGTCGACGGAGTCATTTCCGTGCAAACGACGCGTCCGGTCAGCAAGGCCGAGGCGATGGAGATGTTCCAGACCGCACTGGTGCCGATCGGCGCGGTGCTGGTGCAAAGCCGCGGCACCTACCGGATTGCGCCGGCCGACCAGGCGGCCACGGGCGTGATTGCGACCGGCGATGGCCCGGCCGAGAGCGCCATTGCCGGAAACGGCATTCGCGTCGTTTCCTTGAAATACGTTTCCGCCACCGAAGTCGCCCGCGTGCTGGAGCCGATGGTGCCGAAGGGCGCCATCGTCCAGGCCGACGATGCCCGCAACATCCTCGCGCTCAAGGGCTCCCCGGCGGAAATCGAAAGCATGCTCGATTCGATTTCAGTGTTCGATGTCGATGTCATGAAGGGCATGTCGTTTGCCGTTGTTCCGGTGAAAACGCCCCAGCCGGAAAAAATGGTCGACGAATTAAAGGCGATATTCGCGGCCGAGAAAGAGGGGCCGCTCAAGGGCCGTGTCAGGTTCATTGCAAACACGCGGCTTGGCGCGATTTTGGTCGTGACCTCGCAGCCGAGCTATTTGCCGAGGGCGCAGACCTGGATCAGGCGGCTCGACGCCAAGGCGGCCGGCTCCGAGCGGCAGCTTCATGTCTATCAGGTGCAGAACCGGCCCGTCGCGGAGCTCGCGAGCGTGCTGCAGTCGATGTTTGCGAATGAAATGAAAGTGGTGAAGCCGCCGACGCGCAGCGTCTCTCCGCGGTCGAAGCAGGCGAGCTTCTCCGGAAGCTCGGCAAAATCGCCCGGACCGGGCGGCGCGACGGCGGATATCGATCAGGGCGCGGCGATCGGGCTTCGCGGTGTAAGTCCCGGCAACGATCTGCAAAGCCTGCAGCGCGCACTGAACAACGAGCCGGAAGCATTGGCGCCGGATTCGATGGAGCCATCTCCGTCCTCCAATGGGGTGGGCGGTGAACCGCCGCTCAAGATCGTCGCCGACGAGACGAAAAACTCGCTTCTCATCATGGCCAATGAGCGGGACTACCAGCGCGTGCTTCGTGTCATTCAGGGGCTCGATGTCGTCGCAAGCCAGGTCCTGATCGAAGCTGTCATCGCGGAAGTGGTGCTTAACGACAAGCTGCAATATGGCGTGCAATGGCAGCTATCGAAGAAGGGCACGCCGACCGCCTCGTTCTCGAACGCGCTGACCGGCGGCGTCGCATCGGTCTTTCCCGGGTTCAACTATGCTGTCAACGCAGCCAGCATCGCGTCGACGCTCAGCGCATTGAACGCGATTACCCGCGTGAATGTCATTTCGACGCCTTCGCTGATGGTTCTCGACAACAAGACGGCGAGGCTGCAGATCGGCGATCAGGTACCGATCACCACGCAGACCGCGACCAGCACCGTGACGGCCCAAACGGCGATCGTCAATTCGATCACCATGCAGGATACCGGCGTGATCCTTTCGGTAACGCCGCGCATCAATGAGAGCGGCAGGGTGCAGCTCGAGATCGAGCAGGAAGTCAGCGCCGTGGTGAAAACCACCTCATCCGGCATCGACTCGCCCACTATCCAGCAGCGCCGTGTGAAGACCACCGTCGTCGTCAACGACGGCGAGGTTTTGGCGCTCGGCGGCATGATCCAGGAGCAGGCCAACAAGAGCAGCAACCAGATTCCGCTGCTCGGCGATATACCCGGGCTTGGCGCTGCGTTCTCCAACCGGGGCGACCAGGTTCAGAAGACGGAGCTCGTCATCCTGATCACGCCCAAGGTTGTCCGCGACGGCACGGAAAGCCGTCTCGTGACCGAAGAATACCGGCGGAAGATGCATGTCTACATGCCGCACACGACCTCGCGCGAGCGTACGCCGGCCAACACCATGCAGCGGATAATTTCACAGTGAAGCGCCGAGCGGCCATAAGAAATTTCTGGCTGTTGTCGAGCATGGCATGCTCGCTGGCGGGCTGCGTGACCTATGCCGCTCCGATCGAGCCGCCGCCGCCCTATGCCGTCCTGCCCGTTGATGAATCGATGAGCTGCAACGGCATCGCGGCCTCGTTCCGTTACGCGGCGCGGCGCGCCGCCCGGCTGGAGTATTGGCTGGCGGTGGGGCCCTTGGCGGGCTACGGCTACGAACGCTACCCGCTGGATGCGCCCAAGCAGCTCATCGATGAACGCAGGCGGCTCGACGCGCTCGCCGATCTGCAGCGCTACAAGGGCTGCACCGTGATGGAGCCGGGCCCTGCCGTCGTCGAGGAGCGCTTGAAGCTCGAAGGCTCGGTCCGTCCGCCGCCGCCACCACCTCTGCCGCCGCCGCCGGTCGTGCTCAATTCAAAAGGCTAGGACGCTGACTCATTGGCGCGCAGTTGGGCTCAACATGCCCGGCCAAGGAGCGCTTTGGTCGCGATGCGCCCGAAAGCGGACGCGTTATGCTCACTTTGAGTTTTGTCGTTCGTGACCCACAACGGACAACCCCCACTTCCCGCACTCATCGGGTGATGACCCCCGTTGTTGGCGCCGCAATAGCAACGGCCTAACCTCACAGGCATCCAGCGTATCAAGGAAGGACACTGTGGTGATGTCGCGCTCGCTGAAGACAGGCAATCTTACCGGGTCTGTACTTGTGGTCATGGACCCTAGCTATGGAGAACGGCTCCGGCAGATGTGGCAGCCCGGAAGGCCTGCGTGGATTGCGATGAGTCCAATAAACGAGCCGACGGTTCGTTCGTTGTGGACCTCTCATCCGGACACCGATTACTTGACCGGGATTACCGCGTTCAACTTTGATCCTGATGCGCTTCCGGAGAACAGCTTCTTAAACTATCTGGGTACAATCGACCTTCATCATGGTCCCTACTCAAGCGAGACCCCCTACACGGCTCTCGAGGTGATTGGAGCGCGACTAGCAATCGATGTGAGGGAGGCTCTGGCTGAACTAGGGTTCGATGAATTCGTCGAACACCCGGATGGGTTCAGCGCCCGACGCAGCACGGAAGAAGCCAGGAAGGTGCGCGATTAGCCTGCCATCGATTTTGCTCGCCCTTTCCGACGAGGTGATCGGATAGGGGCCCATGTCCGTTCATGGCACCTTTGAGACATGGCGACCGGCACTGACGATGTCCGTTTCCAGGGGAGGACCGGAAGCAGTCGGCCGACGGCCAAAGTGACGCGTTTGACCCAACTGAGACAACCCTCTTCTTTAATGGCAGCACCACCATTGGGCGACCGGCCTCGCGGACCCCGTTGATACGTCTCTTTTTTGTTCAGCAACTTGCCAAGCTATTGACCGGCGATCACTTCTTTGAAACGGTGCCATATATTAAACTTAGAGGCTTGAAATGAAAATTAAATCGATTGGGTTAATGATTGGCGTGGCTCTCGCGGCATCGGTATCGCATGCGTTAGCGGATACGTACCTATACAACGGTAATACGCTCTCTAACGGAGGCCATATCGATGCATCTGTTGAGTTAGCTTGTACGGGCTGTGGCGCGGGTAACTATGCTTATGCTACCGGCATCAGCTCTTTTTCGTTAACCCAGTATTCTAGTACAAACACCCCAATCGCTACGCTATCCACTAGTACACCCGGGGTTATCACATCCAATTTCAACCAATATGTCACCTTGAACGGCGCAGGGGCCGTCACAAGCTGGGTTTTGATACTTGATAATGCCGACTATACGACCGAAATTTATACTTTAGGTCATGGGCTTTTTGGGACACAGGATTTTGGATCGTCAGGCCACGCCTTCGTTAACGACACGCCCGGCACTTGGACTCTTTCCCCTGCGGCCATTTCCGCTGTTCCCGAACCATCCACTTGGGCAATGATGATGCTGGGCTTCGCGGGCGTCGGCTTCATGGCTTATCGCCGCAAGTCAAAGCCAGCCCTGATGGCCGCCTGATCCACGATCATCAGGGTTGAATTGAAGAGCCGCCTTCGGGCGGCTTTTTGTTGGCGCTTGATGACCGTGCGATGTCGCCTGTTGGCCCGAAGGCGAAGTGCCGCGATGTCCGCTCCCGCGCCGCTGTTGGGGGAGAAGCAGACATCAGGTGGCCGACTCGCAGCAACCGACTTTATGAGTATGCACCCTAGCTGCAGCTTTGAGTCGAAGGAAGGTCAGCTTGCCGCCGCGTCGCGAACGCGCAGGCACGCGCGCGCCGCGCCTTGGGGGCTTTCCTGCCGCGCGCTTGATGAATCGATGTCTCCGCGGCGCCATTCGCGGATGACGTAGGGGCGTCCGTTGCCGCCCTCCAGCGAGACCAGCGCCTCGCGGATGAAGCGTGCGCCATCCGAGGCGCTGATATCCGCGCGGATGGTCATGCTGCCGCCCACCGGCAGCCCTCGCTTGGCCGTCGTCTGCTTCGGCTCGACGTTGAGCAGCCTGAGCATGGCGGGCGAGGCGGCTTCCATGTCGGGCTCCGGCCGTCCCGAGCGAACCGTGACATGGCGAAGCGCGGCGCGAAACAATCGGGGCGACATGCCGTCGATCTGGTCCAACTGCATGATGGTCGTGAAACGCGTTTCGGCAGGCCCCGTGGATGGCATGCCCTGTGCCTTGGGCTTGCGGAACTCGACGATCTGCGCGGCGATGCGCATGCCCCTCGACTGATCGCCCGTGAGCGCGGTGAAGAGGCGCGTCAAGGCGGCTGGGCTCGCCGTGTTCAGGTCGATTTTTCCGGTCTCTTCCTCGACCGTGATCGTGGCGCGTTCGCCGCCGGGCAATCGGCACCGTAACGGAAAATTAACGGCTTGGTCGGGCGCAGCGGCCAGCGCTGTGGCAATCACCAGGTTGACGGCGCTTTCTGCCGCCATCTCGGCTGCGGTCACCGAGGCGTAGTTCGAGGATGTCTTGGTGCGGTAACGCGCGCCGACGATGACAGCCATTCCAAGCAGCGTAATCAGGCCCAAAGTCCAGATCACGGCGACCAGCGCGAAGCCCGATTGGCCGGCCCTGGCGCGGGGCAGGGAAGGGCATTCCGGCCGGTCGAGGGCAGGACGTCGGTTGGTTCGGGCCTTTGGCCGATTTGCCACGTCGATAAGCCTTGCTGGGACGGCCAGCGGGCCTGACCTTGCATCTTCGGCCGATATTTACGCGGGAATGGCAAACAAAGCGTCAAACAGCTTGTGTTAATCAAAACCCCCTAGAATCGCGCCGACGCAGACCCCACCGCCGAGCGCGCGAATGTCATTCGATATCCAGCAATTGTTGCGCCCGGCCGCGCCGCCAAGCCGGGGAACAGAATTGCCGAGGCCAAGGGACGGCGGCTTCGCGCAGGCGTTTTCCGACCTTCTGGTCGGCAAGGACCTGGTCGATGCCGCCGCTGTCGGCCGGGCACGGCGGGCCGCCGAAGCGGCTTCCGAACGTTTCGATCTCGTACTGGTTAAACTCGGTCTGATTTCCGAGGCCGACCTCTGTCTGGCCTACGCCACCTATTGCGGTCTTCCACTGATCGAACCGGCGGATCTCCCGTCCCGGCCCGTTTTGGCGGACCGCTTGCAGTTCTCTTTCCTCAAGACCAATCGGATCCTGCCGATCTCGTTCGACGGCCGGCGCCTGTTGATCGCCACCGCCGATCCCTTTGTCGACGAGTCCGTAAAGGCCATCAGCTACATGCTCGACGTGCGCGTCGATCTCGCCGTGATCGCTCCGGCGGAAATCGAGCGCGCCTTGCGGACGCTGTATCAGGACGCGGCGTCCGAGATCCAGCCCGAGGAAACCGACGACATCGCGATATCAGGCAACGACGGCAGCGAATTCGACGTCGAGCGCCTGCGCGATATCGCCAACGAAGCGCCGGTCATCCGGCTGGTGAATCAGATCATTGCGAGAGCCGTCGAGCGTGGCGCGTCCGACGTGCACATCGAGCCCGGACGCGATGCCGTCGCCGTTCGATTCCGCGTCGACGGATTTTTGCAGCAGGAGCGCCTCGTGCCCGCGACGCTGCGGGCAGCGCTGACGACGCGCGTGAAGATCATGGCCAAGCTCGACATCGCCGAGCGGCGATTGCCGCAGGATGGCCGCATCAAAACCGTGGTGCGCGGCGTTGAGATCGATATACGCGTCTCGACCTTGCCGACGGTGTTCGGCGAAAGCGTCGTGATGAGAATCCTCGACCGGACCCGGGTGGAGCTCGACTTCACCAAGCTCGGGCTCGACGGCAGGACGCAGGAATGCCTCCAACGCCTGATGGCGCTTCCGAACGGCATCATCCTGGTCACCGGCCCGACCGGCAGCGGAAAGACGACGACGCTCTACACCGCCTTGAAGGATCTCAATCGACCCGAACTGAAGCTGTTCACCGTGGAAGATCCGATCGAGTATCAGCTCTCCGGGATCAACCAGATCCAGGTTCAGCCGCAGATCGGTCTCGACTTCCCCACGGCGCTTCGCTCGATCCTGCGCCAGGACCCGGATATCGTCATGATCGGCGAAATCCGCGATCTTGAAACTGCGCGCATCGCCATCCAGGCGGCGCTGACCGGCCATCTGGTGTTCTCGACCTTGCACACCAACAGCGCGATTGCCGCGATCACGCGTCTGATCGACATCGGACTGGAACGCTACCTTCTTGCCTCGACGATCGCAGGCGTGATGGCACAGCGTCTGGTCAGAAAGCTTTGCCCGGTCTGCGCGCGACTGCACAGCGACAGCGAACGCGCGCATGGCAAGCTCAAGATGGCGATAGCAGGCAATCCGCGAATAGATTGGTCGCACAGCCGGGAGCCGGTTGGCTGCGAGGCGTGCGGCAATACTGGTTATAGCGGCCGCACGACGATATCGGAACTGCTGGTGGTCGACGACGCCATCCGCGAAACGATCGGAAGAAGAAGCCAGGACCAGCGCGCGGTCGAGCAGATCGCGCGTGAAGCAGGCTTTCACACACTCTACGAAGATGGCCTCCTGAAGGTCGGGGCCGGCGAGACTTCGCTCGAAGAAGTCCTTCGCGTCACGCGCGCGTCCTGAAGGGAGCACCGAGCCCTTGGCAATTTTTCACTACAAGGCGTACACGGAACGAGGCGCGGTCACCGTAGGGACGATCGTTGCCGAAGGCCTCGATGCCGCCGTCGACGCGCTCTACGGCTCGGGGCTGACGCCGTTCGAAACCTACGGCGTGGCCGACCGGACGGCGGAACGTTCGGGGCAGCCATCCGCGCCGGCGCGCGAAGCGGAAACGTCGGTCTGGAAACGCGAGCTCGTTCAATCGAATCGCTTCAGCCTGAAGGAACTGACGGCCTTTACGGTTGAGCTGGCTTCGCTGACCAATTCCGGGCTGACGCTCGATGCCGCGTTCCGGATCATCGCAGGGCCGGGCGCCGCGCCGAAAACCGCGCGTCTCGCCAACGGGCTTCTCAAGGACGTGCTGGCCGGATTGCAGCTTTCGGAAGCGATGGCGCAACGGCCGGACGTATTTCCATCGGACTACCGGGCCATTCTGGCCGCCGGCGAAGCCGGAGGCGTCACCGGGCAGGTCCTCAAGCAGATCGCCGAATTGCTGGCGCGCCGGCTCGAGATTCGCAACAAGATCGCGTCAGCGCTCGTCTATCCGATGATCCTGATCCTGATGTCGCTGGTATCGGTCGTGGTCATCGTGTTTGTGCTGATACCCAGCATCTCGCCGATCTTTGTCGATGCCGGCCTTCCGCTTCCGGGCATCCTGCATTTCTTCGAGGAGGTTCAGGACAATTGGCTGATGGTCCTGTTGGGGGTCGCCCTTGGCGGGGCTGCGGTTTTCCTGTTGTGGGGCAAGGCGAAGCAAAATCCGGAAGTTATGCTCGGTGCCGATCGCTTGAAATGCTCGGCGCCAGTGATTGGCGCGCTTATTCGGAACCGCGAAGCCGGTGGCTTTGCGCGTGCGCTCGGCACGCTGCTCGTCGCAAGGGTGCCGTTGATGTCCGCGATGCAGACCGCGCGTGCGCTCGTCACCAACCGGCACCTGAATGCGCTCTATGAGGGCGCCATCAAGCGTGTTCCGGAAGGCACGCCGCTGCACCGCGCGTTCGATAGCGACGGCCTGTTGCCGCCGGCATCGCTTCGTCTCGTGGCCGTCGGAGAGGAATCCGGTCAGCTCGGCCCCATGCTCATTCAGGTGGCAAGCGTGATCGAGGCCGACCTGCAGCGGCGCATCGAGCGCATGGTCGGCCTGCTGACGCCGGCTTTGACGCTCGTCATCGGCGGAAGCATCGGTGGGCTCATCATGCATGTGATGAGCGCCGTGCTGTCGATCAACAATCTCGCTTTCCAATGAGACGCCCCGCACGATCGTCAGCCGGGTTCACGCTGGCCGAATTGCTCGTGGTCATCGGGATCATCGGGCTTGTACTTGCCGGCACGCTGTCCGCCAAACCGAAGGCCGTGGCCACGCGTGTCGCCGTCACGGCCCGCTCCGTCACGGCGACGCTTCAGCTGGCTCGTGCGCAGGCGATGTCGAGCAATGCCGAAACATTGTTCCGGATCGACGTGGAGAAAGGCCGGTTCGGCTTGCCGAATTCCATGCACAATCTTCCGCGCGGAATGGTCGCCGCGGTGGTGGTTGCCGAGACGGAGCGTTCCGGCGATCTCGGCGGTATCAGATTCTATCCGGACGGCCAGTCCTCCGGCGGCGAGATCGCGTTGGCGTTGGATGGGCGGTCGGCGCGCATCGCCGTCAACTGGCTGACCGGCGAACCACGGTTGATCCAATGATGGGCGCGCGATCGAGACGGATGTTGGCGAGGCGCGACGGCGAGCGAGGTTTTGCCCTGCTCGAAATCCTCGTTGCCTTCGTCATCCTGGCGCTGGGGCTCGGCGCGATATCGACCGGCGTGGTGGTGGCGATGCGTTCCGATGCGCGCACGCAGGTCCATCGCACCGCGCTGCGGGTTGCGCAGTCGCGCCTCGAAGCCGCCGGCATTTCCGAGGCGCTTGCGCCGGGCTACCGGGAAGGTTTGGTTGCGAACAAATTCCGGTGGCGGCAGACCGTCACGGAACTTCGTCCGGCGAGCGACACGCGATCGGCGCAAGGCGCGCGGCCTGCGCCCGCAAATGGCGCCTTGCAGTCGTTCTGGGTTGAAATAGCCGTCGAGGCGCCGGACGGCACCGCCATCAAGCTCGCGGCGTTGAAGCTTGCGACCGAGGCGAAGCAATGATGCGCGCGGTCCGCAGCCGGCTGATCGCTCGCGTTGCTGCGCGCCGGAGGCGCGAGCAGGGGCTGACGCTGATCGAGTTGCTGCTGTCGCTCGCCATCCTGGCGATCCTGACGGGCTTTCTGGCCGGCGGATTGTCGATGGCGCGGCAGGCTTTCGGCGCCGATCGTGCGAGCGAGATCGGGAGTGAGACCAGTGCTGCGATCCAGACCGTAGCTGCCCTGGTGGGGTCAGCGCTCCCGGTCCGGTTTGACGGGGCAGGGCCAAAAGACGCCGTCGGGTTCGACGGTCGCGGCGAGGTGATCTCCTTCGTGGGGTTGAGCGAAGGGCGGTCGTTGCGAGGCGGGCCGCACAAGATCGTCTTGCGGCGGAGCGGCGGCGATATCGTCGCGGACTTCGTGCCGCTTAACGGGGCTCGCTCGAAGGAGAACCCCGAACCAGCCGCAACCCGGGTCGTGGTGCTGAGCGGCGTGCGTGAAATCCGAATTGGGTATTTTGGCACCGTCGACGCCAAGGTCAAGCCGGCCTGGCGCGCCGATTGGGTTCGCGCCGAGCGGCTGCCGGATCTGGTCTCGATCCGGATCGAATTTGAGGACGAGCGGAGTAACGAGCCCGCCACCGTGGTGGCGCTGCGGCAAGGCTAGCGCATGATGAGTCAGGTTGGGCCGTGACGACAGGCCATCTCGGCCCCGGATGCAAGCGGCCTCGGTGCTGCGAGCCGGGGACCATTCTACTTTGCATGGGGTTGTTTTCGCGATTTTGTATCTGGGACCTGCCATGTACCGCCGAAGTTTCGAATAATCGCGTCCAAACAAGACGGTAAACGAATGATCAAACCCAGTTAAAGCACGGACTGAGGGCCGCCGGGCACGTCACGCAGCTGGTGAACGGCGGCTCGTTACTCTTGTTAAAGAATTAGTAAATAGGCTTTCCCTCGTTCGAATCGAATGCCTCGATCCGCAAGTGACGCTCATGCCTGTCGCCGATCTTCCAGCCCGCGCCGGTGGCCTCCACGTCCTCACGGCGTGGGGCAAGGACTTTGCGCAGTGGTGGCTGTCGGGCTTGCGCGAGGCGGCTCCCCCGCGCTGGCGCGAATGGGCCGAGGGCGAGGCGAGGCCGCAGGTGACGCTTTGGCGGGATGGCGACAGCGTCACATGCCGTCTGGTGTCTTCCACGGGTCCAGCGGAAATCCGGATTCCATTGCCGCTATTTAACGCGGCTGCACTCGAGCAGTGGCTCATCGAGCAGGGCGTGTCGCGGGAGGCGACGACGGTTGCGCCGGTGATTTCGCGCGAGCTTTTCTTTCTGCGCGAGTTGAGTGTGCCCAAGGCGGCCTTTGGCGCCCTGCCCAAAATCCTTGACCAGGACATATTGCGGCGAACGCCATTCCAGCTTTCGGATATCTGGCATGCCGCAACGGCAATGGGCCAGGAATCGGACGGCGTTGTGCCGATGTGTCACTGGATCATCAGGCGTGATCGCGCCGAGGCGGCTTTATCGGAGCTCGGTCTGGCGTCACGGGATGTCGACTGTCTGGCGGTGGCAGACGCCGGCGGCGAGGCTGCGCCCGTCATCACGTTCCGCGCCGTCAGTGACGAAGATCCGGCGTGGGCGCTGCGGGCGGTTCGGCTGCTGGCAGTCACCGCGCTCGGCGCCGTCCTGCTCGGCCTTGTCGTGTTCGAATGGCGCCAGGCCAGCGTTGCCGCCGCGCTGGAGACGGCAGTTGTTGAGGCCCGGCTGTCAGCTCAAAGCGGCCGCGACGGCCTGGATCCCGCGGCGCGTTTGTTCGCGATGAAGGCTGACACCGGCATCCTTGCGGTGTGGGATGAGCTGTCGCGTATTCTGCCCGAACATACTTTTCTGACCGAAACCCGCATCGCCGACGGCACGGTGACGGTATCAGGGTTTTCAGCGGATGCCGCACGCCTGGTTCGCATCATCGACCAGTCGCCGCTGTTTTCGGGCGCGACCCTGACTTCGGCGATTACGCCGGATGCGAACGAGCGCAAGGATCGCTTCAGCATCGTGCTCAAGCTGCGTGGCGCGCGTGCGGCGACCGCAAAATCCCGGGCCGCGCCATGATTCAGAATCTGAAATTGGCGCGCGGGACGCCATTCCTGGCCTTCAATGCTGCCGCGATACTCTTTGTCGTCATCTTCTTCCTTGCACCGATCATGGCGCACTTTGCCGCGAGGGGCGAAGACATTTCGGACAATGCGGCGCAGCTTGCGCATTTCCAGAACGTGACGCGCGCGGCAAAGAAGTCGGCCGGCGTCGGGCGGTCCGGCGATCCTTTCCTTCCCGGCAGCGAAGAGCGCGTCGCCAGCGCCGACCTGCAGGCCAGCCTGAAGTCGATGGCGGCGAATGCCGGCGTCAACCTGCTCGCCATCCGCGGATTGCAGGGCGGGCGGTCCCAACCGTTGCACGTGATTGCCGTCAGCGTAGAGCTCGAAGGGCCGCTGAAGGCCATCAGGGACATGATCTTCACGATCGAGAATCAGACGCCGCTATTGTTCGTCCCTTCGGCCTCGTTCCGCAGCCTGGCGGACGGGGAGGACGGTCCGATCAGGGCGGAGCTCAGGGTTCAGGGCGCTATCCGCAACGGTTCGCAGCCTTCCGGAAGGGAGGCGGCCATGGGCGGCGGACAAGCCGGCCCTGGATCGGCCTCGGCGGAGCGGATGCCATGACGTCGTTGGTGCAAATGGTCCAGTTTCGGCTGTCGGGCCTGGCCGGTTCACCGCTGCAATTCGTAGCCGCCAGGCTCGCAGCCATGTTCGGGCGGACCGACCTGCCCAGCCGGAGCGAATTGACGGCGCTGCGGCCTGCGACGCGCGTCCTCATCCTGGGGTTCGCGGCCTGGATCGGACTGGTTGGCGTGATGACACTAAGCGCTGTGATTTCGCTTGAGCTGTCGACGGTCACGGCCCCGACCTGGTTTGGCAGCCGCAGCCCGGCCGCCAAGGCGTCCGAAGCGCGCGCCGCCGCGAGCTTTGAGAATATCGTGCAGCGCCCGCTGTTCTCACGAAACCGGCAAGGCTTTGTTGCGGCCGAGCCGGCCGCCGCGCCACCCCCGCCGATGGCGACCTTGGACTCCGGAATGACCCTGAAAGGGGTTTTCATGAGCGACGGGGTGGCGAAGGCCTTCCTGATCACGACGCAAAATCCGCTGGGCGTGTGGGTTCAGCTCAATGGGCAAATCGACGGCTGGCGCGTCGCCGCGGTGACCCCCGAGCACGTAGTGTTGGAGGGGCAGGGCGAGAAGCTGACCGTTCCCCTTCATGCGAGCGGGAGATGATGCGCGCGCTCCGCAAGACCCTTGATCGTACCAGCCGTTTTTTCCGTGATGCGCTGGCGTGGCGGCCGCCAGAGCGGCAATACCTTGTGGTGGCATGGGGTCTGATCGCCGGCGCGGTCTGGTTCGCCATCAGCCTTGCAGGGGATCCAGGCTGGGCACTGCCCGCCATCGCAGGCTGCTACCTCGTCGTTCTGTTGGCATCCGTTTGCGCCATTGACGGCCGCTACGGGATCATTCCGGACAGCATGGTCCTGGCGCTGGCCGCCGGCGGCGCGCTACAGGCCTATCTGTGGGGCGCGGCGGACTTCTGGTGGCGTGGATTTGAGGCTGTGCTGGTCTTTGCTGCCGCCTCCCTGTTCCGCGCCGGCTATCGCTGGCTGCGGGGCCATGACGGCCTGGGTTTCGGCGACGTCAAATTCGTCGCGGCAGGCGCCCTTTGGATCGGCGCGGAAGGAATTCCCGGCTTGCTGTTGATTGCGGTGGTCTCCGCCCTGGTAAGTCTGCTGATCCTGAGAGCGCAAGGACATGACCTGCACGGCAGGCAGGCTATCTCGTTCGGGCCTCACCTTGCCGTCGGCCTTTGGTGGGTCTGGGTTTTGGGACCGCAGCCGATTTAAAGCCGGGCGGTCTTCAGGACCGCCCGCCGCGCGGGATCTCAAGTTGATGAGCGCAAGAAAAAAGCCGCCCGAAGGCGGCCTTTCGCATTCAATGACGAAGATGGGATCAGGCGGCCAGCACGGCCGGCCGTGATTGCCGGCGATAGGCCATGAAGCCGATACCGGCGAAGCCAAGAATCAACATCGCCCAGGTCGAGGGTTCGGGAACAGCGTTGACCTGTATCGAGACGTCGCCCAACAGCTCCCTGTTCGCGCTGAAGAGCTTGAGATCGAAGGTGTAGACGCCGGAGAGATAGGGATTGAAATTCAGCGGGCCTCCCAGAAAAGCGAAAGCAAGGTTTTCGCTGTTCTGATAGAGCGGGCCGCCGATCGGCTTGTTGTCCGGGATTATCTTCGGATCGAACGCCAATACCCCTCCGGGACCGGTAATCGTCAGCAACGAATAGGTACCTGTCAGCGAACCAGGATTGACCGAGAACTCGAAATTCCAGAGTGCCACGCCCTCTTTGATGCCAACCGGAGCAATGTAGAGATTGCCCGTCGGCGTAATCGCCCCGACCTTTCGAATAGAGGCACGCAATCCGAGTTCGACGCCGTTGGCCTCCGTGTCGACCGCGAAATGGCCGTTGCTGGTGCCGGTCCCCTGGTGCCAGCCCGAGGCCAAATTCTGATCAAACGTGACGACTGCCGAGGCGCTGCTGACAAAAGAGGTCAATGCAAGCGCGGCCCCCAGACCGATCAAACCCAGCGACGGAAAGCGCATAATTCCCCCCATTTATTATTGGTTGTATTTTCCTTAAACACGTTTCCTTTAATTTGAGTCAATCTCAGGTGGGGATAACACTTCGTTGCACGTGAACCCCACGTCTATCAACCACCCTGGCGCTTGTTTGGAGCAGAGGACCACGTGAGATCGGACTGCTAACCTCGGCGAAGCGTCAACCGGCATTTTAGCCGCGGAACCAGCGGGTTAAGTCAGGACAGCCCCAATCGCTCAGGACGACTTATCCTTGGCGAACCACAGCCGATGCGTGATTCTCGCGAATAGGATGCCGGCCGCTCCGCCGGCCATTTTCTCCAGCGCATCGACCATTGTCCCGTGACGATCCGGCGTCATGGTCTGCGCAAGTTCGAGAAGAACGGCGCCTCCGAGCACCACACAACAAACCAGCAGCAGCTTGTGGGGGTAGGCATGGGCAAACAACGCGCCGAGCAGGGCGAACGCCAGGACATGCTCGAAATGGGCATAAGTCCGCATTTCCGGACCCATCAAGATCGGTGCAAGCTTGAAATAGATCGAGTACATGAATCCGACATGCGTCAACGTCCCATAAGCGATCGCGATGACGGCAATCCACGCAGCTATCGCAATTAGCTTGGTGACGATCTTCCGGTTCATGCTGAACTTGTGCAATGGCGTTCGCTTCCGCGCGAATGAATTGGCAGCTTAACCTTACCGCGGCGAAGCATTCGGTGAACGGTCTCGTTTGTCGACCCTCGCACTTGCCTGCAGTAGCCACCAGTTCTTACGCGCGAACGGCGGCGCGCGGGGGAATACTTGCCTTTCCGCTCGCCGGTTGCTTTTGGCGTCCAGGCTGAGCGTATGGTCACCGGTTCGACGCTCCCAGCGACTATCCGTCCGGGTCCGGCGAGCACGCGGACGCGGAATTCGGTCGGTGCGTTTGGCGCGTTCTGCGTAGTGCCGTTTATTTAATATAATTAAAGCAGGTTGATCTGATTAAAAAGCTCCAAAAATAAAATCCCGACGCGGCCTTGCCGCTGGGGATTTAGATTCGCCTCGCACATTAAGCCGCCGGACAAAAAAGAAGCCGCCCAATCGGGCGGCTTCCAACTCAAGTACGGCTAAAATCAAGCGAGACGAAAGCCGGTCTTCTTCGAGGTTTCCCGGCGGCGATAGGCCAGAAAGCCAACTCCGACAAAGCCCAGGATCATCATCGCCCAAGTCGATGCCTCAGGGACAGCCGCCACCGACGCGTTATCGACCACAAAGTCTGCCGCAGGAACGCCCTGCCCATGGAAATTCAGCGAGAAAGTATAGGGACCAGCACTGGCCGTGAAAATAGCCGAGTAAAGGGTCCATCCGCTCGCCAAAGTCTTGGCCGTGAACAGCGGGGAGAGCAACCCGTCCACGTTCGACTGGAGGGTAGCGTCGAATGCGTTATTCCGGCCATTGTTGGGGGAATAGAGCTCGAAGCTTACCTGATAGTTCTGACCCTGCGTCAGGCTGATCGACTGGGAAATCGACTGGGTGGCAGTGTCCGAAACGAAGTAAGCGCCATAGGTACCACCATTGGGCGCCGTGGGGACAGGCTCCCCGAATACGCCGGTGGGATAGTTGCCGGGTTGATTGTAGGCAACAACGACCTGAGGATAGGTAGCGTCGCCGCCAGTGTTCACCGTCCAATTGGCGAAATTCCCTGATTCAAACCCGCTGTTTAGAAGCACATTCGCCTGTGAGGCGCCGCTCTGAAGCAGAACGCCAATTAATGCAGCGCCAGTAAATTTGAGCAGCTTATTCATTTTTTCACTCCTGGAATTTAATAAGATATTAATATCTGCGAATTCTAGCCGAGTCAACCGCGGCGCACAACATTCCAATCATTCGTCTATCATTTTTTAGGCTGTTTTTGTCATTTTTAAACCAGGAAGGTCAATTTCGCAGCAAATCCAATCGGACCATCCCAATTTAGCGGCTTTGGCCGGCAATTTGCCGCTCCAATGTTGCTGGAGATGATTCCACTGGAACGACGAAAACTTGTCTCGGCTAGGTATTATTCAAAATTTAGCCCATCTTTTCAAGGGCAATTAACGTTTTTCCACCTTATGGCGCCGTCGAGCCGTGCGGTGCTTGTGAGCGCGGTGCCTGGCAGAAACCTTCGCACATACGTGCACTTTAAATGCGGGGAGATCGAAATCGTCAAAAACGAGACTAAAACTCGGAAACTGGACGCAGCCAGGTCGCTATTGTCGAAGTAGGCCGGTCGCCCTTCGATCTTTGCCGAACGCGAGCCTGTTCGGCAAAAGAACCCTGGAAGGTGAAGCGGTCACGTCTATCGGCGGCTGCTTTGCTCTAGGACTTCCAAAAAAAATCGAACGTTGACCGGTATTGTTGGCTGGTGAACGCTAGCTGTTGGGGTTAGGTCTTGGCTCGCGCCTCAGGAAACGTTTTGATTTGCGCCCAGTACGCGGGCTCTCACATCACGAGCAGTTCCTGCCTCCTCCTGTGCCAAACGTTCAAACTGCTCGGTTAAAGCTTGTTGGATACGCCATTCAACAGGTCATCCAGCCCGTCGTCGGTCGATGGACAACTTTAAAATAGACTACCGGATTGGGGGCCGGTTTCGATCAGAACGGGCCCCTGACGGAGCCCCGAAAGCATAGGTAGAAAAAACCCACCAGCCAGCTGCAAAGAAAATCTGCCGACCCATTCCATTTTGCGAGCTTATCGACGCATCTCGGGAACGGCAAGTGAGCCACAACTCCGAGCTACTCATAGTCGACCGTGACCATGTCGTGCCGCAAGAAACTTCAAGCCACTCGACTTCTCGAGAAAGCTTCAGGCGTTGCCCAAACGGGCTCTCTTGCCGAAGCGATAGAATCAGACCGCATTTGAGCAGCCCTGGTAGATGATGGCATTGAGCAAATTGCAGGAAAAGGTTGAGAGCGAAAAGTCATGTTCTTCTAAAATAGAGCTGCGTTGAACTGTCGCCCCTGCCGATCAAATGCTTAATCTCGCGCTTAGCCACCCTGACAATATCAGGGGTGACGTGTGCCGACCCCTTTTTCAACAATGTAAAGCCATTTCGTTCCGCGATGGACTTCAGCGTAATACGCGTGAACGCGTTGATGTGCTCAAGCGGATGTATCTTTAGATAATCGTAATGGGCTTTGATGTCGGTCACGCCGGTACAATCTGGCGTTTCAAGAATCAAAAGCCCGCCCGGAACGATCACCTTCGCTAGCGCTGAAAGGGTTTCCGAAGGTTCATCCAAATGCTCGAGGACTTCGAACAAGGTTATGACGTGAAACTTGGGATGCTCGCCCATCGCTTCGAGCGAAGGATAGATGCGAAAACTCGCGCCTTGCGCTCTCGGATTTGAGCGATCTACGCCGACTCCATCGAAGCCGAATAGGGCGCAGACTTCAAGGAACTTGCCCCAACCGCAGCCGAAGTCGAGGAGGCGAACAACATCGTCACCGCGGATCGACCTGGTTAATTGTTCTATTCGCAGAACGTGCTCGACGTAAGAACGCGCCGCTTCGAACCGACGGCGGTGTTTCGGACCTAGACGGCTCTCGAATTCCGCTATGGCGTCGGCACTCATCCACTCATCGAAGCGCTTTTTGTTCCATGCGTCGGTCAGAATGCGACGGTGGAACACCTGCGAGCAGTCGTCGCATTTGACCAGCGACCATTCGGCGGTCTCAAAATAGGGGCGGATGTCGTCACCGCTTGGGTCCGCAGCAATGAAATCAGTCAATGGCTTGTCGCTGAAGCGACCGTGCGAGAGTTCGCTAAAACGAATTGACTGGCAATTTATGCAGTGCGTCCGTTCGTCGAATTCGGCCTGTGATTGTGTGAGCATGTAGACTCCAAGGTCACGGCTGGCATTTAAAGATCGGATAGCTCAGTGCGGCACGCTTATCATCGGAATCGGCGGTGGTTTAAAGTTAGTCGATCAACCCAGGTGCTCCGCCCGCTTTTTAGTAGGAGGGAATGCTCGTTGATCCAGATGAGCCTCAAAAATCATTTTGGAGAACGACGCCCTGCCTCAAATTGCCTCATTTATGTCTTGAGCGGATATTCTCGCAGCAAGGACATTGTCCTCAATTGTTCGGCCATTCCGGGATTTGAAGTCAAGACCACCCAACCCCTTCTTGCTCCAGTTTCTTCCCTTGATCGAGTTGTGGGGTAGAAACAAGATAGTTTTGGGAGGCCGGAGCTCCGAACATAGGCGAGGGTTAGTTCCTTGTCTGGCGCATAGTGGTCAAAGCCATAACCCGCATCGTCCTCCACCTTGAAATCGTCGATCAGGACGACGGCGTTGGTATAGTGATTGAAAATCAATTCGAGTTCCTCCCGCAAGGGGAGATGATTTTCCCAATGAGAATCTAGATAGAAAAATTGTCGCGCGTCCTTCTCCACCGACCCGAGGGCAATCCGTTCCTTCAAGAACGGGATCGAGGATTGCAAGTAAACTTTCGCGTTCGTGAATCTGGCCAGCCGGGCTCGTGAAAAAGTCCAATAGCGTTCCGCAAGTTCGACTGTTTCGAATGGAAGGCCAAATTGAGCAAACCACTCAGCGGTAGTGCCGCGAAATGTTCCAGTCTCGACAATTCTTTCAATGGCGAGCACGTGAATGATCTGGCGCGTGGCCTCCAATCTGGAGGTCATGCCGTTCATCGCGAAACCCCAAGGATAGAACTTGCCTTTGCTGCGAGAATAGTAGTCCGCAAGGCCAATGACGCGTTGAAAATTCATAACGCCACCGCAAAGTGATTATGTAAAGCAACCATATATGACGCTTCCCGTGCAGGTGATATTGGAAGATCCGCATTTTTAAGTGCTTCTGAAAACAAATCCATTGGTAAATCTGCCGTAGATTGGGGGCGTTAATTAGCCCGTCGTGATGCCATCTGCTGAACGATCGCGATACATACGCCGCAATGCCGCGCTTGATAGCTGCGTCTTCTCATTTTCGCACTTTGTACCGGTTCAGGGCTACTTTCGAGGTAATTGAATCTTTAACCTTACCTTGGATGGACAAAGTCAAAAGGAATTTTCCGAACTTTGCCGACCTGCAGGCGACGGTAAACTTTCCAATAAACGAAACCATCGATTGCGGGCCGATCGCTTAGGCGGAGTCCAATGGATTTTCGATAAGATTGCCGAAAGACAAAATCAACAAATACGGGTGGGTCAGGTGTTTGCGGATCGGCGAAAAAGCGAACGTCGCTCCTGTCAGGGGGCGGCAAAGATTCAATTCGGGGTCGGCACGCTGCCGCGCGATTGCACCATCACGGACATATCTGACGGCGGCGTGCGGGTGATCGCTGAAAATCTCGATGTGCCTGAGGAGTTCACGCTGATCCTTTCAACGGGCCGCCCGCGTCTGTGCCGGCTGGCATGGCGCATCGGGTGCGAATTCGGCGCTCAGTTTATCGACCATCTGGCTACGGCTCCGTCACAACACTCCGCTCCACGGGGCAGCGCGAGGACACCGGAATATGCGTAAGGCACATTCAGCTCTGTTTGCGCTTTCGCTGGCGCTTGTGATCGTCCCGGACATCGCGGCCGCAGGCGACGCGTTTGTCGTTGCCCCGGGATTTCGCGGGTTTGGCTATCCGGGCGGGTACGGCTACGCGCGCCTGTACGGTCATCCATTTGACGACGGCTACGATTATCCGTTCGGCTATGGCGAGTATGCCGAATACGGTCCGTGGGCCTACCGCCGCGATGGTGCGTGCTATGCGCTGCGAAGGGTATGGACCGTCAGGGGCTGGCGGCAAAGAGCGGTGAGAGTCTGCGATTAAGCGCAAGGTTCGATCCGGCGCGATCCCGCCCGTCTGCGCACGCGCCTAGAAATCAAATGCCCAGGCGAGGCTATGCAGAAGCAGCCACGACCAGCCGATCATGGCTGCGGCGATGGCAAACAGGTAGGTGAACCGGGCAACGCGTGAACGCATGACGCTACTTCGACGCAAGCCGGTTGACATCGACCGGCGCCCGTAGCGCGGCCTGGGTCCGGAAGACGGCCTGGCGCAGCCTCACTACTTCTGCGTAGCGGTCGCTCAGCGACTTCTCGGCCGGCAATTCCCTGACATCTTTTGGTTTGCTCAAACGCTGGCGCTTCACGAAATGCTCCGCGAGTTCATACAATCAATTTGGCCGAATACGGCAACTCAAAAGCAACCATAGTTTCCCGCGCGTCGTTCGCAACGCAACTCGCGCGTTAAGCTTGATACCCGCGCAAAACGTTAAATCGGGAACCTCGCTACGGCGCTTGCGTGATGTACCGTCGATCCCGGATGCTCGAACCATCGCCGCCGTTTCGCAGAAGGCAGTACAATCGCTGAATGGATGCTGAACGATCAACCCTAATGCGGGCACGTTCCGAAACCGGCCTATCTGGACGCCGCTGCCGGTGCCCCACCCATTTTCGTATGCCATGGCCAGGTCGAGAGGATGCGCTCCGCGTCGGCTTCGAGAAGCTTTCGCTTCGCGATGACTTCTTCCTTCACAAGCCGGAGGTCTTCGTCCTGATAGAAGAAATCGGAGCAGCGTGAATTGTAGTCATTTGCAAGTGCGTTATAGGCGCGGATGTCTTCGGGCCCCCGGACCTGCTGCTTGACCACACGCAGCCGTTCTTCCTGAAAATGACAGTAACGAACATATTCGCGCGGAAAGCGTTGGCCTTTGCCGACCGGGGGAAGCAACTCCGGTTCCGTTTTCGGCTGAGGCGGATTGGGTGCCGAGGCGACAGAGAATGCTGTTCCAAGATCGAGAGCCCAATACGCACCCAGAAGTGCAAGCATGGCCAGCAGCGCCGCAGCCGCGAGCATGCCCTTCTTGACATGACGGAAGCCGCTGCTTCCTTCGGGCACTTTGAGATCCGGGTCCGGACCGACATCGTTCGAAGCGGCGCGCTGCATATCGCGCAGTATTTCTCCGACTTCAGCGAGCCGTGCGGCCGCATCCGGAATTGATCCGAAAGCGTCAAGCGCGTGATCCAGAACCTCCTGCGCCCTGGGATAATGGTGTCGGCGACTCAGAACGCCGAGCAAGCCAAAGATGCGATCGGGAGTGACGTTCATCCCCGGCTCGCTGAACCCCTGGTGCGCGTCCAGCAACAACGCGGGCTCGCAGAGCGAGGCCCACAGATGCAGCGCCTCTGCCAGTCCCTCCATCGAGGAGGCGTCGTCCGGTCGTTGCTCGAACGATTGGCAGGCATTGTCGACCTGCTGGTCAGCGTTGGAGCGCATCTCTCCAATGGCGCGCCGATAGACTGCCAAGAGGAGGGAATGCGTCTGGATGAGCGGCTGTTCGCGCGTTGCAACGATCCGGCGAGTGGCCTCCAGCAGCGGTTCTGCGGCACTTTCGACCGGGTTGTAGGCGTCGATAACGGCCATGCAATGTGTGTTGAGCAGATCGTTCAAGCCATCCCTTACGCTCGCTAGCGATGGCGGGGCCCAGCCGGCGCGATGCCGGAGCGCCTGCAGGGCCTGATAGGTTTCCATGACATCGATGGAACTGTGCGCGTCAATCAAGGCAAGGAGCAGTTCGCTCGATGCGCCGCAGCGAGTCGCGTAACGCGCAATGAAATTGGCCCTTGAGATCGGTGCAAACTGAGCCGACGTCTGCAGTATGTCTTCGTCGGAAGCGTCGGCAGGCAGATCGGCGTAAAAGAGATCGACGCGATCGGGCATGCTGCCGAGGGGATAGGCGAGCTCGCCAGGCAGGCGCCGGGTCGGGTCCAGAACATTTTCGTATGCTTCCGCCAGACTGCTCTCCGGCGCGATACGCATCTCTCGCGCCTGCGCGAGAGCGGCCTCGATCTCCGGGGCCGTTGCGGCAGGATCGATTCCCAGGAGGCGGAATGGCTGAGTTGACGGATCAAATCCGGAAGGGGGGCTAACGTAGGCTGAATTGATTGCCATATCCGGGATATCCGACGTGCCTTCCGCTGACGTCACTTCTAACTGGTGACTACGCCGAGCCGCTGGTCGAGATGGTTGATGCATCAGCCACGTCGAAGTCGTTTCTGAGCTGCACGCCGATGTCGTGCACCCGGGAACGCCAGAGCTCGCGATCAATTCGGGGGCCGGCTTCCGGTCGTATTGTCAGCATGGCGTTCCACGGGTTTGACCCATAGACCGTAACGGTAAATCCGCGTGCGGGGCAACCTTCGATGGCGCGTAGCGACTTCATGATGATGCCTGCGAGTTCATCGGCGTTACGAACCTGTTTGCACTCTGCGCCGGTAGGCGGAGCAGGTCGAATGTCCGGATCGGGCTGCTTGTCGGCGGGAGGCGGGGGAGGCAGGTTCTCCTTGCCGATCTCGGATGCGGCGGACGAAACCGCGAGGGCGGCCTCTGCGGGCGATTCAGCAGAACGGTCCTCGTCAGCAATTCTTTTTGGTATCGCTGCGATCTTCTGAGCAAATTCTACCAGGCTTCGATCAATCTCTTCGTCGGTGGGCATAAATAATCCCGGATCGGGTTTGAAAAATTTAGGAGGTCAGGGCCGGATTCTTGACGCCGGTCACCTTAAAGCCTTTGAAAAATACGCTGTGCCGGATCGAATCGGAAAGGTGCTGCGGAGGTGTGGTGTCTTCCTTTCCGGTAAGAAGAACCCGCAATCGCCAAAGCGACAGGCCCGCGATTCTGCAAACGTCGACCATGGCAGCGTAGAACGCGCCGTAATTCTTCAGGAAGTGGCGTCTGCGGGCTTCCAGGAGATAGGGCGGTAATCGCTTGGGCTTGCTGTTCACGCCGGTCGACTGACCGACGAGATGGACCACGTGGCTTGCCGGAACGTACCAGGTCGGCCATCCCCGCTTTTTGGCATTGAAGCAATAGTCGATATCGTCGAAATAGGTGAAATAACCTTCGTCGAGCAATCCCGTCGCTTCCATCGTCTCGCGCCGGATGATCATGCTGGCGCCCGCAACCCAGTCAGTTTCGAACGCGTAATCGACCACAGGAGGAGCTACGATCCAGCGCTCCAGCAACCTGCTCACCGGCCTGAGCTTCAGACTGCCTTCGAGTTCTCCGAGCGGTGACTGAAAGCGGAACGCGGATCGTTGCGGCGTGCCGTCGGGGTCTTCGAGGCGACTGCCGGCGATGCCGACTTTAGGATTGTTATCCATAAAGTCGACGAGCGCCTTGAATGCGTTCGGCCGGACGATCGTATCGGAATTGAGCAACAGAAAGTATTGCGGCTTGTCAGCCGATTCCAGCGCCGGACGCAGGATCGCATTGTTGCCGCCGGTAAATCCGAGGTTTACCTCGAGCGCCGTGAGGGTGCACCAGGATGACCAGCCGTTGTCGTCGATCGCCCGCTGGATGAGCTCGGCAGAATTATCTCCCGAGCCGTTCTCGCAGATCGCGACATGCGTATCCGGGACGGTGGCGATTTCCTTGGCGACCGAGTGCAGGCAATCGATCGCAAGATGGGTGACGCGGTAGTTAACGATGACAACGAGCAGTTTCACGGTGTAAGACCAGTTGGTGCAAACAATTGGCGATCATTAGTCTTGCGGATCAGAAAAGAAAAGGCACTTTGGGTCCCTTGTTTAATGCATTGGAATAAACGTTAAAGGCGGCCTTTATACCTGCGGCAATCAGGGCCCCGAGCCGGGCCAGGCAGGTCGCACCCTTCCGCATCGGGTAGCCGGTCTATCGTAATGCCGGTGGAGACGATGTTGATAGCGGCGGAAGCGCCCCGCGGGATCCCAGTTTTTGGCGCAGCCGGTCGATCAGGAGATAGATCACCGGCGTCGTGTAGAGCGTCAGGATCTGCGAAACGAGCAATCCGCCGATGATGGTGATGCCGAGCGGCCGGCGCAGCTCGGTGCCGGGGCCGGTGGCAACGACCAGCGGAATGCCGGCAAACAGCGCCGCCATCGTCGTCATCAGGATCGGCCGGAAGCGGGCGCGGCACGCCTCGAAGATCGCGTCCGCCGAGGACAGGCCGCGGTTGCGCTCGGCATCGAGCGCGAAATCGACCATCATGATGCCGTTCTTCTTGACGATCCCGATCAACAGGATGATGCCGACAAAGGCAATCACCGTCAGCGGCGTATTGGTCACCTGCAGCGCCAGCAATGCACCGAGCCCTGCGGACGGCAATGTCGAGATGATCGTGATCGGGTGCGCCAGGCTCTCATAGAGCACGCCGAGCACGATATACATCGCCACCAGCGCGCCCAGGATCAGGAGCGGTTGCCGCCCGCTGGTCTTGTTGAAATCGCCGGCATTGCCGTCAAAACTGCCGCGGATGCCTTCCGGCATGTGCAGTTCCTCGACGGCGCGCTGGATGTTCGTGGTTGCGATCTCCAGCGGCACATTGGGAACGACGTTGAAAGACACCGTGGCCGATGGAATCGACTGGGTGTGATTGATCGCCAGCGATGCCAAACCGCGATCATAGCGAACGACAGCCGACAGCGGCACCTGCGCATCGTTGGCGCCGGCCACGTAGATGCGCTCCAGATTGGAAGGATCGCTCTGGAATTTCGGGTCGATCTCCAGCACCACCATGTACTGGTTGCGCTGGGTATAGATGATCGAGATCTGTCGTTGCGCGAACGCGTTGTTCAAGGCGTCATCAATGTCCTTGACGCGGACGCCAAGCGTGGCGGCGGCGTTGCGGTCGATCCTCAGCGTGAGCTGCAGCCCGGCGGCATCGCGGTCGGTGGAAATGTCGGTAATGCCCTCGACCGTTTCCATGCGTTTGGCGACGATGGGAGCCCACTTCTTGAGCAGGTCGACGTCGACGCTTGTAACCGTGTATTGGTAGTCGGAGCTGCTTTGGCGTCCGCCGGCGCGAACATCCTGAGCGGCAAACATATAGAGCCGTACGCCCGGCATTGTTTCGAGCTTCTTGCGTAGCCGGTCGATCACGAGCTGGGTGCTCAGCCCGGCTCTTTCCTGCGGCGGCTTGAGGCTGATGAAGAACAGCCCCCGGTTCGCCGTCATGCTGCCAAGGATCGATCCGACCCCCGCGACGGCGTCGTCCGATTCAATGGCGTCCTCAAGCTGTTTCTGAAATCTGGTCATGGACTGAAACGAAGTGTCCGATGAACTTTGCGAGGCGCCGACGATGAGGCCGCTGTCGTCGATCGGGAAGTAGCCCTTCGGTATCTTGATATAGAGCACCACCGTCAGTGCGATGGTGGCAAAGAATACGGTCAGCGTCAGGAGCGGGAAGCCCAGCACCACGCGCAGCGTCCAGGTGTAGAAAGAAATGATGCGCGACAGCGTGCCCTCGACCAGGCGGTCGAACCAGGTCGCATGGTCCGACGTCGCCTCCTTGATGTAGTGCGCACAGATCATCGGCGTGACCGTGAGCGAGACCACGGTCGACACCACCATGGCAAAGGTCAGCGTCAGCGAGAATTCGCGCAACAGCCGGCCGACGATCCCGTCCATGAAGATCAGCGGCGTAAAGGCTGCAATCAAGGACAGGCTGATCGAGAGCACCGTAAAGCCGATCTGTTTGGCGCCCTCCAGCGCCGCCGGGTACGGCGCCATGCCCTGTTCGAGGTTGCGGTACATGTTCTCGATCATGACGATGGCGTCGTCGACCACGAAGCCGACCGAGATCGCAAGCGCCATCAGCGACAGATTATCGATCGAGAAGCCGGCGAGCCACATGCCGGCGCAGGTGCCGGCCAGCGCCAGCGGCACCGAGACGCCCGCCGCGATGGTCGGCGTCAACCGCCGCAGGAACACGAACACGACCACCATCACCAGGAAGGCGGTTGCCAGCAGCGTGAACTGCATGTCGAGCACGCTGGCGCGGATGGTGTTGGTGCGGTCGACCAGCGTCGAAATCTCGAGGCCGGCAGGCAGCCATCGCTTCAGCTCCGGCAGCAAGGCCTTTACGCGGTCAACGGTCTCGATCACGTTGGCGTCGCCCTGCTTGGTGATCTGGATCAGGACCGCCGGCTGCTTGTTGAACCAGGCGATGGAACGGTGGTTGCGGACGGAATCCTCGACATCGGCGATGTCGGCCAGGCGGACGAAATTGCCGGCCGAGCTCTTGATGATGATGTCGCGGAATTCGGCCGCGGTGCGCATCTGCTTGTTCGTCGAAATCGTCTCGCTCTGGCGGCCGCCGTCGAAGATGCCGACCGGCCCCAATGGATTGGCATTGATGATGGCCAGTCGCACGTCATCGGTGGCGATATCAGCATTCGACAGCGCCACCGGATTCAGCGCGATACGCACCGCAGGCTGGTCGGCGCCAGAGACCGTGACCTCGCCGACACCCGGCACCTGCGAGATACGTTGCGCGATCACGGTGTCGGCGACGTCATACATCGCGCTGGTCGTCAGGGTCTTCGACGTCAGCGCCAGCACGAACATCGGCGTGGCCGCGGGATTGGCTTTGCGGAAGCGCGGCAGCGACGGCAGGTCGCTCGGCAGGTCCGCCAGCGACGCATTGATCGCCGCCTGCACGTCCCGCGCCGCGCGGTCGATGTTGCGGCCGATCGAGAACTGCAACTGGATGCTGGTGGTGCCGAGCGAACTGGTCGAGGTGATCTGCTCAATGCCGGCAATCTGGCCGAGCCGGCGCTCCAAGGGGGCTGCGACCGTCGCCGCCATCACGGCAGGATCAGCGCCGGGGCGGTTGGCGGACACCCGGATCATCGGGAAGTCGACATTGGGCACCGCCGAGACCGGAAGGAAGACGTAGGCGACGATACCGACCAGGAAGAGTCCGATCGCCAGCAGCGTGGTGCCGACCGGCCGGCGGATGAACGGCTCGGAAATCGAGGCCATGCTCAACCTCGTCCATGGCGCCGGCGGAGCGGGCGCCGCTTGTGGTGCTCCAGTCTTTCGAACCTGCCGGAGTGCTGGATTAAATGATTGTCCCGGACAATGTCAGTTTAAGTTGGTATTTACCAGACGACTTCGGCCCTGAATAAGCCCTTCCGCGAATATAATTAGCTTTCCCGATATCCGTTACTTGGCGTTGACCGTCTTCCCAGCGGGTTCCATTCGTAAACCCTTTGAACACCAGTGGCCAACAGTATCGTTCGCGGAAATTCACGAAGATGAATTCAGGGGCGATCAGGATGTTGGCCAAGATACTGGACAGGGCGAAACCTCGTGGCGGAAAGCTATTGCGGGCCCGGACCTTGCGATCCCGAGACCGTAAAAATGCGGGCTATACGCTGCTCGAATTGCTGGTCGTGATGGGTATTCTGGCGGTTCTGACGGCAATCGCGACGCCGCAGCTAATGGGTTATTTCGGCAAGGCCAAAACCCAATCGGTGCAGCTCCAGATCGAGAATATCGGGACCGCGCTCGAACTCTATTATATGGAAAACGGCGCCTATCCGAGTGCCAGCGCCGGCCTGAAAGCCCTGGTCGAGGCGCCGCCCGAGGCACCGCGTTGGAACGGACCGTATCTGAAGAAGGCGAAGAATCTGCTTGATCCGTGGGGGCGGCCTTATCAATACGCCATCATCGACAGCCAGTACGAGGTCTATTCGCTGGGGCCGACCGGCAAGGCCAAATCCGCTGACAAGTCCGCGAATGCGGGCGCGGCGGCGTTCCGGGGCGGTTAACGGGCCGAATTAAATGTTTTCCGAGAAGTGATAGACTAGCGTGGGTGACGGGGCCTGCAGTAAAATCAGCTCGGTCGCGTGATTAATCGTCTTCAAATTTTCCCCTTAACGATGATTGGACCTGACTATGACGTCTAACATGAACCGTAGAACCTTTCTGCGAGGCGTGAGCGCAGCTTCCCTGACGTCGATGCTGCCGGCCGCTGCGCTTGCGGGGCCAGTGCCTCTGGCGGCGCCTAGCATTAGTAGCGGTACTGCTTCATTGCGCTCGGTCATCAACATCGGCTTTGCTGCTGGGGGAGGTGAATATCGCTTTATCGATCATTTCTTGATTGCGGAGCAGTTTGGTCCGGTCGGAAATTCGTGGAGCACTGGGCCCACATGGATGCAATCGATTGGTAAGGACGGCTATCCAGTCATCAGCATAAAGGCTTCGGATAACAAGCCTTTTGGTGGAGGAGTACGCATACCCGCTTCGTTTCAATACGGAGAAGTTGGGAGCGGCCAGTACTACGTGCTGCGATGGAAAGGTAACGGCGAGGTTAGGCTCTCGCTGCAGGCTGGTTCCTGGGCCTATCAGGCGAGCAAGAGCACCAACGCCACTCAGGTTTCGTCCGACAGGTGGAGGACGACTTCTGGCTCCGATACCTACATCGTCCTGAGCTTTAGTGGACCGGCGCAACTCTTCTCAGTCATCGTCTACGCCACAGATGGGACGGGTGCGCGGTTGCGCAACGTGCAATTCTATCGATTGACTGACGAGGCTGATCTGCAAGCCGGAAAAATCTTCCGCACGCCTTACAAGCAGTCGTTGGTCGATCTATGCCCAAGTGCAATTCGATTTATGGATTGGGTCGGCGGAAACAATGCGAAGCAGACGCGATTTGATACCAGTCGCACGCTGCCCACGTATGCGGCTTGGGGAGGTTCGGCAGGAGGGGGCGGTAATACAAATTGGGTGGCATCGCCGCCGTATGGCCAGACAACGGGAGTGAACCAGTATTCTCTTGCGTCCGTAACGGGGACGCCGGCCACGCCATTGCAAGGGGAAGTTGTCACCTGCCGTATCGGTTCGGGGATGGTGCGTGCCGGCTCAAAAGCGATAACGGCGGTGACCAACTCGAATCCCGGTCGCGTCACCGCGAATGCCCATGGCTTTGCGACAGGCGATATTATTTCACACAGGTTCGCCAGCGGCGTGATGCCAAAGCTGAATATTCTGCCCTGCACGATCACGGTTATCGACCAGGACAATTATTCGATCGGAATCGATACAACTACATTCGGTTCATTTTCGGGCGCTGCGCAGGCAAATCAATTCATCAGCCTAAATGTGGGAGGAAGAGGGGCTTATCCAGTCACATTCCCGATTCCGACTGCACCTCCCTCGTATTACGGAAACGGCTACATCGCGAGCGGAGATTACAAGACGTTTGTCTTTGACAAGACTATCGCGGCCCAGACGGATGGCGCAGGCAATTATGTCTACGGCGTGTGGATGTTCAATGATCTAGGCGCAACCAACGGACATGATGGCGGTGTACCGCTGGAGATTTGCACGGCGCTGGTGAACGAGGTCAATGCGATGCGACCGGCGCGTCCAATTCATATGTGGACGAACATCCCACACCTTGGTCTTTGTTCGATGGATCCGGATTATGGATTGGAATCGAGCTGGGGTATCCAGGCGGTGAACGTCATTCTTAACGGCGCCAATGGCTTCAGGGGACTGTCTTCCGGCCTGCAACTGTTTGTCGAGTTCAGCAACGAGACATGGAACTCAGGCGGCGCCGGCTTTTCTCAAACATACTACTGCGCATATCGCGGCTCACTCCGTTGGCCAACTGCGGGAGCCGCAGATTACGCCAGCATGGTCGCGCTTCGCTCAGTTATAAACGTGGAGGATATCAAGAAATCCGCGTTCAATAATTCGCGTCTGCGATTTGTTCTGTCAGGTCAGGGCACGCTTGGAATCTCAGGATTGAACTTGGCGCGCATCGATGGAAGCAAGTTCTATCTTAATGATCCATTGAACGTGTGGGGGCCGACTATCGCACCGATGGCGCACCACGATTTCTTTTCATTCGGCGGATATTTCTTGACGAGCACTTCGTTCGATACCGCAAATCTTGACGCCTATGCACTTAGTTGGGCCAAGAGCACCGGTAATGCTGCAGCTCAGGAATTGATATGCGCCGCATACGTGAAGGGGATAGTTGATCCAGCCTTGGGCGGAAACGAGACATTGGATCGCTACCGGACGGTTCTGCTGCCCGCCTACATCTCCAAAATGAAATCCTACGGCAAGTCGGTCATAATGTACGAGGGTGGATGGGATCGTAACGTTCAGGCTATCAGCGCAGGTGGTCAAGTCACGGGGACCCTTCCGTATGCCCAGGGAACGATCGACGGAAAGACCAACATGATAACCGGAGTGAATACGTCCTATGTAGCGGCGTTAGCGCCAGGATATTTTGTTGCGGGCTATGGTATCCCCGCAGGGACAACGGTGTTGTCGGCATCAGGCACCTCGATCACACTCTCTAACAACACCACGGTTAGCCTATCGCTTGCCCAGTTCGTAGCCTTTACTCCTCAGCAAATGTTTTTGCGCGCTGTGAAGCGGAGCCAATCATGGGCAGATGCGATGCTGAAATTTCACAACCAGTTCGGTGCGGGCGCCGGAATGCCCGCCGAATACATTCAAACCGGCCTCCGCTGGGGACATAATTTCCCAACCGCCTATGGCTTCGGAAATGCTGAATGGGGCGATGCCTCTTCAGTGTGGCAGCAGCAAGGGGTCAGGAATCGCAGCATAAACTAGGCTCGGCTGCCTCTACGAATAGAAGCAGATGTGGTCGTCTGTCTGCCTCTGGGATAACTTAATTGTCGTCGTTGCTATAAATGGCGGTAACATCACGTCTGTGACGTGCGATGGGGTTACGTCGAGCACTCCTGATGCCACGTCCAATGGCGGCTCGTCGCGCGTGGTCAGCATATACAGCCTCTCGCTTTCGTCCGGGTCGAACGTCCGGAGCTGTTCTATGGTGACTTCCGGGGCATCATTCCAGAATCGAGAGTTCTATGTCATGACCGCTAGCGGCATGACCAACGGCTTTATTGCGGCGCAGTCGGGCAAGCTTTACGCTCAACTACACCAAGAATGCCTCGCTGGTTAGTGGTTCAGCCTGCTCGACCGGCACGTACGCCGGCACTAGCGGTTTGTCTACGCCGTCGGCCTCGACTCCAGCGAACGATCGCGTCAGACACCATACCAGCAACACAGTGGAATTCGGAATGTTCAAAACGCAGTTCAGCAGTTCGGTTTTCTCTGTAGCACCCGGTTGTAACGACACGGCCGCAGGCGCAGTTTATAACTTCCTGCTCAAGCGAGACCTCGACCCGGCCCCTAACGACAACGACCCGATGTGGCTACGGAAGATTGCATAGTTGTTATGGCAGATAGTGATTAAAACCTAGACACGCCTGAACTCGAGGATCGGATTGCGCGCTTCCATTGCACCTATATGTCGGAAGCCGAGGTCGGCAAGAGTTCCTATCTTCTTAGTTTGCAGAGCATGCGCTCGTGCCATGGTTTCGTAGGTCTCAATCGATTTCTGAAGGAAGGGAAATTCCAGCCATCGATCGCTTTGAGTGTCTGTATTAACGTTGGCGATGCAGACCCCGCCCGATCCCAATCTCTTCGACACGAATCTGAAATAATTTACGAGAATTTCGTCGCTCAAGTGGTAGAGCACGCTGAAGCTGTACACGAAGTCAAAGCTTTGATCACCGATCTCCTCGGCTCCGAACGACGTTGAACAGATCAGTCGAGGGTTTTTAGCGCTCAGCTTTGCCTTCCCAATCTCAGTCCACCCCATGTCGAGAACAGTGCTGCGAATGTCCACCCCGACATACCGTCCGTGGTCAAGATATTGGATCAGTGGAATGGCCGCCGTGAGTGGACCGCACCCTAATTCGAGGAAGCTGTGATGTGGCTTCAGCCCACGGTCCATTAGCATCTCGATTTGAAAGCGCCGATGTTCATCTAACTGTCCGCGGAACCCCATCGAATCTTCCAATTGATGCTTGGTTCTGAGATCCAGCATCGATTGAAACCCGCCATTGTCGAAAATGAATTCCTTGGTGCGATGAACTAATTTTGCGCGCGTGCGCGAAAGTGGAAGTTTCACGGAAGACCTCTCAGAACTCAGAAAGCGCCACGCTACCGCACGTTGCCTTGCTCGCCTAGCCCCTTCCCTGGGGAAAACCATGGGTCCGACCGCATGTCCTACCGCGAAAACTTCAGCTGATCGACCTCTCCAGGGAACTGCTGGGGCCGGTGAAGGCGCGGCGTGAGCCGAAGCGGTCGGATCTGCCGTGCCCGAGGCCGGCGTCGGACGTAATGGATCCGGTGCAGTCGCAGCTCGACGGCCGGATGTACGACAGCAAATCGGCGCTGCGGGCGACGTACCGCGCCACCGGCGTGACGGAAGTCGGCAACGATCCGGTGCGGCTGCGGAAATTCAAGCGCAAGCCGATCGAGGACAAGTCGATCGTCGATGTCGCCTTTCGCCAAGGCTACGCTGAACCGCTAGCTGCGGAAGACGTGAATATTTCGATTGCAGCCTGGTAGGCACTAGTCGTTTCTATCGCGATTCGATGTGAGTTGAATGATGTCATGCAATCCTTTTTCGCCTGGGATCCAAGGGCTTTGGCGAGCGAGGGATCATCGAGCAAGGACCTGCAAGCTTCACTCAATTCGGCTACATTTTGACTAGCAAACAGAAGTCCGTTGTGTCGGTGTGAGATCAGCTCAGGAACCCCACCTACATTGGCCGCGACGACTGGACTTCCAACCGACATTGCCTCAAGAACAGCGTATGGGAACATTTCGAATCGTGATGCAACGATTGTAAAGAGGTGGTTAGGTCGCAACGACATCACCTCAGCATGAGATATCTTGCCGAGGTAGTCGATGCGAGACGAGGCCGAAGTTGGCAGGTGTTGACCGACGAACTGTTGAAAGGAATAGTTCCGTCCGTCATTGTCTTGAATTCCGGCGTCTGGACCCACGAAGGTAAGTCGAAGGCTTGGATACTGTTCGGCTAGCTTTCCGAACGCATGAAGCACCAAGTCACCGCCCTTCAATTCATCGAATCTGCCCACGTAAAGTACGCGATTTATACTGGATTGGTCCAAATGCCAGGTGACGGTGTTTGCGCTTGCACCCGAGGGGTTCGGAATCACGCGCGAGTTTTCCAATTTGATGTTGTAATGCCTCTTCACCTCCGTCAGGGCGGCTTGCGATGGTGACGTCACCAAAGTTGCTGCTTCAATTCCGATGCCTTCACACCTTACTTTTTGCGCGTAGCGGACGGCATCTCCGCGGTTACCGAAACGTGCGGTGAGAAAAGCGGGACCATGCAACCTGACAACCAAAGGAACAGCGTTTAGCCGCGCAACGGCTGCACCCCACCCGAAAGACTCTTCCATTTCAAACACGTCGATTTGATGCTCGTTTTTCAAAGCTTGGACGGCCGCGGCAATTCGCATTGCGGGTACTTCGAGAATGTATTGATGCGGAAAGATGCGCGACCTGATGCGGGAGAGTAGGGGCTGAGAAAATGAGACAGTGCGCAAGTCAATTGTGAATTGATCGCATTCGCCGATGCAGTTCGGCGTCAGTATGAAGACCTCATGCCCCAGTTCGCGTAGTGCTGGGACAAGGTGTGAGGCGTAGGTAACAATGCCATTCGCAACTGAGCCCGCGGGCCAAGAGGGCACATATATGGCGATCTTCATTTGCTGCCTAATCAATCTGGACGTCGGGAGCCTGAGCTTGATGAATGGAGCCCCTCAACCCCTTAAGAACCATAACGCGCATTGAAGCTTCAACGCGGCAAAGGCCCGATCTGGCTCGCGCGCGATTTTCCCGGATTCGCAGGCTTTTCGGAAGCTCGCCGCTAGCGCACTAGGTGAGACGCTGTCCGTGTACATGGTCCCGAACATAGGAGCGCGGGTCACTATCGCGCACCTCTATTTGGAAGCCATTCTTTTTCAGGAAGTCGATAACTGGCCCCCTTGTTCCAGGCAAATCGCCTCTAAAATCATGACAAGCAATCGCAATATTCTTGATGCGATCGACACTCTTCGACATTCCAAGAATTGCGAGTTCTTCGGCCCCCTCGATGTTCATCTTTAGCAGGCCAATCGATTGAATTCGATTGTCCTCCACGAACGTATCCAAATCGAGCGCTGGCACGGGAGTACTTTTCTCGCCGGCGAGTTTGGAGATGCTGTTCTCCTCATCGTTATCGAGGTTGGTAATCCAGACCTCGCCTGCAGTGTCCGCAACCGCGAAATTGTATGGTGAGACGTTGTCGAGCTTATTGAGTGAAATAGTTTTTTTCAGTGCCCGGTACGTTTGCGGGTTGGCTTCAATTGAGTATACCCGGCCGGTATTTCCGACTAGCGGCGCTAGAGAGAGTGCGTCAACTCCAACCCCCGCGCCGACATCGATGATGGTGTCACCTGGTTGCGGATTGTAGAGATAGGTCCAGTAGTCCAATGACCCGGTCAATCTGGACTCTGCTCGGCTGCGTATCCGCTCAAGGTCGAATGCATAGTAGTCGTACCGAGGTGAACGTGGAATAAACCTGCCATCGACCACATCTATCCACATGTCATCATACATGATCGAGATGCCTTGGTCGCCGGTCATATGGCGCGCGGCTCTCGTCGTGAGCGCTGCGAGAAGTGACCGTCCGCCAGGGCGGTCTGCAAACGAGGCAATTTTCCGTTTCAAAGAAACTCGCCGCCTCACGTCGTCGTAGTTATTGTCAATTGAGCGAGTGTTCACTTCGTTCTTGGCTTTCACTTTAACTGGCATTGCTGCGCTTCTCTAAAAACAGGTCTTCGAATATCGCAGCTGAAAAAGTCCTATAAACGGGCAGACTATCCCACGTTACCACTAGCGCCTAGCCCTTGACAGAGAAAGGGTTAATGAGACAGAGGTCGCGCTTGATCCAAGGGGGTGAGGCTCTAATCCTGCAAATCACTTTTGGTCAGCAACATTATTTGGCAGGCACGCAATTGACGTTCTCTGCCCATAAATATTCATAGCAAGGGAAGTCTAGGAGAATGTGCAATAGCGTGGTCGGCGGCCCTTGCCATAACAAATTTGGAATTTCCATGATGACAGTGGCGAGCCCTTGTTGAGGCAATGAGCTTATGATGTCTAGATACCAGCAAGTACGCAAGCGTTTGCAAGCCCAGCCTAAGCGATGGCTCATAACAGGTGTTGCGGGATTCATTGGCTCGAATCTCCTCGAGGAGCTGCTACGGCTCGACCAAACCGTTGTCGGTCTGGATAATTTTGCGACCGGCAATCGAAGAAATCTTGAGGACGTAAAAAGTCTGGTCACGCCTGCCCAGTTCTCTCGCTTCCGCATGATTGAGGGGGATGTTGTTGATGCTCGACTGTGTCGAGAGGTAGTCGCTGGCGTCGACTACGTTCTGCACCAAGCCGCCCTGGGGAGTGTGCCTTGGTCAATCAGCGATCCGGTATCAACCAATCTTGTGAACGTAGATGGATTTCTTAATATGCTGGTCGCATCACGCGATGCTTCAGTTCGCCGCTTTGTTTTTGCGGCGTCCAGCTCGACCTACGGTGATCACGTGGCGCCACGTCAGGTTGAGCACGTGATTGGCCGGCCTTTATCGCCGTACGCGGTGACTAAATTGGTCAATGAACTTTACGCAGATGTCTTTAGCAAAAACTTTTCCTTTCACTCGATCGGGCTTCGTTACTTCAACATTTTTGGTCGCCGCCAAGACCCTAAAGGTCCGTATTCAGCGGTCATCCCGCGGTGGATGGACGCGATGATCGCTGGAGATGTAGTGGAAATATATGGAGATGGAGAGGCTAGTCGTGACTTTTGTCATGTCGAGAATGTAGTTCAAGCAAATATTCTGGCTGCAACGATCGAATCGTCCGACGCAACAAATCAAATCTACAATGTTGCACTCGGTCGCGGCACCTCGCTGAACGAGCTGTTTGGTATGATCCAGGGGGCTCTCGTCCCACATTGCCCAAATGTGAAAGACCTAAGGCCCGTCTACCGCGAGCCTAGGACAGGCGATATCGTTCGATCATCCGCGGATATCAGTAAGGCTCAACGTCTTTTGGGATACGAGCCAACCTGTCCGCTGGAGGCGGGCTTGGCAGAAACGAGCGAGTGGTATCAAGCTAACAAGGCGGGGTTGACCTAGGTCCTCGGCAGGTCGAACGATTTCCAGTAGCCCTATGTGTGGCCGAGGCCGATCGGTATCAAATGCACAACGTAGACGGCTAGCTTACCGAGGATGAATCCGACGCCGTAGATGGGGACACAGCGTAGCTCTTTCGCTGGACTTATCCAGCCCTCACCACGAGCCATCAAGAGTATTGCGACTGACGGAATAGCGCGACTAGCGACTGCACCGGCGATGCCGCCAAGAGCACCGAAAAAATAAAATCCGAATACCATGCAGCAAGCCAACGAAATGGCCTGAAGAACTGATATCCAGGCCACTATATTTGGTTTGCCGACTACTGCGAAGGCCGAACGAATCAGCAGACTGGGGTATAGTAAAAGACCAAAGCTCAGAATGCGCAACATAACGCCCGCTTCCGCATAACGATGGTCATAGAGCACATTCACGATCAAGTCGCCTGCCGCGAAAAGAAATCCTGCAGAGCCTGCAGCGACGAGCTCGATGGGCAATCTAAATCGGTAATAGCGATCTCTGAGATCACCAGGATTTTTTCTGACTATCTCGCCTAGGACGGACAGTGTCATTGAGCTATTTAGTCGCTCAACGAGATTCTCGATCGCGTCACTTAGAGTCTTCGCGATGAAGTAGATTCCCAATAGCGGCCCCGTTAGCCAGACCCCAAGGAGGAGAACGTCGCTTTGTGAACTGATGAATGTGGCGATCGATGAGAGGTTGACCCATTTTCCAAAAGCGACAATTTCTTTGATATGTTCTTGATGCCATACAAACTTCATCCGAGGGCCCGGAATGATGGCATGTGACAGCGCGAGGCGCATGATGCCGCCCGCGATCGTTCCTGCGACGATGGACCACACGCTGGGATAGAGGTAGGCCGAACCAATCATTATTGGGATGGACGTTATTCGGGCGGTGAGATCCAGCACGGTTATCGGCTTAAAATTCAGCCGTCTTGTGTTCAGTGAAATTGCCGTCGATTCACAGCAGTTTAGAGCAAGAGTAATTCCCAACACGCAAGCAACGAAAGGAAATTGGACATTCGCGAATACACTCTCTGGCGGTAGCATTGAGCGAATTGCCTGAAGATTGAGAACGGCGCAGACAACAATCAATACGAGCCACAACAGAACGCCTCGGGAGCATTGAAATGTCCAGGCCGATTGGAGAAATTTTGGATCTTCCCCTTGAGGGCTGCGTATAATCACAGCCCTTACGCCGAAATCGCTCAACAATCCAAGACCGACTATCAACGCCGTTGCAGCTGCCACAACGCCAAATGCTTCCGGGAAAAGAAGGCGCGTCATAACCAAATTCGTGAGCAGTCGCGTTGACAATTCGACGCCGTACGATGCGACGGTCCACGCTCCAGCTCGAAGAGCCCTTTGACGAAGGGTCATTGTTCCAATCACTATTGCAGGCCATCGTAAGGCGGTTGTGGGCAATGGAGGCTAAAGTCCATGCTCATCAGGTCGCGGTTAGTTTGGTTGGATTCACCAGAGTGTTCGTGCTGGTCGATACATCCGAGCGATATCCTAGAGTAGGCGTTGATCCAATTGATCGCCTGGCGAGAAGAGCTTCGGCTCGACCTAACAATGCGCCGCCTAGCAACCACGTCCAAGGGATCAGCGCAGAATTCGGGATTAAGTCAAACATGTTTATCGCCACGAGCAGCGCAAGTGTGCCCATCGCACGCTGATCGCTCGGCGACGAGGCAAATCGAAAGGCAGACGCAGCTCGATAGACGCAAATCGCTAGCAGTCCGAACTCCAGCAAGAATCCTACCAGTCCAAACTGGCCGATAACGATGACCCATCGTCCATCGGTCACGCTGACGTCCCTACCGGTACTTTCGTCGTACACCCGGCTTCGTCCATAGCGTCCCCATCCAAACAAGGGTCGCTCGAAGGCACGTGCAAGTAACATGTTTTCGTTGGTAAACCGAAACTCCAGCGATTCGGCTCGTTCATTATCGATCGATTTCGCCACGTCGAGGATCGTTGTGGTGGGGACGAGGTCGAGTGATCGCAATACAGGATAAGCCAGCGAGATCGTAACCAGCACCACGGCGACACGAAACATCAGCTTTGGCTTAGCCATTAGAACCAAGAAGCCACCGATAATTCCATAAACAAGCGCACCCAGGCTCTTACAAAGTACGAGAAGGATGCTCAAGTACAGAGCCGCCAATCCCGATGGAATGGGATGCAGGCGAATGTGATTGCGCCAAAGCGTCATCGCGCTTAAGGCACTGGACATCAGGAGAAAAGCGGCGAGCAATCCATGGCCTATGAAGACCATAGGGCGGAATCCGCCTTCACGCATTGCTTGAACAAATTCAATTGGCGAATACTTATAAACCCAGAGGTGCAGTTGCGGGCTGAACCTGATCTCAAATAGCAGTGGGATCGAATAGAAGAGGAAAGCCACTGTGAGGATCCGCAGGACGGCTTCAGTATCTGATTGAGTTCGAAGGAAGGATCGCCCAAGCATGAACGGAATGAGGGCTATCAGTGCTGACGCGGCTGCGGAAATGGCGTCATAGAGGCCAACGCCCGGCAGAAAACGGCCACCGATAATGAGATAGTCGCTATTCAATTCGCTCGTGATTATGGGCGATACTACGGTGCCTAGGATCAATGCTTCCACCACACCAAATTGTCTTGATCGTTTCGGCGACTTGCCCCGGGAAAAAAATAAGATGCCTGCAAGAGCGCAGAAGCTTGCCATACTGGCTTTATCAAGCTGCGGAACCATCGGGAGCTTGATGCCCGTGTTGCTGGGAAGAAGCAGCTGGGCCGTCAGAAAAGTTAAGATCAGGGCTTCCGATCGAGATTTGCAAAATGCAAACAGGCAAAGGCTCACGATTGGCCAAAGCAGGAGAGCCAGTGCCGCAATAAGTGTTAGGTTTTCCTCAGCCAATGCTCGGTTCCTGACGGGTGCGACGTGGAACGGGAAACTTTGATTCCAACATGCTTGTTTAGCTGGAGGTCTTCAGTCCAGCAGCCTGTTTCTTGCAACTCGTAAGAACTCTAAGAGAGGCGCCAGAAATGTCTTATCCAAAAGCTTGGGAGAAATGTCACTCTTTGTGCCGTGTTGCTTTGCCAAGTTGGGAGATGTGATAAAGACGCGTGTTTGCGGTCGCACCAGCAGCAAATGGCCGAAAGTACCATCACGGCCCATAGATCCGCCATCGGGGTGGCCGGCCGGTCTCGATTGACATTCCTTCATATAAGTTATGATCACATCAAAAAATGAACCATTGACCGCATAGAAATGTCCTCCGATTGTTCCTGTTGAATAGCGGAGCAATCCTGTTTCTGAGGAGGGAGGCAGTGTCGGAGTCAAATACCCAAAATAGATGATGTCCCATTCGGCTGGAATTTGATCGACAATTGTTTGCACAACCGAGGGCTTGACAACGTTGAAGTGAACGTCGTCCTCAAAGATAAGCACGTTCTTTAAGCGCGTTTGTCGCGCAAGCTCAAGGACTCGATGGTGACTGGCTACTGATCCTCTATATCCAGTTGAGGGGAACGATCCCGCGTCATCGAACTTTATTGCTGGAAATAGACTGATCTTACATCTTGGATTTTGACCCGGGGGCGCGGCTTCAATCTCGAACCCGAGTTTCTTGAATTCCTGCTCAGCTCTCCTCCTTCGATCAGCTCGCTCAGGAAGATTGATCAGGAAGGCGTGATCGAAGTAATCGATTATCTGTTTCACTTGGAAGCCATTCATCCAATGCGCTTAGCGGTAATCTCTCGAGAAACGTCTGATCGATGACAGTAGATCATTTCTGTCGATGGGCTTGGGTTTGAGGATGGCGAGACGCCCGCGCATTTCGAGTTCTGCGAACTTCTCAACCTCACGATAGTGAGGTCGACCTGCATAATCGTCGAACATTATCTCAAAATCATCGAGACGACTAATGGAGTAGAGCGCACAGTGCACACGGAAGCGGCCATCGATTAGGATGAGATCCGGTCGAATATTGTAGGTCCAGGGTAGTTCGGCATAGTTCTTCCAGCGTACTAGCCTCCCGGGGATTTCTGTTTTTAGCAGAGGAAATCCCCAGGCGGTCGTGATACCGATATTGGCATGGAGCAAGTGTCCATTGCTTAAATCGTATTGGGCAATCTTTTTACGGACGCTCTCTAAGTAGACGCAGTCACTATCAACGGTGACAAATGGTTTTTTCAGGCTGGCAGCAACGACGGTGCTGCCTCCGCTGCCATACTCAAGATAGAATGATGCCTTCGTAAGCCGATCGAGAAAATAGGCTCGGCCGTCAGCATCGAACTGCGGCTGATCTGGAACATCGAATCCGTGTCGATACCTATCGATCAAGAACCTCGCCGTCGATAATGATTTTCTGAACATAGCTCAACATTCTGTGGGCTGCGCCCTGACAACATACATTCTTGCTGGCTTTTAGGCCATTCGCTCAAAAATCGATTATAATTCCGCTTTTTTGGAATCTGCTTGTGTTCGATGATCTGAGGGCGACGACACATTAGGCGGTCGCGCCAAAACATCGCGAAGCCGATTCCTTCAGGGAAGCGAGCGAGAAGCTGAAAGGAAGCGAGGCGCGCAGACGCATTCATTCGGTATGCAGCAAGATTGCGGTGGAGACTCTAGGTGGCAACAGATGATCTGGCGTCCTTCACCTCGTCGCCTCCCAGCCACAACTCCTGCGCCACGCCGATCTCTTCATCAGCCATGCGCTGCCGATCTGACGCCGGCTTCCAACTCAGTTCGGCGCGGGCATACACGGATGGGGGCCGCGTTGCGAGACGAGACATCGTTGATACCCTCTTCAGGAGGGGCCGCCGCTTATTAACCCATGACGCCACAGCTCATCGCGCACTAGTCTTGCGGTCGAGATGAATGGCAGGCGCCCATAGCAAGTAGCCTTGCCGAGCGAGCTTTCGGACCCCCGCTGAATAGACAGCCGCGGGGACGAGATCAGGCATTTGACATCCGGATTCTGCTGTCGGAACAGAGTGAATGATCCGTCTATGTACATCTTGCCGCCCAGCGGATGTCCTGCTGGCCGCTCTATCACTGATTCAAGATATCTCGCAAGGTTGGGAATAACTCTAGCTCTCACGGCGTAACAGTGAGCCCAGTAGAATCCCCCCGTGTAAGTGACAAAGCCATTTTCTGAGGACGGTGGATCACGAAGCGAATGGCCAAGAAATAGGATGTCCCAATCGAGCGTCCTGATGGTCTCGGCGATCTCGGGTCCTCGGGAGCCGATTGCAGTTCTAAAAATTGCGTCATCTTCCAGGATCAGGACTGATTCCAATCGGTCGGCTTCCGCCCTGCGAATGATATCAAGATGACTGAGGAAATTGCCGTACACTCCACGAGATGGAAAGCCGTTTGTGGTCTCGGGTCTTGGAGCGTTCGGAATTCGGACCTTGGGGTCGTCGATGTCCAGCCCGACGCGCGCCAGTTCGGAGCGCAGTGCTGCCAAGCGATCAGTTCGTTCAGGCAAATGGATGATCTCGATTCGATCAAAATATTCAAACAACGCGGCCTTATACATATTGTACCTCATGTGAGCTGCTCCCGGTTTCGCGCAGATCCATTGTTGGCTTATCCGATCTCACCTCGATGCTTCACTTGTATTCTATAATTCGAGACGGAGATCGCAGAAGCCTGTTGCGAATGAACATGAGCTGGCCGACGCTTTCGGGAAGACGTGATAGCAGGTCAAAGAAAGCCAATTGAACTCGAACAGGCCACGTTCCCGGAATGTGAAAGACTCTGCGTCCGAGCTGCAGCGGAAAAATCAGAAATGCCAAGAGGCCGGGTAATCCGAAGGCAATGGTAAGGGAGATACATATCAAGGGAATTATGAGGCCCCACAAAATGGCACGCCGACTTTCCCAAACCCAAAGCCGTTCGGGGGGCGTCCCATGGAGATAGGCCCCGTTCGCGAAAGCATATCCGCTGCGTACGTGCCTACGCCACCATTGCTCGAATCGCGTCATCGCGGCGTCGTGCAAGGTCATTTCCTCGTCAATTCGCCAGATCAGCCAGCCGGCAGCGCGAAGTCGAACGCTGAGCTCGGGCTCCTCACCCGCGATCAGTTCGTCGCGATAGCCTCCAACATTGGTGAGGGCAGCGGTCCTTATCACTACGTCGCCGCCGAAGAAGCGGGCTTCTCCGACCGGCACGTTCCATTCGCGGTCACAAAGTTCATTGTAGAACGAAAGTTTCGGATGACGCTCGCGACGTCGGCCAAATACGGCGCAAACCTTTGGGTGTTCATCCAGAAACGCTATGGAGCGATCGGGCCAGTGCTTCGCCAGTTCGCAATCGCCGTCTACAAATTGCACGTACTCCAGATCAGGCCGCAGCTCCATCAGGCGGACAAAGCCAGCGTTGCGTGCCCGCGCGGCGGTGAAGCCTGTCTTCATGTCGAGCTCTACGACTTCGACGCCGTAGCTTCTGGCCCAATCGACCGAGTCGTCGGTCGAGCCAGAATCGACGTAAACGATCAAATCGGCGTTTTGAGCGGAGATCAGGCATTGCTTGAGGCGCTCGCCTTCATTGCGACCGATCGCGACAACGCCGTAGCGATATGGCCACCCAGCGGGCGTCACGAGTTGAAAACTTCCGTCGATTGCTGGCGACGCGGCTTTACGACAGCGGGCACGCCGATAGCTATGCTGTTTTCGGGAACGTCCTCGATCACGACAGCGTTGGCTCCGATAATTGAATTGTCGCCGATCCTGATCGGACCCAGCAATTTGGCTCCTGCGCCAATGTCGACGTTGTTGCCGATAACAGGAGCAGCGGGCTCCTCGACACGTCGTAGCCCGACAACCACGCCGTTCCGGATGCGGCAATTGTCTCCGAAACGCGCGTAGCCACTGACAATAATGCCGCCAAAATGATCGATAACGAAATTGCGACCCACGATCGCCTCGCAGGGCAGCTCTATTCCGGTAATGATCTGAATGATCTTGTAGAGCACCTTGTAGATGAACGAACACAGCTTGCGCAGCAATGCCGGGCGCACGCCGTACCGCCATCGACCAAATCGATAGATCACCATGGCCCAAAATCCCTGGGCTCCCGCGTCGCGGCCGTGGGCGTTAAAATCGGCTCGAATATTGTCAAACATCAATGCAGTCCAGACGACCAGCTTGCGGGGTCAAATAATCAATTATGCTGTACCACCATGACGAATTGAACGGGAACCGTTTTTGGTCGTGTTGAGCGATCTGATGGCCGGTATCTGCGAAAGAATTGGGAGGTTAGTTAAGATTAGTGATGAACGCGGACCGGCGGGTGTTGTGTTTGATGAAAGCTCAGCTTCGATAGAAGGGCAATCCGCATCATCCTGCCGAGTATGCGATGCGCAGTCGTGATAATCGGACTTGTGCGTCGTCCAATGCCCCATGATCGGCATCTGTTTATGGGGTCGGATTCTTGCCCATCCCTCCGGGATATCCCGTCGCCACCCCGTATGGCTCGACGTCGGCAATCACGACGGCGTTCGCCCCGATCCGAGCATGTGCGCCGATCTTGACCGGCCCGAGGACCTTGGCGCCGGCCCCGATGTCGACGTGGCCGGCAATTTCGGGAACCCCGCCGCGGCCGCGGCTACCAAGTGTGACCTGGTGGAAAATCAGGCAATTCACCCCGATTTTGGCGTCCGGATGAATGACAATGCCGTTCGGGTGGGGGATCAGCAGCCCGCCGCCGATCTGGCAGGTGAGCGGTATCTCGGCTCCGGTCACCACGCTCCAGAAGCGGTGGCGCAGCGCGATGAACTTGCAGCACAGCCTGCCGAAAAGCCCGCCGCGTGCCCGCCAGAACTGGTAGCGCCGGACCGTCAGCAGCAGCTTGCGGCCGGGGTCCCAGAACTGCCGCGGATGTTCCCGCGTCCAGTCGGGAACATCGGCGCTGATCTCTTTGGTAGCCTGATCCACCTGTGTGCACCTGTCCTGGAATTAAACCAAATAGCGGACGGCTCGCCGCGTTGGAAGCGCGCCGGTTCTCAATGCGCGCAACCATCTCCATCGGCCGTCGATCGCCGACGGCCCGCGATTTCCTGGGGACGCCCGCCCCATCCATTTCCTTGGAATTGGCATTTCATTCAGGGTGCAGTATTAATCACGTATATTAAATCGATTTCACTAAGCAAGATTTTCGTAGTAGATCGCTTGCGATTCGTTAATTATATGATGGCCCACCCGCGGTGCGTCGGGCGAAGATTTGAAGTTCGTGGAGCTTTTATGTTAAATACGTTACGCACCCTGCCGGCCTCGTCCGACTTGGCCGATCGATCTGCGGATCCGCAATCGGCCTGCGCCTCTCCGGACGACCTTTCCCGCAATATATTTGGCCTCCTCGGCATTCCCGTGGACGCGCTCCATTTTCCTTCGCTGCTGCGCTCGATGGAGCTCGCAACGAATGCCGGCGCGCCATTTCTGATTTCGACACCCAACGTTAATTTTCTCGTAAAGAGCCAGATCAACGGCACCTTCCGCGAGTCCATGCTGCTGAGCGACCTGTGTCTTGCGGACGGCATGCCGCTGATCTGGATCGCCAAGCTCTTACGTATTCCAATCCATGAGAGAGTCGCCGGCAGCGACCTGTTCGGCCGGCTCAAATCGGCCAACGCCACGGGCCGGCGGCTGCGGGTTTTCCTGCTGGGCGGGGCCGAGGGGCTGGCGGCTGCCGTCGGCGCCAGACTAAACGCCGAGAGGGGCGGGCTGGAATGCGCCGGCGTGCTCAATCCAGGTTTTGGCACGATCGAAGAGATGAGTTCGCCGAAAATAATCGATGAAATAAATGCCAGTAACGCGGATTTAATTGCGGTGTTCTTCGGCGCGGAGAAGGCCCAGGCCTGGCTGCTGCATAACCATTGGCGGCTGCGCCCGCCCGTTCGCGCCCAGTTCGGCGCCACCATCAATTTCGAAGCCGGAACCGTCCGGCGGGCGCCGCCGATGCTCCGCAGCACCGGTTTCGAGTGGCTGTGGCGCATCAAGGAAGAGCCGTATCTTTGGCGGCGTTACTGGAGCGACGGGAAGGCGCTGCTCGCGATGCTGGTCACTTGCGTCCTGCCCCTGATGCTGAGTGAATGGCGGACGCGAAACTTGAACAGGCTGTCGATCGCAAGGTGCGAAGACCACGGTTCCGTGACCATTTCTCTGTCGGGGGCCGCCGTGGCCACACACGTTGACGGCGCGATCGAACAACTCCGCGACGCGCTCGACAGCGGCAAACAGTTGATCGTCGACGTTTCGAATACGCAGTACGTCGACGCCAGATTCTTCGGCCTGTTCCTGATGGTTCGGAAACAATTGGCTGGCCGGGGGCAGAAACTGCTGTTTACGGGCGCCTCCGCCGGCCTGCGACGAATATTCCGACTGAACAGATTCGAATTCCTCCTGTCACAGGAAGTGTGATAGCGGAGGCGACAGACGATTATCCGGCCGCCTTTCGGCCGCATGACACTAATCCAGGGCCAAAGATGAAGCAGCCAGTCGGTCAGACGTTTCGCGTTCGCAGCGGACTTGCGCTCCTGCTCGTCACGTTTGTAGCGGGCTGCGGATCGCCCGAAGAGCGCGCGCAAAGTTACTATGAGAGCGGAATGGCTCTCATCGAAAAGAAGGACGACCTCGAGGCGCGCAAGGAACTCCTGAAAGCCGTCAAGTACAAGAGCGACAAGGTTGAAGTCTGGCGGGCGCTCGCAGGCATCGACGAACGGACAAAGGCGACTTCGCTCTTCCTGGATTTGCGCCGTATCGTCGAACTGGATCCGAACGATCTGAATGCGAGATTGAGGCTTGCGCGAATTATGGTGGGCGGCGGGGCCGCCGAGGCCGCGCTCCGGGTCGTCGATGCCGCGAACGAGGGCGACAAGCCGAATGCGGAACTCCATGCTTTGCGGGCGATCATTCTCCTTCGAACAAACGACAATGCCGGCGCGATCCGCGAAGCCCAGCGCGCCTATGAGATCGACCCGGCCAACGTCGATGCGATCTCGTTGCTTGCATCGAAAAAGGTCGCAGATGGCGACCTCGATGGCGGACTGAAGCTTCTGGATTCTGTTCCTGCGGACAAGGACGAAACGCGCATCACCCTGCAGAAGATCGACACGTATGCACGCAAGAAGGACTTGGCGAAGGCAGAAGAGTTGCTGCGCAAGCTGATCGCGCAAAATCCTCAAGAGGCTGCATACCGCGCCCAGCTTCTGCAGTTTCTCATCGCGCAGCGAAAGTTCGTCGAGGCCGAGAAGGAATTTCGGGCGAGGGCCGAAGCCAACCCGACCGACAGCAAGATCGGGCTCGACCTTGTCCGCTTCTTGGCTGCCACGAAGGGCGCGGATGCCGCCAGAGCAGAGTTGGAAGCGCGGATCAAGGCAGGCGGCGATGACTTCGATTACCAGATCGCACTGGCTGAACTGAATCTGGGGCAGAACCGAGCGGCGGATGCCGTGCAGGCTTTGCAGAAGCTGACTAGCACGGCAGCCACCCCCGACAAGAAGCTCGCCGCCCAGGTCAAGCTTGCGGAGGTCTATATTGCCAAGAACGACAAGGCGGCTGCCGAGCCCTTGATCGCCGATATCCTCTCGAAGGATCGCCGAAACTCGGGCGCGCTCCGGCTGCGGGCGGCCCTGAGCATCGACAAGGGCCAGATCGACAGCGCCATTTCCGATTTGCGCGAGGCGCTCAACGATCAGCCGAAGTCGGTTGAGCTGCTGTCGTTGATGGCAGTGGCGTATGAACGCAGCGGCAAGGCCGAGTTGGCCGATCGTCAGTATGCCGACGCGCTCAAATCATCCAACTCCAATCCTGATGTCGTCCTCCGCTACGTAGCGTTCCTGCAACGCAAGGGCGACGCGGCTCGCGCCGAAGAGATTCTGACGGAGGCTGCTAATCGCAATTCCGGCAATCTCCAGATCTGGTCGTCGCTGGCGCAGGTCAGATTGAGCCGGCAGAATTGGTCGGGAGCCTTGGCGATCGCGGACGCGATGGGACGCGTCGATGAGGGCCGCGTGACTGCCGAACAGATCCGCGCGGCGGCGTTCGCTGGCCAGAACAAGATCGAGGAAAGCGTCGCAGCGCTGGAGGCTGCGCACAAAGCAGCGCCGGACGCACCACAGCCGGCGCTTGCACTCGCCTCGGCCTATGTGAAGCAGGGCAAGCCAGACAAGGCTGCGGCGCTGCTGCAGGCGATGAGCAACAAGTTCCCAGCCAATGCCCAGCTTCTCGTGTTTCTCGGGCAGGCCAAACTGGCGGAAAAGAAGAACGATGAGGCGCTGCAAAGCTTCAGGAAGGCAGTCGAGCAGCAGCCGAATGAGCCGGCGGGGTACACTGCGCTGACCGAGCTCTATGTTCAAAGCAAGGACTTTGATGCGGCTGACAAGGTGCTCAAGGCCGCACTTGCGGAGTTGCCCGGCAATGTAGCTTTCCGTCTCTCCCTGGCTGGATTGCAGATCCAGCGGGGGAACAGCGACGCCGCAATATCTCAGTACGAAGCGATTCTGCAGGACCAGCCGAATTCCGTGGTTGCGATCAACAATCTCGTCAGCCTGCTACTGGACAATCGGAGCGACAAGCCAAGTCTCGAACGTGCGTTTGAGCTGTCTGAGAAATTGAAAAGCTCCAACGTGCCGCAATTTCAGGACACGTTCGGATGGGCTCAGTACAAGCGTGGCGATTTCAAGGGTGCGATCGCAACCCTGGAGCCAGCGTCTGCCAGCATGCCGAACCTTGCGGCAGTCCACTATCACCTCGGCATGAGCTACGCGGCTGCGGGGCAAACCGAAAAGGCGACCGAACGGTTCAAGACCGCATTTTCGCTGGAGCCGGACGGGACGCCCCTCAAGGACAGCATCCGCTCAGCGATGAAGTGAACGCTGGCTGGAGCATGTTCGGGAAAAGCGGATAACGGTTTCCACTGAGGACAAGCGCGAAGCGTTTGCACGGAGAGTATCGCCTTGTGCGGGTTGAGCGCCTGCGCGTCATGGGCCATTGCAATCATACTCGATTGCTCGCATTTTAAGTGCGCGGCTTAAGTGAGAAGGCATAGTGGACACCAGTTCGCTTGAGAGCGATAGCCAGCGCGATTGGCGCGAGCAAGCCCGCAACAATTCCAGCGACGAGATGGATGAAAGGGGAGCTTACGTGCAGAGAGGCCAGAAATATCCTGGTTCCCGCAGTAGCTATCGTGTGCACGACGAATATTTCGAGAGAATGATGACCGAGATACACGAAAGTCGGCGCGAACTTGCTTCTAGAAATCAGAATAGCAGTAGCACATCCTCCACAGATGCCTAGCGTTGCAAAAACTGGATAGAATCCGTCTTGCGGGAGGAGGATGCGACCCGCGGCGCATGCTAAGCCCGCAATCCCAATCAAGGCGAGTACGCCAGAATTCAGTTTTTCAACGTCTCGCAGATGAACTGAACCAATCGCTGCGCCGATGGCGAAGTAGATAGCAAATCGACTGACTTCGGCCATCACTCTGCTGTCCAACAGGAGGGGTGTCGCATCAGGATGAATAGCGATTGCTGCCGCCAAGAAGATCCAGAAGGTTGTTCGGCTCAAATATAGCAACTTGAAACCGATTGAGAGAACGAAGAGTGCGTACAGAAACCAGTATTGTTCGATCGGGTGATAGAAGATCAGAGACAGGTCACGCAAACTTCGCGGCGTGGTTGGGAGCGGTCCGAGTGCTGTCTTCAACAATATCGTAATGATCGACCACACAAAGTAAGGATAAGCGAGGGTCGCAACTTTATCGAAGACGAAATGGGGGAGCGTGTTTTTTTCAGCGGACCTTGCAATAAAAAGCCCAGTCAAGAAAAAGAACAGTGGCATGTGGAATGAGTAAATCCACGTGTCGACGTATTGGACGGTCGCTGTTTCAATCAATATGCGCGCTTCCAGCAGCCCTCGGATCGCGTGCCCGACGACCACCAAAATGATTCCAAATCCTTTGGCCGCGTCGACCCAGTCGACGCGGCCCTGCTGAGCCCCATGATCCCCCATCGCCGTGAGCCTAACGGTCCGGTCCATAGCTTCGCAAGGTTTTAGAGGCGACCACGCAACAAAAAGACCGCCGAGGCGGCTTCCGTTCTAGCAGTGCAGCGCACAAATGGTTTTTGCTTTGTACGTGCGCGAATCTCGGTAAAAAAATAGGCGGCGACATGTCATCGGGGATGAGCATGGATGTCGTAGAGATCGTAATTTGCGGCTTGCTGGCTTTGTGGGGTCCGCCCTTGCTGTTTGCGGCGTTCTTGCTGCTGCCAATCCGATCAACTGCCTCGCGATCCAGACGACGAGAGACAGCCAACCGCCCATCAGCCGTTATAACCGCGAGGAAGTAGTTCAAGCCATAGGTGGCGCACCGGTACACAAAGTCGCCAAGCGGAGCATGGTCGTTTGGCGACTTCGCTGGTGTGGGCCCCGGACCTGGGGAAATGGTCCGAGCGGGATGACGATTAGTTGCCCGACGGCAGCACAGTCCAGTTGTGCGTCACAACGAACATCAGGCTATGGGAATCCGCAGGCCCCAGGCCGGACACAGTTGGGGTGCCGGTGATCGGATCGAAGATGGTGGTGCCGGTGCTTGCGAACCGATGCTGGTACCGGTAGGTGGCCGACGTCAGCCATTCCCGGGTCAGATTGTAGCTGTAGGTCGCCGACGCCGAGGCAAAATCCGTCGTCGTGGTCGATATCTGCCGGTTGCCGCTCGCTGAAAACGACAGAGTGGATCGTGAATTGATGCTGTGGCTCAGCGATGCCGTGATCGAATCCCGCTTGAACAGAGAGCCGACAATGCTCGGTCCGACCGACTGGCTGGCGATGACAGACAAGGTTGTGCTCTTCAGCATGCGATAGGTGAGAACAGCGTCACCGATCCAGTCGAGCTGTGTGTTCGATACGGGTGTGGCCGACGTCGTGCCCCCGAATGCTGAACTCGAAAGCCCCCGATCGGTTACCAGATAGGCGACGCCGACATTGGCGCGAAAGGAAAGCACCGCCGACAAATTGGCGTCAAACCCGGCCTGCTCACGAAAAATCTGGACCTGCGTGTTGAATGCGTTGCCATATTCGAGCAGTTCGTACTCGGAAGACAGGTTGATCGCTGTGACCGAACTTAGCGAGCGCCGCCAATTGCCGCGCGCAAGTGTATCCGTAAATGGCAGGCCACCACTGGACGGCTCGTAACTTGTGCGAGTGGACGTGGCGAACAGAGACACTGTGTCAATTGCGGTGATCGAACGGTCGATTCCGCCGGTTGCCGTAAGCCGATCGATGAAGCCTGAAGCCGGCGTGGAAACGCCGAGATCGTTCAGGATCGCGAGAGCGGTACTTTGCTGTCTCCAGTTCGCCTCGACATACTCCCGGTCAAAGTTCGTCTTTTCCCGAACCTCGTAGCGGGCCCCGAATCCATAGTTCAGGAATTCCGACGCGGTTCCAGCAGCGCCCGGACCCCAATATTTCCTGTAGGTACCGTCGCCAGTGAAGTTGAACTTGGATGTCGGCGTGCGCGCCTCTGCGTCAGCGTTGAGCGTGGTGTAGGATCCCACCGATCCCGCGGGGGAGCTGCGCAAGAACTGATTGCTATTGACTTCGACGGTTTCGCTCTCGCTGGCCTTAATCGACCAGTCGAACGCAAATGCCACGGACGGCGCCATGCCAAAGCACACCGAGACTGCTATGGCAGCTCTCTTCACGTTGCTTCTCGCCCCCGCCGATCGTCAAGCCTCACTCAAACAAGCGTCGTTCCGGAACCATGATGACGTCGCCGGCCCGCAAGGTGATGTTACCTTCAAGGTCGTTACCGGCTTCGTAAGCGCGGTAGTTGAACATGAAAATTGTTTCGTCGCCGCCTGGGCCCTTGCGCCTCACCTGGATGCGGTTCTTCGCAGCAAAGGGTCCGATACCGCCAGCAAGGGCGATAGCCTGCATCAAGGTCGTTTTCTGCCTGACGACATAGGAGCCCGGCTTGATGATCTCGCCGGTGATGAAAATCTTCGGCTTCAGGTCGTCCTCGGGGATCTCCTTGGGCGCGTTTAGGACCGCGACCGTAACGTCGAGATTCTCGTCCTTGTAGTTGTTCTTCAGCTTGTTCTTGAGAATGTTTTCGAGCGCCAATGGCGTCAGCCCGCGTGCCCGGATATGGCCGGCGAGGGGGAACGCGATTTCACCGGAGGGGTCGACGACAACGTTCCGATCGAGCTTGGGGTCTTGCAGGACCGAAATACTAAGGCTGTCGCCCGACTTCAGGGTCTGCGCGTTCGCCGCCGGAGTCAGGAAGGCAATACACAGCAGTGCCAGCAGGATTCGCATATCATTCCCCCAAACTATCGGCAAAAAGCCCGTAAACAAAGACACTTGGGCCGTCGTGTGGGGTCACCCGAACACGCAGCCATTATTTAGCCTTGGGGGAAACTAATAGGATACAAGGACTTAGGGAACCCGAGAGAACTTTTTTACCGGAAAAATGCTGTACTGTTGCTTATCCGCAATAACGTCCCGCACAATGTGGTCCGAAATCACCCGCTGGTCGTTGGCAAAGCCATAAACCAGCGCCGTGTCACACAAGACGTTAATCATCCGGGGTATTCCGCCGCTCGCGGAGGCGATCAGCGAGCAGGCTTCCTGGGTGAACAGGGGGCGGCGGGCACCCACCGCCTGGAGCCGAAACGCGATATAATTGGCTACCTCCCGGTCGTCGAGGGGGCGAAGGTGGAAGTCGGAGGAAATCCGCTGCGCGAACTGATGCAGCTTCGGCGCCAGGAGCAGGTCGCGCAGCTGGGGCTGGCCGACCAGAATCAGCTGCAAAATCTGAAACTTGTCAGCGTTAATATTGGAGATCATGCGCAAATGTTCGAGCGCCTCCGGCTCGAGATTCTGCGCCTCATCGATGATCAATATGGTCCGTCTTCCGTTGGCGAATTGACCATACAGAAAGTCTTGTAACTTCTTGAAAAGGTTTGGGTAATCCCCGTCGAACGATTGGCCGAGCGACATCAGGATCCATTGCAGCAATTCCTGCCGCCCCTGCGGAGAATTCGAGATCAGGCCGATGGTGATCGCCGGGCTTACCTTCTTGAGCAAATGGCGGACCAGGGTTGTCTTGCCGGACCCTATTTCACCTGTAATGACGGTGAAGCCGGCGTTGTTCATGACGCCGAACTCCAGCATCGTGAACGCCATGGAATGCATCTTGCCCCAATAAATCAGGTCGGGGTCGGGGAGAATTGAAAAAGGTTTCTCCCGCAGCTGATAAAATGCCTCGTACATTGAACTTCCTTAGCCCGGCTACAGACCCTTATAGCGTAATTCGGGAAATTACCCTTCCTCCCTCGACCCATTTCTCTGATCTACGTAAATTTGCCAAAGCCGCCGATGGAACCACCATTAAGATTGAAATTTGAAACTCTTGGCGCTGAGCAACTATTCATTAAATCCCTGCAAAATCGATGCTAGATTGCAGCTCGCAGCGACGCGCCACCGATCATTTCGCGGTATCATTAGCCTGGCAGGCTCGCAAACAGACGCTCGGACGATATATGTTGCAGAAAGTTGAATTTGAGGACGATTTCCAGCCGCTGCAAGAGGACCGTAGCCATCTGTTGCGGCCCGCTTTCTATTGGGAACTGTTCCAGCGGCGCTGGGCCTATTTCATACTGCCGTTCGTCACGATCCTTGCCGCGGGTGCCGCGGTAGCTTTGTTGTGGCCGCCGACCTATCTCTCCGAAGGACGGATCCTCGTTCAATCGCAGCAGATTCCATCCGAATTGGTCCGGCCTACGGTCACCAGCGCTGCCCAGGAGCGCATTCAGGTCATTCAGCAGCGGACGATGACGCGAGATAATCTCATCGCGATCGCCGACAAATTCAAACTGTTCCCGGACAAGCGCACGCTGATGTCGCCGACCGAACTCGTCGCGGAGGTCAAGAAGAACACGAAAATCGCGCCGGTCGACCTTCAAATGGACTTCAAGCAGCGGACGCGCGCTGCGATGGAAAATCCTACCATCGTCTTCTCGGTCGGATTCGAATACGCCAATGGTGCGGTGGCTGCGCAGGTCGCCAACGAGTTGATGACGCGGATCCTGAACGAGGATCTTCGGGATCGGACCAGCCGCGCCACGGACACGACGAAGTTCCTGGCGCGAGAAGTCCAGAGACTTCAGGCTGAGAGCACGGCGCTCGATACCAAGATCGCCCAGTTGCGGATCACGCAGGGCAAACCGGCGTCGTCCGGCGGCTCTGATCAGCCGACGGCGACCCTTACGCAGCTCAAGTCCGAACTGATCCAGAAGGGCGCGCTATACTCAGAGCGACACCCGGTGATCCAGTCCCTGAAGAAGCAGATCGAAGCCCTGGAAAAGGTGGCCTCCGCGCCGGCCCCGACCAATGACGTCGCAACGGCTGCCAGTGTCGAGGTGATGGTCGCCCAGCAGGAGAGTCTGCAAAAGAATCTCGATGCCGCCTCGGCAAAATTGGCCGCCGCGCGCCTCGGCGAAAACCTCGAAAAGGACCAGCAGTCCGAGAAGCTCGAAATCATCGAGCAGCCCACGGTTCCGCAAGAGCCGGTCAAGCCCAATCGGCTGAAAGTCCTTGCAATGGCCTTCGCGGCCGCGCTTTTGGGCGGAGCAGGGCTGGCAGTCCTGATGGAAATTCTGGACAAGGGAATCCGCAGAAGCAATGACCTTCTGTCTGTTGTCGATGGCCAGTTGATCGTTTCAATTCCCTACATCACGACGGCCGCCGAATCGCGTTCGAGGCGGCGACGGATATTTGTTTTTCTGGGAGCGGTCGTGCTGGTTGTGATCGGGCTGTTGGTCGTTGCCTACCTGTTCCTTCCGCCGCTTGACCTGATCATTGCCAAGGCCAGGGTCGGGCTGTTTCGATAATTCGCGGAGTCACGCAGTGGATTCAATAAAGCAGGCTGTCGAACTCGCGCGAGCTGCGGAGACGGTACACCGTCCTACAGCGTTGGGCGGATCTCCCCTCGCGGCCGAAGGGCCGTCGCAGCGCTCTGCCGAATCGCCGTTCAAGGAAGTGCGCCTCAGCGCCGATCATCTCGAAGCCAATCGAATAGTGGCCTACGGCACCTCCGGTCAGAACGGCCGCTACTACGACATGCTGCGCACGCAGGTGCTGCAGGAGATGGACAAGAAGAGCTGGCAGTTTCTGGCCGTGACTTCACCTACGGCCGGCTGCGGGAAATCGGTAACGGCCTGCAATCTTGCGCTGAGTATTTCCCGCCTGCCGGAGCGGTCGGTGCTGCTGGTCGATCTTGATTTGCGCCGGCCGGCGGTTGGAAAATATCTCGGTATCGGCGGCAATGGTGGTGTTCTCAGCGTACTCGAAGGGCGCGCGCCACTTTCGTCAGAGGTCCTGCAGGCAAGCATCGGTCCGAATGGCATGCTGGTGCTACCCGGATCGGTCTCGTCGAACTCCTCGGAATGGATGGGCTCGCAGACGATGGGAGCGCTGCTCCAGACCATCAAGCGAGACTTCCGGTCGCGCATCGTCATCTTCGATCTTCCGCCCATGTTGCTTGGCGACGATGTGATTTCCATTCTACCCAGAATGGATGCCGCGTTGCTTGTTGCGGGGATTGGAAGTACGACGGTTTCTGACGTCAAGGAATGCCAGCGGCATTTGAAACGAACACCGGTTGTCCGCGTGGTTGTGAACAAGTCGACCGAGGCGACTGGTTCGTATTACGGCTACTATTGATTTCAAACCCGGCCGCAATTCCGAAAACGGCGTGAGCTCGATTGCGCGTCTTCCGGGATGACTATTGCCATCCTTCACTCAGGAACGCCTGGTAGGCGAGCCTGATGCCCTCCTCGAGCGAGGTGCTGGCGCGCCAGCCGAGTTTGGCCAGCCGGCTGACGTCGAGCAGCTTGCGCGGCGTGCCGTCCGGGCGTGTGGTGTCGAAACCTATCTCGCCGGCATAGCCAACGGTCGCCGCGACCACGCGGGCGAATTCGGCGATCGTAATGTCCTCGCCGGTGCCGATATTGACCAGCTCGTTATCCGAATAGCTCTTCATCAAATGGATGCAGGCATCCGCGAGATCGTCGACATAGAGGAATTCGCGCCGCGGCGTGCCGGTGCCCCAGACCACGACTTCCCTGGCGCCGGACATCTTCGCCTCGTGGAAGCGGCGGATCAGGGCGGCAACGACGTGGCTGTATTCGGGATGATAATTGTCGCCGCTTCCATACAGATTGGTCGGCATCACATTGATGAAGTCGGCGCCATACTGGCTGCGATAGGCCTCCACCATCTTGATGCCCGCGATCTTGGCAATCGCATAGGGCTCGTTGGTCGGCTCCAGCGGCCCCGTCAGCATGGCATCCTCGCGCAACGGCTGTGCCGCCAGCTTGGGGTAGATGCAGGACGAGCCGAGGAACATCAGCTTCTCGGCGCCATGGACATGCGCTGAGTGAATCACATTCGCAGCAATCGCCAGATTGTCGTAGAGGAATTCGGCGCGCAGCGTGTTGTTGGCGACGATGCCGCCGACCTTGGCCGCCGCCAGAAACACCACCTGCGGGCGCTTTGCGGCGAACCAGCGGTTGACCGCGGCCTGATCGCGCAGATCGGCCTCGCTGCGGGGCACGGTCAGCAGTTCGACGTTTTCCGCCGCCAGCCTGCGCACCAGCGCAGACCCGACCATGCCGCGATGCCCGGCGACGTAGACGGTCTTGCCCTTCAGCTCAAACGGAAGGCTCGCCATTGGCCACCTCCCGCCGGGCGTCAGCGAGATCGCTTGCGACCATTTCCTTGACCAGCTGGGCGAACGACGTCTTCGGCTTCCAGCCGAGCTTCTCGCGCGCCTTGCTGGCATCGCCGACCAGAAGATCGACTTCGGTCGGCCGGAAGTAGACCGGATCGATCCGAACCACGGTCTTGCCGGATTTCTTGTCGACGCCGGTTTCGTCGACGCCCTGGCCGCGCCATTCGATGCGGCGGCCGACTTCGGCAAACGCCAGTTCGACGAACTCGCGCACCGAACGGGTCTCGCCGGTCGCCAGCACGAAATCGTCGGGCGCGTCCGCCTGCAATATCCGGTGCATGCCCTCGACATAGTCCCGCGCATGGCCCCAGTCGCGCTTGGCCTCGAGGTTGCCGAGATAGAGCACCTCTTCCAGGCCGGTTTCGATGCGGGCGACGCTGCGCGTGATCTTGCGGGTGACAAACGTCTCGCCGCGGATCGGGCTCTCGTGGTTGAACAGGATGCCGTTCGACGCAAACATGCCATAGGCCTCGCGGTAATTCACCGTGATCCAGTAGCCGTACAGCTTGGCGACGCCGTAAGGCGAGCGCGGGTAGAATGGCGTGGATTCCTTCTGCGGCACCTCCTGGACCAGACCGTAGAGTTCCGAGGTCGAGGCCTGATAAAACCGCGTCTCCTTTTCCAGGCCGAGGATCCGGATCGCTTCCAGGAGCCGCAGCACGCCGATGGCGTCGGCATTGGCGGTATATTCCGGGCTTTCGAAGCTGACGCCGACATGGCTCTGGGCGGCGAGATTGTAGATCTCGCTCGGCCTGATCTGCTGCATCAGCCGGATCAGGTTGGTCGAGTCGGTCATGTCGCCGTAATGCAGCAGGAACGGCACATTGCCGGCGTGCCGGTCCTCGTAGAGATGATCGATGCGCGCGGTGTTGAACGACGACGACCGCCGCTTGATGCCGTGGACCTCATAGCCGAGGCCGAGCAGATATTCGGCAAGATAAGCGCCGTCCTGACCGGTGACGCCGGTGATCAGCGCCACGCGCCGCTGTGAATGTTCATTCGTCATGCCAGCTTCAACCCCTCTTTCAACTTGTCATCGCTAATGCCGTGATTTGCCTCAATGTGCGGGCGATCAATCGGCAGAGCCAAAGAGGGGCGACTAGTGCTGCAAGTGGGCAGGTAAGAAGGCCGCAATTTCTGAGGCCGGTACAAAGTATTTGGCGATATCACGCGTTTCTGTCTTTCTGCTACCAGGGCGAGAATACGTTTGCGATATTTTTCGGCTCATTATTCCGAGCAGGCATTTGCGCTTAACGTCAAACACCCCCGATCCGGAATTGCCGGTGCGAGCTACATCGGCGATCACCGTGCTGAACCGGCTGCGGCTTCCGACCGGCAGCCGATCGGGTGCCAGAATGTGAGAGCGCACGGCAGACCCCGGCACGATGGTAACAACCTCTTGTCCGGGCCTGGGCGGGTCGGTGCAGATCGAGTTTCGCCGAAGTCGCAAGCGCGCCGGAAGCAGCTCTTCCTCGACTGATAGCACCGTGAGATCCGTTCCCTCGAAACTGCCTTCCTTGACGACACGCGTCGGATATTCCGACCCGGCAATTGCGATCTTGGGCCGCGTCAGCCAAGTCCGGCCTGCGACATGCGCCGCCGTGATGAACACGCCTTTTCCGAGATAGATGCCGGAACCTGGTCCCCAGCTCTGCATCGGCGTCTGATGGATGTTCACCGCATAGGGCAGCAGCGTATCGTCAGCGCCTTGAGCGCATGCCGGCTGCCACAGGACCGCTAGAAGAAGCGCGCCCTGGAGCAATGGTGCGCACAGCAACTTCGCGGTGGATCGAGCGAACGCCAAAATTACCTGCCGGGTTTGCACGCTCGTTTGTCAGCAATCTTCAGCTCGCGCCGGTAAAGAATTTGAGTTCCTGAGGCGGAAGAGCGGCAAGCAGATCGCGGATAAATTGGTCCTGCAGTTTGAATGATACATCCTTCGGCAGACCGATGGTGGAGACCCTGATCAGGGCGCCATCGGGAATGATGCCGCGCAGGCCGTACTTCAAGCGGCTGAGCTGATGATCGACGACGCCATTGGCGATGTCATTACCGATCCGCAGCCAGTAGGTGACCGGCTCGAAGCGCGACTCCCTTGCCGCAATCAATCGAGTCATCTTGATAGGTTGCGCACTGTTGCGATAGCTGATCGCGGCGTCCGCTTTCTCCGAAATCCGGAAACCATTGGCGGTATAGCAAATCTCCGGGCGGTGGGACTTCAGCCGATAGTTCTGTACCGGACCGTACGCGACCATCAGCATGACGACGTTACCATGCCCGTCGGTATAGCCTCGACCGACTTCCTGGCTGTAAATCTTTCCTGCGAGCGGGTCCGGCTGAACGTACGCATCCGGATCCGCCGGACGGATTGGGCTGATTTCCGGAACCAGCGTCCAGGTTCCGAACTGACGGGGAATGACGGTTTCAAGGCTGGGGGAGGCCGATGTACGGGCCATCAGTTGGCGGGGCGCCAGCAATGTCGCAAGCACGGCGCACCCAACAATTGCAATGCACGCCAATATGATCTGAATTCGGGGATATTTCATTGAGGCCACGCACAATCTTCGAGAGTTAATTGGATCAGCCGTTTAGAACGAGGATATACTCCAACCAGCCTATTTGCAGTCAAAAGAAAAGAGATAATCGGTCCCCTTAACGAAATTAACATAAATAACGGAAACCGCAGTGAAAAAGCGTTATTGGCTCGACCCGGGGCAGCGGGCTGTTTAGTCATACCGAGAGTAGGGCACGGCCAGCCTGTTGTATATGCTTCTAGGCCTATTTGGATGCACGGAGTTCCTGGATGAGTATGTCCATCAAGATCGCCCGGCTTGCCGTTTTGCTCGCCTGTAGCGCGGTCGCCTTGGCCGGGTGCGGCAAGAAAAGCGATCAGCCCGCGGCTACCAAAGGACAGGTCGTTGCGCGTGTCGGTGAGGAAGTCGTAACCGTCCAGGATCTCGAGAATGAGTTCCGCTGGGCGAACGTGACGCCGGACAAGCAGAAGGAGCCCGAGATCGTCAAGCGTGTCCTGGGTGATCTGGTCGTGCGCAAATATTTGCTCCGCCAGGCCACGGCGGCGAAGCTTGATCGCGAGCCGGGCGTGCTGCTGGACCTGCTGAGATCACGCGAGCAGATCCTCGAGAATGCGTATTTGCAGCGCACAGCCGCCGCCAAGGCGCCGGGCAAGGTAGATGTCGACAGGTACATCGCCAACAACCCGGCGAAATTCGCCGGCAGAAAACTGCTCAGCGTTGAACAGATCGCATTTCCAATAGGGCCGACCACGCAATCTTTCGTCGAAGCGAACAAGGATGCCAAATCGCTCGACGAAATCGACCAGAAGCTTACCGCCGCCGGAATCCCCCACGGCCGACAAATGGGCGCGCTGAACAGCGGCGATCTGCCGCCGGAGTTTTACGGATTGATCGAGGCCAAAAAGGCGGACGACGTGTTCTTCGTGCGCGCCGGTCAGAACGGCATGTTCTTCAAGGTCAAGGGCGAGGAGCGGCGACCGCTCGAAGGAGAGCCCGCGGCCAATCTGGCGCGGCAATTGATGCGTGCGGACGCGGTCAAGGCCGAGATGGGCATTGCGGCCTATTCTGCGAATCTCGAAGCAAAATATGAAGGTGAATACGCAAAGATCATGCAGCCGGGAGATGGCAAGAAAAACTGAGCTCCGGATGTGAGCGCGCCGCCGTAAAAAAGTTCCTCAAGGCATATCGATGACATGACGACCTTGTTTGATGTATTGACCGTTACCTGTTTCGTGGCGCTGGTGATCGCGTTCTTCCGGTTCACCGAACGCGACAATCGAACGTTGCTGCATTTCATGCTGGCTGGCATCGTATTCGCCGTCGCCAACCAGGTCGGAAATGCCGGCTCGTTCTACCTTGCGCTGATCTTGATCCTTGCTGGCGCTGGTTACGCGGTTTTGATAGTGCGGCGATAAGCGGCTTGTTCCTTTTAATGCTATCAGTAAACTAGGTTTTGGAACCTGTTGGTATTTGAATGACATATTCGCAAGTAATGCCATCGGCGAAGGTCGGTTTTCTCGGCCCTTTTTTGTGGCCGGCGCTGCTTGGCGCCTCGGTTATCGCTGCCTATGCCCAGACCGTTCTCAGTTTGATTGATGGGCCTTGGCAGACGGAGCAGGAGGGCCATGGCCCGCTCATCATTGCGGCCTCACTCTGGCTGACCTGGCAATCGCGCGAGAAGTTGCGGGCCATTGAAATTTCTCCGGCTCCCGTCATGGGATGGGTTGCTCTCCTCGGCGGCCTGGTTCTCCTCTATCTGGCCCGCATCCAGCAGGGGCTGGTCACCTTCGAAACCTTTTCCTTGATCCCCGTCATCATCGGGTGCGTCCTGATTTCGGCCGGATGGCCGGCGCTGCGGGTACTCGCGTTTCCGATCGGCTTCCTGATCTTTGCGGTGCCGATGCCCGACTGGCTGGTCGATGCCGCCACGGTTCCGCTGAAGGTCTTTATTTCGAACGTCGTAACCAACGTGCTTTATGCAACGGGTTTTCCGGTCGCTCAGAACGGCGTCATGATCATGATCGGAACCTATCAGCTCCTGGTAAAGGACGCCTGTTCCGGAATGAATTCGATTTTTGCATTGTCCGCGATTGGCGTTTTTTATGCCTATGCGTTTCGCTGGCAGGAGAAAATTCGCAGCCTGTTCCTTCTCGCGGCGATCATACCCATTACCATCATTGCAAATTTCTTTCGCGTTTTCGCATTGGTCCTGATCGCTTATTACCTGGGGCCTGACATGCTCGAGGGCATTCTGCACGATCTCACCGGCATTGGCCTTTTCGTCGTCGCGGTTATTCTGCTGTTCCTGTTCGATGCCTTTCTCGGGCTTTGTTTCGCGCTCGTGCGCCGTGTCCGCAATCGCGCGGCACCGGCGACGCCCGCCTAGCTTCGAACATCTTCGCTGCGTTTCATGAAATCGTCCGTTGAGGCGCGTTGCTGTTGCATGCGCTTTCTGCGAGGTGGCTCGTTCGCAGCGGGTTTGCTAAGCTCGTTCCACTTCAAGACCGTCCTCGACGAAGGTTGCCGTGAGCCGAACGTACGCCATACCCGACCTTCATGGCCGGCTGGATCTCCTGGATCGCGCAATTGACGCGGTTGCGCGGCATGCGGAGGGGATGGCTTCCACGATCATAACCTTGGGCGACTACGTCGACCGCGGGCCGCGGAGCAGACAGGTCATTGAGCGTCTCATGAACTGGAGACCGGATGAATCGAAGGTCGTCCATCTGAAGGGCAACCACGAAGCCATGATGTGTGCGGTCTGTGAGAATAGGGCCGAACTCGACTGGTGGATCAGGAATGGGGGAGGTGAGACGCTGGCATCGTATGACCAAAGCCCGGCGCTCCCCGATTTGCGCGCAATCCCGGCCGACCATCTGGACTGGATCGTCAATCTTCCGCTGATGCATGTCGATCGGCACAGAATATTCGTTCACGCCGCGGTCGATCCAAAGGCTCCGCTCGATCAGCAGAACGAGGAAACGTTGCTCTGGAAGCGTTATCCCGGTGGCGCCGATGTCGGGCACGGGCATCGGCATGTCGTACACGGTCACCATGCCGATGCGCGCGCGCCGATTGCCGGCAAACACAGGACCAATCTGGACGGACTGGCCTGGAAGACGGGGCGGTTGGTCATCGGGGTATTTGAGGATGACCGGCCCGGCGGTGCCTCCGAGTACCTGGAAGTATTCGGCCGCGAAATGTAGGGCTGGCCCATCGCCGGCGTGGGGGTGTGCGCCAAGCGGATCAGTCCGTGGCAGGCAATATCGTTTCCCGACTCTCGCAGGCACCCAAATCGGGCTCGAATAAATGCCTGCCCGCCCTCCAATTAAAGTTTAATTCCTTTTCGGTGATCGCGCGTTTCCGCTAATATTCGAACACGAATCAGTGCCGCGTTCGTTTTCACACAAAATCTCGGGAATTATTTATGAAGATGAACCCAGCTGCCCTGGGGGCAGTACTGATGCTGTTTTCAGGCACGGTCAATGCGAACGCCGGCCTAGCTACTTACGCAGATTTCTCCTTTTGGAGCGCAGCCGTACCTGGCTATGCCTCTGTTGCAATTCTCGATCCGACAGGTTCTGAGGGATATGACGATTTTGGAAGCGGTACGGCCTCCGTCAGCTATGGTGGTGTATTGTTTGCGACGAATGCCGCCTTGGGCAACGGAAGTTTTTACAACATTGGACCGACGTTCAGTGGGTCCAACGGTTTTTTTCCAGTTTTGTCCTCGCAGCAACAAAGTGATGGCGTCGCCAATATTCTGATCACGCTTGCCGCCCCGGTAAAGGCATTCGCGTTGAACTTCGATACGTTCTTCGGATCTGACGTTACTTTCACACTTTCCAATGGCGAAACGCTGACGCTGACTAGCGCAGGAAATGCTTACGATCTCGGTAGCTTTTTCGGCGTAACCGACGACAATCCGTTCAAGACGGTTCTGCTCACCTCGTCAGACCCCGTGTTAAATCTCAATGCGCTGAACTTCGGCACAGCGGTATCCGCTATTCCGGAGCCGGCTACCTGGGTCATGCTGCTGCTCGGCTTCGTCGGGATCGGTCTTTTCGGCGCGCGACTGCCCGCGCGCCGTGCGCCGACGCTGCTGATCGACAAGGCACAGTCATAACGCGAGCTGCGCTGCGACAAAAATCGGGGGACCCCGGTGGTGTTGATGCAGGTCCAGTGCGAAGCAATCTACTTAATGTGAATTTCCCGCCGGAGCGAAATTAAGTCGAGGCGGGACGGAATGAGGATTTAAATGCTTTCGTTAAGAGCGAACACGCGCGCGGCTTGGGTGCTTGCGGTCGGATTGTTGATTGGTTTCAGTTCGTTGAACCCGGCAAAGGCGGTTGTTGTTTCGGGTGCTGATTTTGCAGTCATCGAGACCGCCGGTCCAGGAAACACGGGCTATTACACCGTCATCAACCATTCGGTTTCCGAATTTATCTACGGATTTTCGGTCACGAATCCGCTCGCCTCGAGTGTCAACAGCTGGACGACGGAGCCCGGCTGGATCGCAGGCAAGACGCCTGTGTTTGGTTATCCCAAGACCGGCTTTGGCTATCTGACCGCCCCGGGGTTTTGGACATTTCCGCGGGGACGTCCGGTTTTCCACGTCAGTTCTCTGACCATCGGCCCGGACGAGAGCTCGAGCAGTTTCTTTTTCGGAACGGCGGAACTCGCGAGCGTCGTGACGCTGCTGCTGGTCGATGCAAAGGGAAATTTCTCGTCGATCAACTTCGATGCCACGCAAGCCGCCCCGGCTGTACCTGAGGCTTCGACCTGGGCGATGATGATTTTGGGCTTTGCCGGCATCGGCGTGCTGGCCTATCGCCGGCGTCGGAATGGCTCTGCGACGGCCTGAACGGATCTGGAAATCCGCTGATGCCAGGACCGCCTACGGGCGGTCTTTTGCTGTCTGCCGAACGAGATGAATGAAGGGACGCCGGCACATTGTTCTAAAAGCAGCGCCGTCCCTGACTGTCATGGAGCACATAATCCGTTCCGGGCGGCGGATAGTGAAGTTGCCCGCACGAGCCGGAATTGACCGGAGCGCCAAAAATATCGAGCTTTCTGTCCAGCGCGTTTGGCGAGGCGGTCTGGTCGCTGCTTCCGCGCCCATAATACTGACCGCTGTATTGTCCGCTAAACTGCCCGCCATACTGACCGCCGTACTGTCCGCCATATCGGCCGCTGTACTGCATGTTGACCTGACCGACGGCCGGCTGCATCGCGCCGATGACAGTCACAACCGCCAGCAGGGAAAGCAGTATCCTCATCTCACTTCCTGGAAGCATGAGGTATGGCGCAACCGGGGCTACCGACAATTATCGGCCCAACTGCCCGGTCTAGGCTTCAATCAGTTCAGCCAGCTTAGCCGCTTCCTTGTCCACATCATGGCGTTGCAGGACCCGTTGACGGGCACTTTCTCCCATTTGCGTGATCGCTTCCGGCGCGGTGCCGAGACATTCCTCCATTGCCGCGGCCAAACTCTCCAGGTCGCCGGCAGGAACCAGCCAGCCGTGCTCGCCATGCCTTATCAGCTCGGGGATGCCGGCGACGAACGTTGTGATGACCGGTCTGCGCAACGCCATGGCTTCCATGATGACGACCGGCAGGCCTTCGGCGAAGCTCGGCAACACCAGCGCCCGGGCTGCGAGAATTTCGGAGCGAACCTCTTCGCTGCTGATCCAGCCAGTTATTCGCACGATATCCGTCAACTTGTGTTTTGCGACGAGCGACTCGATCTCGCCGCGCATTTCGCCATCGCCGGCGAGCACCAGTTCGAACTTGGTCCCGCGCTCCGCCAAAAGCCGCGCCGCCTCGATCAGGAGCAACTGCCCCTTCTGTTCACACAGGCGGCCCACGCAAACCAATCGCCGTTCGTCGCCCGCCGCCGTGGCGGCATCGGTTTGATAGAAGGCCGGTTCAAGCCCGCAATGGATCACCTTTATCTTGGGCCAATAGGAGTGGGGGACATTGCGAAAGAGCTGGCTTCGCCCGAAGGAACTGACCGCGACGACAAAGCGAGCCCGGCGGATTTTCTCAGGCAGCGAGATGAACTTCGGCTTGTCGAATTCTTCGGGGCCGTGGGCGGTAAAGCTCCAGGGCGGCCCGCCCAGTTCGCCGACCAGCATCGCGACTTCGGCAGAATTGGTTCCGAAATGAACGTGCATGTGCTGCGCCTTTTCGCTGCGCAACCACAGGGCCACCTGACACGCTTCGAGCAGATAAATCAGATGAACGGGAAGGGGACGCTCCGCCCGCAGGCCGACCTTCAACGTCAGGACGACCGCCCGAAACAGGCCGAGGGGATTGGTTGCCAGGACGCGCAGGAACGACGCCACCAGCGGCACCGCGCCGCCCCGCAGGACGTAACGCGTGCGGGCCTGCTCGAGCTGATCTTCGGCGCCGCGCTGCGCATCGGCCCAGCCCCGAATCGATATTCGCAAGACCTCGTGACCCAGGCGTTCGAGCGCCAGGATTTCGCGCCGAATGAAACTGTGGCTGATCGCCGGATAATGGTTAACCAGATAGGCGATCTTCATAAAGCGTGCTCTGCCTGACTTATCCGAAAGTAGGCCCGATAAAATACGGGTCCCTCGTCCTATTTATCTATTTGGGGAATATAGTAGTAATCGAGGGGGAAACAGGATATTTATTCCTGACCTCCATACTCACTTTTTTGCAAAAGCGTTAAGTCAAACGTTTCGAGATCGGTATTTGTGAAATGTTGATCTTGGCCGCACTGGCTGGGTTGCTCAGCGTTCCCGTCGCTGTCCTGCTCGTTGAAGTAATTGCAGCTCTCAAGGCGCCAAAGCTGGAGCCTTTCGAGGCCAAAGAATTAAATATCGAGAAGCGCGTCGCGGTAATTGTTCCTGCGCACAATGAGAGCGCGGGACTTGTTCCGACGCTGCAGGATATCAGTGCGCAGCTCGGCGCTGGAGACCGCCTGATCGTCGTTGCCGATAACTGCACCGACGACACCGCGGCAGTTGCGGCTGCATCGGGTGCCGAGGTCATTGTCCGCAACGACCCCGAAAGAATTGGCAAGGGATTTGCGATGGGGTGGGGTGTAAGCCACCTTAGCCAGAACCCGCCCGATTTTGTTCTCTTTGTCGACGCCGATTGCCGGCTTGAGGCCGACCTGATCGAAGGGCTCAGGCGAACCTGTCACCAGGTTCAGCGGCCGGTACAAGCGCTGTTCTTGATGCGAAGCGCTGAAAATTCACCCATCAATCACAGCTTCGCGGAGTTCGCCTGGGTTCTCAGAAACTGGGTCCGTCCGCTTGGACTAAGAAACCTTCATGGCCCCGTTCAACTGATGGGGACAGGAATGATGTTTCCGTGGAGTGCGATCAGCTCCGTTCCACTGGCCAGCGGTCACCTGGTGGAGGATTTGAAGCTGGGGCTCGATCTGGCGGAAACAGGCAAAGCTCCGTACTTCTTTCCGTTCGTGAGGGTTACCAGCACGTTACCCACAAGCGCCAAGGGGACCGAGAGTCAGCGTCAGCGCTGGGTACAGGGGCATCTCGCCACAATCGGGAAATTCGTTCCGCGACTTCTCGCTGTCGGTATAAAGCGCGGCGACTTAAACGTCCTTGCGTTGGCGCTCGATCTTCTGGTGCCGCCGCTCTCTCTTCTTGCGCTATTGGTCGTCGGGACGACGGTCCTGACCTCGTCGGTTGCACTGCTTGGAGGGCCGTGGCTGCCCGCCCTGATCGCAGGCGGCAATCTCGTCGGATTTTTCTTAAGTGTTGCTCTGGCTTGGTCTAAATTTGGACGTCAGGTTTTTCCTGCGCGTGAGGCATTATCATTCGGCACTTTTGCATTGAAAAAAATCCAGTTCTACGGCCGCATGTTGATCGGCGGCACGGCGTCCCAATGGATACGGACCGACCGATCAAACCCCTAATTAGCAACAGGCCCGCGGTTTTTTTCCGCGGCTTCCCCCAAATGGGTCACGCAAGCGTTATCGAACTTCAATAAGAACGCGCCAGACAAAGGTCTGTCTGGTGCGCCGGTCGCATCACCCAAGTTTGACTGGCACATCGTTTGCTTGAGTTTCTCAGGCAGGAGCAGGGGGTACCCATGAAAGCGCACAGCCGCACGACCGTGGATGTTCTGCCGAAATCAAAGAAGTCGAAGAAGGTTTTGAAAAAGCCGACGGCTGTAAGCATTACGGAGCGGTACCTGGAATTACGACGCCTTCGCGAGCGCTTGTCCGAGGCGGAAGCTTTGCAAAGTTCGCAATGAAAAAGCTCCGTCAAGGCTTGGCTCCGCCGCTTTATCTGGCGGCGATCGGGATCGCCATGGTTGGCTGGCTGTGGGCCATATTTGCCAGCGTGGAATGGCTCTTGGGAGCCTAGCAGCTAGCGCTCCCGGTATTTGTCATCGGCGTAGTGGACCGCCCGACTATGTCCTGGTTCTTGCACGGACAGTCGTGGCAAGGCGGGTTTCCGGGCTATTCCGGCATAGATGCCCCTCCGCCACTTGGCTGGAAAAAGGGACGACAAGTCGGCTGGTTGGCTTGCGAATCACTGCGCGGTCGGGTTCCCCTCTTGGATAGCGTCGGAGTGATGCACGCCTTGGGGTAGGTTGCATCTTCGCTCTTCTTCGGGCTTGTGGCCTCCGGGATGGCTGCCGGATGGCGCAAGAGGATGGGACCCATGCCGGATAGGCTGACGAGCGCGCTGCTGGCCGCGTTGAATGAATCGACCGAGATAAAGGACAGCGATTGGCTGCAGCTCGAAAGGGCATTGCGCGGTCAGCTGGACGGGGTTGATCGCAGGCCGGACATCGAACCGAGAGCGGACTCAGAAAACAGGTTCGCCGCTACGGTGTGCTCGGGGATGGCCAAGGTCCGGATGAATTCCTGAACCTTCGCCCTGGCGTGGCGACGCCGCGACCTGCGTGATAGCTTTGGAGAACGCAGATCCGTTCGGCCTTACGATCCTGTAATCGCAAGTCGGGAGCGGCGCTGCCGCAAGCCTGATCGAACATTTGGCCACACGATTTGTGCCCGTTCAGGCGGCTATAGAGATGGCCATCCGTTTCTTGCGTCGGAAGCTATGTGGAAACCCTTCGTCGTCTCGGCCGCGTTAATTTTGAGCACAGCGGCGTCTGCGCAGGAGAGCGGCCGCATCAAGCGGCCGCCGCCCTCTGCCGCCGAGGCCGCGCGCATCGCTTCGGATATGGCCATGAACGATAGCCTGCTCCAGAAGGGCGACATCGTGGTCACAGACCGCGGTTTTTTCGTTTTTCTAGGGCCGGCTCCGGATGGCGTGACCAACGAGTTCGCACGGGTGCCCAACCCTGGCCCTGTCGGCAAAGCAGCCCGGTAATCTGGCGGCAGAGCCCCCTGACGATTGGCGGCAGAACCAATCCGATCGCGCAATGGTTTTAACTCGGGGCGAAAGGCTCCCGAAAGTCAATTTAAATGAAGATTAATTAATTTGGGGAGGTCCAGATTGCCGAATCTGATCATGCAGATCGCCAGCGCGGAGTCGCATATCGAAGGGCAGGACTTCCATTCGGCGACCGGATATTCCAACGGGCTCCCAGCCGGCGGTCGTAACGATATCGAGTTCGCCCCGATGGCTCAGCGAAGCGCTCGAACTCATTTCGAGAGCCGTTTCGAATCACCACTCGGCTTCGATTAAAGGGGCCAGCCGGTGTTACCGAGGCATTTATCACGGTCTTGTGAGTATTGAATTCCCCGTCCGCCAAACCGAATAGAGCCGCGCTCAGACAAAGGAGGGTTAATCCAACTGAAGCCGCTTCCGGGGGATCTTTTTGCAACAACCTGCGCGCTCACGCTGTTAACGATAAACGCGGCGGCGGAAGATGCGTCTTTGCATCAGGTAAGGCCCGTGGTAATAGTTTGGTAACAATAAACGATGGTGTTCGATTTAATTGTTCACCTCTTGAGGAATTTAATATGTCGCTGCGGTCTCGTTTGCTCATTGCTCTGTCTACAGCCATGCTTGGCTCTACGGCTGCATATGCGGTCCCGGTCACCGTCACCAGCTACGAGATGAACAACGGCAATGGGCTGATTCAGAACGGCAACTACAACTATTTCGATTCGACCTATTCTGTTCCGACCAATGCGAACACCAACGGCTCTTCATTGGTCGTGCCATCAAATGGGGCCCCCAAGGAAGCCTTGCTGACAGGCGGCACCGGCAAACTGACCGACAATGTCATTCCGGCGCAGAATTACTCGTTCGTGCCCCAAAACTACGTCGGCTGGAAATATCAGGATCCCACCATCAAATTTCACCTTGAGGCGGGCAAGAGCGTCAGCACAATTACGTTGTATGTAGCGAGTTCGTACGCTGGTTCGCTTGGCTTTATGGGCCTTGTCGGCCAGCCAGCGTCAGTGGACATTTCGGTCACCACACTTGGCAATACGACTTTCACGCCGAGCTACACGACAACGTTTACGGACTATCTGGGCGACAAGTACAACGGAACTGAAGTTATTACGTTGGCGTTTTCTAGCCCCATCCTGTCCAGTGACACTTTCAGCCTGACCCTGAATAGAGGGCCCTTGCTGCTGGACGGCATCAACTACTACAATAATCATGTCGCCGGATACGGTTGCGACGCCGCCGGTTGCTTCCTCGATAACGTCAACGACTTCAAGAACAGTGCATACACTCCAAATTTGGAGCCTTGGATACTGCTGAGCGAAGTGCAGTTCACTGCTGCCGTGCCTGAACCGTCCACCTGGATCATGATGCTTCTTGGATTTGCGGGGCTGGGTTTTGGCATGTATCGGCGCAACGCCAGACGCGTGCCAGCCATGGCATGATCTGACCTCTCCGTAACAACCGAAAACGACGAAGGCCACCGAAAGGTGGCTTTTGTTTTGGATAGCAGAGCCGGCTGAATGGTTCGGTCTGATCTGAGCGTTTCACATCCGCTAAGGAATAAGACGCTCGGCCATCGCCATTTTGATTGGTCGAAGCGGTAGCAATCAAGCGAGTGCCGATGCGCTACCCGTTCAATAATTGATCGACGTCTGCGCAAAGATTCCCTGGGCTCGCTGATCCCCGGCGAGCCGCCAGCGATACTGCAGCGTCAACTCCCAGTACGAGGGCGGCGCCATGTATTTTGTCTCGCCGAACCAGTAGCGCAACGAACCACCTGCGCCGGCCGAGTAGGCGGAACGGTTTGCAAATGAATCGTCGTAGTTTGCAGCCAGCACGGCGTGCGGGAAGAATACCAGTTTGCTGCTGATGGGATCGAGCCGGAAGCTTCGTCCGAAGCGGCCTTCCATGATCGCGACCAGCTGTCGCTTCTCGAGGAAGCGATCCACTTCCGCGTAGACGTACCAGGTCGGCCAGCTCGCATCCAAAACGCGCAGGTCCGTCCCGACCGTGTAGGAGTAGAGCGCGCGCAGCAGCGTGTCATCGCGTGCCGCATCGCCAAGAGCAATAAGCTTGTCGACTTCAAAAACCAGGTTGGCGTTCGAGAACGGCTTCCAGCGGGCGCCTACCATGCCCTGTGTCGTGCGTCCGCCCGTAGGCCCGCCGGACTGGTCATAGAGGGTTTCGAAAAGGCGACCGAACAGCTCGAATATCGCGCCATTCCTGTATCCGAACCCTTCCGGGCGATAATAGAACTCGGTTCCCAATTGCGAGGTGTAACTACTAGGTGCCGTTGTCGTTATCAGGAACGGATTGGGCGCCGAACCAACCTTGCCGTATGAAACCGAAGTGTTGATGCCCCATACGCGGGCCAGGTCTGAGACCGTCCGTCGCGTCTCGAACAGCTTCTGATCGTCAATGTCGATCCGTCCGTCTGCCTTGGCGTCGATTCCTTCCATGAGATACGCAATCGCTTTTGGATTCTCAAACCGCCGCATGGCGGTATATCCCGCATCGATTGTCGCCCGAGCCGGCAATTGTCCATGTGCATGCGCGCGGTCGAAGCGCGCCAGCGCAATCTCATCATTGCCAACGGCGACGGCGAGGTAGCCAACGTCGGCATCTCGGATGGAAGTCAATTTACCATGGGCTATCGCATGATCGAACAGGACGCGGGCTTCTGGTTTGCGGTCTAGCTCGACCAAGGTGTTGATCTGCGCCCGAAGCGCGCCGTCCCTCTGGACAGTGGTGGTTGCCAACCGTTCAGCTGTCCTGAACTCAGGGAGCGATTCTTCCTTTCGCCCAAGCGCCTGCAGCGCATAGGCCTTGCGGATCGCCGTGTCATAGCTGACGGCTAATTTCTGCAACGCGCGCAACGCCCGCAGGGGCTCGTTGGAAGTCAAGGCGGCATCGGCGAGCGAAAGTCTGATGTTGCGGGCTTGACCGGAAGGAAGGCCTTCCTTCAGGGCGGTTTCCCAGTCCGACATCGCACCATTGAAATTCTTTAGCTTGCTCCTCGCATAGCCGCGTTGCGCGTAGATTTCAGCGCTCGCATGCCCCGCATTGATTGCCTTGGTCGCCTCAGTCTCGGCCTCCGCGGGGCGGCCGGCAGACATCAGGATGTTGACAAGCAGAAGCCGGCTCGCAACGGCATCGGGTTCAAGCTCCACGGCTTTGCGCGCCTCAGCGACGGCTAATTTGTAGTCCTTGTCTCGTTCGGCCTGATAAGCGCGTTCTTTCGCCTCGTAGATTTCTGCTGCAGCTTTCTCTTCAGCAGATGCAACGGGAGTCAGAATACTCGAAACCAGGGGGGCCTCGAGTTCGCAGCGAACACCACTGGCATTGGCTAAACAGTTCTGTATCGGCGCTGGCATATTATTGCCGTTGCTCTGTAGCACCCCCACGCGTTGGCGTGCGCCTTCGGCGTCGGTCAGTCGGGTGATGACCTTGGGATCGGTTCGCGGATAACTGCCCAACAACTCTATCGCGGCGTTGAAGTCCCCCGATGCAAGAGCTGCATCCGCGGCGATCAGGCGGATATTCTTTTGCTGTGGCTCGGTCAGGCCCGGTATCGCGAGAGCAGCGCGAAAGTCAGAAACGGCGTCGGCGCGCTTTCTCAGACGCTGGTTGAGATAGCCACGCCATACCAGGGGGACATGGTCTGCCCGATCGAGCGCAATGGCTTCGGTGGCGGTCGTCAATGCGCCGGCCAGATCATTGTCCGCGAGTTGGGCGCTCAGCAACAACAGGCGGTACGACATCGAGTCCGGGGCATATTCGACCGCGCTGCGCGCCGCCCGGACCGCTGCCTTTGGATCACCCTTCTCAAGCGCCTTGTAGCCTTCACCGGCCGGCCGCTGGGCGAGGCGCTGCCGAATAATCGCCTGCCGCCCTTCGAGCTCCTGGTTGCCCGCGAAAGTCGCCGATGCTGCCTTGGTCACCTGCTCGGCCTGGGTGAGCTCGCCTGCGGCGACCAGCGAATCGATCAGGAGCAAGTGCAGGCGCAAGAGATCTGGACGGAGCGCCACAGCCTCTGCGGCGCTTGTGGCGGAAGCCTTGTAGTCGCCCTGGCCGAACGCCTTGTAAGCGGTTTCCGCCGCCGTGTAGGCTTCCCCCTCGAGCGGAGGGCCGTTATCAGCGACCTGGGCGCTGGCACCGGCGCACAGAACCACGGCGAGCAAAAGCGCCCCCAGCGCCGCCCGAAATGCCGTCTGGTTCAGGTATTTTCCGCCCCAATTGCCCATCAACCAGTGCTACGCCAATCCCGTTAAATTTTGACGCTGAATTGTAACCGAGGCGGCGATTCAGCGGAACTGAGATTTGGCTCTTTAATGGCGCGGCAGGCCTCGATGTCATTCATTTTTCTCACTTTTTTGGAAGCTGTGATGTTTTTGCTGCGTATGTCGAGCAAAGCCACCACGGCGCGCGCGTTAACCATTAGTTGTGCGGGGAGTCGTGTACGCGTGAATTCCATTCGGCAGGGCCGAGCGGCCCATTTCCCGACCCATTTTGAAGCTGGGCCTCATTAAATCGGCAGACCACGCATTGGGTGGATTGCCGGTGAATCCCGTCAACTTAAGGTAAGGTTGCTCGCCGGGCGATCGCGACGAGTAGCGGCAGAAAATCGAAGCGCCGCTCCGCAATTCGCCGCGTGCCTCGCAGCCTGGCTGAGATTGAAGAGCGGGAGCTAGGCTTTCAGATCGCTGGCGTTGCCGCCCTAGCCTCATCGCATGGGTGGCCCATTAGGGTTAAATGCGCTCAGCCATTGCAGGACGCAACGGGAACCGGGATTTTGAGCCGTGAGCGGCGCACGGGCCGGCTCTTGATAGGTTTTTAACTGTGCATTTTTCTACCGTGCAATCATGGCAGATTGCTGCAATCCGAATGGATAAATTCGACATGGGTTTTGAAAGACATGGGTTTTGAAACGAGCGTCGCCCTGATGGGTGGCCAAACATTCAAGCTGGTTTGCGAACAATGCGGCAGCCTGACGGTTGCGTTGCCGGTCGAGGTCCAGCCGGATCCATGTTCCATTCTGAAATGTGGGCGGTGCGGCTCTCCGCGAGGAACGCTTCAGTCGCTGCGCGACACGTCAGTTCAGGCGGGCATTCGACATCCGGTGTAGCTGATGTGGCCGGCGACGGGTTCGACTTGCTCTCTGTTTTCAGCTGAGGGACCGGACTTGTCGGAAGCTTGATACCCCGAGGTGCCTGTCGGCTGTCGACGGCATCGGCGCTGAGCTAGCGAATGCAAATTGTCGCGCGAACCCCGGATAATCGTGGAAAAATACGCGTGGAAGGCCCTAGTCAGCATCCGGTCAAGCGGGGTAGGCTCGATCAGGCAGGCTCCGGTTTGGACGGCAGTCAGCCATCAGTCTTGTATTTTCGAGTCTCTGTATTTTCGAAGCAGCTAGTAAATTCGCGCGAGGGAGAGAAAGAAACATGCGAACGATCTGTGCGTCCGTGCTGGCGGCCGGCCTTTTGATTGCTACCAATGCCGATGCGGCGCCGCTTCTAAGCCATAGTCAGCCTGCGCCGGATTCGCTGATCACGGCCGCGAAGGTCATCTGCGACGAGGCGGGAAACTGCTATCGACCGAATGTGCGACGGCCCGTCGCCAGGTGGGTTTACGGCGACAAGAATTTCTATGGACCGTACGCCGGACCTGGCAACTACGGTAATCCGCGGTATCGTTACAGTTGGTGGCCCTGGTACTGATCTTGTCGGACATCATCGCTGCGCGGGGCCGTTAGCCTGCCGAAAGCCAATGCAAGAATGTGGCGCAGCCGCAAATGAGTTGCGATGCCAGCAGGAAAACGGCCCATGAAACGAACAGGATTCGAATAACCATCCGCGCGCTCTCGACCGGCTGCAGATCGCTGACTGGTCGGGCCTAACGCACCAGATTCGAAATTGTTCATCATCGCTGGGACGCGCGGAGCGCGACATCGGAATTTGCCTTGCCTTATTCCTTGAAGGGAAGCGAGGCACGTAAATATCAAGCGATCGCTCGAAGACGGTCTCGGTATTGAGATTAATACAAGCGGCTTAAATCATTGCTGCGGGCCGAGTAGCTAGACCTCATCGATCAGGGCAAACGCGGACGCCGGCCGGATTTTTACTGCGAGCTGCGGCCATTATCTCCACAGACGGATTCACCTGGAACCCAAATTAAGTCTGTTCCGGCCTACAAACGGTATCAAATCGCTGCTATAGCATTTGCAGAATGCCGTGGCTTATCGAGCCATCGACAACCACGTCTATGATCGCATGCGACACTTCCTGCGTAAGCGGCACAAGGTGCAAGGACGCGGCACACGACGGTTCCCCGCAGAACAAGTCTTCGGACCGCTCGGCGTGCTGCGGCTCCGCCGCGTGCATCTTGGGCCACTGCCGTGCACCGTGCGATGAAACCAGTCGGAAAAAGGCGTACGATCATTGGTTTTAAAGATAATCACGTTGTTCAATTATCATGGCTATTAAAATGAATTTCGATGGCATCGATTGGTCAGCAGCTGCGCCAAGCTGGCGTTCGATGGTTACAGGGCTCATTTTACCGCTGCTTGCCCTCGCGTTGCTGATTGTTTCCATTGATCTTGCTTTGGGCTGGTCGTTTGGAAGATGGATCGACCCTTCATCGAGCATGTCGCCTTTGCTGCTTGCCGCGATAATGCTTCCGCCGGCGCTATTAAGCGCTTTAGGCTGTTGCAAGCTTTTCCTGCATTTGAAAGACAGGCTGCGGTCGCTCCGCGAGTCGCAGACGTAAGCCACGAGACCGGGATCGTCTTCCCGCGTGGCTCGATCTTGCCACGGTCTTAGGGGAATCGGAGTGTCTGCAACCGCAACGTCAGCCGCGCCGCGCCGCCTTGATCGCGGCGACGTCTATTTTCTTCATACCCATCATCGCATCAAATGCGCGCTTCGCTTCATCACCGCCAGCCGCTAACGCGTCGGTTAGCACGCGCGGCGTTATTTGCCAGGAAACGCCCCATTTGTCTTTGCACCAGCCGCACGCGCTTTCCTGCCCGCCATTGCCGACGATGGCGTTCCAATAGCGGTCGGTCTCGTCCTGATCGTCAGTGGCGATCTGAAACGAGAAGGCTTCGTTATGTTTGAACGCTGGACCGCCATTGAGGCCGAGACAAGCGACGCCGGCAACCGTGAATTCGACCGTCAGCACATCACCCGCCTTGCCGGATGGATAGTCACCGGGTGCACGGTGGACGGCGCCCACTACGCTGTCGGGGAAGGTCTCGGCGTAGAATCGTGCAGCAGCCTCGGCGTCCTTATCGTACCAGAGGCAAATCGTGTTCTTTGCCATTGCGAGTCCTTTCGGTTCCACTCCAAATCGCGCTCATTCCCCACCCCCTCCTAGCGCGATCTAGATACCACGCATCTTATGATCGGCCCAGTTTCTGAGATCGCCTACCGTTAGTGCCTCGAGGAATGGGTTAGCCCTGACAAGTTTTTGGCGGGTGGTTCGACCGGTCGCGTCAGCGGCGGCCATAACGGATGCGGCGTCGGCGTGTTCTGCGCCGGATAGCAGAGCTACGGCGCCAGCTGGTCCAGCAAAATAGGCTAGATAGAGGGAACCGGACGTGAGGGGCAGATCCCGTTTTTGCAGCGTCCTGGCATATTGCTCAACCAGCCGCGTAATGATCTCGCGAGTAAGTTCTGCGTCCCGGCGTAACTTTAAGAGTTCTTTGTCGCTGCGGCCTTTGATCAGATCGCGGCGATGCTTTCGTACGGCTTCGAGCCATGTGTCATCAAGAAATTGACCGGCCCCTGTGGCGCTGGAAAGCTTGTTCCTTTTACTCGCAATTCCCGTCGATTCGACTTTGATGATGCGCTCCACCAGAGCCTTGACGTCGATTGCCTCGATTGTCTGCCGGTTTGGATGAGTACTGCGAAATATGTAGAGGCCTAAGATAACGGCCAACGCAATCGCCGCCGTTAAAGCGATTTCCGCGACTGCCATGCAAAGCGAATCTCGCGATCTATCAGTTGCGCCCCGCTCGTCCAGGCGAGGCGGTCTGATTTCGTCCACACTCTCTGCTTCCCTTGGGGGGCGAGTGCGGTGAGCCGGTTTCACGCCGGCTGACTCGACATTGCACGAAACCATTGTGCTAGGTCTGGCATCGGGAGGACAAGTTCAATGCTTGAAGCAGACTATCGAAAGAATATGGACGACACGGCTTGACCTCGACCATCGCCTTCGACCGATCCATCCTTGCAGCTTTGTTGGATGTTGTGGGTTTAGGCTTAGGCTTGTTGGGCTCTGTGTACTTGGGTCCAGGTCTTAGTTTCCTGACAACGTGCTTCTTGTCGTCTGTACGGCTCCTAACAGTGCTCAAATCCGCTTCTGGAGTTGTGGCCGTCGTCACATCCGGTGGTAGTGTTGGTTCGACAGGTGAGGTCGGCTGAACCGCTGCTTCATGCTGCAAACGATGGATTTCGAGCCGATCAGCCGTCTCCAACGTGTCGCCTGATACGCGTACGTCGACGGTTAGTTGCTCGACCGGATCTGGCGCAGTTGTCTTCGCGCGCGGTGGTGTCCCCAGCTCCATGATAGTCAATGCGCTGAGGCCAACAACGATGAGACCCACCCTCATCATGATCTACTCTTCCGCAACGAAGAAGCTTGCCCCGAGTCGGGGGAAATAATCTGCCCAACGTCGCAGAACGATTTCTAGGATCCAATGAGGCGGGTTCGCGGCAGAATTGACTTACGCGCAGCAGCGACGAGGTAAGTCTGATAATAGGGTTAATACACCGAGCACTTCCCCACTCCACATCCGAACGGATGTAACCGATATCATGTCAACCATCCGAACGTTTGCGATCCGAATTGACGACTCGGCTTTTGGCCTGCCGCGGTGACATTCTTTTCTTGAGTTCGGGAGCGTCCGTCCAGTCGGCGCGAAGCGATTTCGGTAGGGCAGCAGCTATGGGTGTTCGGGGTCTATCGGACGGCGTTTACCTCGGTAGCAAGTATCCATACGAGACCGACGCGCCAGTTTCGTGGTGGCTTTCCGCGGATTCGCGGCCACTCTTCCCGGACCATGTTGAGGGCATCGGCGCTGGCCTTGGCATCAAATCCTATTTCGCCGGGAGGCCGGTCCACAGTAGCTACGCTGCTTCCGAGCCGTCCCACGTGACGCGGGCGGCCACCCATACAACTGCCGTCGCCGATCAGACCAACATCACCTATTTTGATCAGTCCGCAACGCAGATCGCGGGAGTTGGCGGTGATGGCGGCAATTGGAATGCCGCATTGGGCGGAAGCGTCGGCGCGTTCGGGTCTATCGGCCCTGGCGCGATCGTCACCGGTGACAACAGCGCCGGCAATGGTGGCGATGGCTACTTCTTTGGAGCAATGGTGCATGCTCCTGTCGCAGTCTATGCCCCGGTCAACATTGCGGTGGCGGGATACAATTCCAGTGCCCACGCTGATCAGACGAACAATGTGGTGTTCGATCAATCCGCGTTTCAGATGGCCGGCGTCGGGGGCGATGGCGGGAACGGCAATGCCGCGATGGGCGGAGATGTGTCTGTCTCCGGAACTGGCCACGGGCCCCACCAAACCATCGGCGGGGCGGGCCTCGCGTCCGACCACGGCGGGACTGGCTCCGATGTGATCGCGAGCGGGGGTAACCACGCCGGCAACGGCGGAGACGGATACTTTTACGGGGGCATCGTTCACGCGACCTTTGCGTTTTACTATCCGATCAACATCGCCGTGGCGGGATACAATTCCAGTGCCCACGCTGATCAGACAAACAATGTCGTGTTCGATCAATCTGCGTTCCAGATGGCCGGCGTCGGCGGTGATGGCGGGAACGGCAATGCCGCGATTGGCGGAAGTTCGGACATTTTCTCTTCTATCTTCGACTTGATCGGCTCTGACGTCATCGCGACCGGCAACAACAGCGCTGGCAACGGCGGCAACGGCCATTTCTCGGGAAGCATGGTCGACATCGACGTGGCGATCTACGCCCCGATTAACATTGCGGTCGCCGGCTACAATTCAACCGCCGAGGCACATCAGACCAACAACGTCCAGTTCGATCAGAGCACGATCCAGATTGCCGGAATCGGTGGTGACGGCGGCCACGGCAACGCTGCGTTTGGCGGCGATTTCGCCATGCAGCTGTTGTCGGACCTCCACTTGCTGGATCATGCCTAGATGTGAGCTTTCAGGAGGTTGTCCATTCGGCCCTGACCGAGGAAGCTGAGGTTGCTGAAGCTTCAGATTCCGAGGGAGAACCGAATGGACACCCATAAGAATGCGCCTCTGACGCCGAGAGGTCGAGAGGCGATGGTGCGGAGCGTAATCGAAGGCGGCCTTACGAAGGCCGTGGCCGCAGTTCGATTCAACACCACAGCGAAGACGGTCGCCAAATGGGTCGGTCGGTTCCGCGCGGAAGGTGTGGATGGATTGCGCGATCGCTCCTCAAGACCTTTTTCATTGCCAAGCCAAACCCCGCCTGCCAGGTGCGCCGCAGTCGAGGCGTTGCGCCGACAGCGTCACACCGGCAAGCAGATCGCCGCCGAAGTCGGCGTCTCGCCAGCGACGGTCAGTCGGATCCTGCGGCGGTTGGGCCTCAACAGGCTCTCGGCGCTGGAGCCGGCCGAGCCGATCCGGCGTTATCAGCGCGAGAACCCGGGTGAACTGATTCACATCGACATCAAAAAACTCGGCAAGTTCAACCGGATCGGCCATCGCATCACCGGCGATCGAACCGGCCAGAGCAGCCAGCGCTCCAGTGGCAGGGGGCCGGGCTGGGAGTACGTGCATGTCTGCATCGACGACGCGTCCCGGATCGCCTTCAGTCAGGTCATGAAGAACGAGAAAAAAGGGATGTGCCGTCGCCTTCCTCAAGGCGGCCATCGCCTACTATACGAGCCTCGGGGTAACGGTCGAGCGTGTCATGACGGATAACGGCTCCTGCTACAAATCTTTTGCCTTCCGCAAAGCCTGCAAGCGCCTTCGCCTCAAGCACATCCGCACCAAGCCCTATACACCCAAGACCAACGGCAAGGCCGAACGGTCATCCAGACCAGCTTGCGCGAATGGGCTTATGCCCAAGCCTACAACACCTCAAAAGAACGTGCCGCCGAGTTGCCTAGATGGCTTCACCGCTACAATTGGCACCGGCCTCATGGCAGTCTCGACTCAAAGCCGCCAATCAGTAGACTCCGCATAGCCGGGAACAACCTCTTGAGGCTCCACACCTAGAGCCTTTTCCGTTTCGATAGAATCGAAACGGAACTCTCGATTTTTCATTTGACGCAGTTTCTTGACGCGGACCGGTCTCTACCCACGGATCAAGTCCCAGGGCATGCTTCGCTCGAAAACGCTCCAGCGGCATTGAAGCTCGCCGGATCTCGGCGGCGAGACCGTAGCATTTCGGGCGTACACCGTTGCCACAGGGTGGCATCAGCTTTGGCGGCTAGACCGATCCGGTGTCCAAATCCAAGATCGTTGCTGTCCACATTGGGACGCACAGTGTGCAAACCACATCAGGGAGACTCACATGGCAAAGGCATCATTTCCTTCAGACACGATCATGTTCAAGGCATCGACCGGCGGCAACAGCGCAGGTAACGGTGGAGACGGTTACAACGAGGGCAATATCATCAGCAACCCGAGTATCAAGTTCGAGCCGACCAACAAGGCGGAAGGCGCCGACGTCCACGTCAAAAACGGCGATGACGTTTACCAGAAGGCATACTGGGACGCCGGGGGCGCGAATGCGAAGGCGGAGAAGTTTTCCAAGGCAGAGGGCGGAAAGGCCGTGTCGAATGGCGACCAGGAATCGGAGAGCGGCCATAACAAGTCCGACGTGGATGCCAACACGACGGCCTATCAGGAAAACTTCCTCGCCGCGAACATGAGTCAGAACGTGGCGGCCGGTATCGGCGGCGACGGCGGAGACGACAACAAGGCGGAAGGCGGAGATGTTTACTTCAAGGCCAGCATCGAATCCGTGAACCTGAGCGACGTGCTTAACGATTCCGAGCACTTCCATATCGACGATTCAGGCATGTTCAGCTGATCGATGCCTGTGAGGGGTGAGACCGGCGGCTGAACGCCGCCGGTCTCAATTCGTCGCGAAGTCGACGAATAATGGGGCGGAAGGTTCGGACTTCAGATCTCTGGCGGGACCGCAATGCTGATGCCACCGCTCCGGCTGCAAACGATGTCACCACCGCGGACGCCGTTGAAGACGGCCTTGCGGGCCTGCGTGGGGTCGCTTGGACTCGTTTTCGCGTATAGCTGCAGCTATAATCTCCTTCTTCTCGCGCCTTCCATCTATCTGCTTCAGATCTATGATCGCGTTCTGTCGAGCCGCAGCAGCGATACGCTCCTGATGCTGACGCTCATCGTTGCGTTTACCGTCGTGGTTGGCGGCGTGCTTGATGCACTGCGCCGCGCTGCATTGGGCCGGATGGGCGAGTGGCTTGAAGAAGAACTCCATCCGGCAACGCTCTCCACGTGCTTCAAATACGCCTATGAAGTCGATCGGGCGCGGGCATCTGAAGCCTATCGCGATCTTACAACCCTGCGTCAGTTCGCCCAGTCCGGAGCCTGCTCGACCCTGTTTGACGTGCTCTGGACGCCGCTCTTCCTCGGCGTCCTCTTCCTCGTGCATCCGTTACTGGGCGTGATCGGCACACTGAGCGCGCTTCTCCTGCTTGGTCTCGGGCTTCTCGGCGATCGGCTCACCGAGGGGCCGCTGGCGCGGTCGGCCGCCGCACAGACGAGGAGCCAGGGATGGTTCGGCATGGCGGTCGGAAACCTCCACGTGATCAGGGCCATGGGAATGCTCGATGGTGCCGCACGCCTCATCCGCCAGGCTGCGCAGGATGCCAGGAGCGAGCAAGAGGTGGTCCAGCGCCGCCACGAGATCATCATGCTGATCTCCAAACCCATGCGGGCGCTGACGCAGGTGCTGATCATGGGCACTGCCGCCTGGCTCGTCCTGGAGCAGGGCAGGAGCCCGGCCATCATCTTTGCTGCGAGCATGCTGTTCGGACGCGCGCTCCCGCCCATCGAAGGGGCGATCGCGGGCTGGAAGGCATTCGCGATGGCCCAGGCCGCCTACCGCCGGCTCAACGGCATCATGTCCGCTGTCACCCCGGTTGCGAACGTCAAGACCCTCCCGGACAGGCCGAAGGGCGATCTCATCGTGAACAATGTCGCCGCCGTCCTGCCAGGAACGAGCCACTTGTTCCTGAACGGCGTTTCGTTCTGTCTGGCGCCTGGTGAATGCCTTGGCATTATCGGTCCATCCGGCTCCGGCAAATCCACGCTTGGCAAGATCATCACGGGAATCTCCGCTCCGACGGCAGGCTCGGTCCTGCTCGATGGCGTCGACATTTCGGTCGTGCGCGATTTGGGCGGCGGCCGGCGCCTTGGATATCTGCCGCAGGATATCGATCTCTTCGGAGAAACGGTAAAGGACATCATTGGCCGGCTGGGCGACGCCGATTTGCAGAAGGTCATTGAAGCAGCAAAGATGGCCGGCCTTCACGAGACCATCATTCGGCTGCCGCAGGCGTACGATACGGTCCTCGTTGGCGGAGGCGCCAATCTTCCACGCGGGTTTCGCCAGCGCCTCGGCCTTGCACGGGCGTTCTTCGGCGACCCACACCTCGTGGTCCTGGACGAGCCGAACTCCAGCCTCGACGCGCTCGGCGAGCGCATGCTGTTCGACGCCATTGAATGGATGAAGGCGACCAATACCAGTGTCATCATCATCACCCACCGGATCGGGATCCTGGGCGTAACGGACAAGATTGCCATCATGCAGGACGGCGCGGTTACCGCCTTCGGCGAGAGCAGGGAAGTTTTCGAGAGGTGTTTGGCGCGCCCGCAAGTTGCTTCGCGCGAACCGGTGCGAGGTCGCTCGGACCAAAACTGCGAACGCAGCGTTGCCACCTCACCGCAACCGATTTCGCCATGACTCGCGACACACCTTCTCCCTATCGCTTTGCCCGAAGGGAACGGGATCTCATGAAAACTTCATTCGCTCAGATCAAGATTCGAGAGGTCTCACGGTGGTTGCGATCGGTGGCGCCAGCGTTCTGCGATCGGCAGCGCCGTGTCACCTGGATCCACATCAAGCATTTTCACCTCTTTGCCCGAAGGGGGTGGGATCGTCTGAAAATTGCATTTGCTCACGCTGAGATTTGGGAAGCCCCACGGTGGCTGAGATCGGCACCGCCGGCGCTCCGCGATCGGCTTCGCGGTATCACCTGGACAGGAAACTTGCTGGCTTTCGGCTTTGTCGTTGGTCTTGGCACCTGGTCAACCTATGCCCCGCTCGAGAGCGCCGCGATTGCTGTCGGCACCGTCGAATCCGAGTCGAGCCGCAAGACGATTCAGCACCTCGAGGGTGGCATCATCAGGAAAATTCTGGTCGCGGATGGCGACGTTGTCCGCGCGGGACAGACACTGATCTCGTTGGAGGACACCAAGGCTCGTGCCGAAACCCAGAGCCTGCAAGGCCAGTTGTGGGAGGCGATGGCACGAGAAGCACGGCTGCAGGCGGAACAGCGCGGAGAGGAGCGGGTGTCGTTTCCGGCCTGGCTGGAGACGGCACAGCGCGCTATTCCGTCGGTCACGGATATTCTTGCCGGCCAGCAAGCCATTTTCGAAACGCGCCGGCAGGTCTTTCAATCGCAAGTGGCCGTGAACCGGGAAAAAAGGTCGCAGGTAGAAAAAGAGATCGAAGGTCTCAGGGCGCAGGAAAGCGCGGCATCGAGGCGCATCGAAATTGTCCGCGAGGAGGCGGCTACGGTCGCCATGCTCGTCAACAAGGGGCTTGAACGGCGTCCGCGGCTTCTGAACCTCGAGCGGGAGATGGCTGACATCGAGGGGCGGCGGGGTGAGATTGTCGCGCAGATATCGCGCGCCGGGCAGGTTATCAACGAATCGCAGGCAACTCTCCTCAAACTGGAGCATGACCGTCAAAACGAGATCGCGCAGTCGCTGCGCGAGGTTCAGAACCAGATTTTTCAGCTACGCGAGCGATTGCAGGCGGCCGACGACCAGCTGTCGCGAACGGCGGTCAGGGCGCCCGAGGACGGCGTGGTAACCGACCTGAAGATCCATACGCCAGGTGGCGTGATCGGCGCCGGCGCACCTCTCATGGATTTGGTGCCCCGGCAAGACCGGCTCATCGTGATTGCACGCGTCAGGCCCGAGGACATCGATGTGGTCCGTCCCGGACTGAGCGCCGATGTGAATCTTCTGCCCTACAATCAGCGCCGCGTACCACGGCTCCATGGGATTGTGACGCATGTTTCCGCCGACCGTCTGGTCGACAAGCGCACGGATCAACCCTACTACGCAGCGAAGATTCGCGTGCAGGATCCGGCGGTCGCGGGGATCGATGGTGTCCCGATCATTCCGGGAATGCCGGCCCAGGTGTTCATCAAGACGGGTCGCGGCACAGTGGCGCTCTACGCCCTCAGCCCTCTGCTCGACAGCTTCCACAGCGCGTTCCGCGAGGATTAAGCAGCGACCAGAACTGCGAGCTCCGGCAGCCCTCAGGATGACCGCACGCGTGAGGGCTGCGCATGACCGTTGGCTCGCCGGCTCCAGCGAACGACCGCCTCGGTGCGGTTATGCGCGGAGCATTTTCGCATGATGCGTTGAATATGCATTTTTACGGTGTTTTCCGAAAGGTTGAGCCTGACGGCAATCAACTTGTTGGGAAGGCCGAGCTGCAGCGCCTCGAGCACATGTTGTTCGCGTGGCGTAAGGGCGACCATCGCCTTCTCCGGTACAATCCTGGTGGTGCCGTTACCCTCGTTAGCTCCGAATAGCTCGGGCGCGTCGGGACATTCCGATATCGCCTTGAGGCTCGACGCTCTATTTTGCCCAACGATCGGTAACGGTCGGTAGACGCCACCGGCAAGGACCAGGCGTAATCCGGCAATAGCGACTTCGACCGGGATCGATGTTGGAAAAAAGCCGCGCACTCCCCGTTGCATCACAGCTGAAGCCGTCGCATCGTCGTTGCGATTTGACAACACGGCAACGGACGCTGTCGGGCAGGATTCCGCGAGGAGGGTGAGGCTATCCTCGATCGTAGGGTCAGTGATCTGCTTGTCCCCGATATTCAGCGCAATCAAGCGGATATCTCTGCTGGATAACCAGTTCAGGTCATTTGTCGTTGCCATCTCGACGACCTCGAATCCACTGAGTTCTCTCTTGAGGATATTGAGGATGCACGTGCGCGCCAGGACATGCTGCTCGATAATCACGATCACTGGCGGTGACCCCTGGGCTAGTTCTGCGAGATTAATAAGATCGTCCATGATATCCTCGAGTTCAGAGAAACGCTGAGCACTCCACCAGTTTTGATTTCCATTTTCCATGGAGCAAGTCTGCCCCACACACTCTGCAGCGAATTGCTGCTGATCGCGACGTGCTTCCGACTTTCAAGTTCGTCAGGAACGTCGTCAGGGGACCTTCTGGTCCGTTGCAACATTTCTTGGCAGCGGTTCCGTTGTTCCGGGCTAGCTGCTGCAAATATTGCGATACGCGGTCGCCGCCGCCGAATTCGCGGGGCCATCGACGACGTATGCTTCATCTTCCGTCACGAGATATAGAAACGGCCTGTCTCCGGTATCTTCGCCCGACGGTTTCTTTCCTTTGACACGGCCGCAAATGGTGTCGACGGACTTTCCAAGCGTATTTTTGCGGATGGCCCGTTTCATCTCACCGAACTCGGCAGATGTCGGGTCCTCCAGTTTCGCAGCAATCGTGGTCTTCGCCTTGATAATGATCGGATCGGACGTCTCAGCGGGCCGACCAGATGCCGGAGCCTCGACTTTCGCTTCGATCATGGTGGACTTCGCCTTTTTCTCAGCGAATTGGGGCCTGTCGCGGACGTCGGCAATCGACGGCTTTTCCGTCTTCGTCGCGATCGTGGACTTGACTTTTGTTGTCGCGGAATTGGTCTTGGATGACGCTGGCGCCGGTTCAATCGACCGACTGACCGCCATCCCGTTGAGACAGCCGGACCCGCTCGCGTCCATGCACGCGTCCATGCTCGCTTGCGGTGGTAAAAGGCAGCTACAGCCAACCAGGGTCGCAGCCAGAACACCAATGAGAAGCGTTCTCATGCTAATCCCTCATGAGGGGCCTGAGTTCTGCTCGCATTTCTTGCGACGATCTAATGTTGCGCTGGTTGTCTATCATTTGCGCAAAAGTATTAACTGCTGCTTAAGCGCCGGTCCTTCGCCGCAGCAAGCTCTTGCATCGTTATGCCGGCGTACCACGGTCCGCGGTGGGTGAGCAGTTTTCGTGGCGGATCGAGCCACGCCGCTCAACAGGTCGATTTCTACTCCACCGTCAGCGCTATCATCACGGCGTTGCTGAACATCATCGCGACTGCCATCCTGCGAATGGCGCACGATAGCGTGCGCTCCCGATCACCGAGACAGCCGGGAGCGCGCGTCGCTAGCAAGAACTCTCGGATCGCAGGTGATCGGGTTCGGCTGTTGCTCGCCAATCGTCATATGTCGGTGAATTGCGGCACGTTTACTTTTCACAACTTGCGGCGGCTGCGCTCTATGCTGGCGCGTGGGAAGGCGCACCGTCGCTCCGGCCGAAAACGCAGCTGCATTTTGCCGCTAACCGGGAGTCATCAATCTTCTTGCGTTCATTCTGGTGAGAGGCGGGCGGAAGCGGCCTGCTGGCTCCATCTGTCGTGACGATGCTTCCAGAATATTGGCTCCCTCGTTCTCTAAGCGCCGGACGCAGACGGATCAAAAATTGAGCTGGATCAGTCCGAACCAGCCATGCGCGACCTTTCCCGTCCCGCCGACGCTCACCGGATAGTCCCAATTGGCTGAATATTCCACGGCCACCTTCAGCCCGTCCATCACCCACTCGCCTCCGGTAAGGAAAAGCCGGTGTTGCGGGACGAATCCGATCCGGGTTGGCACGCCGTTTTGCAGGATCGACACACCCGCCATGTCTTTGCTGCCGGAATATCCCACCGAGATGAAATCGCCCTGCGCGCCGATCTCCGTTATCCATGGGTTCCAGTCAAACTGGTAGGCAATCGAAGCCTGCCAAGTCATCGGCATCATGCTCCGCGCAATGCCGAGCCCGTCGATAAACCTGGCGTCCTGAATTGCGGCATTTACCTCCCCCACGAACGCGAACGGACCGAAACTGGTTTTGAGGCTCGCGGCCACTCCAGGAATCCGGCCGATCTGATTCAGGAACGGCAGGTAGGACGAACGCAAAAATCTGCTTTCGAAAACGGAGGTGTCGTAGTCGACATGGAAGTCAAGGGTCCATGGACAAACCAGCGAGTCCTTCAACTGGTCATAGGGCACGCCGCAATGGCCCCTCGTCCGGAAACCGAGACTGGCATTGTAATCGTCGATTTTCGTCCGGCCGGGGATGATGCTGTCGCTGCCTCTATAGGTCATGACTGAGCCGTAGAAGGGCGCCGGGTCGAACGGGAATGTGACTGGCGTAGGTCGGAACGGACGCTCAGGCAGCGGGGTGTAGCCGAGCCAACGCATCAGTTGGCTCACGGCCGGTGCGACGACCAACGGACTAACGCGTGGAACAACGACGGGCGCCGGCGGCGGCTGCCGCGGTGGGGTTGGCCACGCGAATTCCAGGCCTCCCGCCGTCTGACGGTTTTCAAACACCTCGGTCGTCAGCGGAGTGCCGATCGAGAGCGTATCCAGGCGTGCCACGCCCGTGGACGTACCGAAATGCAAAACCTCCACGCCGAAGCGGGCCGCGATCGGGAATTGCATCAGATCGCCGACTGAAATGTGAGTCCGATCAAGCGTGAAGCGATCCACGCCTACGCCGACGATGTTTGTCGGCACCACCGGTTGATTCCCGGTCGGGAATATCGCGCCGGTGCCATTGTCGAAGTGGAGAACCACAGCACCGGTCAACCAGTCGCTCAGCTTGATATCGAAATCGAGTTCCGCCGTACCCAGCGACAGGTTTTCCTGGGTAGGGCCGGTGAACGAGCCGGTCCGCGAGGCCAGTCCTTCGACCACACCGCTAAGCGCGAGGAAGCTGTTGATCTTCGGACCGGTCTTCGAGAGCGAGTCGCGGATGATCTGGCGCGTTGCGTTCTCCTGTGCCGCCCAGACGATTTCCAACTCGCTTACGCGCACGCCGAGCGGCCTCTTCGCTGCGGCTTCGGACAAATCCGGAGCGGGCAGTGCGGGCGGATCGACGGGCGGTGACAGAACCGTGGGTGCAGGCTTCGCCGCAGTTACGGCAGGCGCCGGATGTTGGTGCACCGCCACGGGCTTGGTCCGCCGCGCCGGCGATGTCCCCTCCAGGGCGCTGAGACGTTCGGAAAGTTTGCGGTTCTCCGCCTTTAGCTCTCCGAGCATACGCCGGAGAACTGCGATGTCTTCGTTCTCCGCGGCTGCGGCATGGGAGGGGACGAGCAGGACGAGGCTGAACAATGCGGGTGCGGCGCGAAAGACAAATGGGTACACGGAGCAGCCGCCGTACCAGCCGCGCGTAGTTGACTTTACGGTGCTAGTTTCTGCACCGTGCCAACGTCGCCCAGATCCGGCGACGCGCTCATTCCGCTTACCCCAGATCATGCGCGGCCCCATCACTACCGCCGTTCGACGTCACTCACATCGTCGAACTAACTCGTTCACAACAATTCCGCTCTGGTAATCAGACTGTCTCAGCCAGCGTTTCATCCGTCAGGCCGACTACAGACGAGAGCCCGCTCAACAACGCGGAGCAAATAACTGCCGGAGCCCCCCAGCAATGTTGGGATAAGAGTGACGCGGATGACGAATTACGCAAGCGCCACAAAGTTATATATCCAAAGTGATGTATCTAGAGTACAGGAGAAGCCGCGAACAGCCTCGTCGGCCGTCAGGCAACCTCAAGTGGCGATAGGGTTTTTGCCACTTAAGCTCACAAAGTGCGTAAACACGCGTGACCCAATTGGAACCAACATGTAGTCCAAATGGGTGGATTGTGCCGACAAGAATATCAACTTAAAACTTCCACTCGCCTTGATGATCTGGTCCTCAGCTTGGTCCAGGAAAGGCAGCGTTGCGGAAATTGATTACGACGAAGCCTCACTGTGCCATTAGCACGACCGAAATAAAGCCGGCACAAGGCCGACAAAAAAATCGGACTCGTGGGAATAGTGGGCGAATAATTGTGTTGCCACTACGAGCGACACAGCGGTCAGAAAATCCCGCATTCAACGGGCCTTCCCAGACGGAGTTCGATTTTCAACTAGAAGTCAAATACAACTAGAGGTCAAGGAAGGGGGCGTCGAATGTTGACGTGGCTCATTTCCTCTAGCGTGCGTTTGCGCACCCTCATTGTAGTTGCCGCCGCGGGCCTGCTTATCCTCGGCGCCGTTGACGTCAGGAACAAGCCGCTCGACGTCATCCCCGAATTGGCGCTGCCCTCGCTCACCGTGAAGACGGAATCGCTTGGCCTCTCCAGCGCCGAGGTTGAATCGCTGATCACCGTGCCGCTGGAGGCGGACCTGCTCAACGGTGTACCGTGGCTGCAGGTCATCCAGTCGGAATCGATGGCGGGACTTTCGACGATCGAGATGATCTTCGCGCCCGGCACCGATCTGATGAAAGCGCGCCAGATGGTGCAGGAAAGGCTGACGCAGGCGCACGCGCTGCCGAACGTCTCCAGCCCGCCGGTAATGCTTCAGCCGGTTTCCTCGGCCAGCCGAGTGATGAACATCGGCCTGAGTTCGAAATCCGTCTCACTGATCGATATGTCCGTTCAGGCGCGCTGGAATATCGCGCCGCGCCTCGCCGGTGTTCCGGGTGTGGCCAATGTGTCGATATGGGGTCAGCGCGAGCGGCAGGTGCAGGTGCTTGTCGACGCCCGGAACCTGAACAAGAAGGGCGTCAAGCTCGATCAGGTGATCAAGACGACAGGCGAGGCGGTGTGGTCCTCGCCGCTCACTTACCTGAACTCATCCACGCCCGGCACCGGCGGCTTCATCGAAACGCCGAACCAGCGGCTCAGCATCCGTCACCAGTTGCCGATCTCCACCGTGGGTACCTTCGCCAAGGTGCCGCTCAGCGGCACGACCACGAGCGTCGGCGACGTCGCCTATCTCGTGGAGGGGCATCAGGCGCTGATCGGAGACGCCATCGTCGGCGAAAACCCCGGTCTGATGGTGGCGATCGAGAAATTCCCCGGCTTCAACACATTGGACGTGACGCGCGGCGTTGAGCGCGCGCTCAACGAACTGAAACCCGGGCTACCCGGTATCGAGATCAATACGACCATCTACCATCCCGCGAGTTTCATCGAGCGCGCGACCGGCAATCTGGGCCAGGCCATGCTCATTTCGATCATCCTGGCTGCCATCGTGCTTGGCCTTCTGATGGGCAGCTGGAGGACCGCGGTTATCGCCCTGGCCGCGATCTCATTGTCGTTCGTCTGCGCTGAGCTACTGCTAAGGGCCGCCGGAATCCCGCTCAGCATGATAGTCGTCGGCGGCCTGCTGATGGCCTCCGGCGTGATCGTGCATGACAGTATTATCGACGTCGAAAACGTGCTGCACCGCTTGCGTGCGCCGCAACGCGACGGTCGGTCCGGCTTCATGGTCGTCGTCCGTGCGATGCTGGAAACGCGTCGGCCGATGCTGTACGCGTCGCTGATCGTCGTACTCGCAGTGCTGCCCGTTCTGTTCATGTCCAGCCGGTCCGCTGCGTTCTTCGCGCCGATGGCCTGGGCCTATATCGCCGCCGTGTCCATCTCGATGCTGGTGGCGTTGATCGTGACCCCCGCGCTGGCCGCGGTGCTGCTCGCCAATGCGCCACTGACCCTGATGGGCGGTTGGGTCGTCAATAGATTGGCGAGGCCTTTCGATCGGATTGTCGGCCGCGTCATCCACGCGCCGCTCGCCTGCATCGGCGCCTGCGTCGTGGCGGCGATTGCGTGCTTCGCGCTGTGGAGCCCGCTCGAACGCAATATGGTGCCCAGCTTCAGAGAGACGGATCTGATGATCGAATGGCAGGGGCCACCCGGCACCTCGCTGCAGGCAATGACCCGATCAACCGAGAACCTGATCCGCGATCTGCGGCAGATCCCGGGAGTGCAGAACGCCTTTGCCAATCTCGGACGGGCGGTGCTTTGCAATTGCGAACGCGCAACGGACGTGAATGCCGGGCAAGTGTGGGTCAACATCGACCCGAAGGTCGATCGCGAAGCAACGGTGGATGCCGTCGAAGCTGCCATCACCGCCTATCCCGGGATGCGTGGCAAGCTTGGGACATACCTGTCCACGAAGCTGCGCGAGGCGCTCACCGGTGACCCGGATTCCATCACCGTACGCGTCTATGGCAACAGCCTCGATGTCATTCGCGCCAAGGCAGAGGAGATCCGCGCATCGATGGCGAAGATCCCCGGCATTGAAGATCCCCGGGTCGAATTGCAGGTCGAAGAACCCTCGATCGAAGTCAAGGTGGATCTCGATCGCGCGGCCAGTTACGGCCTGAAGCCGGGCGACGTCCGCAGGGCGACCTCTGCAATGGTCGGCGGCATCACCGTCGGTGCGCTGTTCGAGGAGCAGAAGGTTTTCGACGTGGTTGTCTGGGGACGCCCGGAGTTGCGCGACAACATCGATGACGTGCGGAATCTGATGATCGGCAGCGAGAGCGGGTCCCAGGTTCGCCTGGCTCAGGTTGCTGACGTCCGCATCGCGCCGGCCACCAGCATCATTCAGCGACAGGGGTCCTCGCGTCGTATCGATGTTTCCGCGAAAGTGGACGAGCGGGCACTTGGTGATGTGGCGGACGATGTCGCCAGGAATGTCAAACAGATCGCATTCCCGTTCGAGCACCGTGCCGAGGTGCTCGGCGAATACAAGGAGCAGCGAGCCGCCCTGCGATCGATATACAGCTACATGGCGGCGGCGGTGGTGTTGATGTTCCTGCTGACGCAGGCGGTGCTCCGCAGTTGGACACTCAGCGCTCTGTCGCTGCTCGGTGTACCGGTCGCTGCACTTGGCGGCCTGGCGACGGCCGCAATCAATGACGGTCACTTCTCGCTTGGTTCTCTGCTGGGTCTGGCAGCGGTGCTCGCACTGATGGTGCGGCAGGGTATCGGTCTGGTTGCCCATTTCCAGCATCTGCAATTGAACGAGGGTGAGCCGTTCGGCGAAAAGCTGGTGCGTCGTGGCGTGCAGGAACAGTTCCCGAGCATCATCGCGTCATCGGTGACAACGCTCGCGCTGGTGCTTCCGTTCGCGATCATGGGCGATGTCGCCGGACTCGAAATCGCGCACCCGCTCGCGCTCGCGGTCTTGGGCGGCGTCGTTACCATGACGCTCGGAACATTGTTCGTGCTGCCGGCGCTTTACTTGCGGTTCGGCGCCGGCTGGACCGCCGACCGGCTCGATCTTGAAATGGAGACCGCGTCATGACTGCCGCGCGCTTCACTTCGAAAGCCGTCGAAAGGGAGGAACGTCTCATGGCCCGCTTCACCGTATTGACGGTCGCGGCATTTACCGCGTGCCTCGCAGCGCCGTGTGCGTCAGCACTGGCCGCTGAGACGGCAGTCAAGAAGATCATGCCCGCGCGCGTCGAGGCCACAAATGACGCAAAGATCATGAAGGTGACGCTCACGCCGAAAGCGGCTGAACGGCTCGGCATCGTGATCGATGAGGTACGCGCCGATCCGTCGGGCCGCCTGATCGTGCCCTATGCCTCTGTTCTCTACGACCTGACCGGTAAGACGTGGGTTTATATCAGCGCCGACCCATTGACCTTCGCTCGCGGCGCTGTGGTGATCGATACCATCAAGGGCGACAACGTGTACCTGACTGAAGGACCTCCCGCCGGCACCAAGGTGCTTGCGACCGGAGTGCCGCAGGTCTTCGGCGCAGAGGTGAAGGTAGGTCACTAGCTGCGCGTCGAAATTGTTTTTCCATTACGGCTTCGGCCTGAGTGGGGGGATGTTTCCCGATGATGAGGCTGATCATTGGCTCGAGTCTGCGCTTTCGTTACCTTGTCCTCGCCCTCGGGGTGGTGCTGACTTGGTTTGGCCTCGCGCGCCTGCGGGACGTACCCGTGGACGTGTTCCCGGAATTCGCGCCACCGCGGGTCGAGATCCAGACCATCTGTCTTGGGCTTTCATCCGCCGAAGTCGAGCAACTTGTCTCGGTGCCGCTGGAAAACGCGCTGAACGGTGTCCCGGACATCGAGGTGATGCGTTCGAAGTCGGTGGCGCAATTGTCGTCGATCCTGTTGATCTTCAAGTCCGGCGCCGATGAGATCCGCGCGCGGCAACTGGTCAGTGAGCGGATGGCGCTCGCGAGCAAGACCCTGCCGACATGGGCCGCACCGCCGTTCATGATGCCGCCATTGTCCTCCACCAGCCGGATCATGAAGATCGGCATTACCTCCAAGGACAAGTCCGTGATGGACCTGTCGATGCTGTCCTATTGGACCATCCGGCAGCGGTTGCTCGGGGTGCCCGGCGTTGCGAACATCGCGATCTGGGGAGAGCAGCTCAAGATGCTTCAGGTCATGGTTGACCCGAAGCGCTTGGCCGAGGTGGACGTTACGCTCGACCAGGTGCAGGAGGCGGTTTCCGATGCCCTCGATGTTGGTCTGCTGCGCTATGCCCGCGGCGCACATATCGGTACCGGCGGCTTCGTCGAAACACCCAATCAGCGCTTTCAGCTCCGCTTCGTCGGCGCCGGCGTTACACCTGAGACGCTGGCCAAGGTGCCGGTGACCCACCCGGCCGGTAAGCCGCCGCTGTTGCTGAGCGACGTGGCCAATCTCGTCTATGCCCCGCAGGGCATGATTGGCGATGCCGTCATCAACGATGGCCCAGGCCTCATGCTCATTGTGGAAAAATTTCCCTGGGGCAACACGCTCGCCGTCACCCGCGGGGTGGAGGAGGCGCTCGAGCGAATGAAGCCCGGTCTTCCTGGGGTCGAGATCGACACGACAATCTTCCGGCCGGCGACTTTCGTCGAGGACTCGATCAATAATCTATCCTGGGCACTGTTGCTGAGCTGCCTGTTCGTCGCGGGCATCATCCTCATCTTCCTTTACGAGTGGCGCACCGCGCTCGTCTGTATCGTCGCCATTCCGCTGTCGCTGCTCGCAGCTGGACTAGTTCTGTTCATGTCCGGCGCCTCGGTCAACACAATGACTCTGGCGGGCTTCGTGATCGCGTTGGGCGTCGTCGTCGACGACGCGATCCTCGACGTCGAGAACATCATGCGACGCCTGCGCCATGCACGGCGGTCGGGCGATACGCGAAGCACGGCGCGCATCATTCTGGACGCTTCACTGGAGGTGCGTGCGCCGATCGTCTACGCCACCCTTATCGTCGTTACCGCGGTCGTGCCCGTCCTGTTCATGCAAGGCCTGACCGGATCCTTCTTCAAGCCCTTGATTGCCGCCTACGTGCTCGCGATTGCAGCCTCGCTCGTCGCAGCCATGACGGTGACGCCGGCACTCTGCTTGATCCTGCTGCGGGGCGCGCGACTCGAAGGGCGTGAATCACCTGTGATCGTCTGGCTGCTACGGCATTACGCGCCCTTGCTGGAACGGGTCACCAGCACTCCACGCATGGCCTATATCGCTGTCGGAATAGTGACGCTCTCGGGGATCGGTGTTTGGCCGCTGCTTGGCCACTCGCTGCTGCCGTCGTTCAAGGAGCGCGACTTCCTGATGCACTGGGTCACCACCCCCGACGCTTCGCTGCCCGAGATGCTGCGCATCACCACCCGCGCAAGCAAGGAACTGCGCGCTATTCCGGGGGTGCGCAACTTCGGCGCCCATATAGGCCAGGCCTTCGCCGCTGACGAAGTCGTCGGCGTCAATTTCGGGGAGAACTGGATCAGCATCAGCAGGGACTCCGACTACGACAAGACGCATGCCAGGATCGAGGAAATGGTGGAAGGCTATCCCGGCCTCTACCGTGATGTGCAGACCTATCTGAAGGAGCGCATTCGCGAGGTCCTGACTGGCGCTGGGGAGGCGATCGTCGTCCGCATCTTCGGCCCTGATCTCGAGATTCTCAGGGACAAGGCGGAGGAAGTTCGCGCGGCACTCGCGGACGTTCCAAATCTCGTCAACCTGCACAAGGAGTTGATGGTCGAAGTACCGCACATTCAGGTGACGGTGAAGCTGGAGGAAGCACGACGCTACGGTCTGAAGCCGGGCGATGTCCGGCGTGCCTCCGCGACCTTGATGGCCGGAGAGGAGGTCGGCGACATCTTCCTCGGTGGACGCACCTACGATGTGCAGGTGTGGACCGCTCCGGAATTCCGCCGGAGCGTAGACTCGGTCCGCGAGATGCTGATCAACACGCCAACCGGGCAGCGCGTCAAGCTGGCGGAAGTAGCCGATGTTAGCATTCGGCCGACGCCAAATGTCGTCAAGCGTGAGACGAGTTCCCGTCGGATCGACGTGCAGGCGAATGTCAAGGGCCGCGATCTCGGCGCGGTCGCCAGCGACGTGCAGGCGCGTCTGGACAAGTTGGCGTTTCCTCTTGGCTACTACGCGGTGCTGCAAGGCGAATATCAGGAACTGAGCGCCGCGCGCAGGCGACTCGAACTGTTCTCCGTCCTCGCGCTCGCTGTCATCTTCGTCCTTCTGCAACAGTCTTTTGAAAGCTGGCGGCTGGCAGCGCTCAGCTTCGTGACCCTTCCTTCGGCGCTGGTCGGCGGCGTGCTGGCGGCGTGGCTGGCGGGAGGCGTGATTTCCCTTGGCTCGCTGGTTGGTTTCCTGACGGTGCTTGGCATCGCCGCCCGCAACGGGATCATCATGATCAACCACTTCCAGCATCTGGAACGCCATGAGGGAGAGGTGTTCGGCATGAAGCTCGTGCTTCGCGGCGCGAGCGAGCGGTTACGGCCGATCCTGATGACGACCGGCGCCGCCGGACTCGCGATCCTGCCACTGATCATTTTCGGCGACCTGCCGGGCCACGAGATCGAATATCCGATGGCGGTCGTCATTCTGGGCGGCCTCGTGACGTCGACGCTGCTCAACCTGTTTATCTTGCCTGCATTTTATCTGCGTTTCGGCCGCGGTACGAGCCTGTCGATGGATCGTCTGGCGGTTCCGGCACCAGTATCCGGGAGCGCGTGATATGAAAGCCGTACGTCGCCACAATGGTTGGATTGTCGCCGCTGCTGCGACGTTGTCTGCTCTTGCGTATCCGGTGACAGGACCTGCGGCCCAGGATGGCCGCTTTGAAAAGCTCTCCGTCTATCTCGAACGCAATATACAGGATCACGATGCCGAGATCCGGTTCGAGGCCACCGGCGCGGAGGATGGGCTGGCCGCGTTGAAGGTGATGGCGCCGGGCGAGCGCACGGTGATCGACCTCAGATCGCCGGACTCGAAGCTGGGAATTCGCAGTCTCACGCTCGAATCGCCGGAGCCCGATGATGACAAGATCGTACGGGCGGATTTCCCGGCGGGCGCATATCGTTTTGAGGGAACGACGACCAAGGGAGCGAACCTGCGCGGTGAGGCGCGGTTGAGTCACGTGTTCCCGAAATCTGCCGCATTCGAATATCCGCGGCCTGACCAGAAAGACGTACCCGCCATCGCGCTGACCCTGCGATGGTCCGTGCCGAAGGGGATCGAGGCTTGCGCCATCGTTATCGAGCAGACCGGCTCGGCCTACGAAATCCGGGCACTGCTGCCGGGCTCAGCAAGATCCTTCGCGATACCTGCGGGGTTCTTGCGCGCCGGTAAGGCCTACAAATTCGCAATTGGTACCGTCGCAAAGGACGGCAATCGGTCCTTCATCGAAGCCGGCTTCACCACGGCGAGGGCGCGATGAATCACCCCGCTCGCGAAATGTCAGATCGGCCCAACGGCCACATAGGGCTGAAAACTTCCGCAACCTTGGGCGACGGTTGGCCGGACCGCCGCCCGCAACTGGAGGGCATTCACATGTTCGACAAGCAGGGTTTGGAGCGACAGATGAAGACGGCGAGCGGGCAATCTGGCCGGCTGGCCAGGTGGCGTGCCGCGCTCATGGCGGGCACCGTTCTGATGACGGCCGGGTTCGTGGTCTCTGGCGGCGCGGTCGCAGGCGATATCCAGGATCCGCCGCGCTGGAAGAGCGGCAAGGATTACTCGTCGCTGAAGGACTGGAATCTGAAAGCCGAGAACATCGTCCCGCACGGGGTCAACCCCCTCTATTACCCGATCGTGCCGGGCCACAAGCACGTGCATGAGCGGCCCGATCACCCGGACGGCAAGTATCGCAAGGAGACCGTGGTCCTCGATAGCACCGAGGATTTCGACCTTCCCGGTATCGGCAAATTCAAGACGGCGGTTGTGCAGGAAGAAGAATACATGGATGGCGTCCTGACACAGCGCGCGCTCAACTGGTTCGCCGTCGATAAGACCACCAACAGCGTCTATGCCTTCGGCGAGGTGAGTTGGGAAATCAACGAGGAAGGAAAACCAGTTTTTGAAGGCACATGGCGGGCGGGCGATCTCGACGGCGACGGCGTCGCCGAACCGGGTCTGTTGATGCCCGGCACGTTCACGGTTGGCGGCCGCTATATATTCGACGGCGGCCAGAACCAGGCCTATGGCGGCGCTGAGAACATGGAAACCGGCATCGAAATCACGGTTCCGGCGGGGACGTTCAAGAACTGCGTCCGGGTTCGCGAGCAGGGTCTGATCAACCTGAAAGACATCACCGACAAGATCTGGTGTCCGGTGGTCGGCGTCGTGCTCGACACTTCCGACGGCAAGCTCATCGCTTCCGCCGCGCTGCCGAAGGACAACCCGGCCTCGGACGTTTCAAGCATCGGGAAGCTCCGCGACAAGCCGCTGAAGTATACGCCGCCCGTGGCGAAGGTCTCGGGAGACCAGGCGACGAAGATCGCGCTCGCGGAGATCCCCGGCAAGGCTACGTCCGTGAAGATCGAGCGGAAGAAAGGCAAGAATGTCTACGTGGTCGAGATCCAAACGCCAAAGGATGGCGAGAAGGATGTCTTTGTCGATATCGAGTCCGGGAAGATCGTCGGAACGGACTGATGTGAACGGTGCGAGCGCCCTGATCCACGATTTTCATCGCACGGGTTTCTCCTCCCACGGGTGACGAAATCGTGGATCACGGGCGATCCCTCCGTGTTCCGTTCCACCGTAGCGATTGAACGGGAAGGATACCGCCATGAAGAGGACGATCCACTGCGGCCTGCTCGCCAGCCTTCTTCTTGCGCAAGCCGTGGCCGTCGTGCAGGCGCAGCAACCGGGCCCTTCGAAAGAGCGTGCGCCGCCTGCGGCAAAGATCACGGAAGAACAGGCGAAGAAGATTGCTCTTGAGCGCATCCCCGGCAAAGTCACCGACGTGGCGATCGAGAAAAAGGGCGGCAAGAATGTCTACGTGATCGAGATCCAATCACCGGAGCAGGGCGAGAAGGACGTCTTCGTCGACATCGAAACCGGAAAGATTATCGGGACGGACTGACATGTACCGGCTGCATACGAGGTTCGTTATTGGAAAGGATAGCGCCATGAAGAGGGCAATTTACATGGGCCTGTTCGCCGTCCTGCTCGCGCCGGCGACAGCGGCGGCGCAGGCACAGGCTCCGAAGGGCCTTGGGACCGAGGAATTCGGCATGTCGCCACGCGAGCTGGTCCAGGCGATCGAGAAGACCGAGGAACTGATCGCCCGCTGCATGCGCGAACAAGGCTTCCAGTACATCGCGGCCGACCACAAAACGGTGCGGGCAGGCATGTCGGCGGACAAACAGCTTCCAGGCCTCAGTGAGGAGGAGTTCGTCAGTCGTTATGGCTTTGGCGTATCTACCTTCTACACGGGCTTGCCGCCTCAGCTCTCCACCGGCTACAGCCCCGCCCGCGTCGGTCTCGGCGAACGCAATGTGCAAATTTTCCGCAAGCTCTCCCCCGCAGACCAGGTCGCTTACAATCGCGCGTTGCTTGGGGATGACGTGTCCAGCACCTTCGCGGTCGCCTTGGAGACCGAGGATCTGTCGCGTACCGGTGGCTGCACGCGCAAGGCCCTCACTGAAACATTCAAGCCGGATCAGTTGAAGGCCAGCCATTACAATCCGCAGGATGCGTTGATCAACAAGGACCCGCGGATGAAGGCCGCCCTTGGGTTCTGGCAGCGGGAGATGAAGAAGGCCGGCTTCGAATACGGCCACCCGGACGAAATCGAGCCCGATCTGCGGAACCGGCTCAGCACGCTGACCGAGGGCGGCAAGCTATTGGTTTCCAAGATGTCGCAGGACCAGAAAGCCGCTTTGCGGAAACTGCAGGATTACGAGCGCCTGGTCTCGGCCAAGAGCCACAAAATGCAGGAGGAGGTACTGACGCCAGTCGAGGAGAAGATCCAGGAGGAGCTGTTCTCCCGGAAAGTGCAATAGACCAATTAGGATGTACACGCCCACACTTCCCCGGATCGGCGGCTATGAGTAATCTCCTTTGCTGGCAGCGCATCGCATGACGAAAGCGGACGCAACGCTTCCTGCGAAGATGGCCCGCACGCTGTCGATGGCGGGAGGGACTACGGCATGGCCGCAAAGCGCGTAAACGTTCTCTGGGCTATCTTGGGCGCGGTTGGAGGCATGGCGCTTGGCGCCTGGTACATGGGCTCCAGGATCCAGTCGCCGGCTGAAATGGCGGCGCGCACCGCAGCGCCCGAGCCATCCGCGATCCTTGTGCCTGTGGAGTCGCGTGTACTGAGTTCCGATGTGGTCACCCGCGGCACGGTCCGCTTCGGACTGCCGCAGCCGATTTCGATCGCGCCTTCGACGGTCAAGGGCGCCGTCGGGCTGATCTCGTCGCTACCCCGACCCAATGCGAACTTTGGGGAAGGTGAGGTGATTCTATCCGCATCCGGCCGTCCGGTCTTTGTCCTCAGCGGCGCCGCACCGGCTTTTCGCGATATGGCGCCCGGAACGAGCGGCGGCGACGTCCGCCAACTCGAAGAAGCCCTGGCTCGCCTCGGCTTCGATCCGGGAACGGTCGATGGCAACTACGATCAGAAGACATCCGCCGCGGTCGAGCGCATGTATAAAAAGGCCGGGTGGGATCCGTTCGCACCGACGCGCGAACAACGCGCTGCCGTCGCCACGCTCGAGCGGGAGTGGTCGGATGCCGCGCGCGCCCAGCTTGCGGCCGAGGCCACGCGCGAAACCGCGATGAAAGCCGTCGCCGCCGCGCGGGCCATCGCGGAGCAGAACACGCGCCAGGCGGCCCTCGACAGCGCGGCGCGTGTTGGTGACAGCCGGCAGCTGGCCGACGCGCGGTCCGGCAAGTCGCTGGCGCTTGAAACCGAGCGCGCGCGCGCCGCGCATTCGGCGACCGCGGCCAGCGCCGATGTCGCCACGCAAATGGCCGATCGTGCCCTGATCGTTCTTGACCCGCGCCAGACCGAAACGGCGCGTGCGGCGGCCGAGGCCAAGCTGAAAGTGGCGCGTGCCGCGCAGCGCAAGGCGAAGATGGAAGCCGATCTCGCGATTCAGACCGCGTCGCGCGAGGCGGCGCTGGTGGACGAACGTATCCGGGTCGCCGAGGGGGCGGTGAAGGCGGCCCGCCTGGAAGGCGAGCGTAGCGTGCGTGCGGCGCAAGAACAGCAGTCGCTTGCCGAATTTGACGTCAAGGTCACAACCGAACGCGCAGAGCGACTCGCCAGCGAACTCGCGGCGGCGCGCGCCAAGCTCGGCGTGCAGGTGCCGGCGGACGAGGTCGTTTTCATCCCCTCGCTTCCGATCCGCGTCAACGAGGTGACCGCTGCGGTCGCTGCCAATGCTTCTGGGCCGGTCATGAGCGTGACGGACAACCAGCTCAGCATCGACTCGCAGCTCCCGCTTGAAGCCGCGCCGTTAGTAAAGCCCGGGATGAAAGTTGCGATCGACGAGCAGGCGCTTGGGATCAAGGCGACCGGCGTCGTCGAGACGGTGGCGAACACACCCGGCACGCGCGGCGTGGACGGCTATCACTTCTATCTCGGGGTCAGGGTGGAGACCACGCCTGTGCTGCTGGCAGGGTTTTCCGTCCGTCTGACGATCCCGATCGAAACGTCGAAGGGCGCGGTCACCGCGGTCCCGACCAGCGCGGTGTCGCTTGCCGCCGACGGAACATCGCGTGTGCTGGTCGAACGCGGCGGCAAGCAGGAGTACGTCACCGTGCAGCCGGGGCTCTCGACGGGCGGCTATGTCGAGGTCAACACCCCTGATGGGCGACTTGCGCCCGGTCAACTCGTGGTGGTGGGTTATAAAACAGCCGAGCCGGCGGCGGTCAAATGAAGCTCATGGAGGACATACGGCCAGAGGTGCCGATCAAGACGGCTTCTGTCGATGCTGGCCATGTCCTCGATCTGCGCAAGGTGTGCAAGCAATTCGGGACCGATCCCGCTGTCGACGCATTGATCGATGTCGACCTCGTGTTGCGGCGCGGCGAATGGCTGTCGATAACCGGTCCGTCCGGCTCGGGGAAATCCACGCTGTTGAATATCCTCGGTTGCCTCGACCGGCCAACCAGCGGACAGTACGTTTTTGACGGTATCGAAACGACAAAGCTGAGCGAGAATGAGCGGGCCGGGCTGCGCAGCCGCCGCGTTGGATTCATCTTTCAGTCATTCCACCTGCTGCCCTATCGCACTGTCCTCGAGAACGTCATGCTGGCGGAAGTATACCGCCGGCAGGTCGGACGCGGGCGGCGCGAGCGGGCGATGCAGGAAATTCGCCGCGTCGGCCTCGAGCATCGCGCGAATTTCCCGCCTTCCAAATTGTCCGGCGGCGAACGTCAGCGGGTGGCGATCGCCCGCGCCCTGATGGGTTCACCGAGCCTGCTCTTGTGCGACGAGCCGACCGGCAATCTCGATTCCAAGAACACCGAGTCGATCCTGGATTTCTTCACCGAGCTCAACAAGGAGGGCATGACAATCGTCGTCGTCACGCACGACGAAAGCGTCGCGCGCCGGGGCTCGCGCCGGGTCAACATGAAGGATGGCCGGCTCTTTGGTGGAAGCGAGACGGCATTGCCGCCTCCGTCCAGGGCGCGCATTGCGCCGTCGGGGATCACGATGCGCGACCTCGTCTCCGAGGCGATCGCCGGGGCGATCGCGCGGCCGGCCCGCATGGCGCTGACGGTGCTTGGCATCGTGATCGGCATGTCGGCGCTGGTGGCCACTATCGGTCTCACGCGAACCGCCGGCAACCGCATCATCAGTCAGTTCGATCAACTTGCGGCCACCGAATTGTTCATCACGGCGCGGCCGGGAATGGCGACCGGCACGATTGATCCGCGTGCCATTCCATGGGACGCGCCGGAACGGCTGGTCCGGCTGAACGGTGTCGTGGCCGCGGGCTTGCTCAGCGACGTCAATGTCCACGACATGCTCGTCAGCGCCTCGCCTGTGGTGGATCCGTCCAATCAGACCGCATTCAAACTGGCGGTGCGCGCCGCGTCGCCGGATTTGTTCCGCGCGGTGCGCGCCGACCTCGCCTCGGGACGGTTTATCGACGGGGGGCATTCTGCCCGCGCCGAGCGAGTTGCGATCCTCGGCCCCGATGCCGCGCGCCGCCTGGGCATCGCTGGAGTCGAGCGGCTGCCCGCGATTTATGTCGGCGATCACCTCTATCTCGTGATCGGCATCCTTCGCGATGTGGTCCGAAAGCCGGAACTTCTCGGCTCGGTCATCATTCCCGAGGGTACGGCGCGACAGCACTTCAGCCTGTTCGGGCCTGGCACGGTGGTCGTGGAGACGAAGATTGGCGCTGCTTCCCTGATTGCGCTGCAAGCGCGGGCGGCGCTGCGGCCGGACGACCCGCGCGCGCTTCGCGTGCAACTGCCGCAGGAGCCGCGGCGCGTGCGCGACGACGTGCAAACCGATCTCAATATGATGTTCCTGCTGCTGGGCGGCCTGTCGCTCGTGGTCGGCGCGCTTGGGATCGCAAATATCACCCTGGTGGGCGTGATGGAGCGGACAGCGGAGATCGGACTGCGCCGTGCCATTGGCGCGACGCGCCGCCACATCGCAGCGCAGTTTCTTATTGAGAGTGCGTCCATGGGTGTCGTGGGGGGACTACTCGGATCCAGCGTCGGCGTGCTCATCGTGGTGGGTGTCTCGGCGTATCAGGTCTGGACTCCGGTGCTCGACCCGCTCGCTCCATTGCTTGCGCCAGCTGTCGGTGGCGTGATCGGTCTGCTGTCCGGAGTTTACCCCGCCTCACGCGCCGCCGCGCTCGAACCGGCCGAAGCGTTCCGACACGAATGACCTGATCGTATTCTACGTCGTGTTTGACCGCATGTTGAACATGGATCACATCTTCCAAACGCGACCGTCCGAAGAAGGCGGCGGGACATCTTGCGACAAGACCGAACATTCCGCTGTCCACCATGCAACGCGAACCTGCCGTTTAGCACGCCGTTTTTCCAATTCTGCGATCCAGAGTAGTCGGAGCATTTGCTGAAATCGGGAGTATTGCATATTGCGCGCGTGACAGGGTTTGTCTCAGGAAGCTTTTGCGCAGGTCACTCAAACGATCGTATTTGCGGCTCGCGCGGGTGGGCTGTCAGGCGTGAACCGCAACCTTCAATGCCTCGCCACGGATCTCTTCGACGAGCCGTTCTTTCAGCCTGACGAATTCGGGTGCGGTCTTGATCTTGTAGGATCGCGGATGGGGCAGATCGACCACGATCTCGGCCTTGATACAGCCGGGACGTGCGCTCATCACGATGACGCGGCTGCCGAGGAAGATTGCCTCTTCGATATCGTGCGTGACGAACAGTACGGTCTTCTGGTCGCGTTCCCAGATTCCGAGCAGCATTTCCTGCATCAGCGCGCGGGTTTGATTATCCAGCGCCCCGAACGGTTCGTCGAGCAACAGGATCTTGGGATCGTTGGCGAGGGCACGCGCGATGGCCGTGCGCTGCTGCATGCCTCCGGACAGTTGCTTCGGCCAGTGATTTTCAAATCCCGATAAACCGACCCGCTGGATGAACCCATCGGCGACCTTGCCGCGCTCCGCCTCGGAAATCCCGCGTTCGCGCAGGCCGAACGCGATGTTTTCGCGCACGGTCAGCCATGGGAACAGCGTGTACGATTGAAATACCATGCCGCGATCCGCGCCAGGTCCGGTTACCTCGAGCCCGTCCAGGATGACGCGGCCGCTTGTCGGCCGGTCAAGGCCTGCGATGATGCGCAGCAGCGTGGATTTTCCGCAGCCCGACGGACCGAGGATGGTGACGAAGTCATTGTTGCCGACGCTGAGGTCGGTCGGCTCCAGGGCCCGCGTCGGCGCATTGCCCTGGCGCGCAGGGAAGATGCGAGTGACCTGATCGATCTTCAGCTTGGTCATGCCAGTTTCCACGGAAACAGCCAGGCGTTGAACGCCTTGAACAGGAAGTCCGACACGAGGCCGATCAGCCCGATGACGATGATACCGAAAATGATCTGACCGGTATTGAGCAGAGCCTGGCTGTCGGTGATCATGTGGCCGATGCCCGACGATGAACCGATGAGCTCGGCAACGATGACGTAGGTCCACGCCCAGCCCAGGACGAGCCGAAGGATTTCCGCGATCTCGGGGGCGGACGAGGGCAGCAGCACGCGGCCGATGATGCCGCGGTCGTTGGCGCCGAGCGTGTAGGCTGCTTCAACGAGGTCGCGCCGTGTGTTGCCGACGTTCACGGCGATCATCAAGATGATCTGGAACACCGAACCGATAAAGATAACCAGCAGCTTCTGCAGCTCGCCGATGCCTGCCCACAGGATCAACAGCGGGATAAAGGCTGACGCCGGCAGATAACGGGCAAACGAGACAAACGGCTCCAGGAACGCCTCGATCGGCTTGTAAGCGCCCATCAGAACGCCGAGCGGCACCGCAATGATGGCCGCCAGCACGAAGCCGCCGACAACCCGCCAGATCGTCATGCCGATGTCGAACAGGAAGCCGTGCTTGGTCAGGAGCTCCCAACCTTCCTGCAGCATGGTCAGCGGGTTGGCGAGAAACGTTTTCGAGACGTAGCCGCCAAAAGTTGCCCATGCCCACAGGGCCACGAACAGGACAAAGAACGCAAAGCCATAGACCGCGCGCTGCTTCGATGTCACGGGATCAAGAGGACGTATCACAAGGCAAATTCCTCAAAGCGGTACGCTGATCGTGGGAAGTCCCGCTTCCTCACCTGCGGGAAGCGGGACCGGAGCTGCGCCAACCGAACCTACTTGATGTAGCTCGTGTCAACGAGGTCATCGATTTTCGGAATCGATTTGATGATGCCGATCTCGAGCAACAAATCTGCGGCTTCCTTGGTGAAGGCCTGGAACTCGCCCGCGAAGAATTTCTGGTTCGCGGCCTTGTCCTGCCAGCGGAGATATTTTGCCGAGTTGCCGAACTGCTCGCCGGACTGCTTCACGTCGGAACCCATGATCTCGTAGGACTTGGCCTGGTCCTTTTCGATCAGGGCGACAGCCTCGAAATAGCTGTCGGCCAACGCCTTCGCGGCTTTCGGATTTTCGGTCAGGAATTTCGGCGTGCAGCCGAACGTGTCCATGATCATCGGATAGTCGAGCGTGGTGGCGATGATCTTGCCCTTGTCCGGCGCAGCACGCACCGTCGACAGGTAAGGCTCATAGGTCATGGCCGCATCGTTCTGACCGGCCACGAATGCCTGTGCAGCCGCGGCGGGCTCCAGGTTCACCACGGTGACGTCCTTGATCGAGAGGCCGTTTTTCTTGAGCATCCAGGCCAGCGTGAAATAGGGCGCGGTGCCGGGTGCGGATGCGGCGACCGTCTTGCCCTTCAGATCCTTGATCGAGGCAACGTCGTTTCGCGTTGCCATGCCATCGGCGCCGTAACTTTTGTCGAGCTGGAAGATCTGCTTGGTCGCGACGCCATTGGCGTTCCAGGAAATCCAGGTTTCGACCGTGGTCGCCGCGCACTGGATGTCACCTGAGGCAATGGCCAGATGCCGGTCCTTCTGCGGGATCTTCTTGATCGTCACGTCGAGGCCGTTCTTCTTGAAGATGCCCGCCTGGTTGGCGAGCGTGAGCGGCGCAAACCCGGTCCATCCGGAAATTCCGATGCCGACCTTGACGTCTTGCGCGATGGCTGGTGCGGATACTAGAAGAGCGGCGGTTGCGGCGAATATTCTAAAACTAGACATGATTGTCTTCCTTCTGCCGGGTGTATGGATCTGGTTCTGTTCGTCCTGCTGCTGCATAAATTGTGCCGTACTTCATACGCATTGCTCTGCCTCTCAGCCGCCCTTGAAGCGGGCAACCAGTTTGTGAGACTCGCCCGGATAGAGCAGACGCACAGCCGTCAGCGGCCGCGCGCTGCGCCAGGTATGCCGGTCGATCACCAGACAGGGGGCGCCGATGGCGATGTCGAGCGCCGCGGCGGCCTCTTTGTCAGCCACGATAGCGCTGATCGAGTGCTCGGCTTCCGTCCATGGCACGTGGTGAAGCAGCCACGAGCCGGGCGGCTCGGTCGCAAAATCCGCCGCAGCCGCTTCGGGTACGGCGTCGAGATCGATCAGCCTGTCCTCGATGGCGAACGGCACATCGTCGGCGCTGTGACGGCACGCAATCGCGATCACCTTTCCGGTTTTCCGTGCCCCAAGGCGGTCGCGGTCGGTCGCGTTTGCGGTCCGCCGCGAGCACTGGATCAACTCATAGCCGTAACTGCGGCCGAGCGCGCCGATCTCCGCGCGGATGTCGGCGATCTTGAGCACCGCTGACAGAAATGTGGGACGGCGGACAAAGGTGCCAGCCTTGCGCCGCCGCTCGATCAGATCGGCTTGCGCAAGCTCCGACAGCGCCTTGCTCACGGTCATGCGCGAGCAGCCATAACGCGACATCAGCTCATGCTCGAACGGGATGCGATGACCGGGCGGCCATTCTCCGGTCAGGATGCGACGCTCGATGTCGATCCGGATCTGCTTGTACAGCGTCGGCTTGTCGGCCGACTGGAGTTTGCCGCGATCGGTGGCGAGGCTCATGCCACGAGCCTCCGCACCGTTGCGTTGAACATGTCACGCGCCTTTTGACGGAGCCTGTGACGTCCCTTCTCGACAACTTTGGCGCCACCTGCCCAGACCGTGTCGACGGCACCTGCGTTCGCCGCAAAAATCCAGCCGTCGAGGGCGGCGTCTCCGCGGCGCCCGGCGAGCGAGGGATGGGTGGTGTCGAGGGTCACGATGTCGGCGCGCGCACTTGCCTGGAGTCCGACGGTTGGCTGTGCGAGCGCTTTGGCGCCGCCGGTGAGCGCGGTCTCGAACAGCGCGCGGCCGGTCGACAGGCCGGGACCGCCGGACAGCACATTGCGCTCGCGGTATTTCAAGCGCTGGCAATACTCGAGCTGACGCAGTTCGTCGGTGACGCCGACCAGCACGTTGGAGTCCGTACCGATGCCGAACCGCCCGCCGCCCCCAAGGAATTCGCGGGCCGGAAAAATGCCGTCGCCAAGGCTCGCTTCGGTGACTGGGCAGAGTCCGGCGACCGCACCGCTTCTTGCAAGCGCGGTGGTTTCCGTCTCGGTCATATGGGTCGCATGGATCAAACACCAGCGCTGATCGACCGGCGCATGTTCGAGCAGCCACTCAACCGGCCGCCGCCCCGACCAGGCGATGCATTCATCGACTTCCTTTGTCTGTTCGGCGGCGTGAATATGCACCGGTCCGCCTTCGGCCAGCGGTGCAATGGCCGCCAGTTCATCAGGCGTCACGGCCCGCAGGCTGTGCGGCGCGACGCCGACATTGGCGCCCGGCAGCGCGCGGATGGCCGTGCGCGTGGCGGCCGTCAGCCTGGCAAACTGGTCGACCGAGCAGATGAAACGGCGCTGGCCGGCATGCGGTGGCGCTCCACCGAACGATCCATGCGCGTAGAAACTCGGCAGTAGTGTGAGCCCGATGCCGGAGATCTCGGCGGCCCGTGCAATTCGCGTCGCCATCTCCGCAGGGTTGGCGTAGGGCGTGCCATCGCGGTCGTGATGCAGATAATGGAATTCCCCGACGCGGGTATACCCATGCTCGAGCATCTCGACATAGAGCAGCGTTGCGACGGCTTCGGTGTCTTCCGGCGTCATCTCCAGCGCGAAACGATACATCGTCTCGCGCCATGTCCAGAACGTATCCGCGGAATTGCCGCGTGTTTCGGCGAGCCCTGCCATGCCGCGCTGGAACGCGTGACTATGCAGGCTGGCTATTCCGGGGATTGCCAACGGGTGGCGTTCATCGTGCTCTTCCGGCGCCACGCCGCTCGAAACCTGCGTGATGGTTCCATCTGTCACCACCACCTGCACGTCATCAGCCCACCCCGAGGGGAGCAGCGCTGATCCGAAATGCAGAGTGGACATGTTTCCAAACCGGCTGGACAGAATACCAACACGATTTTATGTATAGACATATGGATACGTCAAGCTCCTGCCGCTGAGGAGAGCTGCATGGCCGAGCGCTTCGATCGAATCTGGCTCAACGCCCGGCTTGCCACGGTCCGGGAGGATCTGCCCGGGCTCGGTGTGATCGAGGACGGCCTGATCGGCGCGCGCGACGGCCGCATTGCCTTTGCAGGCAGCCGTTCCGACTTTCCATCGGATGCCGATGCGGCCGAACGCGTCGATTGCGCAGGGCGGTGGATCACGCCCGGACTGGTGGATTGTCACACCCATCTGGTTTTTGGCGGAAACCGCGCGCATGAATTCGAGCTGCGGCTGCAAGGAACAAGCTACGAAGAGATCGCGCGCGCCGGCGGCGGCATTGTCTCGACGGTCGCAGCGACGAGAGCATCCAGCGAGGCCGAACTTGTTGCCGGAGCGCTGCCGAGGCTCGACGCCCTGATCGGCGAGGGCGTGACCACACTGGAGATCAAATCCGGCTACGGGCTCAATACGGACACTGAGATGCGTCAGCTATCGGCCGCGCGTGCGTTGGGCCGTGACCGGCCGGTCACGATCCGCACGACGTTTCTTGGCGCGCACGCGCTGCCTCCGGAAGCGGAGGGCAACAAGGATCGATACATCGATCTGGTTTGCCAGGAGATGCTGCCGGCTGTGGCGAAGGCCGGGCTCGCCGACGCGGTCGATGGCTTCATGGAAGGCATCGCGTTTTCAGGCGAGCAATCAGCGCGCGTGTTCCGCGCGGCCACGGTGCTTGGATTGCCGGTCAAACTGCATGCGGATCAGTTGTCGAACCTCGGCGGCGCCGCGCTCGCCGCGGAATTCTCCGCTCTGTCCGCCGATCATCTGGAACATACGGATGAAGCCGGTGTTGCCGCCATGGCGCGGGCAGGCACGGTGGCGGTGCTTCTGCCGGGCGCGTTCTACTTCATTCGCGAGACGAGGAAGCCGCCGATCGAGCTGTTCCGTGCCCATGGCGTGAACATGGCGCTGGCGACCGACTGCAATCCCGGCAGTTCGCCGCTTACGTCACTTCTGCTGGCCATGAACATGGGCGCGACGCTGTTCCGGATGACGGTTGCCGAATGCCTTGCCGGCGTGACGCGGGAAGGTGCGCGCGCGCTGGGTATTCTCGGTGAGACCGGTACGCTCGAGGCCGGGAAATATTGCGATCTCGCGATCTGGGATATCGACCGCCCCGCCGAGCTGATTTACCGGATGGGCTTCAACCCGCTGCACCGCCGGGTGTGGAGGGGACAATGAGCGACCGGGATGCAACCATCGTCGTCTCGCCCGGAAAGGTCGGCCTCGACGATCTGGCGCAGGTGCTTGCAGGCGCGGCCGTCGAGCTCGATCCATCGTTCTGGCCGCGCGTCGACGCGGCATCGGCCATCGTTGCGAAGGCCGCGGGTGCGCAAGCGCCGGTTTACGGCATCAATACCGGGTTCGGAAAACTGGCGTCGAAGCGAATTCCTCCGGACCAGACCGCGCTGCTGCAGCGCAACCTCATTGTGTCGCATTGCTGCGGGGTAGGACTGCCCACGCCCGAACCGATCGTTCGCCTGATGATGGCGCTGAAGATCGTTTCATTGGGGCGCGGCGCGTCCGGCGTGCGTCGTGAAATCATCGAGCAACTCCAGGCCATGTTGGCGTGCGGCGTTTGTCCGCTGGTGCCGCAGCAGGGATCGGTGGGCGCGTCCGGCGATCTGGCGCCGCTGGCGCACATGACCGCCGTCATGATCGGCGAGGGGCAGGCGCTTGTCGACGGCAAGGTAGTGCCGGGTCGCGATGCGCTGGCCGCGGCCAATCTCGCGCCGATTACCCTGGGGCCGAAGGAAGGCCTCGCTTTGATCAACGGTACGCAGTTCTCGACGGCCTATGCTATTTCCGGCTTGCTGCGTGCCCATGGCCTGGCGTGCACGGCGCTGGTGACGGGCGCCTTGTCGGTCGACGCGGCCATGGCTTCGACGGCCCCGTTCCGTCCCGAGATCCAGCAGTTGCGCGGGCATGCCGGGCAAGTCGCCGCCGGCGCGGCGCTGACGGCGTTGCTGGAAGGCAGCGACATCCGCATGTCGCATCTCGAAGGCGACGAGCGCGTGCAGGATCCCTATTGCCTGCGCTGTCAGCCGCAGGTGGCCGGCGCCGCGCTTGACCTGTTGATGCAAGCCGCCCGCACACTGACGATCGAGGCCAACGCTGTCACGGACAACCCGCTGGTGCTGGTTGAGAGCGGCGAGATCGTCTCGGGTGGAAATTTTCACGCCGAGCCGGTCGCATTCGCAGCCGACCAGATCGCATTGGCATTGTCCGAGATCGGCGCGATCAGTGAGCGCCGCATCGCCACACTCGTCGATCCCGCGCTGAACTTCGGCCTGCCGCCGTTCCTGACGCCTGATCCCGGCCTCAACTCCGGATTCATGATTGCGGAGGTGACGGCGGCAGCCCTCTATGCCGAAAACAAGCAGCGCGCTGCGGCCTGCTCGATCGATTCGACGCCGACCAGCGCCAACCAGGAAGATCATGTGTCGATGGCCGCCCACGCGGCGCGCCGTTTGTCCGACATGGCGGATAACCTTGCCGCCATTCTCGGCATCGAGCTGCTGGTCGCAGCGCAAGGCATCGGATTGCGCGCGCCGCATACGACCAGCCCTGCGCTTGCGGCGGTCATTGCCGCACTGCGCGAGCAGGTGCCGGCGCTCGGTCACGATCGCTATATGGCCGACGATCTCGCAAAGGCAACGGCGCTGGTCGCAGCCGGCACATTGCCGGCCGCCGCGATGTCGGTGCTCAAGAAGAATCCGTTTCCAAACCTTGCCGAGAGAGGTCATCTGTCATGAACCGCCGACTGGACAACGACCGTACGATCCGCGCGCCCCGCGGGTCCGAGATCAGCGCCAAGAGCTGGTTGACGGAAGCGCCGCTCCGGATGCTGATGAACAACCTCGATCCTGATGTCGCCGAACGGCCGAGCGAACTTGTCGTCTATGGCGGCATCGGCCGTGCAGCCCGCGACTGGGACAGTTTTGACCGGATCGTTGCCTCACTACGCAAGCTCGACGCCGACCAGACGCTGGTGGTGCAGTCGGGTAAGCCGGTCGGAATTTTCCGCACCCACCCCGATGCACCGCGCGTGCTGATTGCCAATTCAAACCTGGTGCCGCACTGGGCGACGCTCGATCACTTCAACGAACTGGACAGGCAGGGGTTGATGATGTTCGGGCAGATGACGGCCGGATCATGGATCTACATCGGCAGCCAGGGCATCGTGCAGGGGACTTATGAGACGTTTGTCGAGGTCGGCCGACGTCATTACAACGGCAGCCTGGCGGGCAAGTGGATTCTGACGGCAGGGCTCGGCGGTATGGGTGGCGCCCAGCCGCTTGCCGCGACGATGGCCGGAGCGTCGATGCTCGCGATCGAATGCCAGCCGAGCCGCATCGAGATGCGCTTGCGCACCGGCTATCTTGACCGGCAGGCGAGCACGCTTGACGAGGCGCTATCGATCATGGCGGAGGCTACGCAGAGCAAGAAGCCGGTCTCGGTCGGCCTGCTTGGCAATGCCGCCGATGTTTTTCCCGAGCTGGTACGCCGCGGCGTGAGGCCGGACATCGTCACCGACCAGACCAGCGCGCACGATCCGATCAATGGCTATCTGCCGAAGGGATGGACGCTCGCGCAATGGGAATCGAAGCGCCAGGACGATCCGAAAGCGGTTGAAGCGGCCGCCAAGACCTCGATGGTCGGCCACGTCCAGGCCATGCTGGATTTCCACGCACAGGGCGTTCCCACGCTCGACTACGGCAACAACATCCGCCAGATGGCGAAGGACATGGGATTGAAGAACGCATTCGATTTTCCCGGCTTCGTTCCGGCCTATATTCGTCCGCTGTTCTGCCGCGGCGTCGGGCCGTTCCGCTGGGCAGCGCTATCGGGCGATCCCGAGGATATCTTCCGGACCGATGCCAAGGTGAAAGAGCTGATGCCGGACGACAAACATCTTCACAACTGGCTGGACATGGCGAAGGCGCGGATCAAGTTTCAGGGGCTGCCGGCGCGGATCTGCTGGGTCGGCCTTGGCGATCGCCACCGGTTGGGCCTGGCATTCAATGGAATGGTGGCGAGCGGCGAGTTGAAGGCGCCGATCGTCATCGGCCGCGATCATCTCGACAGCGGCTCGGTTGCGAGTCCGAACCGCGAAACCGAAGCGATGCGTGATGGTTCGGACGCCGTGTCTGACTGGCCGCTGCTCAATGCGCTGCTCAACTGTGCCAGCGGGGCCACGTGGGTCTCGCTGCATCACGGCGGCGGCGTCGGCATAGGCTATTCGCAGCACGCTGGCATGGTGATTGTCGCCGACGGAACCCCGGAAGCTGCGCGCCGCATCGAGCGGGTGCTTTGGAACGATCCTGCGACGGGTGTCATGCGGCATGCCGACGCGGGCTATGAAAGCGCGATTGCATGCGCCCGTGACAACGGGCTCGATCTGCCCAGCCTGGCGTTGTAGCGCACCGGAGAGTTTATGCCGCCGATGGTGCGTGCCGGGCTCTAGGTTCCCTCAAGACAGCGAGAGAGGCCATGGTGAAACCGTTTCCGTCGAAGACCCATATCGGCAACCACGTGCTGCATCCCGAAACGCTGATGCTGAACTACGGCTACGATCCGCAACTGTCGGAAGGAGCCGTCAAGCCACCGGTCTTCCTGACCTCGACCTTCGTCTTCAAGACCACCGAAGACGGCAAGGACTTCTTCGATTACGTTGCGGGTCGGCGTGAGCCTCCGGAAGGGATGGGCGCGGGCCTCGTCTATTCGCGGTTCAATCATCCCAACAGTGAGATTGTGGAAGACCGGCTCGCCGTCTACGAGCGCGCAGAGTCCTGTGCGCTGTTCTCGTCCGGCATGTCGGCGATCGCGACCACGATTCTCGCGTTCGTACGGCCGGGCGACGTGATCCTGCACTCTCAGCCGCTCTACGGCGGCACTGAAACGCTGCTTGCGAAGACGCTTGCCGGCTTCTCGATCGGCGCGGTGGGTTTTGCCGACGGCATCGACGAAGCCGCTGTCGCGCTGGCGGCCGATGAGGCCATGCGAAAGGGGCGGGTAGCGATGATTCTCATCGAAACCCCGGCAAATCCGACCAACGGGCTCGTTGATATCGCGATGGTCCGCCGCATCGCCGACAACATCGGCAAGGCGCAGGGCTACACGCCGATCATCGCATGTGACAATACGTTGCTCGGGCCGGTGTTCCAGCGGCCGATCGAACATGGCGCGGATCTTTCGCTGTACTCGCTGACCAAATATGTCGGTGGTCATTCCGACCTGATCGCGGGCGCCGCGCTCGGCTCAAAAGGCCTCATGAAGGACATCAAGGCGTTGCGAGGCGCGATCGGCACCCAACTGGATCCTCATTCCTGCTGGATGCTCGGCCGCTCGCTCGAAACGCTGAGCTTGCGGATGGAAAAAGCCAACCAGAATGCGCGGCTGGTGGCGGATTATTTGCGCGACCACGACAAGGTTGAGAGGGTTCACTACCTCGCTCATCACGACGAAACCTCCCCCGCCGGCCGTCTGTTCGCGAGGCAATGCCTTGGCGCGGGATCCACGTTTTCGTTCGACATTGCCGGCGGCCAGGCGGCGGCGTCCCGATTCCTGAACTCGCTGCAAATCTTCAAGCTGGCGGTGAGCCTGGGCGGCACGGAGTCGCTTGCCAGCCTGCCGGCAACCATGACCCACTCCGGCGTTCCGGTTGAAATCCGTCAAAAGATCGGCGTTCTCGACTCCACGATCCGACTGTCGATCGGCATCGAGCACCCGTCTGATCTGATCGCGGACATTACGCAGGCTTTGAATCAGGCATAGCTGCATGTGAGGCTTGCCGTTCATGCGTGGGATTGACTTCCGCTCGGGGTTCGTCGGTGGCAAAATCAGTATCCAGCCGGCGCATCGCCGCGACTGGGCAATGCGCCGAAGAGAGCGGTCAACATGAAACCAGTATTCGCACTACCACGCCGCGCCCTTGGTCGGACGCGGCTTCAGGTTTCGGTCCTGGGATTTGGAACCGCGCCGCTTGGTGATCTCTTCGTGCAACTGGATGATGGCACGGCCATCGATACGGTGGAACGCGCGTTCGAGTTGGGCATCAATCTTCTCGACACTTCCCCGCACTATGGCAACGGCCTCGCCGAACATCGTTGCGGCGCCGTGGTCAGGCGGGTGCCGCGCCAGGACATCGTCGTTTGCACCAAGGTCGGCCGCTGGATGGACCCGTTTCATCGGCGAGTCGATGGTTCCGGCTTTGTCGGAGGGCTGCCGCACCGGGCAGTGTTCGATTATTCCTATGACGGCACCATGCGTTCGGTGGAACAGTCGCTGTTGCGGCTGGGGACCGATCGGCTGGACCTGTTGCTGATCCACGACGTCGACGTCTGGACTCATGGTTCCGACGCGATCGACGCGCGGTTTCGCGAAGCGATGGCTGGCGCGTATGTGGCGCTGGACCGGCTTCGCGGAGAGGGTGTCGTTGCGGGTATCGGGATCGGCGTAAACGAGGCCGACATGTGCGTGCGTTTCGCGCAAGCCGGATCGTTCGATACCATGCTGCTCGCCGGGCGCTATTCCCTGCTGGAGCAACCGGCGCTGGCGGAATTTCTGCCGCTGGCGCAGCAACAGGGAATTGGCGTGTTGCTCGGCGGCGTATTCAATTCAGGTATTCTGGCGACCGGCGCGGTGAGCGGTGCCAAATACAATTACAGGGATGCGCCGCCTGAGATCCTGGCAAAGGTAGTGAAGATCGAGCGCGTCTGTGATGCGCATGGCGTTGCCCTGCCGACCGCGGCATTGCATTTTGCTCTGGGCCATCCGGCGGTGGCGAGCGTTGTGCTGGGGGGCCAAAGTCCGCAGGAGGTCGAGCGCAACGTCGCCGCGCTGTCCAGCAAGGTGCCAACTGCGCTTTGGGCCGATCTGAAGGCTGAGCGTTTGCTGGATGCGGAAGCGCCCGTTCCGCAATCCGTGGCCGGCTGATGCGGATCGATGCGCATCATCATGTGTGGAGCCTCGCCCGGGGCGATTACGGTTGGCTGACGCCCGCGCTCGCACCGATCCATCGTGACTTTTCCCTTTCGGACCTGGCGCCGCACCTTGCTGCTGCTGACATCCAGGGGACGATTTTGGTGCAGGCCGCACCGACCGAGGCGGAGACCATGTTTCTGCTCGACATCGCGGCGAAGGCGCAGGTCGTGCGCGGCGTGGTCGGCTGGACGGACTTTGACGCAGCCGACGGCGAGGCGCGCATTGATGCTCTCGCAGCCCACAAACTCCTGGTTGGGTTGCGGCCGATGGTGCAGGACATTCCCGATGACGATTGGCTGCTCCGCCCTGCCTTGGCGCCGCTATTGGTGGCGACGGCCCGGAACAACCTGGTATTCGACGCGCTGGTGCTGCCGCGTCACTTGTCGCGGCTGCTGCGGGTCGTTGATGAATATCCTGAGCTGCAGTTCGTGCTGGACCATTGCGCCAAGCCGCGGCTTGCAACCGGCGAGCTTGCGATCTGGCAGGGCGATATCGCGTCGCTCGCCGAACGCCCCAACGTCGTCTGTAAGCTATCGGGTTTGGCAACCGAGGCCGCACCGGACTGGCAAATTGCGGATCTACGGAAAGCCGTGGATCATGTCGTTGCGTGCTTCGGGCCACATCGCCTGCTATGGGGAAGCGACTGGCCAGTGGTCAATCTGGCGGGCGGTTATGAAAAATGGTTTGCCGCCGCCGAAACCCTGCTGGCCGGCCTGTCACCGGACGAAAAATCAGCTATCTTCGGCGGTAACGCGGCGCGCATCTATCTCTCGAGCCGGGGACGGAATGTTGAAGCCAGTTGATCGCCAGGCTACTTTCCCGCGCCCGTAGTCAAACCGCTGACGATGTAGCGCGATTTGAACCTATCGCCGACCTCTCAGGCCCTTGATATCAGCCTCGTGTGCGGCGATGATTTCTGCTCGTGAAGTCGGTCCCGGCAGCTTCGGCTGGGGTACGAAAGGTCTTTCATGAGCGCTGAAATCAAACCCTATCGCATCTCGATCGGCGACGACGTCCTCGACGATCTCAAGTCGCGGCTGCGCAACACGCGCTGGCCGGAAGCCGAACTGGTTGACGACTGGAGCCAGGGCGCGCCACTGAAATGGATCAAGGACATCTGCCGCTACTGGGCGCAGGAGTACGATTGGCGCGGGCGCGAGGCGCGGCTCAATCGCTTTGCGCAGTTCACCACCGAGATCGACGGGCTCGACATTCATTTCCAGCACGTCCGTTCGCCGCACCCGGAAGCGATGCCGCTGATTATCACCCATGGCTGGCCCGGATCGGTGGTCGAGTTTCACAAGGTGATCGAGCCTTTGACCGATCCGACCGCGCACGGCGGCAACGCCGCCGACGCGTTTCACGTCGTTTGCCCGTCATTGCCCGGCTTCGGCTTTTCGGCAAAGCCGACGGCCACCGGCTGGGGCGTCGGTCGCATCGCGTCAAGCTGGGCGGTGTTGATGGATCGCCTTGGATATCAGCGCTATGGCGCGCAGGGCGGAGACTGGGGCTCGGCGATCACGACCGCGATCGGGGCGCAGGACGCCGAACATTGCGCCGGCATTCACATCACGCTGGCGATGTCGATGCGGCCCAACGTGGAAGGGCAGCCGACTTCAGAGGAAGCCCGCGCCCTGAACGGCATTCAGTATTACGCCGATTGGGATTCCGGATACTCCAAGCAGCAATCGACCCGGCCACAGACACTCGGCTACGGCTTGACGGATTCGCCGAGCGGGCAGGCTGCGTGGATCCTGGAAAAGTTCTGGGCCTGGACCGATTGCGACGGCCACCCCGAGAACGTCCTTGGCCGCGATGAACTGCTCGACAACGTCATGCTCTATTGGGTGACGGCGACCGCCGCCTCGTCAGCTCGCCTGTATTGGGAGAGTTTCGGGTCCAAGCGTCGCACGCCGTTCAAGGTGACGATACCGACGGGCGTCGCCGTGTTTCCCAAGGAGATCGTTGCGCCGGTGCGAAAGTGGATGGAAGCGAGTTATACGAATATCCAGCACTGGAGCGAAATGCCGAAGGGTGGTCACTTCGCGGCTTTCGAGCAGCCCGATCTGTTCGTGCGGGAGGTGCGGAACTATTTCAGGACGCTGCGGGAGCCGCCTGTATCCTGATCAGTCGCGCGGCCGTTCAGAGATACCAGGCGAGCACGGCCTTGAGCAGGGCGTTCTCGATCACCGGAAGAACGACAATCTGGTTCATGCCGGCGGCGCGCGCGAGCTGCGCCGCGATCGATTCATCGACCTTCAGATGTTCGTTGATGGCCGGCATGCCCGTCGCCCAGGCGCCGCCGATGCTGCCTTCGCCCTTGCGGATCGCTTTTGACGCATAAAGCGAGGTCAGGTCGGCATTCTTGCTGCAATCGCCGGACTGAAACACGAGTTCCGTTCGCGACGGATTCGGCACCCAGATCTCAAAGCGTCTCGCGATCGGCGTTGCCTGCGCAGATAGGAACGTCATGACCCAGGTTTGATCCGGTGGCGTCGTGTAGGGAATGCCGACGCCGCAATTGATGCCGATTTCGCTCACTTCCTCCCAGCGCAGAAAACTCTTGGCGTTGTGCAGGTCCTTGATGATGAGCGGCATGCCAGCTTTCCAGGCACGGCCGGGCAGGCCGAACCCGCGCGGGAACTTGGTGTGCCGGGAATTGAATTCGAACATATCGGCGGTGCCGTAGTAGCCGTCGACCAGGCCCATCTCGTGGGACTTCTCCGGATCGTTGTGCCAGAGCTCGATGGCGCCGACGTGCTTTTCGTCGTCGCCGCAGAACAGCACCATCACGGCCATCAGGAATTCGCCGGCGAAGACCGGCAGCGCCACGCCGCAGGTCAAGCCGGCTTCGATCGCCTCGTCCGTGCGCTTGAAGTAGGAGTTTGCGAATTCGGTGAGGATGACGGGATGCCCTGCGGCCCAGGCCTTGCCGGGCAGGCCTTCGTCATAGGCGAACAGGGCGTTTTCGCTGACGGCCTTGAACTCCGTGTACTCTTCGCTGCAAAGACAGCCGCCGAACTCCAGGCGCGTGCGGGTTCGGTCGGGCACCCACAACTCAACCACTCGTATAAACGTCTTCATCGGACGCACCTGTCGCCACGCCTGACATCAGCATCGGCGATTTAGCGACAGTATGTGCGATCAAATTACAGGCAGGCTGCGCCCAAAGATCGTGCGCTGTCTGGATCTCCCGGCTTTTGTCTGCGGACATGCCTGGAATATCCAGGACAACGCCAGGTATCTTTTGGGAGGCGCCGCTCGTACGCGAACCACGCGAGAATCTCGCCGTGCCGCAGACTGCGACTACGGCAACGACGACACCGCCGACGAGATCAATGAAATAGTGAGCGCCAAGAATCGGCGTTGAGGCGATTATGAACAAATTCAAAAAGATCGCGCCATACCGCAATTGCTTGATCGGATAGAAAACCCACATGAACAGAACAGCCCAGACGGTATGAAAGCTCGGGAAGGTAATGAGTCCCTCCATTCCGTTGACGAGGCTTTGTTGCCCGTTGCGCAGCGCATCGAGGCGGAGAATTTGATTGGTGGTCATGATCGGCGATAGGTTCGCGAACTCATCCGGCTGGATATTGAGGAAAGTAAAGATCCCGGACGCGGGAACGAATGCGAACACAACGAGAGTGATCACGAGCGCCAGCGCGGTGGCAAGGATGTACTGCTGAAGCCGCAACAACCGCGACGGGCCGGCGAGGCTCACGATCAGCACAAGGAGCTGGAGTAATATCGAGCTGTAAGCGAGGCGCCCCAAGGTGCCGAGCAGGGGGCGGTCGTTAAAGAAATGGAGGTAGGCCCGCCAGTCGAGTCCCATCCACGTGTCGGCTGCATTCAATACGGCATCACGATAGGGAAATCCCGTTGTCGCCGAAGGATACGATAGCGCGCAACCGATCGTCAGAACAAGCATAAGTTGTGCGCAGCATTCCGTACTGAACCCTATCGAGGAGGCGGGTCGAATTCGGCGGAAGAACCACGATATAGCCACGAGGCCCACGACGGATGCCGGAACAATGTCGAGGCTCTCCCATGCGAATGAAAGATTGGTGGCGCGAAAGGAGAAGACCGCCGCGGCGGCCATCGCGGCGATCACACCCCAAATGATGCGGCTATTGCTGATCAGCGCGGCAACGTCCAACGCGGAATCAGGTCGGCTCTGAGCGGAGGGAATGGCCTTCGCGCGTTCAAACGCTTGGGCGGCAGGATTGGGCATGCGGTATTTTCTCGTCGGGCAATACAATTTCAGATTGTTTGCACCAAACAAGACAGCCTTTAACAAAAGTGAAATCGAGAGGTAAAACAGCGAGAGAAATACAACCTCTGGAAGTGTTACGGTTAACGAAGTTCGGTACCCGGATTTCCAAGTTCCGTCGAAACTGGTGTGGGGAGTTACCCGTACGTGCGTTCGTGTACCGGTTGCATCGGCAATCGCAAAAAAAGCCGGACGAACCTGGTCGTCCGGCTCAGGAATTCTTCGCTCAGACCTCGGACTAAATCGCGCCCACGCTTCAGGTCCGATACGACGGATCAGTCCGATCGAGCTTGCGCAGCAGCGCCGGCCAGGCAAGGTTGCCGTTACGGGTGCTGCGCCCGGGTTTCGGCTGCATCCGTTCATAGGTGTCTTCGAGGATGTTCTGCGGCGGATAGATCAGCTTGGTGTTGCAGGATAGCGCCATGACCTGCACCTGGCAGGCGCGCTCGAGGCGGAACAGCACATTGAAGGCTGCCGGCACGGTGCGGCCGACGACGAGCAGGCCGTGGTTGCGCAGGATCATGGCTTCGTTGTCGCCGAGGTCTCTTACCAGCCGCTCGCGCTCGTCCACATTGTCGGCGATGCCTTCGAAATCGTGATAGGCGATGTGGAGAAACCGCATCGAGGTCTGCGCCAGCGGCAGCAATCCGCATTCCATGGCCGAGACGGCCATGCCGGCCGGCGTGTGCGTATGCGCCACGCAATCCATGTCGTGCTTGGCCATGTGGATGGCGCTGTGAATCACGAAGCCGGCGACGTTGATGTCGTAGTCGGAGGCGTTGAACAGCGTGTTGCCTTCGACGTCGACCTTGATCAGGCTGGAAGCGTCGATTTCCTCGTAGAGCATCCCGTAAGGGTTGATCAGGAACTGGTCGGTTGTACCGGGCACGCGGCAGGAGATGTGGTTGGCCACCATCTCGGTCATCCCGTACATCGCGGTGAGACGGTAGCAGGCCGCGAGATCGACGCGCGCCTGCCATTCCTCCGCGCTCACCTGTTCGCGAACCGATTTTATGACCTTGACGGCGGGCGAACTGACGGGAGGATTCATGGCGTTTCTCCGCGGTTGGATTATTGGGCCCGGGCGGGGCCGGATCATTGGCCGGCAGGATAGCTGCAAATTTCGCTGCGCCGCAAGGCAAGCACCGCAGGCGTTATTGCAGGTCTGGCGGGTGAAATTCGAATGCGCTATGGCACGGGACGAGGTGAATGCCATGATCGAAGGACGTTACCGGCTCATCGGCTCGACCGCATCGCCTTATGCCATCAAGTTGCGCGCGCTGTTGCGCTACCGGAGGATTCCGTTCGATTGGGTCATCATGACCAAGGCACTGCGCAAGGCGACCGAGCATTTGCGGCCCAATCTGATTCCGGTGCTGCAGTATCCTGACGGGGCCTACCGCGACGAGACCACGATGCTGGCCTACGATCTGGAGGGCCGTCACAAGGAACGCTCCGTCATTCCCGATGACAAGGCGGTCGCGTTCATCTGCGATCTCCTGGAAGACCTCGCCGACGAATGGGCGGTGAAGCCGCTATTTCTCTATCGCTGGTGGGATCCGGAAGACCAAGCCTACGTCGCGCGCTGGGCCGGCGAGGAGTGGTCGGTGTCGGACGCCGAGACCGGCAGCGCAGAGGAGATCGAGCAATTTCGCCAGCGGCAGATTTCGCGCATGGTCATTCTCGGCGCGACGGCGGAAAACAAGCCGCTGCTGGAAGAGAGCTACTTTCGGATACTCGCGGCGTTCGAGCCGCATGTCGGCATGACCAGCTATCTGTTCGGCAGCCGGCCGTCGCTCGCCGATTTCGCCTGGTTCGGCCAGCTCAGCGAGATGGCGACCGACCCGACGCCGATGCGGATCATGCGTGCGAAGGCGCCGTTCACCGATCACTGGGTGCGGCGGCTGGACGATGCATCGGGAGTGGAAGGGGAGTGGTATCCGCGCGAGCAGGCGCTCGGCGGCATGGCCGAAGCGCTATTGAGAATTGCCGGCGAACTCTATCTGCCGTTCCTGGTCGCCAACGCAGAGGCCTTTGCCAAAGGCCTTGAGCGGCTGGAGATGAATGTTTGGGGCCTGCCTTATGCGCTGGCGCCGTTCAAATATCAGGTGAAGTGCCTGCAGCAGCTTCGCGACAAGTTTTCAGCACTCGATGCGGACAGTCGGGCTGCGTTGCGGCCGGTGCTGGAGCGCACCGGGTGCCGGCGGCATTTGGCCGGCGGCTAGTTAAAAGCTCACGTCCGGTGGCGGCTGCCCAGCGCCGTTGCGATCGATTCCGGATTCCTGATGCGCTCGATCAGCATGTCGATGCGATCGCCGCCCCAGAACAATTCGCCGTTGAAGACCATGGTCGGCACGCCGAACACACCGAGCGCTTCCGCTTCATCGATGATGCGGTCGTGCTCGGCCCGCGCCGGGCCGTGGACGTAGGCCTCGAACGCTTCGGCCGAGCCGCCGATCGACGCGATCACGCGGGCAATGTCCGACAACTCGTCGATTTCGAGATCATGACTCCAGAAGCGGCGGAACACCGTGTCGTGATAGGGGCGGAACAGGCCATGGCGCTGTGCGAACAGCATGCCGACGCTGGAATAGAAGGCGTCATAAATGCGCCGCGGCCCCTTCATGGTGAGGCCCTGCGCATTGGCGTAACGGCGCGCGTCCATATAGGCGTAGCGCACCTTGCGCCAGAAATGCGGTGTGCGCTCTTCCACCGTTCCCATGAACTCTGGAATGCGCAGCGTGTAGGGCAGCCATTCCAATTCGACACCGTAAGTATCCTCGAGCTCGAACAGCCGCTTGTTGGCGACGAAGGCGTAGGGGCTCTTGTAATCGGTGTAGATTCGTACGCGCGGTTTATCCATGGCGTGTCCTTGTTCGGTCGGATCAAATTTCCCCGATCCGAACAGAGCATGGAACCATGCGGCGCGGTTTTGGTATTCTAAAAACGAATGGGCCCCGGTGCATGAGAGCATCGCGGGGCCCGACATCTTCGTTATAGGCGAAGGATTTCTGGTAGACACCAGTATGGTCTCAGGATCCGGCAGCGCGTGGCCTTTGCGCTCCAGTCCCGCGGATATGTCGTTCGAATTGTTGAAGGTGCAATGAGGCTGGCAGCTGCTTATGACCTCGACCGCACCCTGACCTTGCGATGAGCAAGGTCACCAGTCTGATCCGGTGGCGTCATGCTCCTCCTCAAGAGTTGGCCGACGGACTTTCGTCCGCACGCTGCGTGTCGCCTTGATCATCTGACCGGGGGCGCCAATGCCTGCGAAGCGAGGAGCCCAACGCTCCGTGACTCCATCAGGTGCAGCATGCAAATGCTGCGGCAGATACGGGCTGGTGTCAAGCTATCCCATCGGCACTCATGCACCGGTTCCCCCCGGAACAAATGTCAGATCCTGGTCTGGCGGTAATCGCGTAAATCGGGATCGTGGGTCATGGCCCAGTAATCCACAAATCGCCATGGCATCGCCGAGAAAACCCGGCCCTGGCCGTTGCGGTAGTAGGTTGTCATGCCGGGGTGCGTCCAGATCAGTTGCTCGTGCTCGGCATCCACTTTCCGGATGTATTGATCGTGCGCCTCCGGGCGAACATCGATGGCGGCGATATCACGCTCCATCATTTCGACGAGGCAAGTAGAGATGTAGCGGCTCTGGCATTCCGACTGGAAGATGACGCTGCCGCCATGCGCGGGGCCAGAATTGGGACCGAGCATCACGAAGAAGTTCGGAAAGTCCGGTACGGTCAGACCGAGATAGGCTGTCGGGTTGTCGTTGGCCCATGCCGTTCTGAGATTCTTGCCGTCACGCCCGCTGATGTTGAGACGTGCCGCCATCTCCGTGACCTTGAATCCTGTCGAAATCACGATGACATCGGCCGGCCGCAGTTTGCCGTCCGAAGCAACGATGCCGTCCTTTGCGAAATGGTCGATCTTGTCGGTGACCAGTTCGATACTCGGCTTCGTCAGCGTCTTGAACCAGTTGTTGTCGAGCAGAATGCGCTTGCCATAGGGCGGATAGGTCGGGACGCATTTCTCGATCAGGTCGGGACGGTCCTTCAATTCGGACAGGATGAAATCCGTCAGCTCCTCGCGATGCCGGTCGTTGCCCTTGTTGACGGCGCGCTCGGGATGCGGCCAGTCCGGATCCTTGCGCAGGAACGGCAACAGGCCGTCGCCGTAGCGCCAGAACATGTTGAAGCGATACCACTGCACATAAAACGGCAGGTGTGCGAGCAGCCACTGTGCGCCTTCGGTGATGGGATCGGAGTAGCCTGCCACGGGGCGCGCCCATTGCGCGGTGCGTTGGTAGACGGTGACCGACGCAACGCGGTCGGCGATCGCGGGTACCAGTTGCATCGCGGTAGCGCCGGTGCCGATGACGGCGACATGTTTGCCGTCGAGCTTGATGTCGTCGGTCCACAAGGCTGAGTGCAGCATCTCACCCTTAAAATCCTCCTCGCCCTTGAAGTGCGCAGGTGAGGGGTCGTTGAGCTGGCCGATGGCGCTGACCAGCGTGGTCGACTCAAAGATCTCCTCACCATTGGCGGTCTTCAATGTGGAGATCCAGCGTCGCTTGTTCTCGTCCCAGTGCGACGATTTCAGTTCGGTGTTGAGGCGGAGATGTTTCCGGATGTCGTATTCGAGCGCGACTTTCTTGAGGTAATCGAGCAACTCCTGGCGCTGGGCGAAGTAACGCGTCCACGGGTTGCGCGCGCCGAACGAGAACGAATAGGAATGGTTCGGCGTATCGACGCCGCAGCCGGGATAGCGGTTGACGTACCAGGTGCCACCGAGCTCGGCGTTCTTCTCGACGATGGTGTAGGGGATGCCGAGCCGGCCAAGCGTAACGCCCAGCGCGATGGCGCAGACGCCGGCGCCGACGATCAGCACATGCTGCTGCACCAGCTTCTCGCTCGATGGTGGTTTGGTCCAGCGCGCCTCCCGGGGAATGAAGCCCATTTCCTCGCGCATCAACGGCGCATATTCCGGCGCGACGTTCTCGCCGAGCGTCGCGCGCATCATCTTCAGCATCAACTCGTCACCGGGGTCGGTGAGGACGGGCTTCGGTTCGCCGTTTGCGAACAGCTTCAGAACGGCGGCGCGGATTTCGGCCTGGATTTCCTTGGGCATGCCGGCTTGCGGATCCGGGATCAGGCGGACGTCGCGCCTGGGCTTGTAGGGCGGCGCCAGCCAACGCTCGTCGCCGGTCAAGTGCACCAGCACCATCAGCAACACACGGATATCGCCCTCGGCGATGGCCGATGCGAGATCGAGTTTCTTGCGCGGCAGCTCGATATTCATGCTCGTGTCCTCATTGCGCGCCGGGTGCGTCCGGCAGGCCGCCATAGGCGGCCCAAGTGGTGCCTGCGATGTATCCGGCATCGACGGGCAGATTGATTCCGGTGACGCCGCTGCTCAGCGGCGAAAGCAGCCACGCGATGGCGTGTGCGACCTCGATCGGCTCGACCAGGCGGTTCATCGCGGTCGGACTTTCGAGCCATTTCTGGTTCAGCGCGCCGGAGGCGATACCAGCTTCCAGCATGGCGGTGCGCGTAAAGCCCGGCGAGACCGCATTGACGCGCACGCCGCTGCGGCCCCATTCGGCGGCCAGCGTCTGCGTAATCTGGATGACGCCGGCTTTCGCGGCGGTATAGGCATGGATCGGACCAGAGGTCATGCCGGCAACGGAGGCGACATTGACGATCGCGCCAAGCCGCCGCTCGGCCATCTTTACGCCGACGCTGCGGGCGACCAGAAAGGTGCCACGCAGGTCGATATTGACCTCGCGGTCCCATTGATCCATCCGCACGCGCTCGATCCGGTGCATCTTGCCGAAGACGCCGGCGGCGTTGACGAGGCCCGTGATCGGGCCGTGCGCTGCTTCAATATCGGCGATGCCGCTGACGACGGTGCCTTCGTTTGCGACGTCGAATGGGGCCGGCCACAGGACGACTTGCGTTCCAGCCAACGGTTCCGGCGCGATGTCTGATATCACCACGCGCCGGCCTTGCTCGGCCAAGAGCGTAGCGGTCGCGGCGCCAATGCCGCGGCTGCCGCCGGTGACGAGGACGATACCCTCAGCGGTCATGGTCGTTGCCTTTTTCCGGTGTGAACAGGCCGCGCGTCACCAGCTTTCGGTAGGCGGAGATGACATGCTCAGGCGCCGCGGTGACGTTGCCGCCAACATAGGAGTAGCGCCGGCTCAAGTATCCACGTGCGCCCATCAACATGTGAACGATGGCTTCGAACTCCTCGTCGCTATAATCGACGATCGCGCCGGCCTGACGCGCGCGCCGGAGGATGCGGACGTAGGAGGTGGCGATGTTATCGAGATGCTTCTGGTAACCGATCGGCGCGAAATATTCGGCCTCGTTGAGGATGCGCAAAAATTCTGGAACCTCTCGAATGAAATCGAAGAAGGCGCTGAAGCGTTCGATCTCCTGCCTGGCCGCCTGCGCAGTCCCGGTGCGCTCGCGGATGAAGTAAACCATGTCGGTGCCGATCTTCGGCAGCAATTGATCGAGCAGTTCCTGGCGGTTTTCAAAGTGATTGTAGAACGTGCCCTGCGCGACGCCGGCTTCCTCGGTGATGCGGGCGACGGAAGCCTCGGCGTAACCGTGCTTGCCGACGACCTTGGTAGCGGCGTCGAATATCCTGCGCTTGGTCCAGGCGTTGCGCTCGACACGGTTGAGTTTTGTCCCTTTGCCCGATGCGGTTTGCGGAGATTGCGTCATGCGTGGGATTCCAGTTCGGCGCGCAGCACGCGCTTGAGGACTTTTCCGGAAGGGTTACGCGGCAGGCTGTCGCGGATGATCAATTGCTTTGGCACCTTGAAACCTGCGAGGCGCGCGCGACAGTGATCGGCGAGATCAGATAATTCCAGTGCGGCGCCATCGCCCAGCACCACGACCGCGACGGGCCTTTCGCCCCAGCGCGCGTCGGGCATACCGACGACGGCGACTTCGCGCACCTGCGGCAGTTCGTAGATGACGCGTTCGACTTCGGAGGATGCGATATTCTCGCCGCCGGAAATGATCATGTCCTTCTTGCGATCAGTCAGGTAGAGAAAGCCGTCCTCATCGAGATAGCCGACGTCGCCGGTGCGGAACCAGTCGCCGAAGAACGCCGCCGCGGTTTTCTCGGCATCCTTCCAGTAGCCTTGAGTAACCTTGGGCCCGCGCAGGCAGATTTCGCCGTTCTTGCCGGACGGCAGCCGGTTGCCGGCATCGTCACGGATTTCGATTTCGACATGGGCGATGGCGCGGCCGGTCGAGCCGATCTTTTCGATCTCGCGGCCGGCTTCCATGAAGGTGTCGCCGCCGCAGGTCTCGGTCAGGCCATAGGCGTCGATGTAGCGGGCGTTTCTGAAGTAATCGGAGAAGGCGCGGATGCGCATTTCCGGCGTCTTCTCGCCACCGCCGATCGCCCATCGGAGGCTCGATACGTCGTAACGGTTGCGAGCAGGGCAGGTAAGGATCGCGGTCGTCATCACGGGCGCGAACCAGGCGGCGTTGAGTTTCTCCGTCTCGATCGCGGCGAGTGCCTGCTCGGGCTCGAAGTTGCGGTGGATGGAAAGCATGCCGCCGTGCCAGAGCACGGCGATCCCCGGCAGATCGAGCGCGCCGACATGATAGAGCGGGCCGACCACCAGCAATCGCGTGTCGGCGTTCAAGCCAAGGGCCAGAGTCTGATCCGCGGACTTCCAGTAGATGTTCTCATAGGTGAGCATCACGCCCTTGGGGCGGTCCGTCGTGCCTGACGTGTACATCAGCCGCATCAGGTCGCGCGGTTGGCGGACGTGCATCGGGGCGGGTGCGATGTCGAGCGCAAGCTGAGTAGCGGCGGCTTGTGCGGCTTCATCGAGCAGCACCACCGGTGCGCCGCCAGCGGCCGTGCCGGAAAACTCTTCATCCGCAATCAGGATGCGCGCGCCGGAATTGCCGACGATGTAGCCGACTTCGTCGGCCGACAGGCGATAATTGATCGGCAAAAACGCTGCGCCGATATGGCTGGTGGCAAATACCAGTTCGAGAAACGCGGTGCTGTTCTTCATCAGCACCGCGACCACGTCGCCCGGGCCTATTCCGCGTGCGGCGAGCCATCCACCGACCCGGCGGATACGGGCGTCGAAATCGGCATAGGAGACATCCTCGCCGCGGTATTTCAGCGCACAGCGATCCGGCGTCCGCCGGGCATGAAACGCGATGAAGCTGGATAGATTGATCATTATCCGCCCAAAAAGCCGGTTTCCGGCCCCGTCTCTCCCTAGATGAATTATGACTCGTAATTCATCTTTGGCTTGACGTCACCCCCCTTGCTCTGAAATCCTTGTGAGTACGGAGGCGACACGATCTCCGGAAGGGATTTGGGAACGCAAACCCCACAGGGAGGAAGCAATGACGAGAACCCGCAAACCGGGCGTAAGCCGACGTGCGACATTGGCCATGATGGGCGCCGGGGCCGTGACATTTGCGACGCCCTGGGTGGCGCGCGCGCAAGCCAAGACCATCAAGATCGGCATGCCGACCATTCTCTCCGGACGTGTGGCGCAGCTCGGAACCTCGTCGCGCAACGGGGTGATGCTGGAAATCGAAAAGGTCAATGCTGCCGGCGGGCTGGCCGGACGGCAGATCGAAATGGTGATCCGCGATTCCAAGGGACAGCCGCAGGAAGCCGCCCGCGTCGCCCGCGAACTCGTCAACACCGACGGATGCGAAATTCTGATCGACGCGGAAGCATCATCGGGCGCCTTCGCGGTGCATGAGGTGGCGCGCGATCTCGGCGTGCTCTGCCTTCACACCAACTCGGAAACCTCGGCGCTGACTGCCGATCCCAAGCAGCACATTCCCAACGCGTTCCGCACCGCGCGGCAGGGCGTGCACGACTCGATCGTCGGCGGCAGCTACGCAGCGGCGATCGCCAAGGCCAAGGGGCTGAAGAAATGGGCGACCTGTTCGCCCGACTATGCCTATGGCCGCGACACCACCGGCGAATACGTGACGTATCTCAAGCGCTTCGCGCCTGACGTTGAGATCATTAGCGAGTCCTGGCCCAAGCTCTTCCAGCCTGACTACACCGAGGTGGTGACGAAAATCCTGCAGGCCAAGCCGCAAGCATTGTATTCCTGTCTCTGGGGCGGCGATCTCACATCCTATATCGATCAGGCCAACATCTACGCGCTGTTCAGCCAGATGGAAGTGTTCGCGGTCAACATGGCCGACTACACCGCGCTGACGGTAGTGAAGAACCTGCCGAAGGGCATTCATTCCGGCAACCGCTACATCAAGACCTATCCCGCGACCGCGGAAAATGCGGCATGGGGTGACGCTTACAAGGCGAAGTACAACGAATATCCCACCAACTGGTCATGGGAAAATGCAACTGCAATCATGCTGTTGGCGGAAGCTTCGAAGAAGGCGAATTCAGCCGACGGCAAGAAGATTGCGGAGGCGTTGCGCGGCCTGAAGATCAAGTCGCCGTTTGGCGCCGACGGCACCGTCACCATGCGGGCCGAGGACCAGACGCTGGTCGGCTATGCGATCGGCTGGGGCACGACGATCCCGCAAGAACCCTACGTGCCGCAAGTTCAGGCCGGCGACTGGAAGACGATCTTCGAGCTCGAAGCCGAGTGGAAGAAGAGCAAGGGCTACACCTGATCGACTGTGAGGCGGAGGCAGCGTAGGCTGCCTCCGTTCGCCGCCGAATGTTTCTCGCGCGCCGCGCATGCTGGCACGCTGCAATGGATGCTTCCCTTGGATCTCGATGCGCTTACCGGCTGTCTCGCCAGTTCTGCCTGCCTGGTGACGCAGACCACCAGTGGCTTCATCATCGGCATGTTGCTGTTTCTCGTCGCCGTCGGGCTGACGCTGATTTTTGGCGTGCTCAAGGTCGTGAACTTCAGCCACGGCGCCTTCTATATGTTCGGCGCTTATTTCGCGATGACGGCCTATCAGTTCACTGGCAGTTTTGCGCTGGCGATGCTGAGCGGGGCGGCCGGCACGGCGCTGCTTGGCCTGATCTTCGAGCGCGTATTCATGAGCCGGGTCTATGGCTCCGACGTGCTGATGCAACTCCTTGTCTGCTATGCTTTCGTGCTGATCTTCGATGACGTCGTACGGATGATCTGGGGGCCGGAATTCAAGTCGATGGGCATGCCGGCGGCGTTCCAGGTGGCGCCGCTGTTCATTGCCGGCGGCGTGGTGCCGCCGTATTACCTACTCCTGATCGGTGTCGCGCTGGTGGCAGCCGTGGTTCTCGGGCTCGGCCTGGGCCGCACCAGGATCGGCAAGGTGATCCGCGCGGCCGCGCATAATCCGGGCATGGTATCCGCGCTCGGCATCAATACAGGTCTTATCTATGGCGGGGTGTTCGCGCTCGGCGGCATGCTCGCGGGCCTTGCGGGTGCGCTCGCCGCGCCGGTGCGCTCGCTGACGCCGGGCATGGGATTTTCGGTCCTGATCGAATCCTTCATCGTCACGGTAATCGGCGGCATGGGCTCGATCCTCGGCGCGCTGATCGGCGCAATCCTGATCGGCATGATCCGCTCGTTTGGATCGCTCGGCTTTCCCCTGTTCACGGAAGGGCTGATGTACCTGTTCATGGTGATCGTGCTGGTGTCCCGGCCCACCGGGCTGTTCGGCAAGGAGGTCGCATGACCGAATTGCAGGCCGAACAGGGCGCCGTGGTGCCGCGGATCGAGTCCCAATCGCAGCGCTCGCGCTATCGCGACGTGCTGATCGCGTTGGCGGCCTTTGCCGTGCTGGCGATCCTGCCGATGCTCACCGGCAGCAAGGCGCTGCTCGATTTTGTCATCCGTTGCTCGGCGTTCGGCCTGTTCGCGACCTCGCTCAACCTGCTGGTGGGTTTTACCGGCTTGGTCTCGTTCGGCCACGGGATGTTCTTTGGCCTCGGCGCCTACGGCTTTGGCCTGATCATGCAGCGCAGCGGCCTGCCGGTGCCGGTTGCGTTTGTTGCGACGCTAGTCATCACCACCCTTATCGCCGCCGTCATCGGCGCGATCTGCGTGCGGCTGAAGGAGATCTACTTCGCCTTTGTCACGCTGGCATTCCAGATGCTGATCCACAGTACGATTTTATCCTGGGTATCGCTGACCGGCGGCGATCAGGGCTTGCGCGGCGGTATCCCGCGCCCGGCCTTTTTCGGCGTCGACTTGTCGAACCATGTGCATCTGTACATCACGAGTTGCGCGCTGTTGGTGATCGGCCTTCTCTTGATGCGCCAGATCGCGCAATCGCCGTTCGGCTATACCTTGCGGATGATCCGCGACAACGCCACCCGCGCCAGCTTCATCGGCATCGACGTCTGGCGCGCAAAACTCACGATCTTCGTGCTGGCGGCACTGTTTGCCTCCACCGGCGGCATCATCATGGCGCTGTTCGTGTCGGGCGCCTATCCCGAGTTCGCCTACTGGACGATCTCGGGTGAGGGCATCTTCATCAACATGCTGGGCGGCGTTACGACGTTCCTTGGCCCGATGGTGGGCACCGTCTTGTTGCTGATCCTCAACGACACCGTGACGCGGCTGACCGAATATTACGGCATCGTGCTCGGGATCGTGATCCTGTTCTTTGCCATCGGCCTGCGGAAAGGCCTGATGGATTTTGTGGTCGAGTGGTATGCGCGACGCCGCGAAGGTTCCGGGGAGTAGCCATGCTGGAGATACGCTCCCTTTCGAAATCGTTCGGCGGCGTCAAGGCGACGGATAATGTCACGCTCGACTTCGCCGACGGTTCGCTCACCGCCGTGATCGGCCCCAACGGCGCCGGCAAGAGCACATTCTTCAACCTGATCACCGGCGCGCTGAGGCCGGACTCCGGCCAGATCCTGCTCAATGGCGTCGATATGGCAGGGCGGTCGCCGCCCGATATCGTGCGTCACGGTATCGGCCGGGCGTTTCAGGTCGCGAGTATTTTTCCGTCGCTGACGGTGCATGAGACGATGCTGGCGGCAGTTTGCGCCGATCAGCGTCGCGCCAGCGTGCTTCACCGACGTTTCCCGCTGGCCGAAACCCGCGACCGCGCCGAGCATGCGATGGAATTGCTGGGGCTGGCCGGCAAGCGCAATCGCACCGCGGCGACGCTGTCGCATGGCGATCAGAAGCTGCTCGATATCGCACTCGCACTGGTGCTGGATCCCAAGGTGCTGCTGCTCGACGAGCCCACCGCCGGCATGGGCACCGAGGAGCGCTGGCGGATGATCGACAAGGTGAGGGAGCTCTGGGAGAAGCAGAAGATCACGGTGGTGTTCATCGAGCACGACATGGATATCGTGTTCAAGATCGCACCCGAAATCGTGGTGCTCTGCTACGGCCGTATTCTCGCAACCGGCACGCCCGATGCGATCCGCCGCAACGAGGCTGTGATCGAGGCCTATCTCGGTACCGAACACCACGCCGGGGCAGCGGTATGAGTGCGCGGCCGATCGTTCAGGTCGAGGATCTCGACGTCTATTACGGCACCAGCCAGATCCTGTTCGGCGTGGGCCTGTCGGTCCGGCAGGGCGAGACCATGGCATTGCTCGGCCGCAACGGCGCCGGCAAATCCACCACCATGAAAGCCATCATGGGGTTGGCTCCCGCCCGCCGCGGCAAGGTTACGTTGCGCGGAAAAGTAGTGTCCGGGCTAAAGCCACACCACATCGCACGCGCCGGTCTCGGCTTCGTGCCGGAGGATCGCCAGATATTTCCGGAGCACACGGTGGAGGACAATCTGGTCATCGGCGCCAAGAAGGGGCCTGATGGCGAGGACGAATGGTCGATCCGGCGCGTTTACGACGTGTTTCCGCTGCTGGAGCCGCTGCGGCACCGGATCGCAGGACGGCTGTCGGGTGGCGAACAGCAGATGCTGGCGATTGCCCGCACGTTGATGGGCAATCCCGCGCTGCTACTTCTGGACGAGCCGAGCGAAGGGCTGGCGCCGATTATCGTGCAGCGGATCGGCGAATTGCTGCGACAGCTCCGCGGCACCGGGGCGACGGTGCTGATCGCCGAGCAGAACATGCATTTTTGCCTTGGCCTTGCGAGCCACGCGACGGTTATCGACAAGGGCCAGATCGTCTACACATCCGGGATCGAAGAGCTGAAAGCCAACGATAACATTCGTCAGCGCTACCTCGCGCTGTAGCTTTCGGCCCGACCGGGGGGCGGAATGACCATCGAACGCAAGATATCGCCGACGCATGAGGCGCCGTATGCCGGCCTGCGTGTGCTGGATTTCGGGCAGGGCATCGCCTCGCCCTATTGCGCGATGCTGCTGGGCATCTATGGCGCCGACGTGGTCAAGGTCGAGCCGCCGGAGGGGGATTGGTCGCGTTTCCTCGGAACGACCTATGGAAGCCATACAACGCTCTCGGCGGTCTATAACCGCGGCAAGCGCAGCCTCTGCCTCGACATGAAGCACAAGGACGGGATCGCAATCGCGCGAAGGCTGGCGAGAGATTGCGACGTTCTGATCGAAGGCTTCAGGCCGGGCGTCGCCGCGCGGCTGGGGATTGGCTACGAGGAATTGTCGCGTGACAATCCTGGCCTGATCTATTTGTCCGTCAGCGCGTTCGGGCAGAGCGGTCCCTATTCGAAGCGGCCTGGCTCCGATTCCGTCGCGCAGGCCTTCTCTGGTCTGGTGTCGATCAATGTCGGCAACGACGGCACCCCGCATCGGGTCGGCACCACGATCTCCGACGTCGTCACCGGCGTCTACGCCTTCCAGGCCATCGCGACGACGCTGTTCGCGCGCACAACCGTCGGCACCGGGCGCTGGATCGACGCCAACCTTTGCCAGTCGACGTCTGCCTTGCTTGGCCACAAGGTGGCCGAGCATATTCTGGAAGGCGGTGCGCCACGCGCGCTTAACGTGCCGGCGGGCTCGTATCAGACGGCCGATGGCTGGATGATGGTCACGCTGGTGAACGAGCCGCAATACAAGCGGCTGTGCGCGGCGATCGGCCGCGACGACCTCGCCAGCGATCCGCGCTTCGTCGATTTTGCCCGGCGCGCTGATTCCGTTGATGCGCTGATCCCGCAGTTGCGTGAGATATTTCTGACGCAGCCGATGGATGCCTGGCTTGCCCGCCTGCATGCCGCCGATCTCATCGCCGAACGGATCCTCAATCCCGGGGAATGGCTGCGCAACGTCCATGTCGAGGCGACAAGGGCCGCGGTCTGCCAGCAGACGCCGGGCGTGGGGCCAGTGTACTCGCCGCGGACGCCGGGCATTGCGAGCTTCTCGGAGGATGACTTGCGCCCTGCGCCTGATATAGGCCAGGACAGCTACGAGGTGCTGCTGGAAGCGGGTTTCGAACGTAGCGCCATCGATGATCTGGTCAAGGCCGGCGCGGTGCGTCAGGCCAAGGGAGGCACGGCATGAGTACCGATCTCGTTCGTTATTCCGTCTCAGGCAATATTGCCGAGATCATGCTGGACCATCCGCCGGTCAATGCGCTGAGCATGGACCTGATCGATGCGCTGCTGGCGGCGCTTTCGAAGGCGAGGGACGACGAAGCGGTGCGTGCCGTCATCATCGGCAGCGCGCACAAGGTGTTTTGCGCCGGGCTCGATCTGGACATCGTTCGGGGCAAGCCGGGGATCGAGACCAAGAAATTCCTCGAGCGGCTGTATTTTGCGCTCAACGATACCCAGTATCGCATGGGCAAGCCGACGATCGCTGCCGTCGACGGTGCGGTGCGCGCCGGCGGCATGACGATTGCGATCTCCTGCGACATGATCATCGCGGGTGACGCCTGTACCTTCGGCTATCCCGAGATCGACGTAGGCCTGATCCCGGCCATTCACTTCGTGCAATTGCCGCGGCTGGTCGGCAAGCACCAGGCCTTCGGGCCACTGTTCCTGGGCGAGCCCTTCGATGCCGCGACAGCCTTTCGCATGGGATTGCTGAGCGAAGTCGTTCCGAAAGGAACGGCGCTCGGGCGCGCGCGGGAGATCGCGGGAAAGCTCGCCGCCAAATCGCCCATCGTCATGAAGATCGGGCGCGATGCCTTTATGCGGGCGGTCGACGCCGATTTCCGCCGCTCGGTCGAGAACGCGGCCGAGAGTTTTGCGCTTGTCGCAACGACGGAGGACTGTCAGGAAGGCTTGAATGCGTTCGTCGAGAAGCGGACGCCGAACTACAGGGGACGCTGATGGCTGGATTGTATTTCGAGGAGTTCGAGGTCGGCCGGGAATTTCATCATGAATTCTCAAGGACCGTGACCGAGATGGACAACACGATGTTCAGCCTGCTGACCATGAACCCGCAGCCGCTGCATATCGATGCGCATTTCTCCGAAAATACCGAGTTCGGCCAGCGGCTATTCAACAGCATCTATACGCTCGGCATCATGATCGGGATGAGCGTTTACGATACGACGCTTGGCACCACGATCGGCAACCTCGGCATGACCGACGTTAAGTTTCCAAAGCCGGTGTTTCACGGCGATACGCTCAAGGCGCACACCAAAATTATCTCCAAGCGTGAAAGCAAGTCGCGGCCGAACCAGGGCATCGTCGAGTTCGAGCACACCATGACCAATCAGCGCGACGAGGTGGTGGCAAGTTGTCGCCGCACCGGCCTGATGCATTGCAAACCGAAGGCGTAGGCCGATGCGATCATTCCTGTTCGTTCCCGGCGACAGCCAGCGCAAGTTCGAAAACGCCAAGAAGACTGCGGCTGATGCGCTGATCCTCGATCTCGAGGATTCGATTGCGCCGGACGAGAAAGTCGGCGCGCGGCGTACGGTGCGCGAGATGCTCGATGCCCGGAATCCGAACCAGAAGATATATGTCCGCGTCAATGCGCTCGACACGGACATGACGCTTGGCGACCTCGCGGCCGTCATGCCGGGCCGGCCCGACGGCATCGTGCTGCCGAAATGCGCCGGCGCTGCGGACGTCAATCGTCTCTCGCTCTATCTCGATGCCTTCGAGGCCGCCGCCGGGATTGAACATGGCTCCACGAGAATAGTGACGGTGGCGACGGAGACAGCGAGGGCAGTGCTCAAGCTGCTCGACTTCGAGAACATGAGCCCGCGGCTGTGGGGCATGATGTGGGGTGCCGAGGATCTAGCGGCGTCGCTCGGCGCGTCGCGAAACCGCACCGGTGGCCGCTTCCACGGGCCGTTTCTACTGGCGCGCGACCTCTGTCTGATCAGTGCGGCTGCGGCCGGCGTCGTCGCCATCGACACCATTGCGACCGATATCAACGATCTCGGTGCGCTCAGGGAAGAGTCTGTCGCTGCGCGTCAGGACGGGTTCCTCGCCAAGGCCGTCATTCATCCCAAGCATGTCGACGTCGTCAATGCAGCCTTCATGCCGACGGATGAGGAGATCGCCTGGTCGGAGAAAGTGGTCAAGGCATTCAACGACAACCCGACTTCAGGCGTCGTGAAGATCGACGGCAAGATGATCGACAAGCCGCATTTGCGCGCGGCGGAAAAAATCCTGGCGTTGCGGGTACGGTAGAGGGGTAGAGAAAGGCCGGAGACAAGCAAATTGACTTTATAGATCGATCGGCAGCAAATGCGGCCAATCAATAAACTTAAGGAAAATACCATGGTTGACGCGCTGATCATCGATGCATGCAGGACGCCGCGGGGCGTCGGCAAAGCCGGCAAGGGCGCCTTGTCGGGCATCCATCCGCAGCAGCTCGGCGCAACGGTTTTGCGCGCGCTGGCCGATCGCACCGGCATTAATACCGCCGATGTCGACGACATCATCTGGGGCACCAGTTCGCAACGCGGCCAGCAGAGCGGCGATCTCGGCCGGATGTCCGCGCTCGACGCCGGCTATGACGTGCGCGCCAGCGCGGTGACGCTGGATCGATTTTGCGGTTCCGGCATCACCAGCGTCAACATGGCGGCTAGCTCGATCATGTCAGGGTCCGAAGACCTCGTGATCGCCGGCGGCACCGAGATGATGTCGATGGAAGGGCGTCGCGGCGAGGGGCCGTTCATGATGGACAATGGCAATCTTCGCCTGCGCGCCCGGCATCCTCAGTCGCATCAGGGCGTCTGCGCCGATGCGGTGGCGACGCTGGAAGGCATCACGCGGCAGGATGTCGATGAGCTCGGTCTCGAAAGCCAGAAGCGGGCGGCGGCCGCCATCAAGGGCGGCCATTTCGACAAGAGCCTCGTGCCGGTCTACCGCGAAGACGGCAGCCTTGCGCTCGATCGCGAGGAATACCCGCGGCCGCAGACCACGCTCGAAGGGCTTGCCGGCCTGAAGGCGGCCTTCCCGGCCATCGCGGATTATCCGCTCGACGACAAGGGCACGACCTACCGCAAACTCATCCTCGACAAATATCCCGACCTCGACATCAACTTCGTGCATCACGCCGGCAATTCTTCCGGCGTCGTCGACGGTTCGGCGGCGATCTTGCTGGCATCGCCGAGTTACGCAAAAGCCCATGGCCTGAAGCCGCGCGCCCGCGTCGTCGCGATGGCGAATATGGGGGACTCGCCAACCCTGATGCTGAACGCGCCGGTTCCGGCTGCCCGCAAGGTACTGGCCAAGGCAGGCCTTACACTCGACGACATCGATCTGTTCGAGATCAACGAGGCTTTTGCGGTCGTCGCCGAAAAGTTCATCCGCGACCTCAAGCTCGACCGCGAGAAGGTCAACGTCAATGGCGGCTCGATTGCGCTCGGTCATCCCATCGGTGCAACCGGCTCGATCCTGATCGGCACTGTGCTCGACGAGCTGGAGCGGCGCGACCTCAAGCGTGGGCTGGTGACGATGTGCGCCGCCGGCGGGATGGCGCCGGCGATCATCATCGAGCGGGTCTGAGGCGACTGCTCGATCTAAGCAGCCGGGAACAAGAGTTCAAACGCAACGCCTTGATCGGACGGCAGTAGCCGGATCGATCCGGCGTGGCTGGTCATAACGGCCTGGACGATGGCCAGCCCCATTCCCGTGCCACCTGTGTCGCGGCGTGTGGTGAAGAAGGCATCGAAGATCTTTTCCCGGTTAGCTTCGGATATCGGATCGCCATCATTGCTGACCGTCATCCTGACGGATCCATCTTCCTCGGTCGCTTCCAGCCGCACAGTCTTCGCGTTGTGACGGATGGCGTTGTCGGTCAGATGCGACAACACGATCAGCGCTTTTTCGCTGGACATGCCGATTGGGCGCTCGAGGCTTCCGGTTGCCTCGATCGCTCGCGTCGGGAACCGGCTCTTCAATCCTCCGACAACCTGTGACAGTTCGGTTTGCTCGTTCTGCGGCGCGGCCTCGGCGCGCGCCAGTTCGCGCAGCCGCTGGGTCATGGCTTCCAGGCGCCCGGTGTCGCCCAGAATGTTCGATATGAAATTCTTCTGTTCCATTCGGGTAAGATTGTCGGACTTGCTTTGCAGCGAATCCAGCAGCAGTTCAGCGGCGCCCTTGATCGATGTCAGCGGCGACTTCAATTCATGGGTGAGGTGCGCCGAAAAGGTCGCGATGTAGTCCGACCGCCGCGCCAACTGTTCGGCCATGTCGAGGAAGCTGTGCGACAACTGGGCGAACTCACGCGTGCCGTAATGGGCGAGCGGTTGAAATGCATCGCGGTCGCCGCGGCTGATGCGTGCGGCGCGATCGACCAGCTCGCGCATCGGGCGGGTGATGGTTCGGGAGAAAACCAGGCCGATGACGATGGTAGCGAAAATGACCGCAAGCCCCGCCAGGATAAACTTGCCGCGCTCCTGATAGAGATGGTCGAAGATATTGCTCGGTGTCCTCGATGTATAGATGACGCCCGCGACGCGGTTGTTGACGATGACAGGCATTGCCGAGAACACGTGGACGCCGACGCCGCGGCTGATCGAGTAGATCGGAGGAGGCGGCTTGTCGGGTTTGCGAATCCGCAAGGCCGCCCGGTATTGTCCTTGAAGCGCCGTGGCCACTTCCTCGATATGGGCGAGCGATTGGCCGACCTCGTCGCGGCCGGCAATCACGACGCCGCGGGGATCGAGGATGCGGAAACCGGCGAGCGTGACCTTCTGGGTTTCCCGGATGATCGGCATCAGCCGTGCACCAATCTCGACATAGGGTTGCGATGCGGGAGCGCTTGCCGGGAGCGCATCGGGCCGCCGCCGAAGCAGATCGGCGCCGGCGGCGAGATCGAGCGCAGGCCGGATCGGCGTCAACTGGTCTTCGCGATCGGATCGCGCCTCGGAGGGAATTTCAGCCCCGAGAGTAATCCCGCTACCAAGGCGGATTTCCACTTCCCGCGCATAGACCGCGGCGAGCACCCGGCTTTGAGCGATCAGTTCGGCCTGGGTCTGGTGAATGAGCTGGTTGTCATAGAGGCGGAAGAAGAACAGCCCGACCAGTGGCAGTGTCGCCGCGGAGGCGAGCGCGGCAAAAATGACCTGCCCCACCGACGGTCGCCATTTTTCACCCGTGCGGGCCATCATGCCTGCGGCTCGCATCGCCCGAGCTTGAAGCCGACGCCGTGAATGGTTTCGATGACATTGTCGCAATTCACGGCCGACAGCTTGGCGCGGATATTGCGGATGTGGCTGTCGATGGTACGGTCCGACACCTGGATGTTGAGCTGGTAGGCGGCGCTCATGATCTGGTCGCGGCTGAAGACGAGCGTCGGCCGTGTCAGAAATGCCCTGAGGATTCCGAACTCGATGGCCGTGAGCCGAAGCGGGGTGCCGGCAAACTCGGCGAGATGCTGTTCGGGGTCGACGGAGAGCCTGCCTTGCGACAGCGCGGCCATGGACGCCTTTGCATCCTGGCCGCGCGAAGCCATGCGACGCTGGATGACGTTCACCCTCGCTACGAGTTCGCGCGGGCTGAAGGGTTTTGTGACGTAATCGTCACCGCCGATCTCCAGGCCCAGTACACGATCGATCTCGTCGTCTCGCGCGGAGAGAAACAGGATCGGAACGTCCGAGGACTTTCTGATTTCGCGGCAGACGTCCAGGCCGTCGAATTCCGGCATGCCGATATCCAGAATAATCAGATCCGGCCTGTCGGCGGCGAAGCGCGTCAAAGCTTCCTTGCCGTCGCGCGCCTCGAAGACAGTCATTCCGGCCTTCTTGAGTGCAACACGAATGACCTCGCGGATGTGCAGGTCGTCGTCAACGATGAGAATGCGGTGCGTCAAAGGTCTCTCCGGAAGTCGTACTAACCTGTAGTCGAAATCTTTGGTAGGGCGTCCAGGGTGCGCTGGAGCCGCCAGCTCCGGAAGCCCCAGCTGCGCCAGGACGCAATCTCTCTCCGTTGCTGTTCTACAAGGCAACCACGGCGGGAAACAAGGGTGGGATCGAGCCCGCGAAGGGCAATGGCCCGGTCGATGGCCGGCAGTGCCTGCGGTCCGAGGGAAAACAGATAGTTCATGTCGATCCATACTCCCTTGCCGGCGGCTTCGCGGCTGTGGCTGACATTGTAGTCGGCGATGATGGCGGCGAAATTGACCAGCGCGCAGATGTAGAGCGTTGCCGTCAGGGTGATGAGGTTGGCGCGGACCAGCCAGGCATTCGAGCGGTTCAGAACGATGCGGGCGACGATGAGTACCAACCCCAACGCGACCAATGCCATCCAGATGAAGGCCGCGACGCGCCACCAGGTCAGCAGGTAGATTTGAACATAGAGATCGAGGCGCAGGATCGATGACAGCACCAGCAGGACATTCTGTGCCACCCACAGATAGACCAATGGCCGGATCACCCTTGATTGCTCGGCCGGTCCACCGGGCCGCATGGCGGCCAGAACGAAGCCCGCCGCCAATAGCGCCGTGACGATGAGGGGATAAGCGCCGCGGTGCGCATATGAAGCGTAGCTGATATCGGCGGGCAGGGTCGCGTTGCCCCAGAGATAGGCTACGTCAAGAACGGTTTGAACGGCGAACAGAAAATTGAACAGGATCAGCGAACGCAGGATCGTCGCAATACCGAAGAAGTCGTTTTGGCCCGATGGTATTCCCTGCGCCAGTGCCGCCACTTCGGCCAAACCTGCCGGCATCTCCCGCTTGCCGCTCCACCGGACGTGGATAAAGGGCCATACGATCGACAGCGCCACAGTCCAGAACAGTACGCGTCCGAGACTCACGTAGGAAGCGGTGTTACCCGGGTTCAGCAGGCTGACCCACTTCTCGAGCAATGGATTGGCCGATACCAGCAGAAACACGAAGATGCCGCCGAGAACGATGGGAATGAACCACACGGCAAACCCGGTCTTCAGTGCCGGCAGATTGAACGCAGCGATAGCATCGCGGAAAAATCTGAAGGGACCGACCAGATAAAGATCGCATAACGCCGCGGCTCGCTCGCCGAGACCATGCCGGTCGCGATTGGTCGTCAACAGCAGGCCTACGCCGAGAGCCAGCACCATGAAAGTCAGAGACGCGACGTTGAATTCCTCGATGGCGGGGACAAGGGCGACCAGCAGGAGGACCCCGGCCAGCAGCACCTGCTTTTGGTTCAAAGTCGCGAGGTTGGCGTGCAGCGAGCCGCAGGCTATGGCGACCGCAAAGATGGCGGCCGATATTCCAATGCCGTGCCCGTAGAACAGCCAGTCGGCCAGCGCAGCCAGCGCGAGAACAATGGCTGCTTTGACGGGAAAGGTGCCTTCCTGAACGGAGCCGGCATTGGATGCCGGCGCGGTGAAATCAGCCATTATTGTGCTACCTGCCTGGAGAGGAAAATTGCAAACCAGCGCCGTTGCGGGGCGCTCGCACAGCCACCACCCGTCGTTAGCTAGTCTCGTGGGAACAGGCATTCGATGATCGCCCCAGTTTGCAGGACGAACTATCTGACGCCGGTGTGCATTTGCTTGGAGCGCCATCTGCAAGAGTTCAGGATTTTTATGCAGTTTCCGTGCAGCCGCGGTTATGCGCTCGCGTCGACGAGACAAGTTTGATACGGGCAATTGTCTCGTTCGATCTCCTCGTGCAAGCCGCCATCCATTTTCATGCAAATCTTCAAGCGTATCGGCATCATCCTCGTCTGGCTCGCCGGACCAGTCTTCATTTTCGCGGCAGTCAACAAGAACGACCCCTATCTGATTTCGCTGCGGGGGCCGGGAAACATTGTTCTGGCGGCAGCAAGCATCATCACCGTCGTCCTCCTCATCCGCCGCGGCTATTGGAGGCGAGGCATCGCCGGACGGTTGCTCATTCTGCTATGGTGCCTGCCATCGCTGGCGATGCTCGGCGCGCATGCTTCGTTTGAATGGCGCAAGCGAAGCGTCTTGCAGGCCGATGCCGCGCAGGTTCGAAGCCTTGGGCGGCACTTCATGGTGGGATACTCGTCATTCCCGGAGGTGGCTGTTCTGGCCGAGAAGGGCCTGATCTCCGGCGTCTACATCACCAGGCACAATGTCGTGGGATCGTCGGCGGCGCGTCTGAAAGAGGAGATCTCGGCGCTGCAGGAAAAGCGGCGAGCGGCTGGCCTGCCACCCCTGATCATCGCGGCCGACCAGGAAGGCGGCATCGTATCGCATCTGGCGCCGCCGTTGACCAGGTTGCCGGCGCTATCGACGCTGGAGAGCCTGGCGCCGGATGTTCGCGCCGAGAAGGCGGAGGCGTTCGGGCGTATTCACGGGCAAGAACTGGCGGCGCTCGGCGTCAACCGCAACCTTGCGCCGGTGCTGGATTTGCGACCCGAACCGAAGCGCAACCGATTCGACTTCAACACGCTGATCGGCCAACGCGCGATTTCGGATGATCCAGCTGTCGTCGCCGACATCGCGCGAGCCTATGTGAGCGGACTGGAAGCGTCAGGCGTGGGGGCGACGGTCAAGCATTTTCCGGGGCTCGGGCGCGTACGCACGGATACCCATCACTTCAGCGCCGATCTGGATACGCCCGTGGACGAACTCGAAGCGTCCGATTGGATTCCCTTCAGGAAGGTGCTGGCTGGTTCGAAAGCGCAACTGATGGTCGGGCATGTGACGCTGACATCAGTTGATCCGGACCGTGCGGCGTCGCATTCCAAACGAGTCGTTGATGGCATCCTTCGCAAGAAATGGAATTATCAGGGCGTCGTCATGACCGACGACCTCGTGATGGGAGCGATCTATCAACGCAATGTCTGTACGGCAGTGGTTGAGGCGCTCAATGCCGGCGTCGATCTGCTGCTGGTCGGCTTCGACGGGGCGCAGTTCTATCGCATCTTTAGCTGCGCCGTGGCGGCGTCGACCGAGGGAAGGCTCGACGCCGCCATGTTGCGCGACAGTGAGATGCGGTTGAAAGGGGCATTGCCCGTGGATTGAGGTGGCGGTGCAGAGCCCGAGGGGGAAAACCGGCGCGAATTATTTGGCGAACCGGCCTTCCTCCGGAAGCCCCGTCATTGCCTGGGTTCGGAATGCGGGCTTGTGATCCTGCCGTTTGGACCACGACACGTAGTAGGCCACGCCCGTCATGATCAAAATCCCGGCGAAGCTGACCAGGACGTGCATGAGAAGCGAATCCGGGCCCGTGATCAGGACGAGGTGTCCGGCAAAAGAAAGGAACACCCCGGTGCAAAAGACCGCCAGCCACTCCTGGCCGCACCTGATGACCGGCTGCAGCGCCTGCCATCGGAAACCGGACCAGTCTCGCGGCACCATGTAGGCAAACAGAAAAGCCAGCGCGAGAAAGTGAAGCACCCTGTGAGGGGCCAGGTTTTCCTGGTCGTTGGGAAGAAAGGCATCGCGCAGGAGATCAGGGATGATGCCGGCCTGGGGAAATTTCCCTGCCACCGTCACCGCCAAAGCAAAGAGCAGATACAGCCACGCCGCAGCGCGCAGGACCGCGAGTTCCTGAAGCTTACGTACAGCGCGCATTTGATTCGCGCCGCTCAACGCAAGCCAGGCGCCGAGCACAAACAGGAGTTGCCAGCAGAACGGGTTGAGATACCACCGTCCATCCGGGAACGAAGACAGATTCCAGTCGAACTGACGGGCTGCGAAGTAGAGACCGATCGACCCCGCCATGGTGACATTCGGCCGGCGGACCATGCCGAACAGAACGAGCGGGAAGACCGCCATCAATACGATGAAAAGTTGCAGCACATCGAGATTCAGCGGCTTGGCCTGAAGCAGCAGGCCATGAATTAGCGTCCGGATCGTATGGTCGACGATTCCCGTGACGTTGAACTCGCCGATCAGTTCGGAGGCGCGGGATTTGCGCGCGGCATATCCGATCAAATCGATATAGATCACGAACAGGACGATATAGGCGGCGTAAAGCTGCCACAGCCGCTTGAAGATACGGGTTGCCGTCACGACGAACCCGCGCTCCAGCATCATCGTTCCGTAGAGGATTGCGGCAGTATAGCCGCCGATAAACACGAACAGGTCGGTGGCGCCGCTGAACCCGAAATTGCGCATGGTCAGCAGGCTGACCGCATTGTGCGGGACGTGATCCAGAAAGAGAAACCAGGCCGCGATACCAAGCAGGAGACAGAGTCGGAGATCGCCGTCGCGCGCAGCGAGCTCGGCCTTCATTGACGTATACATTGTGGACTAAGAACTTTGCAGGTCGGAGGAATCGAATCGCGAATCTAGCGCGACTGTCCGCTCAGCCGGAATAGACTTTACGTGAAGAATAATTAAGCAGGCTGTCGGGGATTCAAGCCTGCTCAACAATCACAATGTTTTGAGGGAATAGCGCGGTGCGGCCGAACATGGTCACGCCCGCTCGTGTTTGCGCAAGTCGCGGATGTGGTCGAAATGGCCGGCCTGCAGGTCGGCGCCCGTCGCGCCGATCTCAGGCAAGGCCGCTTCGCTGAGAATCTCGGCGGTGATGTCCTCGACCGAGCAATCGGCGATTTCATGGATGAAGCTGATATTCCTGTATTCACCCGACGCGATCCGGGAGATGACCTCGCGCCTTGTGATTTCCGGGTCGACGATGGCCTCGCGACCGCGGCGGCCGTAGTCGATCATCACGACGAAATACTGCATGCTGGCGATCTGACCTTCATCCCGTGCGCCGGTATCGACGATGGCAGTATTTCCGAAAAACGGAAATAAGTCAAGCAGGAATTCGGAAAAACAGAAATCTCGCCGTGAGCACGGCAGAGCGATCGCGGGCATCGACAGAATCAGTCGATTCGGTAATCGCGGCGGGATTGCTATTTGTCCGGCGTGCGGCCGCCCGTCGTCCTTGTCACCTTGCGTGCCCGGGCCGCCGCCTTGTTGCGCAGTCGCTCGATCTGGCCCCTGGGCAGGGTGACGCAGATCTCCCCGATCCATTCCAGCTTTACGCCGGTGATCGGCTTGGCATTGAAGCTCGTGAGGTTGACCGAGGTCGGAGATTTACCGCGCTCGATCGTCTTCAGATAACGCTCGCCGGTTTTCAGGCGGACGGCAGCTTCCTCGCCATAGAAGCTCGACAGCGGATGGCGCTGCTCGCGATACACCACGATAATGTCGCCATTCTCGTACTTTGGCAGCATGGAATCGCCGGCCACCTCGAAGGCGATGGTCTCTTCGGCGATCGGGAAGGGCAGTTCGACCTCGCCGAGGCCTTCCGGCGGCACCTGCTCGTGTTCCGGCTCGATCGAGGCGCCGGCGCCGACGCGGCCCATGATCGGCACCGAGTTCAATTCGAGATAGTCGATGATCGCAGCGATTTCGGACGCCTTGATCAGGCGTATCCCGGACAGGATCTCGGAAACCGCGCCGGGGCGAACGCCCATCGCGGTGGCCAATCCACCCTTGGTCTTGCCCGGCTTCTCCAGGCCCCGTTCGATCAACCTGATGTCCAGCATGGTCAGACCTTTCCGAATTTCAGAAACGATAGCAGTTCCGATTATCCGAAATCAAGCTTGACTTTAATTTCGGAATATCAGAAATTGATTGCCGGCGTCGGGCGGCGTTGACGAGAGCAAGGATAACAAATGGAACTGTCGAACTGGGCGCCCGAGCACTCGGACGCGCTGCGGGAATTTATTGCCAAAGGCATGACCTTTTCGGAGGCCGCGCGAGCCATCAATTCACGATTCAATACGTCCTACTCCCGCAGTGCTGCGCTCGGGCGCGCCCGGCGCCTGGGACTGGGACCGGACGATCGCCAGCAACCGTCGATGCCCACCAAGCCTGCAGATCTGCCCGAGATCGCGGAGCCCCGTCCCAGCGCGTTCAGGGCGGCAGCGCTTCTTTGGCCGGCACCCGTGTTCAAAGAGATCAAGCCGGTCAAGCTGCGCTGCGTTGCAATCGAACCGCGGCATCTCTCCCTGATCGAGCTGGAGCGCGGCGATTGCCGCTATCCCTACGGCGGCGATGAAGAAGGTGAGGCCATCACCTTCTGCGGTCATCCGCGCCGCCCGGCTTCGAGCTATTGCACGCCGCATTTTCATCTGAGCCGCGATCCGATCGTGACCGCCGAACGCGCGGTGAGCACCGTTTCGCTGCGCGTGGTGGAGGCGGCATGAAGAACGCTGCTGTCACAGGCGTGGCCGACAGGCTGAAACGGCTGCCGCGCCGCCATCGGATCGCTCACCTGGGTGCGCTGATCGGACTTCAGCCAGTGGGCTGCGGCCGTCGGGACGAATTATCCGAACTGTTGCGCGAGCAGATATCGGACGCATCAATCGAATAGCCTGCAACCGAATAGAGCGGCCGGTCGCACCGGATTCCACTGTTTTCAAGGAGCCATCAGATGCCGAAAGCCAAACGCCGAAAGCCGTACAATCCCGCCAAGGCACATGACCGAAGGTCCCGCGATTTGTTACGCAATGCCGAAGTCGCAACCGTCGAGGTCGATAATCCCTTGGCGTTGGAGCCGGGCGAGAAGATCGTTGCCCTGCGTTCGATCCGCAACGATCCGCTCGCTCGCCTGCATTCCCATCGCCAGATCGACGAGGCGCAGTATCAGGCGGGGCGTGCGTTCCAGAGCGATTGGGAGAAGGCCGAACGCGGGCCGCGCGCGGTCGATCCGACCCGGGAATATGTCGATGGCGGGCAGAGCCGCGAGCCGATCACCGAGGGCCAGCGCAAAGCCGTGCTGCGGTTGAACCGGGCCGAACGCGAACTCGGCGCGGACGGCTCGGCGCTGGTGCATGACGTGCTGGTCCAGGGGCTAACCATGGATCAGGTCGGCCAGCGGAGGGGTCTGTGTACCAAACGCTGGAGCGAATATTTTTCAAGACGATTCCGCGAATGCCTCGACCGGCTGGCGCTGTTGTATGGTTTCGCGACGGAGCACCCGGTTCCCGTCAAAACCCTCCCGCGCTGAATCGCAGTGGCTGCACTACGTCGTAGGCGGCCTTGCTCAGCGGTACGGCGTAGTCGACGGTTAACGCGCCGAACGGCGAGGCCCAGGTCAGGCCTGCGCCGATCGACGAGCGCACCACGTTCTTGTTGGCGACCTGAAGCGATGCCGTCGATCCGCTGTAGCGGAAGACGCTGCCGGCATCGACGAAGGCGGTGGCCCTGAGGCCGTATTCGTTGGGTACGCCGGGAATCGCGCTCTGCAGCTCGGCGGTCGTCGCCCAATAGGCGCTGCCGCCGACATTGTCCATCGTGGTGCCCGGCGTCAGGTCGCGTGGGCCGAATCCGTTGGGGGCAAATCCACGCACCATGGTCGGGCCGCCGAAGAAATTGTTCATCAGCGGCACCTGCTGGCCACCCCAACCGGTAACGTAGCCGCCCTGGGCGCGAACCATGCCAACCAGGTCGCTGCTAAGCGATTTGTAGTAGCGTACGTCCTCCGTCGTCTTCAGAAACTTTACGTCGCCGCCAAGTCCTGCCAGGTCCTGACTGAGCTGCGACCTGATCCCGCTGGTCGGGCTCTTTGTGTTGTCCAGGGTGCTGTAGGTCGTCGTGCTGCCGGGGGCGGAGACCCACGTCGGACCGGCGGCGGCGGCCTGCCGGACGGCCAGCGAAGGTGTCAGGCCCGAACTGTTCGGCGAAAGCGTGATGTTCTGATTGTAGATCGAGTAGCGCCATTGCACGCCAATTTCCTCGGTAATCGGCGTGCCGAGTTGCAGTCTCGCACCGTAGGTGGTGCTGCCGTAGGATTGGTAGCTGCTGGCGTCGTTTTGGCGGCCGAAGAGTTCGATTCCGGCCGCGACTTTGGTGCCGAGGAAATAAGGTTCGGACGCAGCCAGATTTATGCCGCGCGCATATTGGCCATAGGTAAAGGTGGCCTGCACGTTCTTGCCCGTGCCGTAAAAATTACGCTCGCCCACTTTGACCTCGACGAGCGCGCCATCGACGGTCGAGTACCCGCCGGCCACGTTGAAGTCGCCGGTCGCCTGGTCAACCGCCTCGACATCGAGGATGACATGATCCGGCGCCGAGCCCGGCCTGTTCGATATCTTCACCGTCTTGAAGTAGTTCAAATTCTTCAAGCGCCGTTCGGCGCGGTCGATCAGCGTCTTGTTGTAGGCGTCGCCTTCCGCGATGTCGAACTCGCGCCGGATCACGTAATCGCGGGTGCGCGTGTTGCCGTGAATCTCGATCCGTTCGACATAGGCGCGAGGCCCCTGTTCGATGACGAAGGCGACGTCGATACGTTGCGTGGCAGCATCGCGGGTGAGGCGAGGTATCGCCTGGGCAAAGGGATAGCCGAGCTTTGACATTTCAATGGCCAGAAGCTCGGTGGTCTTGTCCAGAGCGTTGCCATCGAATACCGCGCCCGGGTGAGCGGTGGGGAGGGCGCGAAGCTTGTCGCAATCCAGGCCAGGAACGTTGCAGGCGACGCTGACTTCCCGGAAGTGATAGAGCGGGCCTTCGTCGATTGCGAAGTTCAGCGTGAAGCCCTTCATGGCCGGATCATACTCGGCCGTTGCCGATGGGACGCTGACATCGGCATAACCCTTGCTGCGGTAGTAAAGCCGCAGCTGTTCCCGGTCTTGCGCGACGCGGTCGGGATCGTAGACGTTACCGCCGGTCAGAAAACTCAGCATATGGGTAGCGGAGGTCTTGATCACGGCGCTGAGCTGTCGTTTGCCGAAGGCCTTGTTGCCGGTGAAGTCGATCTGCCGCACCGGAGTTTTTGCTCCCTCCGTTATGGCGTAGATGAGGTCAACCCGGCCATTGCCGCGATCGATGATTTGCGGTTCGACGCGGACTTCGGAGCGACCGGCGCGCCGGTATGCCTCGATGATGCGGCCGGCGTCGGCCTGCACGGTGGAGCGTTGCAGCGAGCCGCGCGGCTTGGCTTCGACGGCGGCGGCAAGGTCGGTGTCCTTGACCTTCTTGTTGCCTTCGAATGCGACGCGGTCGAGCACGGGCGCTTCGGACAGGTGCACCACAAGCCGCCCGCCAACGCGTTCGATGGAAACCTTTTCGAACAGGCCCGTTGCGATCAGCGCTTTCAACGCCGCGTCACGCGCGGCGTCGTCGAAATGCCCGTCGGGCGCCGGATGAAAGTAGGAGCGCACGGTCTCGGCATCGACGCGGCGGTTCCCTTCGACGATGATCGATCCTTGCGACGGCGATGCGGTTTCGGCGACCACAGGTGTCGCGAAAATCAAGCCGAGGGCGCTGGCAAGCCGGCAAGCCGCCAGCCCCGATCGGAACGATCGGTTGTGCTGCGTGATGCGTCTGATCTCCACGTCCCGCCGGACTCCTGTTGATCGGGCTGAGATGGAATTGCCCGCGCGGGGCAAAAAAATGTCTGGGATAAGGTGAGTTGCGGGCGATACGCCACAATTTTGACGTCTTCTCTTAATGCGGACTTTCTCAGAATTGTCGCAATGCGCGCTTCATGCTTCGCCATCGAGAGAGCCCAAGACGCGCGCGCCAAAACTGCCGCATGCGTCCAGGCTCGCAGGAGCATCACATGCGTTATGCAGCTTTCGTTGCCGCCGCCCTCATGCTGGTTCAGCCCGCGCATGCAGAGAAGACGCCGGAGGTCGATCCGCGTGCCTCGCTCGGCGTCGTCCAGCAATGGATCTATAACTACCGGGCCAAGCCGGACTATGCACATGTCCCGGCCGCCGTGCGCGTGCTGTTTCATTCGCAGACGTTCAAGGAGCCGGAGAATGCCGGTATCTATCTCGGCTTTGTCGCCGGTGCGATCGGCTCGAATCCGGCGAAGGCCGAACAGCTCATCGCCAGTTTCTTTCCCGTCCGACCGGAGGACGAATGGGTGATCGTTCGCGCCATCGCCTATTCGGGGTTGCCCGACTGGAGAAACGTTCTGCGCCGGGTCGCGCCACGAATGCCGGGCCGGCGGGTCATGATCGACAGCTACCTGGCGGGCAAGCTGCCGACCTTGACCGACATCCCGCTGGAGGAGATGAAGCCCGGCGTGATGGACAAGCTGCGCGGCGCCTTCACCAAGAATCCCTTCGCCAAGGACGAGCGGAAGCTGAACACGACGCTCACATTTGCGAGCAACCAGGATTTGCTGGATACGCTGTGGGGCTACTATTTTGCGACCGGCTCGCATGCACCGATCCAGCGCATCATCCAGATGCTGCCGTGGAGCAAGAGCCGCGACACGATCGACAAGCTGACGGTCGGAAGCATGGCGCGCTACACGCTGGCAAGCTACGCGATCCGCGACGCCGGTTTGCGCGAATATCTCCGCAGCGAACTTGCCAGACAGCCGGCGGCGGTCAAGGCACCGCTCGCCGAAGTGGTCGAGGCGGCGGACACGGTGCAGATCGCAGCCCTGCGCAAGGATGCGCTCGCCGCCGTGGATGAATTAAAGATCAAGGGCTCCGATAGCCGCCGCGACCTCAGCTTCTGGGGTCAGGTCGGCGTCGGCGCGGTCGCGCTCGGTTGCGTCTCTGCGGCTGCGCTGGGTCAGGTCGCGGTCGGCATTCCCTGTGTGATCGGCGGTTCGGCCTCGCAGGGATTGCTGTCGTTCTGGGAAAAGCAGCAGTAATCCAAGAGCAGCAATCCAGGACCCGTCGCCGCAGCTCATTCCAGTCCGGCGCGGCGAAAGCCTTCGAGATAGTGCTCGCGATCGGCGTCGTGCTTCCAGGGTAACTGCGTTGCGATCCAGGCGAGTGAAATATTGGGTTGGGTCCGGCGCAACTCGTGAAGCGCGGTCCGGGCGAGTTCGATCTGGCCGGTCATGCCGGCTGCGACCGTCAGCACCCGGTAGGCGCCGGTGAGGTCGCCACGCTGGCGGGTCGCCTCCTGCGCCAGTGCGATCGCTTCCTGATAGTTCCGTCCGACGAACTGGGCGTAGGCCGCTACGCCGTAATAGATAGCGGCAGAGGGATCGCGCGGGCTCTGGCGGATGGCGCGCTGCGTCGCCGCATAGGCATCCGTCCACCGGCCGGTATAGGACAGCGCCAGGGCATGGTACCCCTGCGCCAGGGAGAAATTCGGGTTGAGCTGGAGCGCCAGTTCGAACTCGGCCAGCGAATGGTCGAGCCGGCGCGTGGAGAAATATACGCTGCCGAGGGCCGTATGCGCCCAGGCATCCTCGCTATCGGCGGCAATCGCCGCCAATGCCGCTCGTTCGGCGACGGGCGCTGCAGTTGCAAGGTCAGTCCAGCCCAGATGCACGCCGAACATATGGTTGGTCGCGAACAGGGCCAACGCCTGACCGTAGTCCGGATCGATCGCAATCGCGCGTTCCAGCAGCGCCTGCGCGGTGAGGCTGTCAGGCCGCGTCACCCGCCAGTGATGCGACAGCGCCCGCATCACCAGGTCCCAGGCGTCCACGCTGTTGGGCGCCTTGCGCCGGCTGCGAAAGTTCTCCGCGGCGTAAATCTGCGGCTCGATCGCGGCGACGATGGCGTCGGTGATTTCGTCCTGCACGGCGAAGACGTCGATGAGGTCGCGGTCGTAACGCTCCGCCCAGATATGACTACCCGTTGCGGTGTCGTTGAGCTGCGCAGTGATGCGTACGCGATCGCCGCTCCTCCGCACGCTGCCTTCGACTACGTAGCGCACCCCGAGCTCAGCGGCGATCTGCTTCATCTGGACCGCCTTGCCCTTGTAGGTGAACGACGAGTTGCGCGCGATCACGAAGAACCAGCGCAATTTCGACAGCGCGGTGATGATGTCCTCGCTGATCCCGTCGGAGAAATACTCCTGCTCCCGGTCGCCGCTCATATTGTCGAACGGCAGTACAGCTATTGCCGGCCGGTCGGGCAGCGCTAACCTCGAACGCGGTTGTTCTGCTGCTGCGCGCGAAGCGGCCTGTGCCTCGCATAGCCCATTCACGGCGCCGACGAAGCGAATCCCCTTGCGGGGAATGGTGCGGATGAGCCGCTGTTCCTTGCCGTTGTCACCGATCGCGTTCCGGGCGGCGTTGATCCGGCTGTCCAGCGTCGAGTCCGAGACGATCCGTCCTCCCCACACCAGCGCAATGAGATCGTCCCGGCTGACCACGTGATTGCAGTGTTTCAACAGGTGAACCAGCAAGTCGAATACTTGCGGCTGCATCGCCACCAGTTCGCCGCCACGACGCAGCTCGCGACGATCGGTGTCCAGGATGTGATTATCGAAGTCGAATCTCACGTGAGCTTTCTCAAGAAACAATCAAGTCCGTCTAAAGCCGAAGGCAAAGCCCTGGCGCCGTTCTCCGTGCATCCTGCCAAAACAGGGAGCTGCAATCCCATTTCCCGTAGCGGAGTCAATTTTCATGACAGAAACCCAAGCCATCCACCCGGCGATACCGGGCAATCGGGTGCTAAGATTCACTGCATTTCTGTTCGGCGGTGTGGCCTATTTCACATTTCTGTTCACGATTCTGTACGCCATCGGGTTCGTATCGGGGCTCGCCGTGCCGAAGGCGATCGATACCGGCGCGAATTCGGGGATATTCGAGGCAATTGTTGTCAATCTCATACTGATGTCGCTATTTGCCATCCAACATAGCGTCATGGCGCGTAAATCGTTTAAACACTGGTGGACGCGGTTTATTCCGAGGTCTGTCGAGCGCAGCACCTATGTGCTGTGCGCAAGCCTGACGCTTCTGTTGCTGTTCTGGCAATGGCGTCCGATGCCGGCCATCATCTGGAACGTCCAGGAGCCCGAAATGGCGGTGGTGATCGCTACACTGTCGTTCGTTGGTTGGGTGATCGTGTTCACGAGCACCTTCCTGATCAATCATTTCGAACTGTTCGGATTACATCAGGTCGCCAACAATCTCGCAGGCCGCGAGATGCCGGCGCCCGTCTTCCGGACGCCGTTCTTCTACCGTTTTGTCCGGCACCCGATCTATCTCGGTTTCATCATCGCGTTCTGGGCGACCCCGACGATGAGCGCCGGGCATTTGCTGTTCTCGGCGGTGACCACGGCCTACATCTTCGTCGGCATCATGCTCGAGGAGCGCGATCTTGTGGCCATGTTCGGCGACGAATATCGCCGTTATCGGGAACGCGTTTCCATGCTATTCCCCTGGCGCAGGCCGGCCTGATCACTTCTCAATCAAGGAGACAGAAATGATGAAGCATACCGGAAGCTGTTTTTGCGGCGCGGTCGAGGTCCAGGTCACGGGTGCGCCGGAAGGAATGGGTTATTGCCATTGCAGTTCCTGCCGTTCGTGGTCCGGCGGACCGGTGAACGCATTTAGCCTGTGGAAGCCGGAAGCGGTACGGATCACGGCGGGGGCGCAACACGTCGCGACGTTCGAGAAGACTCCGATGAGCCAGCGCAAATACTGCGCGGAGTGCGGCGGTCATCTGATGACCAATCATCCGACGCTCGGGCTGGTCGATGTCTTCGCTGCAACCCTCCCGACACTCCCCTTCACGCCCGGCGTGCACGTCAACTACGCCGAGACGGTGCTGCCGATGCGGGATGGGCTGCCCAAACTGAAGGATTTTCCCGCCGAGCTTGGCGGCTCCGGTGAGGTGATCGCCGAGTAGGAAAGACGGGCTTCCACAGCAGTAACGGCGCTGCGAATGCTGTTCGCGGCATCGGCGCATCGATGAGACGCCGCTCGACTCCCGGATCAAACCGGGGGCGGGCGGCACCTTTTTGGGTAGCGTGACCGTCGAGTCCGGGCCTGCAGCCTGAATGCGAGGGCCATGCCGCAGGCCCGCGTGCCGTCTCAAGAGCTATGTCAGCGGCAGGTCCCGCCCTGCAAAATCGGGGTTTGGCGTTATCCGTCTGGTTCCGGTAAGAAAGTCTTGAAGTCGCGGCGAAAGCCTTCGTTTCGCCAGGCAGAATAACAAGAGGAAATGCCGGAGATGACTGCCAGACCGCAATTGCCGGAGCGAACGCCGCGCGTGATGGGCGAACCGACTGCGCTGGATGGTCTGCTGGTCGTCGACTTCACGCGAGTCGTTGCCGGCCCGGCCTGCACGCAAACGCTGGCCGATTTCGGTGCCGAAGTGATCAAGATCGAAAACCCTGATGGGGGCGACGATACCCGCCATTATGAACACGCGGAAATCGGCGGCGAGAGCGCGGCCTTTCTCAGCCTCAATCGCAACAAGCGCGGCATCGCGCTCGATTTCAACAATCCTGCGGCGCTCGAAGTCGCCCGTGAACTGATCGCGAAAGCGGATGTCGTCGTGGAGAATTTCTCCGGCGGCATAATGAAGAGGTTCGGTCTTGACTATGCCTCCGTCGCGCCGACCAATCCGAAGCTGATCTATTGCTCGATCTCGGCCTACGGCCGCAAGGGCGAGTTCGCCTTGCGCCCGGGCTTCGATCCGATCACGCAGGCCGAAAGCGGCTTCATGTCGCTGAATGGATTTCCGGATGGGGAGCCGGTGCGGACCGGTCCGCCGATCGTCGACATGGCGACGGGCATGTCGGCATGCAACGCGATCCTGCTGGCGCTGATTGCCCGTGACCGGCTCGGCCGCGGCCAGCAGGTCGAAGTGGCGCTGATCGACACCGCCGTGACGATGACCGGTTTCTACGGCATGGCCTATCTAATCAGCGGCGCGAATCCGGGCCGCTTCGGGAATTCACCGAACGGCTCGCCCACCGTCGGTGTCTATCAGGCATCCGATGGGCCGCTTTACATGGCCTGCGCCAACGACCGCCTGTACCGCCGGCTCGTGGTGGACGTGCTCGATCGACCGGACCTCGTCACCGATCCCGAGTTTGCCCACAGGAAAAACCGAACCGCCAACAAGGAAAAGTTGCGCGCCATCATCGCCGGTATCTTCGCCAGCGACAGCCTCGAGCACTGGATGGCGAAGATGAAGAAGGCCAACATACCGGTCGGCTATCTGCGCACCGTAGAGGAAGGTTTCAACGCGCCGGAAGTGCGCGACCGCCATCGTCTTAGCCGGATTACGCATCCGACCGCGGGCACCGTCCCCAATATTGAAACGCCGCTGCAGATGAGCCTGACGCCAACCGTCGATCCCGTAGCGGCGCCGCTGCTCGGCGAGCATACGAGGGAAGTGCTCCGAAAGACCCTCGGCTATGATGAGCGACGTATCGCGGCTCTGGCCGAGGCGGGGGCTTTCGGGAAGCCGGGCAATACGGCCTGAGCGGCGGCGATCGAGTTTGAATGTCTGCAGCGGGACACGTCCTCGATGCTGTCTCCGTTGCGCAACACCCGATGTGTTCCTCGTCTGGAACAGCATTTTGCGACTCCACACTCGAAGATATTCGGCTCAGTGTTCGAAGAACCGGGATGGCGGATCGAGCGTTTTTTTGAACCCGGGGGCCGCAGCGCGAAAATGCCTGCGGTCTTTTCATTCCAGGAGTCGTCTGCGTTGCTGCAAAATGAAAAGAGCAGAACAGCGAGCGTTGTGCGTTACTTGATCATTGAAGGTCGTTGTCAGCTGTCGTGATCGCGCAACTGTAACGCATGATGGCGCGGCTCGCGCGAGGCTGACCGCTCGGACGGGTCGCGGCCAAGCTTGGGCTTCAAATCCACGAGGTCGATGAAAGCGTCGGCCTGACGCCGAAGTTCATCGGCGATCATCGGAGGATGGCTGGCAATGGTCGAGACGACGGTGACGCGAACTCCCCGACGTTGGACCGCCTCCACCAGCGGGCGGAAGTCGCCGTCACCTGAGAACAGAATCATCTGGTCGATATGCTCGGCAAGCTCCATGGCATCAACAGCGAGTTTGATGTCCATGCTGCCCTTCACTCTGCGATGGCCGCTGGCGTCGGTAAACTCCCTGGTCACCTTGGTGACCACGGTATAGCCGTTATAGTCGAGCCAATCGATCAAGGGACGGATCGACGAATATTCCTGATCCTCGATGATCGCGGTGTAGTAGAGCGCGCGAACCAGCGTCCCCCGACTTTGGAATTCCTTGAGCAGTCGCTTGTAATCCACATCGAAACCAAGCGCCTTGCTGGCCGCATGTAGATTAGCGCCATCGATAAGGAGTGCGACCTTGGTAGAGCAAGATGACATTCAGTCGATGGCTCCCAAATCGGACAGCAAGGCATTAGAAACATCAGTTCACGTTGTGCGTTTTGCGCGGCGCAGAAAAGCGGGCCGGAGTGGCATCGCGAGTAGACTTGCCCATTAAATCATGGAGTGGGGCAGGGCCTCGTGGTCGGGCGGAGCGACGCCCGCCGGGGACAAAGACCATCCGCTTGAGCTTGTTGATGGCGCGAACGGCGTAGCCGAGTCCGAACGGAACGGTCTGGCGGAAGAAGGCGATCTTCTTCACATAGCCCTCGACATGCCATTTGACGTGCGCAGCGTCGACCTCCACGGATTGAATGAGTATGCACGGCTTCAAAAGCATCCCGGTGTCGTTAGTAGCGGCTGCTATTCTTCCGGGACCCACAAAATCAGACTATCCCAAAAAAACTGAAGGGGCCACTTTGCCGCAAGTAGCTTTTGCAGCGCGCCCAACGGGTCTCTCAACGGGGGTTACCCCCAAAGAGGCACCTCAGGCCGTGTCCAAACTTGAGATGAAGCTACAATGCGAGCTACCCTTTGATCCTGCTGTTTGTACAAAGACCGAACTCCGGATGAATCTCGGCGACCGAGCGCACCAAAGCCGCCAGACTAGACGCGCCGCCCTGAGGCATCAGCCAGACGCCGCAACGAGGATCGATCGATTGTTTAGCGTACATCAGATCGAACTTCGATCACAACGGGGCAGTTCGCCGACATTGCTTCCGCGACGACCTCGGCCGCCAGCGCTGCGCTCGTGATCGTATAGCCTGCGCGCCGAATGCGCGGGCAAGGGTCGCAAAATCGGGGTTAGACAGGCCCGCACCTCCAGGACGTTTCGGAAATGCTCTCTCCTGACGCGTACGGATGGTGCCGTACGATTGATTGTTGGAGATCACGATCCTTATGTTGAGCCGGCGGGCAACGGCAGTTGCCAACTCGTTCGCGGTCATCAGGAAACCGCCGTTGCTGCAGAACACGTTCATGGCAGGTCAGACGACCCGCACTGCGTCGAAATGAATTTTGCGCAATTCGGGGGGCGGCAATCTAGCCGACCGCGCCTGCGGAGTCGGCGGCGCAAAGGTGGATGTCGATGCAGTCCGCGCTCGCAATAATCGAGCTCGACGAGGTCGTCCGCCGCATGCTTCTGTGCCCGCGCGATCTTGATCCGGATCGCATCCAGGCGCTGCTTGCGGATGCCGAGGTCGATGCGATCGTCACCGATCGGCCGGACCGATGCGACGCTGGCACCTACCTGGTCGTCGGCGTCGGCGTTGATCCGTCTGAACGTGCTGTCGCCGATCGTTCTGACCATGGCCGACGGCGTCGGCCGCATTGTCAACATCTCCTCCATCATCGCCTCGATCGGCAACGGCCTGTCCGTCTACGCCGCGTCCAAGGCCGCGGCCGGCGGCTTCACCCGTCCGCTGGCCCGCGAAGTCGGCAAGCTCGGCATCACCCTGAACGCGATCGCGCCCGGCTTCGTCGACACCGAATTGACCAAGTCCTTGGATGACGACGGCCGCCGGCGTATCGCCGGCCGCAGCGCGTTGCGCTGATTGCCCGAGGCCGACGACGTCGCTTCCATGGTCGAGTATCTCCTCGGAGAAGGCGGCCGGAACACCACTGGCACCGTTCTGACGGTGGACGCCGGCAGCACCGCCTGACCGTCGCGACGGCAGGCTTGCGCCGCGCGGCGCACCGCATTTCGTGCTCCTTAGAATGGAAGCGGGTTGTCGGCAACTCGTGCAAACTCCCGCGCAGAAAAGAGTACGGGAATTAGAAAACGACAGGTTGAATCGAAAGCGTTCTTACTGTGCGCTTCCCCGCCGACTACGGTGGTTACTGGAATCAAGCTCTCGATCTGGTTGGTCATAGCGTCGCCTGATGCTGGGAGCGGCTTTCTTGGATGTACCCCTTAAGAGTTTGCCAGCAGCGGGCAAGCGACGTGCATAAGGTGCGTGATGACGCATTGGAAAGGGCCATCACACCGTGCGGCGGTTGATGGCAGATGGGTCGCCCGATGAAGAACCGGTCATTCTCAAGCAAGGATGACGTAGCTGTCGCCTACGAGATCTCAAGCACGTCGCGCGCCGATTCGGACAGGACGCTATTTGTCCGGAGTACAATGATGCACCTGCAAGCGGAGGGACGAGCGGCGCCCGTTTGGATCGCCGCCGCTGTCGTCGTGATGGTATGGGCGTCCCAACCGCAGGCTTCCCCGGATCAGACGCGATACGCGGCGGCGGATGAGCAACGCGTGACGAAGGTTCGCATGGAGGACGCTTCATCCTTAGCACAGGGCTTCCGGCACCGGGGGATCGGCAGCGCCTTCAAAGCTTGGAAAGGAATTGGCTGATGAATTGGTTTGCTGGTTTAGGTCCGCGACTTCTACTCGTGGCATTGGCCTCGTTGCCCGTGATCATTCAGCCGTTCGCTGCGGACGCGCAGACGCAAAATGCCCGAATGCAAAGCGCTCGTCTGTTGCCTCGCGAGCCGGAGGCGCAAAAGCCGCAAGTGGCGATGAATGCCTGGACAGTCGGTATTGCAGGAGGCCTTCTCGAGGGTGCGCCAATCCGCCTGGCGGCGGAGATTGCCCGTGTCGTAGATGATGGACCCAATCTGCACGTTCTGCCGATCGTGACACGCGGTGCCACGGAAAACGTGAACTCACTGCTCTATTTGCGCGGCATCGACGCCGCGATCATCAATTCCGACGCGCTGGAGGAATATAAGAGCCAGGTGCCGGATATTCAGCAACGGCTTGCCTACGTCCTGAATCTATTCCCGTCCGAACTTCATATCTTCGTTCGTCCCGAGATTCAGAGTCTGAACGATCTGGCAGGTAAAAAAGTGAACTTCAATACCCAAGGGACCGCAGCAGCCTATTCGGGCCCTCTGATCTTCAGTCGGCTGGGCCTCGAGGTGGAAAAGACGTTCATCCCGCATCAGGTCGCGCTCGAGCAGATGCGTAAGGGCGAGGTGGCGGGGATCGTCTTCATTACTTCGAAGCCGGTAGATGCTTTCGTACGCGGCCGTTGGGAGCCGGGGTTCAAGTTCTTGCCAATGCCCTATGACAGCAAGTTCGAGGACTATTATCTGCCCGCCGCGCTCGATGCCGCGGACTATCCCAATCTGATCAAGCCGGGCGAACGAGTAACGACGATTGCCGTTCCGACCGCTCTCGTCGCTTTCAATTTCCCAGCCAAATCGAACCGCTTCCAGCGCACCGCACGTTTCGTCGATCATCTGTTCTCGCGGATCGGCAAGCTGCAGGAGCCCGGCTTCGACCCGAAATGGAAATTGATCAATCTCGCGGCGACGGTTCCTGGCCTCGCGCGCTTCCCTGCGGCGCAAGCGTGGCTCGAACGCCAACCGCGCGCAGCGCATGCATCGCAATGAGAGGCGCAGCCATCCCCATTGTAGCTGGAATCGCGCTCACAAGCGGGATTGCCTGGACGCAAGGGGCAGAAGATCCGACGGCGCAGCTTCGCGACTGCATCCCGATGGAGCGCACCGAACAGCTGCAGTGCCTGGCCAAGGTGTCGCGGGCAATCGCGACTGCGCATCAGGCGACCTCCAAAGGCGACAACTGGATTATCAGTCAAACGACCTCGCCAGTCGACTATTCACCCGTTGCCACCGCCACGACCTTGTCGAACGATGGTGCGGCGGCCGAAACCGCAATGAAGCTTTCAATTCACTGCCGCAGAGGTCGGACCGAGTTGGTGGTCGCAGGACCCGGCATTTCGGGCCGCGGCAACGATTACGCGATTTCCTATCGTGTTAACGACGGTCAGCAGATGCAGATCGCGGCAGCGCTGCCGGCGTTCGGAGCAGGGGTCGCGTTCGCGGGCGACGTTATTCGCTTGCTGCAGTCCCTTCCGGACGCTGGAAGCCTCAGCGTGCGCCTTGCACCCCGCACAGGAACCGCGCTGGATGGAACGTTTTCGCTCGGCGGGTGGGAAGCGGTTCGCGCGAAGATGACTATTGCATGTAAATGGTCACACCCGGTCGCGAAGCGGAACAGATGATCGTGTCCGATGAAGTTTGTCCATAGGAGAGCCCGATGAACATGTTTCAACATATTGCGAGGGTAGCCACCATAGGAGCCGTAACAGTTCTATGCGCCCCGTCATTCGCGGCGGCCGAGCGAGGCGGACGGTACTGGGTACCGACAACGACGAATCCTGCTGTGTACCAGCCGCCCGTTGCAGAAAAAGCTGCCGCCACGCGTAAAGCCACCAAACATAGTAAAGTCACCACACATAAGAGGGAACGATCCCTTCTCGCCGCCAACGCTCGGCTTGCGTCGGACTCCAAGGCGCACCATTTAGTTTTGCAGGTAAACACGAGCGACCCCGCCGCCATGAATCTTGCGCTCAACAACGCAACGAATGTTGCTCAATACTATAAGGATGTCGGCGAGAACGTGAAAATCGAGGTGGTCACGTTCGGGCCCGGCCTGCATATGCTGCGCGATGACACATCGCCGGTAAAGGCCCGTATCGAGGAGATGGCGCTGAGCAGGCCGGAGGTATCGTTCAAGGCCTGCGGCAACACTCAGGAAAGAATGCACAAGGCCGAGAACAAGGACATTCCGATTGTTCCGCAGGCGGAAGTAGTGAAGTCCGGCGTCGTACGCGTGATGGAGTTGCAGGAGAAGGGATGGTCCTATGTGAAGCCGTGAGCGAGGTGCTGGATCCCGAGATCAGCTTCCAGTTGCCCACAATGCTCATCGATGGTGCTCCGCTGTGCCTAGCGCTCCTGCAGGGTTTCCTGCGGATATCTCACCAGCGAGGAGAGCACCCAGCAGCCTAACCCGAAAGGGGTGGGTGGGGTCCTCGATGCGAGTTATAGGATTTACCTAAAAGCGGAGCGATGGAGTGTTCGAGGTCTTGCCGTAGTCGAGGCGGCGGACATAGGCGCGGCGCGGCTTGTACTCGAGCGCGCAGTCGAGATGGGAAGCGCCCAGGCGAACTTCGCGCTCGCAGAAACCTACGATCCATCGATCCTTGCGAAATGAGGAACTTTCGGCACCCGCGGCGATGCGAGCAAAGCGCCAAGGCCACTATGCCAAGGCCGCCCCCGCAGGAATCGAGGAGGCGAAAGCTATGATGTCTAATGTTGGTGGCCTTCTCGACAGTTCGGGAAGCACGACGCGGGATAGCCTCGCAGCGGATTTCAGGGCGTGGGTGGGTGGGTGTCTGAGCCGCGTAACAACCAGAAACGTGCTCGATCGAAACGTAGAACAGCGCGGCCAGTGAAAACGCCAGCGGCGCCTCCAGCAATTTTTTGGATTGCGTCTAAGGTTCGCGCGTGGCGATCCGGAGTAAGCAACTGCAGAAGCTCAAGCAACGCGGCGCTGCCAAATACGATGAGTAGGACGGCGCGAGTGCGTCGGGGATAGGCTAAGCAGAAGAGCGTGCCGAGAACGACAAATGCCGCAAGATGTTCCAGCTTCAACGAGGTCAGCAAAACCGGCCTATCTCTAAGCGGCGACAGGGTCGAATAAGCAATGACACACAGACCGGCCCATGCAGCGAACTTAATTAGTCGTTGAAACATGAGGTCTTTCCTCTCGGCTTTGCTCTGCTGCCTGGCGTAACTAGCCCAAGCGCAGAGCTTGCCATGGATTTTGTACTCGTCGGGATTGCAATCAAAGCCAAGGTGCGCGTGAGAGTAGAATAGATGATGCCGATGGAATCCTGACCGCTGATTTCGGCGAGCTTGTCGATCTTGTTGTCGTGCGCGTGATGAGCGGTGACGAGGATCTGCTGGTCCCGACGATCGCGCCGCTTCTGGTCCTCATCACCTGCTGTCGACGCGCAGCGAATCGGCCGTGGTCAGCGCCGGTGGGATTTTTGAACTGCTCAGCTTTCGGGGAGGCGCGTCAGGACCGTCCTGGTATCGGAGGGTGACCTCGATGGCGTCACCCGGCTGCAACTCGGTATCTTCGCTCGCGATAATCCGTTCCGGCCCTTTCTCGCCTTTTCTAATGATGGCGATGTCGGGCTTACTGCCGGCTCCTCGTACGAGTTGTGATCGAACCATCGCAGTGTACTGAAGCTTCTCGCCGACGCTCTGCAGCCTTTCGCGGATTTGGTTGAGCCTCAAGCTGGTGGCTTGCAGCTCACGGAGCAAGTCGAGCCTCCGCTGGTCGTCGAGCCTTCCCAGCCTTCTGGTGAGCTCGTCCTGTTGCGTCTTTACCTGCATGAGCTGCGCGGAGGTCTGCAGCTTCCGAGTTGATGACAGTAGCACCGCGCGCCGCGCATCCGTCACGCGAGGGCTGGTCAATGAACCCTTGCCGTAGAGGTCGGACGCTTTCTGCAGTTCTTCGAGGTCTGCCTGAAAACCCTCTTCCTCTTTCTTCTGCTGCTCTGAGAGCACGCGGACCTGGTCCTCTCCCTGTTGGACGCCGCGCTGAAGGAACGTCTTTTCCTTCTGATAATCACTCTGCCTCGTCTTCAAATACTCCGTTTCTGCATTGACGATTTCCGAAATCGCCGATCGAGCTATCGGTACGTCCGTCACAGCGCTTGGACTGATCTGGGTCGCCTCTCCGAGTTCCGTCTTGATACGCCACAAGTGCGCCTGCTCTTTGGCGAACTCCGTCCAAAGCGATCCATACTCGGCTCTCAGGTCTGCTGACTCGAGATACGGGTTGTTCATTCTGATACGCATGATGTCGTAGCCGCCCGCAACTGCGACGAGTTGGCGTGCGGTGGTTGCCGGACGATAAGGATATTCACCCGGCCTCGAGACGTCGCCATTTATGTATATGGGCCTGTATTCCGCCACGGTCGTCGTGACCTCATTCGCGTCGATCACGATGACGGCCTCACGGCCATCCGAAGTCCTCTGCCGATACACCTTGCCGGCCAGTGCGGTGCCGATTTTGGCTCGAATCTGCGGTACGGGAAGGCCGGCTACTGGAAGCATTCCGACCAGCGGCAACGAGATGTTGCCATCCATTTGGACGGTTGCACGATGCCGTAGCTCCGGTACGCCAGCCACGGCCACCTCCAGGACATCTCCGATGTTTACTCGATATTCGGCCTTTGCTTGGGTAGAGATTGCCAGGGCAATAGCCACCAGGCCCCATTTGAGGCAACGGCCGGACTTACTGCCAAACACGTCGAACTGGGAACAATTGCGCAGCATGGAGTTCGTCATGGCGGAAACTCTCTGTACCAACGTGGTCATCACCAACGTGCTCATCCCGTGAAATCGTTCAAATCTGTCCCCCGTTGGAGCAGACCGTCCCAACAGACCATCCGCAAAACCAACGTTCTGTTTCCTCATTGGCGCTGCGGGCGCTCACCGCCTTCTTCACTATGTTCGCCAGATCTGTCCTCTTGATTATTCGGCAATTTAACTCCGCACCGCCCCGGCTCAATCGGCCATCGTGGTTACCTCTCTCTACCCAGTTATAGCCAATTTCCGCCCAGTTACCCGAATGCTAATGATTTGCTGGAAGGCGGATGACTGGGAACGATTGGGGGTGACTGGTGAGTTATGTTACCAATTCGCCGACCTCTACCCAGCTTCCGGCCCAGTTGGTCGCTGGCAGCAAGGCCATCCCAGCGGGCAAGGGCGGCCGATTAGCTGCGCTATTGGTATTGGTAGCAAGTACCGAATTCGTGCTCGTAGCCGTCGCGGCCTATTTCGCAGCCGTCCTCTATCATCGGGTGATCCTGCTGAATCCGGACGACGCCAAGTACATTCCGGAATCATTTCTGATTTCCACAATGCTTTTGCTCGTTTCTATAGGGCTCCGGCAATACTCGCGGATCCAGACGCAGCCTCGACACGTTTTCATCTGGAGCGGCGCCAGCAGCGTTCTCTTCGTATTCGCCTTCTTCATCGCGACGATATTCCTCCTGAAAGTCTCGGGAGACTACTCGCGCGCTACTATCGTAGCCCAAGCTGTGAGTGTTTTCATTACGGTACTTTGCACGCGGGCAATATGGTTCTCACTACTACAGCCTGCCATTGCATCAGGGTTGATCGACGCCAGGCGCATCATACTTATAGGGGATCCGAGTCACTGCTCCCGTTTTTCCGCTCGAGCATTCGCCACAGGACTTCGGACCATCCGCTCGTTCGACTTTCCGACGGCTCGCACCGACACCTCAGTAGTGGCCCGTCCCGGCGCGGTCCAAGCGCTACCTGATACCCGCCAACTGGTTGCGGATTGCCGGCTCCTCCGCGCGGATGACATTGTCATTCTGACTTCGGAGCTGGAAGTTCGGTCTGCTCTCGCGCTTGCCAGCGCTCTATCAGACCTGCCAGTTGACGTTCATGTCGTCCCTATTGGATCCATCGATCTCATGGCCGTGTCGCGGATCACTCAGTTCGGCAACATGGTGACAATGCGGATCTGCCAGTGCCCCCTCACTCCTTTCAACCGAGCAATCAAGCGAGCATTCGACGTTGCCGCCGCAATCGCTGGCCTTATTCTGGTTAGTCCCCTTTTCGTCATCGTTCCGCTCGCAATCAAGCTCGATTCTCGCGGTCCGGTGCTATTTCGCCAGACACGGCACGGCTACAATAACGAGCCCATTAGCGTCCTGAAATTCCGAACGATGACAGTGATGGAGGATGGCGGCAATTTCAAACCTGTCGTCAGACACGATCCACGAGTGACTCGTCTGGGACGCTTCTTGCGCCATACCAATATCGATGAGCTTCCGCAGTTGATCAATGTCCTGGCCGGTAGCATGTCGCTCGTCGGGCCCCGTCCACACGCGACCTCGCAAAACGAGGTGTTCGCTGAGCTGATTTCGTCGTTTTTCCGTCGTCACAACGTCAAGCCCGGCATTACGGGCTGGGCTCAGGTCAACGGCTATCGCGGCGACACCGATACGCTCGAGAAAATGCAGCGTCGTGTGGAGCACGATCTGTACTACATCGATAACTGGTCGCTTCTTTTCGACCTGCGAATCATTTTGCTCACGTTCTTCTCCAGAGAGGCCTACGCGAACGCCTATTGAGAATTTGAAAGGCCAATCCTCCGTCGGCCGGCAGTTGCGTATCCTGCGCAGTCGTCGGCTACAATTTCCGACGCATCCTCGCCTGGCTGAGAGAACTGTGGTGCCTGTTTCTATTTATGGCGCCCGCTCGCCTGTACAGCCCCGCTCAATCGGGCTTATTAACGGACGACTAAATCCTCCTGGAGGAAATACTCAGTGGCGGGTCACCGCCAGACCCATTGGGATGGTACGCAAGCGGATTGCGGCTCGAACTTCAATCCGGCAGTGCCGCGGCTCAATGGACCGTCGTAGTTACCCACTTATTGCCAATTCCCATCCATTCCCATCCAGTGATCCGGAATGTACTGTTCTCGCTGGAGATGAGCGACTGGATCGTAGAGTACCATGAGTTATGCGTTGTCCACTTTTTTGCCGCCCCCTACCAAGTTCCAGGCACATTTTGTCAATGGCGGCAGCGCGGCCCCAGCGACCGTTGCTAGAAGGCATTTAGATGCGTTGTCAGTAGTGGCTTGCGTCGGCTCCTTCGGCTTTGGCGGTCCTCGATCATCGTTTCGTCCCTGCTGTACTCACCGTCCCGGCGGCCAAGTACTTCCTTATCGTAAGGTAGTTGCAATGTTTATTGACGTGCCTTCGTCTGCTGCATCTTAACCGACCTCTTCGTTATGAAATTGCGCACGTGATTGAGCATCCACTATCAGGCTGGTAGGAAATGTTGCAGAACAGCAGGACCGATAATTGGATAAATCGCGACAATGGGCCGCCTGAATTTCGTCCAGGGCCGGTCGTGTCGCTGGCAGACGTGCTGGCCGTGCTGGCCTTCATACGACGACATGTACCGATCATATCGCTGACATGTTTCGCGGCGCTTGGCGTTGCTACACTTTACCTCATCACCGTGGTACCTACGTTCACCGCCAAGGCGCTACTCATCGTAAACGCGAAAGCGACCTTTGCGGACGCTGCGTCGGTGTCAACGGCCGTGGAAAGCCAGATCGGAATCATAAAGTCTGAGAGCATCGCTAGCGCCGTGATCGAGAAGCTCGGCCTTGCTCAAGACCTGGAATTTACGACCGGCCAAGGTAGCGGCATGATATCCCGGCTGCTCGGTTGGAGTAAACCGGCGACGGAAGCTAGCGCCGCGCGCTATGCCTTGGAACCGTTCGAACGCAAGCTTTCGGCCAAGCGTGTCGGCCCTACGTATCTTGTCGAGATTACCTTCGGTTCCAGAGATCCTGATCGAGCGGCGCAGATCGCAAACGCCGTTGCAGAAAAATATATTACCCATCAAATGGACAAGGGCAGCTTGCAAGACGATCAATGGGTTAAGGACCGACTGAACGAATTGAGCACTCAAGCATTAGCTGCCCAAAAGGCATTGGAGGACTATAGTAAGAATAGGAAAGAGCCAGCGGATTCCGCTGCTACCATCGATAAATTGGCAGCCGCTGCGGAATCATCCGAAAACGCCTATGATAATTTTCGCTACGTGCTGCGTAAGACAGTAGCGACGCAACAACAATCCTCGCCGGTGTTCGAGGCGAGTCTCGTCTCTGCGGCGTCGCCACCCTTGAGGCCAAGTTCGCCAAAAGCTAGAATCGTGCTTGGAATAGCGATCGTTGGAGGGCTACTTGTTGGCATCGCTATCGCATTTCTGCGCGATCTCCTAGATCGAGGCATCCGCACCAGCGGGCAGGAATCTCGTCTAAGTGCTCCAGATGACAGGATCGATCGACCGCTTCCGGACGCGGTTCGACCAGATCATCAATCCCAAGCATCGGCAAAGGCAACGCCAGTACGCCTCACGGGTTCTGGGTGAAGAGCGCCATCTCAGCGACGATCGGCATCCGCCCGACCGGTCGATTCGTACTGAACACCAAGGCGTTGCGTTTAGGCAGCGTCTCATTGACGGCCGACAGGCGCGCGCGGCATCAGATGAGACAATTTAGGCATGAGTACATCCACAAACCTTCTGGAAACGGCTCCCCCGCGCGATGGCGCGCCCAAAAGCCAGGGGACCGTGATTCACGCTGGCCGCGCCATCTCGGTCGTCTTGTATGTCACCGTTGCCGCCCGGCTGCTGAGCATCGTCAGCCAGGTGCTGACGGCTTCGGCCTTTGGCGTTGGCCCAACCATGGACGCCTATACGGTGGCGCTGATCGTGCCCACAACCATTTCTGGCGTCTTGACCGCGGCGGTAGGCGCGGCATTGATTCCGGTCTTTGTGGACTACCGCGAAAACAAAGGCGAGGCGGAGTCCATGCGCCTGCTCTGGGCCGCGATGACGCTGGGCACGCTGATTGCGCTGGTGGTGACGGTGGCGCTGGCCGCGGCCGCGCCTCTGGTGGTGACGGTCTTCGCGCGGCAGATGGATGCCCCCACGCAGACGCTGGCGGTCATCCTCCTGCGCTTCTTGATGCCCGTGCTCTTGTTGCAAGTGCTGGTGACGCTGGTTGGCTCCGTTCTGAATGCCTATGGGCGGTTTGCTCTGCCAGCGCTGGCTCCCGTCACGATTACGCTGAGCATTATCGCGTTTCTGCTGTTTGCGCGTTCCTGGGGCATCTATGCCCTGGGCTGGGCCACGATTGTGGGTTATTCGCTGAATTTCTTGCTGCTCGTCGTTGCCTATCTACGCATGGGGCTGCGCTTTCATTTCGATTTTTCCTGGCGGCATCCGGGCATTCAGCGCATTGCCGCGCTTTCCACGCCCATGCTGATTGGGGCGCTGATGGTCAACGGCAACAATCTGGTCGATCAGTTTATGGCTTCGCTCTTGCCGCCGGGCAGCATTGCCTCGCTCAGCTACGCGATCAAGCTGGTGGATATGCCCTCGGGGATCTTTTATACGGCGCTCTCCACGGCGCTCTTGCCGGTCTTCGCGCTGCAAGTGGCCCGCCGCGAATTTACGCTCTTAACCACCACCTTCCGCCAGGTGGTCATTTTTTCCGCAATCATCCTCTTGCCCGCTGGCGCGCTGCTGAGTTCGTTGTCGCGCCCGGTGGTGGAGATTTTCTATCACCATGGCAATTTTAGCGCGCAGGCCACGGATGTGGTGGCGTCCACCGTGATGTTTCTCGCGCCGAGTATATTCATCGTCACCTACGGCTTTATCAACGGGCGGATGTATAACGCCCTGCAAGATAATCGCACGCTACGCAACGTTGCCCTGCTTTCGCTGGTGCTCAACGCCGTCCTTGACTATCTGCTGATGCAAATCTGGGGCGTGGCAGGTATTGCGTTCGCTACCACGCTGACCTATCTGATTGGCGCGCTGACGCTGCTGCTCATTCTCAACAAACGGCTGCAAGGGCTGCGCCTGCCGGAGCTTGGTCTTTCGCTGGGCAAAACCGCGGTGGCGGCCGCGTTCCTGTGGCTGACATGCGCGCTGCTGGCGATGCTGCCCCAGGTGGCCGCGCTGCCGCTGCTGGTACAGATCGTCTTGCTGAGCGCCGCGGGCCTGGTGATCTATGCTGCGCTGCTGCTGGTCTTGCGCGTGCCAGAGGTCAGCCTGCTCTGGGCCATACTGTGCAGTCGGCTGCCCTGGGCCGCGCGCGGGCAAAAGCGCAGATGAGCGTCTCGATGTTTGCGTACCCTGTGAGGAAGGAAGAACTTGCATGAGTGTACAAGCGGCTGGCTCCCCGCCAAAAAGCCTTAGCCTGGCAGACCTGGTCAGGCAGGCGCGTGGTATGGTCCATGTCATCAGACGAACACGGTCGTGGACTTGCGTGCGCCTCTTCTGGTTGGGCGAGCGCAACCCTCGCCGCGTCCCCGGCGCGTTTCGCTTTCCCTTCGGGCCGGTGCGCTATATGGACGCCGGGGCGATGCTGTCGCTTTATCGTGAGATCTTTCTGGACCGCGGCTATGAGGTCGCCGGATTAGGCGACGCGCCGGTGATCCTTGATTGCGGCGGGAACATCGGCATGAGTGTGATCTGGTTCAAGCAGCGCTATCCGCGTGCCCGCATCACCGTCTTTGAGGCCGACCCGCAAATCGCCGACCTTCTGGAAGAGAATGTGCGCGCGCTGGGCCTCACCTCGGTCACGGTGGTTCGCGCCGCCGTTAGCGATGCCACTGGCAAGGTATCGTTTGTGCCCGAGGGATCACTGGGCGGCCATGTCGGCGATAAGCAGCGGCCCGACCTGGCGCCGCGGCCAGGGGTGTTGGTGAACGCCGTGCGTTTAAGTGACCTGATTACCGAGCCGGTGGATTATCTCAAGGTCGATATTGAGGGCAGCGAATTTGGCGTGCTCAAAGACCTGTGCGCCACGGGCAAAATGAGGTTGGTCAACTATCTTTCGTGCGAATTGCATTGCAATCCTGATGTGCAAGACCAGGTGGCGGAACTGTGGACGGCGCTTACGCAAGCGGGCTTCCGCATCACGGTTAGCCGCGCAGAGGTGTGTGATGAACTGCCAGGGCCACCCATGCCCACGCCGTTTTTGTCGGCACCGAGCGCAAAATATTTCGTCTGGCTCTATGCCTGGCGTGTGTAGGGATTCGCGACGCATCTTAACATGAGCAGAAGAGGACGTCGGCTTCATCGGGATGGTGACACGTGACTGTGAGCTCGCCGAGCTGCTCACCCGGCGTGCATTCTCCTGTTCCAGCGCTTTCAACCGCTTGGCCTCAGAGACATCCCTGCCGCCGAATCTGGCCTTCCAGTTGTAGATTGTCGCTTCGGAGATCCCATGCTTGCGAGCCAGGTCGGCCGTCCTTGCCCCCGCTCCTCCAACTCCGCGATAATCTGCTCCGACGATCGCCGTGAGTTCTCGGCAGCGCGCCGCTCGGAAAACGACGTCTCCGGAATGGCCCCAGGCGCTCCTTGGTCACGTCGTCGACCATGTTGAGGATCCGGAAGGGCCGTGGCAAACCGATCGTGAACGAAGTCCGGCGACCAACGTTGCTCGCCTCGACCAGGATTCGGAGCACGGGTCCTCACAGCCTTCCGGCGGGCCCGCCGCTTGTGCGTATACCGATGATCCGCTTGCGGACGGCGAGTCCATCCTCGCGAAAAAGCCCGTAGATCCGATTGATCCCCGATGGCTCTCCCTCCTGCCGCCGCAGGACGAACAGCCGGCGGTAGCCGAAACGCTGCCGCTCGTTGGCGCGCTATTGCGCCTGATCCGATCGCCTATGGCCGCTGCCCGCGATCCAAAGTACGATCAGATCAGCTTCCTAACGGACCACTGACCGGTGTCGGTCGTAAACGCAACGCCTTCGTGTTCAGCACGAAACGACCGGCCGGGCGGATGCCGATGGTTGCTGAAGATGGTACTCTTCACCCCGAACCCGTGAGGCGCACTGCCTTTGCCGATGCTTCAAATTGATGATCTGGTCGAACCGCGTCAGGAAGAGGTCGCTCGATCCCGCCATCTTTGCTTAGATGAGATTCCTGCCGGCTGGCGCGGATGCCTCGATCTAAGAGATCGCGCAGCATTGCGACAGCGATGCCAAGAAGTAGCCCTCCAGCGATCGCTATTCCGAGCACGGTTCTAGCTTTTGGCCAACTTGCCCGCAATGATGCGGGCACGCGGATAGCGCTGCTTGAACCAGATCACACTCATGCCGATGTTCCCGCCGCAATCAAGGATCACCGGCGCGTCGCCTAATCCGGCGACCTCATAGCCGTGGTCCAGAAAGATCTCACGATAAAGCGACAGCATCGCCCCGGCGTCCATATAGCGCACCGGCCCGAAGGGAAAGCGAAACGCGCCGGGGACGCGGCGAGGGTTGCGCTCGCCCAACCAGAAGAGCCGCACGCAGGTCCACGACCGTGTTCGTCTGCACGCGCCTGCCTGACCAGGTCTGCCAGGCTAAGGCTTTTTGGCGGGGAGCCAGCCGCTTGTACACTCATGCAAGTTCTTCCTTCCTCACAGGGTACGCAAACATCGAGACGCTCATCTGCGCTTTTGCCCGCGCGCGGCCCAGGGCAGCCGACTGCACAGTATGGCCCAGAGCAGGCTGACCTCTGGCACGCGCAAGACCAGCAGCAGCGCAGCATAGATCACCAGGCCCGCGGCGCTCAGCAAGACGATCTGTACCAGCAGCGGCAGCGCGGCCACCTGGGGCAGCATCGCCAGCAGCGCGCATGTCAGCCACAGGAACGCGGCCGCCACCGCGGTTTTGCCCAGCGAAAGACCAAGCTCCGGCAGGCGCAGCCCTTGCAGCCGTTTGTTGAGAATGAGCAGCAGCGTCAGCGCGCCAATCAGATAGGTCAGCGTGGTAGCGAACGCAATACCTGCCACGCCCCAGATTTGCATCAGCAGATAGTCAAGGACGGCGTTGAGCACCAGCGAAAGCAGGGCAACGTTGCGTAGCGTGCGATTATCTTGCAGGGCGTTATACATCCGCCCGTTGATAAAGCCGTAGGTGACGATGAATATACTCGGCGCGAGAAACATCACGGTGGACGCCACCACATCCGTGGCCTGCGCGCTAAAATTGCCATGGTGATAGAAAATCTCCACCACCGGGCGCGACAACGAACTCAGCAGCGCGCCAGCGGGCAAGAGGATGATTGCGGAAAAAATGACCACCTGGCGGAAGGTGGTGGTTAAGAGCGTAAATTCGCGGCGGGCCACTTGCAGCGCGAAGACCGGCAAGAGCGCCGTGGAGAGCGCCGTATAAAAGATCCCCGAGGGCATATCCACCAGCTTGATCGCGTAGCTGAGCGAGGCAATGCTGCCCGGCGGCAAGAGCGAAGCCATAAACTGATCGACCAGATTGTTGCCGTTGACCATCAGCGCCCCAATCAGCATGGGCGTGGAAAGCGCGGCAATGCGCTGAATGCCCGGATGCCGCCAGGAAAAATCGAAATGAAAGCGCAGCCCCATGCGTAGATAGGCAACGACGAGCAGCAAGAAATTCAGCGAATAACCCACAATCGTGGCCCAGCCCAGGGCATAGATGCCCCAGGAACGCGCAAACAGCAGAAACGCGATAATGCTCAGCGTAATCGTGACGGGAGCCAGCGCTGGCAGAGCAAACCGCCCATAGGCATTCAGAACGGAGCCAACCAGCGTCACCAGCACTTGCAACAAGAGCACGGGCATCAAGAAGCGCAGGAGGATGACCGCCAGCGTCTGCGTGGGGGCATCCATCTGCCGCGCGAAGACCGTCACCACCAGAGGCGCGGCCGCGGCCAGCGCCACCGTCACCACCAGCGCAATCAGCGTGCCCAGCGTCATCGCGGCCCAGAGCAGGCGCATGGACTCCGCCTCGCCTTTGTTTTCGCGGTAGTCCACAAAGACCGGAATCAATGCCGCGCCTACCGCCGCGGTCAAGACGCCAGAAATGGTTGTGGGCACGATCAGCGCCACCGTATAGGCGTCCATGGTTGGGCCAACGCCAAAGGCCGAAGCCGTCAGCACCTGGCTGACGATGCTCAGCAGCCGGGCGGCAACGGTGACATACAAGACGACCGAGATGGCGCGGCCAGCGTGAATCACGGTCCCCTGGCTTTTGGGCGCGCCATCGCGCGGGGGAGCCGTTTCCAGAAGGTTTGTGGATGTACTCATGCCTAAATTGTCTCATAAAGCTCCCGTGCTGCAACGGACTCGCGTGCGAGCGAGGTCACGATGAAGCGCGGATTGGCGCCCTTCGGCAGATGCTCCGCCTTGGCCACCACGCGGCGCTAGCAGCAGATACCCTTTCGATATCAGCTTGCGGGCGCCATCAAGGTTGTGGGCGAAGAGACTAGCGAACGTGTTGCCCACTAGCTTTGGGCGGGTTCCGGGAGCGGCGCGCGGCAGGAAATAGAATAGGGACTGCGGCAGGAACAGGGGAAAGAGGATCAACTCCGTTTGGGCGACCAGCCACGCCAGGCGGTAGTCCCCGAACTCCTGCGTGGACAGGTGGCGGACCAGAATGACAGGGACCAAAAACTGCAGAGCATACTCTAGCAGCCCTGCGGCCGCGAGAAATCCTGACTTGCCGCGAATTCGCGATCTCATGCCGCGCGCGCGTCTCCTGTGTGCGGCCCGCTCCAGCAGGCTTTCGTACTTCCTGCGGAATGGAGCAAAGGAACGCTGCTCAAAGACACGCTGACGATCGCATCTTCCGAGGTCGTGCCCGATACCGCGGGATTCCCACATGGTTCGCTCGGCCTCGCTGACGTAGTTGATCCGCTGCAACAAAGACAATTACCGCAAGTAACGACGAAGCAACAGTAGGTGGGTTCGCCGAGCAGCACTATTGCGGGCTTCTGGTGATCGAGAATAGGTAACCCGAAAGGGTCGAGCCGCGGACCGGTTCAAAATACTATGCTGCTAGTTCCCTTGGCGAACACGCGACTCGGCACGAGCCGCGGGGCCGTTCGGCGGAGAACCAGTTCTCTCGCTCGGCGATCCAAAGCTCTCCACGCCGATTGAACTTCCCGGTTTAGCGCTTGCCCCATTCCGCGATCTGCTGGTCTGGGCTTGAATGGGTTAACCCGAAAGGGTCGAACCGCGGACCGGTTCAAAATACTATGCTGCTAGCGTGTGAGTTTGGATGCCATGCGTTGACGTCCTCTCATTAGGGAGCTCATTTCAAGGATGTGCGGAATTTCCGGTATTTGGGAGCGTAATAGTTGCAGCCTGCAAGATCTGAAAAGACGGGCGTCTGCAATGACGCAAACCCTGAGCCACCGCGGGCCGGACGACAGCGGAGTTTGGTTAAACGAGCAGGCCAGCATTGCCTTCGGGCAGCGTCGCCTGGCAATTATCGACTTGTCGCCAATGGGACATGCTGTGACACGACGAGGAAAACATTTCGCGGAGGAAGGAAATGAGCGTGAAGAGGGTGCTTGGCCGCAAGGACGAGTATATCGTCGGCCTGAACGGCGCGCGGCTGCCGTCCATCGATTTCTATACGCTGTTCAGGGACTATACGAAAATTAGCGCCTTCCAACTCGTGCAATATTCGACGTTGGAGGTTGTTGCGCTCATCCGCTGTTCCGAACCTCTGTCGGCAGAGGAAAAAGCGCGTCTCCAACAGGCGCTCGTTCTGCACATCGGAAAAGGCGTCCCGATCTACATCGAAGAGCGGGAGAAATTCTTCACCAATTCTGACGGCAAAGTGCTCATCATTTCGCGACAGATGGGCAGTTACAAGCTCTCGTCATTTGAGAGCTACAGCCTGCCAGCGCAGCATGCCTGGGCCGATCAACGGCAGGGAATCGCGTCTTATAAGCTCGATTGGAACGAGGCCGACGAGGCGCCTGATCGGGAGCTGCTCGCAGTCATGCGCGAGCTGTTTTCGAGCGACCATTACCTGAAATGGTATCCGGAAGCGCGCCATGCCGGCCTTTTGAAGAGACTCGCGGCGCACGTGGCTGTCGAGTCTGACGGACATATTCTTCTTACGCACGGCTCCGACAACGGCCTTCGCCTGATTTTGCAGGCATTTACCGATAAGAGCGTGTGCATGGTGATCATGCCCACGTACGACAATTTCCGCGCCCAAGCGCAGGGGTTCGGCAACAGAATCGTCGGTCATCCCATGCACGACGGCTCGGCCGCTTCTCTGGATGGCCTATTGAAGGAAATGGAGCGGCAAGAGCCGCGTCTGCTCTACGTCACCAATCCTAACAATCCCATCGGTTACCAGATCATCAATGCCGGGCTTGCGCGGCTCTTGTCAAGCGCGGCCAGGTTCCACGGCCTCGTGGTTGTCGACGAGGCATATTGGGAATTTTCCGGAGAGACTGCCCTTCCGCTTTTACGCGACCATGACAATCTTGTCATTGTTCGCACCTTTTCGAAGGCCTTCGGCCTTGCCGGCATGCGCTTGGGCTATGTCCTGGCGCGGCCAGCTCTGATTGCTACACTGGAAAGGATCGACAATGTGAAGGACGTGACCATGTTGAGCGCTACCGCGGCGGAATATTTGCTTGATCATTATGCCAAGGTGCAATCCTTTGTGGCGGCGGTCAACGCCAACAAAGAAGCATTCTACGTCTATTGCCGCGACCGCGGTATCCGTTATTTCCCTTCGGCGGGGAATTTCGTCTCCTACGAAGTCGATTCCGCCGAACGTTATCTTTCTTTTATGGCGGAACGGCGGGTCTTTCTGCGTGACCGCAGTGCTTATTTCGATGGCGAATTCGTTCGCGCCACAATCGGCGGAGGAGAAGGCTTCACGAAATTTCTCGCGGCCGACAGTGCTTACAGAACCGCAATTGCTACTAACGCCGCTTAGAAACCTTCGTGAGCGGAAAGGAGGAGGGAATTTTGCTCGGAAATGAGGGCGAAGTGATGGATGCCGTCTCGGAAAGGCACTCCCCGCCTTCCAAGTTTCGGGCCATTCGTCGCCGGGCCGTTGAAGACAGGATGTTCATTGTCGATTGGTTGTTCTTTGTCACCATCATTCTGGCAATAGCGTCCTCTTATTATTGGAAGGACGAAATCGGCCCAAGTACTTATCGCGGTTGCGGTTCTATGTGGCGTTTACGTTGGCTATGGCGTTCGTTATTTCGGAGTCTGGCTGCGCAGTCGCCTGCTCCTGGGGTGGTCCGTTCTCGGCGTCCTTTATCTTTTTCTGTCCTGGACGCGCTGGCTGCCCGGGACGCCTTACGTTTTTCTTCAAGATTATATTTTGCGAATGGGTTATTTCACATGCCTTGTCTATCCGGCGACAGCAGCCTTCAAGAGCGCGAAAAGCAGGCAAGCTGCGAGTTTTAGGCCTCTTCTGCATTCTTTCTGCTGTCGGATCGGCGCTGAGTTATCATTTTTTTCCGGTTTACGACGGATTTTGGAGGGCGAGCAATCCGGATTCATTAGCGACATCATGGACTCTCTCAATTATGCAATCAGCAATGTCCTAGTCCTGTTTGGGTCCAGGCTGTGTGAAAACCCGGTCGATGCTATGATTCCCTTGCTGAATCGGCGGGGGAAGTGATGCAGGGTTTCGTTCAAGGGGCGGATCGCCAGCAAGCGACGCTGTTGCCGGAATGCCTCGATGATTGGGTCGACGAGGGCAATTCTATTCGCGCGGTCGATGTGTTCGTGGATGCGTTGGAACTGCGCGACCTCGGGTTCGATGGGGTTGATCCTGCAGCGACCGGCCGGCCGGCGTACCATCCTTCGTCGATGCTCAAGCTTTACATTTACGGCTATCTCAACCGGGTGCAATCGAGCCGGCGGCTGGAGCGCGAGGCTGGCCGCAATCTCGAGGTGATGTGGCTGACCGGACGGCTCGCGCCGGATCACAAGACCATCGCCGACTTCCGCAAGGACAATGGCGCAGCGATCAAAAAGGTTTGCGCGCAATTCGTCGAGTTGTGCCGCAAGATGGGCCTGCTGACGAAGGCCAGCGTTGCCATCGACGGCAGCAAGTTCAAGGCCGTGAACAGTCGCGACAACAACTTCACGCAAGGCAAGATCCAGCGCCGCCAGAAGCAGATCGAAGAGAGCGTGACGCGCTACATGAGCCAACTGGACACCGCCGACCGCCAGACGGCCGCAGGAGAAGAGCCGTCGGAAACGGTGCTGATGACCAAGACGCGGCTTAGGGAAAAGCTGGCGAAGCTCGAAGAAGAAGTGAAACGGCTGGCCGCGATTGAAAAGGCATTGCTCGCCTCGCCCGACAAGCAGATATCGCTGACCGATCCCGATTGCCGCTCGATGGCAACGAGCGGGCGCGGCTCAGGCATGGTCGCCTACAACGTACAAAGTGCGGTCGACACCACGAACCATCTGATAGTCGCGCACGAGGTCACCAACGTCGGCACCGATAGATCGCAACTGGCGACGATGGCGCAGGCGGCGAAAGCCGCGCTGCGCAGCGATCATTTGGACGTCGTTGCGGATCGGGGCTACTTTAAAGGAGAGGAACTCCTGGCATGCGAACAGGCCGGGGTCGCGGTCACGCTACCCAAGCCGCAAACCTCGGGAGCCAAGTCGGCAGGCCGCTTTGGGAAACCTGATTTTGTCTATTTGGCCAAGGACGACGTCTATCGTTGCCCGGCCGGCGAGAAGCTGGCGCACCACTTCACCGCTGATGAAGATGGTCAGAAAATACGGATTTACTTGACGAAGGCGTGCCGCGCATGCCCGTTCAAGGATCAGTGCACAACGTCCAACGAGCGCCGCATCAAACGCTGGGAACACGAACACGTCGTCGAGGCCGCGCAGATGCGGCTCGATCAGAACCCGCAAGCCATGCGTGTGCGCCGCGAAACCGTCGAGCATCCGTTCGCCACACTGAAGATGCGGATGGGCGCAACACACTTTCTAATGAAACGGTTGCCCAATGTCGCGACCGAAATGGCGCTGAACGTACTCGCCTACAACCTCACGCGCGTAATGAACATCGTCGGCATCAAGCCGCTCCTGGTGGCAATCCGGACGTGAAGAGCTCGTGCTGTTCTGCGCATCGTGTGACCGTTCAGGTCGCTCAGCATGGCCCGAGCTTGCGCCCGGGTTGACTCCGGACTCGATAAAGCAAAAATATCCTCAGACCGTCGTGTCGACGCCGATCGTCCCCGGTTGCGTGCAGTTTTGGGGGAGGAAAAACGTTTTTACACAGTCTGGGTCAGAATCAGACCGATGACAGGGATGCCGTCAGAGCAGGTGACTTCGTCGCCCAAAATCACGTGGACGCGCGCCGGCTCAGCCTGCCCCCGGAACCCAGCCGCGCCGGACATGATGTCACTCGCTCATCGAGAGCACGTCGATCCATGCGCGCTCGCTCATAAAGACGCGCATACGTGTTGTATCCGTCAAACGAATGATTGGTGTGGATGTGCAAGGCAAATTTGAGCATCGGCGGGGCATCATTCGGTGGTATCTTTCTTCCACTATATTTAACATATTAACGGTGGGCGCCAGCTGGCGTTTGGCTGATATGTCCTATTGTTCGGATGATTGACCACCGGTTCGACCGCGCTTTTCTTTCCAAGAACGGCTCCGGGTCGACGGCACACGCATTTCCCACCAGTGAAAGCAAAGGAATATCGCTGGCGCTGTCGCCAAAGGCCCAGCTCTCCTTCCACTCTATCGCGCCTATGTTAGGTAGTTCTTGGCGCACTTTCACGACCTTCCCTTCACCCAGACAATCGGTGCCCTGGATGCGACCGGTATAAGTCCCAGATGAATCCCTTTCGAGGACCGTGCATATGAGCCCCGCTCCGACCGATTGAGCGAACGGCCGGAGATATACATCGAGACCTGCACTCACCAGATATACAGAGAAGCCGGACGCCTTGAGCTTTTCGAGCAGACGGATCACGTCTTCTTTGTATCGATTGTGCAGACGCTCCGCATACGCTTCGGCGGCTGCGCCCAGATCCCTTTCTCGATACCCGGCATACAGCCTAATTAAATGCGCGCGGTACGTATCCCCGCTCAGCAATCCTATTCGGTGAAAAAGACGATAAAAGAAGTGGTTGATGAACTTTCCGCGTCCGAAACCTGGATTGTGTTTAGAGGAAAGTAAAAAGTGCCGCGTAAAATCGGTGATGGTGTAAACATCCACCAGCGTCTGGCACACGTCAAATAGTGCTACCTTAATGTGATGCGCCGGCATACTCTCACCCATAAAGTTACGCAATAAAGGGCTTAGGTCCGCATCGGAACCAAAGGTCCGGAGCCGAGCGGGCTCTGGCGAAATGATGTCTTGATCACAGGAGGCAGAAAATTCTCGAACCTTTGAATATCATTTTATACCGATAAGCGTCGACACGCCAGTCGCCTTTGTCGCCAAATCGATAAAGCGAAACGATTAGCGGGCCGATGAAGAAAATGTTCACGCCCTCATCGTTCAGAAGGTCGACTTTCTTCCCCGCTCCACTCGACATCGCAAGTTCCGCGATCACCGCGCATGCGGAATCCGCTTCGAACGCGTACCGTCCAGAAAGATTCGCAATGATCTCTTCGTTCGTAGCATTACGGGCGAGTTCGACGACGCCGATCTCAAATCGTGTAGAGGGTGCGATTGGCTTGGCGCGCAAAAGAACATTCTTTGAGAATTCGGTCCATGGATAGATACCGTTCGGCTTCCTGCCAAATACCTCTAAGCTGGTGCCCGGTGAAAGGAGCAGCGACACTTGCCGATGCCGGATGAGCACGAGCGTTCGGTTTACGGCCTCTTCGATCGCTGTTTCGATGTGTTGCGCGAATTCGTTGCCGCGGGCGCCGAGATTCTTCAGGACCAAGCTCGGGTCATCATATTTCGCTACTACTTTTGGAAGCGCCGTTGCAACGGCGATGGTGACGAGCGAATGGATTTTGTCCACCTGTTCGGCCGTGAAGGGTGTACCACTCATGTAAGTTATCCTTCCTTGAACGTGCTGAATCGAGGCCCCAGGCGCTCTTGAGCTGCGTGAATTGTACCACTTTTTGACCAGACACACGGCAACAAAGCATAGGTTTACGCCTCCAAACACGAACCTGAGAATCGCACGATAGATTCGACGCACCTCGTCGCTGGAAGATACGAATGATAGGTTGTTCGTAGTCTTCGCCGAAGAAACACTGCGAGTGCGTACGCATCTAGGACTTTTTGTTGTGTACCTTGCGACGGCGTGAACGCGGTTTTCGGTTCGCTATATGTCGATCCAATGCGTCGGCGCGCGTGAGAAAATCGATAACCTCGTCCCCTACCGGAACCGGAAGCTCTGAGGCGGCTTCATTGTAGTCAATCCTCAGCACCGGCGAATGCGCCTTTTTTGTACCGCGCATTATGTGAAGCAATGGGATAGTCGCGCACGTGTTTGATGGATTTGTTAGCTTCCAAGAGTCTTCCCAATCCAGTAGTTCGGCGCAATATTCCAAAAGCTACCTCCCTCAAAATCGAAAGATTCAGGGAAAAAGGATTCTCGACCGCTTCCGTGATAATGCGTCAATTCGCCGAAAAAGATCCTGTCGTCGGGATTGTATAGATCGACTCGGACGTAATCGAACGGTGCAGCAAGTTTCTCCGAAATACGAATCATATCGGAAAGCCGGGGTGGCGGAGATATATAAGGACCTTTTGGATACTTCCAGCCAGCATCCAGCTGCCGCCAATCTGGCGTGAATAAGCTCCGTCTGCCACTTCGTTCGCCGTCCATCTTCGGCGTTGCGTGAATGAACTTACAGGTGCCGTGAAAGACATGAAATTTATAATCTTGCGCAATTCCCCCGTTTTCCTCACGAAGAAGTGCCTCGACTATTACCTTCCTGCGGATGCTCCAATATGCCCACTCGTGCTTAAAGATGCCGTACGGGATTTTTTGCCAGTTCGTTAATCTTACGATCATTTTCTGTCGGTCGACGTTTTCGCCAGTTCGGACTAAAATCGTGCTGCCTGAATCGTGATTGGTTTTAACGACGTATTCCGCAGGCAACGTATCGAACGGTATTTGCCGCGGATCATCCCCGACATACAACAATGGGACGAGTATCTTATCGGCCTCCGGCCCCAAAGCCTTTTCTACATACTCGCGCACAAGATATTTGTCCGACGTCGGCGGAAGAAGCGGGTTGCGGTCGAACAACTTCTTCCACACTATTTTTTGATTGAGGCTTTTCGGATTTGTCAGATCGAGCTCGTAGCCTACGTATTTCAGAAACATAGCCTTTTCATATTTATATCCGCTCATCGTCTCGAAGAAGTTGAATATATGACCGCAAGACGCGTACACCGGAGCCCAGTGCCAAAACGTCCCGCGCAACCGAGCGAGTAAAGACTTCATTGCAGACGCCCGCCTTTTCAGATCTTGCAGGCTGCAACCATTACGCTCCCAAATACCGGAAATTCCGCACATGCTTGAAAAGAGCTCCCTAATGAGAGGACGTCAACGCCTGGCATCCAAACTCACACCCTAGCAGCATAGTATTTTGAACCGGTCCGCGGCTCGACCCTTTCGAGTTACCCATTCTCGATCACAGGAGAAGCCTGATCTTCCCCCGAAAAAATGGACAGGGTTAAGCTGCTTTGAGAACTGCCGCCCTAGAGGCAGGCGCAGTATCGGTTTGTGGCTTTGACTATGACGCGAATTCAGTCGCTGCGAGCCGATACGTGCAGGCTCAGGTAGGCAATCCCTCTAACACGCGACTCGGCACGAGCTGCGGGACCGTTCGGCGGAGAACCAGTTCCCTCGCTCAGCCATCCAAAGCTCTTCATGGCGGTGACTTCCCGGCTTAGCGCTCTGGGCTTCTCCTGTGATCGAGAGTGGGTAATCCGAAAGCGTTGAGCCGCAGACCGGTTCAAAATACTATGCTGCTAGGGTGTGAGTTTGGATGGCATGCGTTGACGTCCTCTCATTAGGGAGCTCGTTTCAAGCATGTGCGGAATTTCCGGTATTTGGGAGCGTAATGGTTGCAGCCTGCAAGATCTGAAAAGGCGGGCGTCTGCAATGACGCAAACCCTCAGTCACCGCGGGCCGGACGACAGCGGAGTTTGGTTAAGCGAGCAAGCCAGCATTGCCTTCGGGCAGCGTCGCCTGGCAATTATCGACTTGTCCCCAATGGGACATCAACCAATGCTCTCGGCCAACGGGCAATATACAATTACGTTCAACGGTGAAATATATAATTTCCGAGAACTGAGGGCCGAATTGGAGCGTTGCGGAGTTCGGTTTCGAGGGCATTCAGATACAGAAGTTATTGTCGAAGGATTTGCCCAATGGGGCGTCAAATCGACCATCGCCCGCTTGAACGGGATGTTCGCAATTGCAGCGTGGGACGCCGGAGAGCGTCAACTGTTCCTAGCTCGTGATCGAATGGGCGAAAAGCCGCTTTATTGGGCGATTTTCGATGGACTAGTTTTGTTCGGATCAGAATTGAAGGCACTGCGCGCTCATCCGGGTTGGAATCCAAGTCTCAATCGTGGAGCGATCGCCGCCTTTCTTCGGCATAGTTATGTGCCGGGTCCATTCACGATCTATGAAAATGTCTACAAACTGCCGCCCGCCGGGTTCGTCAAAATTGCGAGCGGCGGCGGTCCCGAAGTGGGCGTGTACTGGGATCTGGCCGGTGTTGTTTCGCAGGGGCAACGCAATACGCTTCGAGCCGACGAAGAGGAACTGGTCGATGAGCTCGAGGGGTTGCTGCATGATGCAGTATCGCGCCGCATGATAGCGGATGTTCCGCTTGGCGCCTTTCTGTCGGGCGGCTATGATTCATCTACAGTCGTCGCACTGATGCAGAAAACTTCTCTGAGACCAGTCCGGACGTTTACCATCAGCTTTGAGAACCCCGCATTCGACGAAGCGAAGCACGCTGAGGCTGTCGCGCGACATCTTGGGACCGACCATACAACGTTTCCCGTTAGCGGCGCTGACGCTCTCGCTGTAGTGCCGAAATTGGCCGAGATGTATGACGAGCCATTCGCTGACCCCTCCCAGATCCCGACCCATATTGTTTCCGCGTTGACGCGAAAACGCGTCACGGTAGCTCTGTCAGGAGATGGTGGAGACGAATTATTTTCCGGGTACAAAGGGTATCAATGGACGGAGAACGTTTGGCGACCGAGTGCGAAGATTCCCCTTGGGCTGCGCCGCCTCGTGTCTTCAAGCATTCGCGCTGTGCCGCCTAGCACTTACAACAGCATAGCGCGCTATGTGCCATACTTTCGGCGGGTGCCACGTGTCGGTCAAAAGGCCCATCGGTTGGCGCAAATCCTCTCAGTGTCATCGATCGATTCCGCGTACTATCAACTTGTCTCGCGCCACCAGAACCCAGACAGTCTTGTAAAAGGATCACAAGAGGTGCGGACAGCCTGCTGGGAGCAGAACCTCAAGGTCCTCTTGCCAGATCCGGTGGACCGTATGCGCTACCTGGACATGTGCACGTATTTGCCCGAGAACATCCTGACTAAGGTTGACCGTGCCTCTATGGCTGTCGCTCTTGAGGTGCGTGTTCCATTCCTCGACCATCGTCTGGTTGAATGGGTCTGGAAGCTGCCGTCATTTCAGAACGCGCGTGCCCCACGCCCCAAACACTTGCTCCGGCGTGTTCTTGCCCGCTATGTGCCCGATCGTTTGGTCGAGCGCCCGAAAATGGGGTTCGCGGTTCCGCTTGCAGATTGGTTGCGCGGTCCGTTACGGAATTGGGCCGAAGACCTGATGAACGAAGCTTGCCTGAGCGCCGGTGATATTTTTCAGGTCGGGGCCATTCGCTCGCTCTGGGCCGAATTCTTGAGCGGAGATAATGAGCGGTATTTCCTCATCTGGAACATTCTAATGTTTCAGGCGTGGCATCGTCGGTGGCGGAATGCATCAGTGGCGGACACCGGAACAAAACGCTTGGCATCCCTTGTATGCGATTCCTGACAATGTCAAATGCACATCCTCAGATATACGGGCATATCTACCCGAAAGTCGCCGTCATATTGCGGTCCCATTAAGCTCGGGGTGTCACGTGCGAATTCTCTCGATAGATTTTACCATTCCCTATCTATTGAAGGATGATGACTATCCGATCGGCGGCTTTGCCGTCCAACTTTCAATATGGCTTCGCGCGCTTGAAAAAGCCGGTCACGAAGCCGCTCTCCTTACCTGGAAGGGGGCTTTGGCCCATGTAGGTTCGGGCCAGCAAATCAAACTTATCGAAACCTATGATCCCGCGCATGGGGTGCGGGTTGCAAAGTATTTCTACTCATATATCCCAAAAGTATTGGCAGCTGCCCGCGCCTATCATCCAGATATTATGATCCAAGGCGTATGTGGGGTCCATACCGCCATCATGGCTTTCGTCGCCGGCCAGCTAGGGATTCCGTTCGTTCACCGCGTTGTCAGCGACATGAACGTCGATGAACGATGCAAAGCCGCTCTTCCATTGTATGAATGGTTAGCTTATTCTTGGGCTCGGCATCGAACAGCCGCATTCCTCTGTCAAAATGAGTATCAACGCGAAAAATTGGCTGCGCTTTTTCCGGGCAAGCCTATTCACGTCATTCATAACGCCGTTGTCGTAGCAGAGGAGGCGGCTCCTCCTTTGCCGCGCGCAGAACGCAGATATGTCGCCTGGCTTGGTGTCTTCCGCGATGGAAAGAACTTGCCATTGCTTTTTCGAATCGCCAAGGAATTTCCGGCCGTCAAATTCCGCGTGGCAGGGATGCCAGACCGAGTGGTTGATCAAGCGACGCTGGATGCCGTGAATGGCCTGCGCCATCTGCCAAACGTGGAACTGGTTGGCAATGTCCGGCGGGCAGACGTTCAACAATTTCTATCAGAAGCGACGATGCTTCTCTGCACATCGGATGTCGAGGGCTTCTCGAACGTGCTCCTGGAGGCTCTGGCTGCGGGCACTCCTGTTGTAACTCGGCGACCTGTCGACCCAGACCTGATCATTATGCGCCATGCCCTTGGCGCATCGGCTGAGGATGAGTTGGCACTTTCCAAATCCGTGAGCACAATTTGGGACATGGACACGAACGAATACAACGCAATCGCGGCGCGATGTCAGACGTACGTTAAGGTCAATCACTCGCCGACGGCAAAAGCTCGCGAGTTAATTGCGGCTTTGACGCCTCTTGTCGCTAAGTCAAAACGCCCAGGGCAACCACTAGAGCAACCAATTCCGATAGGTCGATGAGTGGATCTTTGAGTCATAGCGGCCAAGCGCCTTATCATCTCACCTTGCCAGTCGCGCAAGCTGGAACCTTTTTCTTTCTGTTGTTCGTTTTCATGTTGCCCTTCCAGCGTGTGCCATTCCTCACGGAAAATCTGTTCGGCATCCAAGGGTTCAAACCCTTCAACTTATTATCAGCAGTAGTCTTGGCTTATCTGGTGTTTAACACTGCGTGCCTGCACGCGACCGACAAAATCGAACGAATATCCATCAGAATTTTTCTCCTGTACTTCGCAATTCTTGCCATCGCCCTCATTCGATCAGTTCCAAACACGCCACTTTTGCATAGTCGCTTCCCTGATTCATTTCCAGAGTCCTACTTTGACTTTGTACTATCGGCTTGTATTGTGCCGACCTTTTTCACTCTATCCTTCCTGTTTATCCTTAAGCGTATGTGCTCCTTTCAGGAGCTCGAGAGGATCACGACGGTGATCTGCCTTTCGATGCTATTGCTATCAATCGCTTTCGTCTCGCTCGTCCTGATGAATCCGTCCGTTCTGCTTTCAGAACGCTCGAGCGGAACGGCTGGGCTGGATCTAGCTAGCAGGGACGAAATGGCCCAGTTGTGCGCAGCGTATTTTGGAACCCATTACAATGTGATTGGAAGCATGTACATTTCTACCGTGCCCTTGTTGCTCTATCGAGCTCTTACGCGCGGCGCTCTCTGGATCGCACCCCTGTGTCTATCGCTCCTGGCGGTTCTTCTCCTCGGGTCACGAACCACGCTTGTCACGGTAGTAGCTTCGTGTTCCCTGTTTCTGATCCTGCGGCGCAGGTTTGACATTTTAATTCTAGGTGCTGCGGCGGCTGGCGTCACATCGTTCTTTTGGATCGGACCAACCGTTAACGCTGTTCTTTCGGTCGGGCTTGGTAGCAGTGCCGGCTTCTCGGCCGATGCCTTGCTGACGGGCCGGGTTGATTCCCTTTGGGGTCCGCTGCTAGAGGAGTGGACGAGCAATATCGGCCTGTTCCTGTTTGGCGCTGGTCGCCACGGAATGGGGACGAGCCAACTTTGGGACACAGGAGCCCTGATACAGGCCAACGTAGCGCATAATGCAATTGTCGAATTCTTTCTTGATTGCGGGGTGATTTTAACCGGTGTGCTTCTAATTTTCCTTCTCGTTGGAATAGCTACCGCCTGGCGAGTTGGGCGAAGGTTGAATAGTGACCTATATTGGGCTCTGTTCGCGAGCATCTTTGGTTATGGGATTAGCATGGCGACTGGGCGTGACATCCTGCCAACATATGAAAACATGTATGCATTTCCGATCATTGCGATGATGATCAACTTGGCGCGGTTGCGCTATCTGGATACCTATCACAGTTGATCCAGTCCGACAAAATTGTCTAACGTGAACTCCAAGCCTCCTGGTGATTTGTCCTAGTTGACCTGCCACTGCGTATTTCCTCCAGATGGAGTCCGGCCCGCAGAAGGACGGACAGATCAAGCGAGCAAGGTTAACGGAAGAGCAGATTATCGCGGTGTTGAAGGAGCATGAGGCCGGCGTAAAGACGGCCGACCTGGCTCGCAAGCACGGGATCTCCGAAGCGACGATCTAAACTGGAAGACCAGATTCAGCGGCCTGGATATCTCCGAGGCCAAGCGGCTGAGGGCCTTACAGGAAGAGAACGCGAAGCTGAAGCGGATCGTCGCCGACCTGTCGTTGGACAAGGCCATGCTGCAGGATGTGCTCTCAAAAAAGCTCTGAAGCCTGGCCGCAAGCGCGAACTTGTCGACAAGTCGCGCAGCGACTGGAAGGTCTCGATCAGGCGTGCCTGCTCGACCCTCCGGATTGATCGTGCACTTTACGTCTATAAGTCGAAGCGCGGCGACCAGGCCGACCTCAAGCATCGCATCAAAAGCATCTGCGAGACCCGGGTGCGCTACGGTTACCGGCGCGTCCACGTATTGTTGCGGCGGGATGGCTGGTCGGTCAACGTCAAACGCATCTACCGGCTTTACAAGGAATTGGGCTTACAATTGCGCAACAAGACACCCAAGCGCCGCGTCAAGGCCAAGCTGCGCGATGACCGCAAGCCTGCGACGCGATCGAACGAGACCTGGGCCATGGACTTTGTCCATGATCAGCTGGCAACTGGGCGCAAGCTTCGGGTGCTCACGATTATCGATACGTTCTCCCGTTTCTCGCCGGCGCTGGAGCCACGGTACACGTTCCGCGGCATCGACGTCGTGGAGATGCTGGAAAGAGTCTGCAATGAAGTGGGATTCCCGGAGACGATCCGTGTCGATCAAGGCAGCGAGTTCGTGTCGCGCGATCTTGACTTGTGGGCCTATCAGCGCGGCATCACGCTGGACTTCTCCAGGCCGGGCAAGCCAACCGACAACGGCTTCATCGAATCGTTCAAATGGCAAATTCCGCACCGAGTGTCTCAACACGCATTGGTTCATGAGCCTTGACGATGCCCGCGCGAAGATGGAGGATTGGCGTAGAGACTACAACGAGATCCGACCCCACAGCGCGATCGGCAACAAGGCGCCGATATCGCGATTGAATGGCTCATCGGCGCCCCCGCCAGCATGAGCCTAACCCCAGAAAATTCCAGCTGGGGCTGGCCTAGTTTTGGGGGAGCACTTCAAGGCCCGGCCGGGGCGAACTCAGAGCCGGATAAAACTTGGGGGCAGGGTCAGTGCATCTCATAACCATGAGGCACAGCAATTGCAATTGCGCTGCCCCCTCTTCGTCGTCGCCGCTATCACTTCGTATTTCGATCCGCCCCTCATCCGATCCTGACATAGCAGACCTCCACGCCAGCATTTGCAGCTCTACCGATAGCTCCTCAATCAAAGTCGCGCGTTCCCCTCCTATCTGCCACCCTCCGATACAGGCAGAGATACGCATTGGTCATCGCGTCGAGCGAAAATGTTGTTTCAATACGCCGACGCGCTTCCCTGCCGAATTCGCTAGCAAGTTTACGATCATCGAGGAGTCTGAGCACACGATCGGTCAAAATTGCTGCGTCGTGGCTCGGAACAAGAAATCCTGTGTGTCCGTCCAGGACCAGTTCAGGAGTGCCCCCTTCGTTTGTTGCCACGATTGGCTTACCCAACGCCATGCATTCGGTTATTGCGTTGGAAATACCCTCACCGTGTAGGCGGCTGTTGGTAAGGAGAACTCCGACAGTGAAGAGATTAGCGATACTTTCTACATCGTTCCGCTCACCTATAAATTTTATGCGCGGCGAAGGTTCTGGTGGGACGCTATCGCGCACTCGCTGCAACGTTTCTCCGGCGCCGACAGCCAGAAAGGTAACATCGTCCCTAAGATGGCAAATGCGGCATGCCATTTCGACAAAGGTTGCGTAATCTTTTCTGGGCGCGAAGTTCGCAACCATCCCCACGATGTGGGGTGTCGTCACTCCCAGAATGCTGCGGAGCTCTGCCTCGTCCGTCAAGTTAGAGACTCTCTCAGGATTGAACCCATTGTAGATACATAGACCTTTGCGCTCGGGAATATGGTAGGCGGCTAGGCCCGCGCGCGAATTGGCGACAACAATGTCTGAAAATGGGATAGTCAGCTTGCCGCTGAAATACTGTTTATTCCACAGCGCCATATGCGGCGGCGCGTCTCGCACAAAGCCATTAACGAAGGCTGCGCCGCACAGTCTTGCAACCGGAGCTGCATAAATGGAGCACATCGAGCTCCAGGAGTGAACGACATCTATTTTCAAATTGGAGACCAGCTCGTACAAACTCCTGAAAAGGCGCAAATCTCTCTTGCCCCTCCGAACGAGCTGGATGACTTGCGCGTGGTCACGGTCAATGTCGTAACGAACCGTCTCCTCGTCCATAACCGCGACGAATGACTTTATGTCACGGTGAGCGAAAAGCCCTCTCAACAGTTCGACGATTTGCCGTTCTTTCCCTCCCCGGCCTAGGCGGTCGGTAAGGTGCAATATACGCATCTCAACGCTCTCCTGAGTGGACTGATTTGGTCGCAACGAGGTGGTTCAGCGCAAAATCCAACATTCAACCGCGTTCGATGTAGGCCTTCTCATTTTCTCCTAGACGCCGCCTCAAGTCTGGATCCTCTATGAGGCGACCCAGTCAGAAGCGAGCCCCTCGACATCACCTGGTTTAACGATCAGCCCAATGCTCTGTGCTCAATAGTATCTGGAAGAACCCCGCCGACTTTGCGTCGGCTGTCGTGAACGCAGCTGCACCCCGCACGTTTCGCAGAACAACACCAAACGCCGCTCTGCGATCGATGCGCGCTCGACCAGGCATCCCGGCCATCGCATCAGCAACATCGAGCGGAAACGCATCGAAGAACTGTTCGGCTGGATCAAGACCGTCGGGAGCCTGCGCAGGAAAATCGCCACAAATATCGTGCGTGCGACGTCGTTCGGCGCCCACCGATCGTGTTATCGTCGCCGTAGCGGCACACATCGAGAAACTCGGCTCCACAACAAGATTTCAGCAGGCTGCTAGAACGGCTATAGCGCGCAGACACTGCACGAATAACTTAGCAAGTCTCGCGGGTTGATTGCAATCAAAGACCTCTCGGTGAAAACGCCGCAACCCGCCTTCAGCCCGTCTCCCCGAGGTAAACCGAAATAGGTAATCCGCAAAAGGTTGAGGCTCAGCGCGGTTGAAAGAATTATACTTGGTGTTTGGATAGTGCGCTCGGCGGGAAGATCTCACGCTTTGCGCTTGCGAGGCAGAGATACGGCCATCAGCCGCCTCAGCGATAGTAGAGCGTGGCAAAAGATGAGAAACAGAATTCTCGTAGTGACTTCGGGAGGCGGGCACTGGACTCAAATGCGCCGTCTGGCGCCGGCACTCGATGGGCTGGATGTTGCGTTTGTAAGCGTTGACAAGAGATACGCGGAAGCGGTCTCGAGCCACCGCTTCTATACAGTGGTCAATGCGACGCGCTGGAATCGGTTGCGATTGGTGCGTCTAGCTGCTCAGCTTATGCTTGTATTGATAATCGAACGGCCGCACGTGGTGATCACGACCGGTGCAGCCCCTGGGGTGATTGCCCTGGCGCTCGCGAAACTTTTCTTCCACTCGAGAACTATTTGGATCGACAGCATTGCGAACTGCGAACAGATGTCTCTCTCAGGCATCCTGGCGCGCCGCTTTTCCGACGCATGGCTGACCCAATGGCCCCAGTTGCAACGGGCTGGCGGCCCAGATTATTGGGGGGCGGTCCTGTGATATTTGTCACCGTCGGCTCGATAATGGCTTTCGATCGCCTGATTTGCGCGATGGATAAATGGGCCCAGGAGCATTCGGAATATGAGGTCCTGGCCCAGATAGGCGATGGCAATTATCAGCCGAACCGTATGCGCTGGATGCGGACGCTAACGCCAAGTATGTTTAACGACACCGTCCGGAATGCGGCTATTGTGGTTGCCCATGCGGGAATGGGCAGCTATCTCGTGGCAACAGAGATGGGCAAACCAATTGTTTTGCTGCCGCGGCGCGCTGCGAACCGGGAGCACACGACCGATCATCAGGTTCACACCGCTCAGTGGCTGGGCAAGAAACCGGGAGTGTATGTCGCGCTGTCGGAAGACGAACTGGAGTGTGCCGTGGAAAGGGCTCTGGCCGAAGGCGGCATTGCAGCCAGCGAATTTGAGAGATTTGCGCCCCAGCCGCTTCTGAGCAGAGTTCGACAGTTCCTGGTAGAATGAGCTTGGACGACTGTACGCGCCCGCACGCGAAACGGGCTCGCGCGCGCGGATCGGATGCTCATCATGCGCGCCCAATTGCTAAATTTTCCAGACCTGACGGCTTGAAGGTACGCAGAAACATCTCCAGGTTGAGCAGGGACCAAAGCATCTTTTCATGGTTCTGACGGCGGGCGAGATGCTCGTGGACCAGGCGCTTCAAGATAACTCTGTTGCAGAAGGTTGCCACACACGCACTCTCGCAGAGCAATAAATCGGCAACAAATTCGTGATACGGACCCCGAAACCACTCCTCAATCGGCACGCGAAATCCGATTTTCTTGCGCGTCAGAATCCCTGGCGGCAGCGTGTGCTCCATCGCGGTTCGCAATACTGACTTGCCGCCCCCACGGCCGACCAGGAAATTGTCCGGAAACCGTGCAACAAGCTTGGCAAGAATAGTGTCCATAAATGGCATCCTGCCCTCAATCGAACCTGCCATCATCATTCGATCGCCACGTTCAAGGAGATTGTCAGGTAGCCACGACGTCTGATCGAAGAACAGCGTACGCCGAACATTGGATCCGATGCGGATCGAAAACGGATGGGGATCAGGCGGCGTCATGGGTAGTGAACGTCCGAAAATCCGATCCCGCTCGTTCATAGAGACACCGCCAAACCAGAGTTGCATCCGGCTCGGCCAATCCCGCTCGCCCGCTGCGGTAGTCAGGGTCTTGACGCGACGCATATCGTACGGAAGTGCGTGCATGACGGGCGATATGATGCGGTCATGAATGATCCGGGGCACCAGTCTCTGATAGAGCGCGATCCACAACTCGGCTCGATGCTTGGGATAGCCGCCCAACAGTTCGTCCGCTCCTTCTCCGGTGAGGACCATTTTCACCTTGCTTGCCGCCATATGCGACAGCATCATAATTGGAATGTCAGCCGTTTCGGCTACAGGCGCGCCGCGACGCAGGATGGCGGCCGGCCAGCTCTTCAAAAAGTCGTGCGGCTCCAGAACGAGTTCCTCGTGATTCGTGTCGAATTGGCGAGCGATGGTGCGGGCGTGATCGAGCTCGGAGTAGGCAGCTTCACGAAAGCCCACTGAGAAAGTGCGTACGCGCTCAGAACTATGACGGACCATTGCAGCGACGACTGCAGACGAATCGATGCCGCCGGACAGGTAGGCTCCAAACGAAACGTCGCTCCGCATGCGGATGCGTACGGCATCATCGAAGGTCTCCTTGAACATCCCAACCGCTTCGTCGAAATCTGTGATGTCTGGCTCTACCGACGCCAACGGTGGTGTGAAATACCGGGTAATGTTCGTGCGACCTTCGCCCCACACCAAATAGCAACCGGGTGGAAGCTTACGCACAGCGCGAAAAAATGTCCCGGGGCCGGGCACATAGCGATTGAGAAGATATTGCTCGACTGCATGTGGATCGATAAGGCGATCCACGCCTGGAAACTGGAGGAGTGGCTCGATTTCTGAGGCGAACAGGAGGCCTGATTTCTCGGCTACGAACAGTGGCTTCTTGCCAAACGGGTCGCGCCCCAGGACGAGGTGTTGGGCCGTCGCATCCCACAATCCGAAAGCGAACATGCCGCGGAAACGTCTAATCGAATCGAGTCCCCAAGCGCGATAGGCTTCGATTAGCACTTCCGTGTCGGAGGACGTGCGAAAAACATGACCGAGCGCGATGAGCTCATCGCGCAGCTCAACATAATTGTAGATCTCTCCGTTGAAGATGAGAGCGATAGAGCCATCAGCGCTCCACATGGGCTGGGTTCCGCCCTCGACATCGATGATGGAGAGGCGCCGATGCCCAAAGCTGATTTGATGGCGCCCGCCCGCAGTATCGGCCTGCCAATATCCCGAGCCGTCGGGGCCCCTATGATTCATAAGGTTGGTGAGGCGGACAAGAGTTTCGTAATCTTGCCGGTGCTCTCCTCGGAGTATCCAGCCAAAAATCCCGCACATCGCTCATCACCAGCTTCTGCGATCCGGACAGTGCTGGAGCTACGATCGACCCTCAATGGGTAAAACGGATTACCCTATTTGTGCTCACGCAGCCGATCAGCACGCTCCCTAGTCCCAGGGCGGCAGCGGCGCTGCCGAGAAGCCTTATAAACTCACGTCGCTCTCGTCGGCGTCGGCGAGCAGCAGCAGAGTGAGGACCATCGCCGCAGTTCTTACACCGATGGAAAGTTCGAACTCTCTCTGCATTTGTACCCACCCATGTTCAAGTTGCAGCTAGCCCCTTCGCCAGCTCTTGCAGCCGTGTCTTTGCGGGCATCTGCTCCAGACGGCGGAGGTTGAACTCCAGATGCTCTTTCTTAAACATCGAAAAAAGCGTGATTCCATCTTTGTTTGTCGCAAGTGCGTAATCCGCCAGGAACGCCGCGGCAATCTCCTCGCTGCTTCCGCGATAGCCGGCTTCGCGCAACACCTGCAGTCTGATCGCGTTCGACTCGATCAGTTCACGCAAGCGATCGAGAGCCCCAGATGTGCCGTAAGCGCTATGCGTTACGAATGTGATGGGTCGTCCGGGCGGCTGTCGTCTGGCTGCCTCCGCCAGGGACGGCTCGAAAGGGTTGTTCGCAACCTGAATGATCTGATAGATGCTCGAGTGTGCAACACCGAGCAAGCCAGCCTCTAAAGAGGAGGCAATGGAGATCGTTTTTGCCTTGCCGCTTCTGATAATTCGTTCCAGCACCGCCAGAATATCGTCACGTACCACCTCATTCTCGTCGGCTTCGTGCAGGGCAAGAACTTCGACGTGATCCGTCCGCAGCCGCTGCAGGCTTTCGTCGAGACTAGCCGAGATTAGTTCCGCAGTGATCGGCAGACTCTTCGCTTTCGGACGCGCACTGGTCACGTATTTTCGAACCATTGGAACGGAGTCGACGATAACGCGTACCACTGGCTTTGCCGCGCGCAGCAGTAGCGGCGTTCGTGCCGGCCGGATCCCCACCTTCGTGCAGATCCTTAACTTGTCTCGCCTTCCTTGCACAAAGTCCCCAAGTATCGCCTCGGCTTCAGCATCACCATATGACGGTGCCACATCAAACCACGTGATCCCGGCATCCCACGCGCGAGCAAGTGCGTTGAGCCCCTCCCGGCGACCGACGCGCGAGCCGAGGGAGGCACATCCCATGCCGATTTTGGATCTAGGACCGGTATCCTTTGCACTGAGCTGCATCACTATTTGTCCGTATTGTACTGCCGTATGGCTTGCTTCCAGATGGCGCACTTTGACTTCATCGGAACGGTAAACCATGAACTTTCCAACGTTCTGCAAGACGCATGGCAAGGGCAACCGCTGTTAAGGTGGGATTGGCTTGTCCCGACGTCGGCAGCACTGCTGTGCTGACTACGAAGAGATTGGCGGAATCGAATGTACGGAGATTTTTATCGACCACGCCGTCATTCCTGTTGGTCCCCATTCGAATTGTGCCAATCTGATGTGCGCCGTGCTTAGCTTGGCTGAGAATTGCGCCCACGCGCTGGTCAGCAGGGACATTCCATTCCAGGTAACCGAAACCAGTTCTGGTCAACCAATCCGAAAGCAGCTCATGCGTACGCGCCATGGAGCGCGCATCGGTTTCATCGAATCGAAGGTCTACGCAAATCTTTGCGAGGCCGGTCCGATCGGTATCATTTGAAAGCGTCACTCGGCTGCTCGGTTGCGGCGTCTGTTCCGCATGATACGCAAGGCGGTAGCGGAAATCCTTGTTGCGAATGAAGAAGCCAGGCAGCCGCGACTTCGCCATGTAACGGCGCCACACGAAGTCGGTCGAAACGGCTATCGCGCTCGGGAGTCCCTTCAAGACATTGAGCATATGGGCAGGGATGTCGACCGGCTCCGGCGAAATGTGCAACTTCCTGATCACCTCTGAGACGATAAGGCGGCCCACAGGAGGGTAAGACAGAGCCAAGTAGGCCAAGGACAAAATTGCACTGCCATGTCGGGGATCGTATACAGCAGGCACCACCGGATACATAGCGCTGTTTAGGATTCCTTCGCGGAGCTGGGTTGCTTCGCTAGGAACAAACCGGCGCCTGACATAGGAACCATGCGAGTCGATAAAGAAGTCGAACGCGCCAGCGAGTGCCGAATTGCGAAAGACGATCTCGCCAGTGTGCCCAGTTACGTGCGCCATGTAATAGCGGCCAAGCGGACCATTGCTGCCGCCGAACCGATCGGGCGAGTTGCGTTTGGCGGCAAGGAGCAGCCGGGTGCTCTCTAAGCCCCCAGCCGCGATCACGAGATGACGCACCGGTAGTCGCAACCGCTGCAAACCGTCGGAACGGACGATCTCAAGCGCCGTGACGAGACCGTTCGGGGCGAAATCAATGCCCACCACCGTAGCGCAGAGGCGAACATCGATGCGGCGGCTGGTTGCCAGGTTTTTCCCATGAACTTGCTGCAACTTCTGGCGGTTGACTGCGCGCTCCAAGGTATGAAAACTGAACGTGCCGTCGTTGGTCGTGACGCCGGGAACTCCCAGTTCAAAAATTGGCTCGCCTGATTGAGTGTACCGGCAGGCCTTGCCGTAGTGCGGAAGCAGCTCCTCGTAGGTGATCGGCCAGCGCGCTCCAACCAGTCCCGGTCGCTCGGCGAAATCGATCGGGTCAAATCTTACACAGATGCCCCCCCATAAATTCGATGTTCCGCCGAGTTGGCGTGATATCGCAATGCCCATGTCATCGTGGATGTCGGGTCTGACAATATCGGCGTCGGAAAGTTGTTGGATGTAGGGATCCGCTGCTCTACGACCCGATTCAAGAACCAGGACCCTGAACCCCAGGTTTTCGAGCTCCACCGCAAGACATATTCCGACGGGGCCAGCGCCGATGATACAGACGTCATGGGACGCGTCGGTCAATCCATCAAAAGTTGTGCAGATCACCTTGGTTAGCCCTTATATCCAAGCGAGATCCCATCGAGCCGGAGAGAGATGAGATATTTGAAAGCATATTTTCCAACGGAGAATGGCCAAGCAAAAAGCAAATGCAGCGACATCCAGTGACGCCGCATTGTCGCTGCTGCCGGTGCCGAACAAGCTCAACTTCGGGCGAGGGCACGAAGCACCATCGTTGGGGCGGAAGACTGACGGATTGCCGCGCAGCATGCTCCGTTACTTCGGAGGGGAATCTGTGCATCCATGCGTCGCCCTGCTTGCGAGTTCCACCGTATCGACCATCGTCAGGACATCAATGGGGCATCCTGGAATGACGACACATCGCCGCCCGCGGCATGTCGACTTAGCCAAGTCCGAATAGCCAAATCCGAACACCGCAATATTTCACCCTGCTACAATAGCCTTGGGCGAGCTGAGCAGGTGGGGCAAAAGGGCTGTTACCTTGGGCTGAGTGGCTAGCCAATTGTGAGTAACTCGGTGATGGACCGAGTTTCGTTCGCTTCCGTCCACGTAATCCCGCAACGTGAACGCCGAGCCCCACCACATCCGCAATCTCTCGGACCGTCGCTATAACGCAGGCGGCCTGTCCTCTCGATCCACGCTTGTGATAGAGAGGGGATTACGGCCTTCAGGCCATCCACCGCCACGGAAACTATCGCGCGTCGGTGCGCCGCGTTCTCGAGCGTTGGATTGATCTTCGCCACCAAAGCCCGCAATGTTAGGCGGGAATTGCCGACGATGGCTCCGCCTTAGAGTGATGACGGATTTCGGTGTATTTGATGAGTACGACCCAGAATGCCCTTCGCTTGATGGTAGCTACACCCCACGGCGCGCATGGGGAGGGAGGAATGGATCGCGTTACGGATCTCATCATTGATACCCTTGACCGACGCGAAGATCTTGGCGTCAAGGCCGAGCGACTGATAACAAGGGGACAGAAGAGCACTTATTGGGCACTGCTGGTCTTTGTGCGGGCGCTGGTCCAATTCTGTGTCGCCGCAGCGCGCGGTAACGTTGACCTAATCCACTGCCAACTCGCATGGCGCGGGAGCGCGTACCGCAAGCTGATCATCGCGGCTATAGCGCGCTATTTTGGAGTGCCTTATGTCGTTCATCTTCACGCCGGCCAGTTTGGTGAATTCTGGGCAAGTGCCGGCACATGTTTGCGTCGAAGCATCAACCGATTGTTTGCGGATAGTGCGGCGATTATTGTGCTAGGCGAGTATGGTGCGCGCGTCATTCTCGATCGGCTTCCCAGCCTTCGAGATAAAATTTCGATCCTTCCGAATGCGAGCACGACCCCGAGCCAACAATATCGGAGCCGGTCGGAATCTGGGCAAGTTCGCATTACCTTCCTCGGTTACGTTCGTCCAGAGAAGGGTGTGCCACAACTCGTTGATGCGCTCGGAAAACTGGCGTGCCGCACCGACTGGACGGCGACCATAGCTGGAAGCGGAGAAATAGAGCAAACCCGCGATCAGGCTCGACGGCTGGGAATCGTCGATCGAGTGGAGTTGCCGGGCTGGCTTGATCCTTCAGAAACCGCCGCGTTGCTGCAGCGGACCGATATTCTTGCGCTGCCATCCTTTGTCGAAAATCTCCCAATGGTAATCATCGAGGCCTTCGCTTACGGTATACCTGTGGTCGCAACACCTGTTGGTGCGGTTCCTGAAGTCATTGCTCATGAACGCAACGGGCTCCTCGTGCCTGTTGGGGACGCCGAGGCGCTTGCCAAGGTGCTTAGTCGATTGCTCGAAAATGGAGCGTTGAGGCGAAGTCTGGGCGACGCTGCCCGTCGTGACCATGCAGAGCGATATGAAATCAACACCTACATCACGCGCCTCGCATCGATCTGGCGAAAGGCGGCACGATGTTGAGACACCAGAATTGTGAGGACAATGGTTGCCGGCAGAAAATGTGTGATAGCATGCACTATACTTTGAGCGACTACCAAGACTTGGTGAGCCAGCAGCAGGACCTCCTCATTCAGCAAAAAGCAGGTTGAAGGAAGCAAAGGCAGCGCTTGCCGCGATCAAGGAGACACGCGACAGGAACCGCGGCAGAGTTCCGGCGCACGCTGTACGACGAGCTGGCGAAAGCCGAACAGAAGTCCGCAGGCGTCGCCCGGGATGAGATCAAAGCCGACCGGCGAACGAAGCTCCAGGATCTCGTCGTCCCCGTCGACGGCGGCGTCCAGCAGCTTGCCGTGCATACGATAGGCGGCGTCGTCACGCCGGCCCAAGTGCTCGCAGTCGTGGTCTCGCAGGATAGCCATCTCGAGATCGAAGCCACGCTGACGAACGACGACGCCGGCTTCGTTCACGCCGAACAGGACGCCGAGATCAAGGTCCATACCTTCAACTACACCCGCTATGGGGGCTCTGTGGCAAGGTGCTGAGCGTCTCGCCCGACACCATCGCGCGACGGCCGAGACGTCGCCAAGTCCAGGACCCATGCTCAGGGCGCGACGGAAAATGGCCAGCAGGGGGAGGACGATCTCGTCTACGCCGCCCGAATATCGATCGACCAGCGGTCGGGCGACAACGTCGTCGATCTTGGCACGGGCATGGCGGTCACGGTGGAAGGCGGCCCTCATCGGACCTCACCGGGGGCTTACATACGCGGCGCCGATATCGGCCCTGTACTGGGCGAGGTACGCGACCGGTGATGCGGCGCAATGACTGACGGGCTGATAAAGCACACGAGATGCTGAAAAAGCTGGATGGCGGATAAGCTAATTGTTGTTCTGCCTCAGCTCAGCGCGGTCCTGATTTGGCGTGAACCAGCTGGCCCTATGGTTTCCGGATTGCAAGTTGAAGATAGGATTCATAAAATGCATTACCGACTCGCGGACCATGGCGTCGCAGCAATTTCTCGAACGAGCGATCGAAAGCGAACCATTTTGCAAATTGGAGCGGATTGCCGCGGTTCCAGCGATTCAAGCTGTTGATCTGGAGCGCGGAAAGATCCCCCAATGACAACTCAAATTCATGGTAACTGGCGGCCCGGCCTGTTCTGGTCAAGCTTAGGAGCGTTTGCGCCGTTATCGGTGGCCTCAATCGCTCATTGAAGGGGAAACGCGGACTGAACCGTGAATAGTGCGTGGCCAAGTCATCTGGCAGCCACAGATAGAATGGCAGCAATGCGGTATGTGTATCGAACCACCAAAGGCGATTGGGAGTTTCCACCACAATCAAATAGGCGCCACTGCGCAGGGAGCCCCAGACGGAGGAGAATGAAGACAACTTTTCGTCAAGGGTCATATGTTCCACTGTTGCAAAATATATAACAGCGTTGACCTCCGCTATTCGTGCCGCCGGAATCTCAGTAGCGTTCCCCTTTATCAGCTCTGCTTTAACATCGTAAATGGAAAGACGCTCGCTGCCAACGGCCAGACTTGCCTCGTCTATATCATAACCAAATACCTGGGCCCCCTGTTCGGCGAGGGCGACAGTTGAGCTGCAGGTACCGCACCCGATCTCTATAATTTTAGCGCCATCTAAACGAAATAGTGTATCAAGCCAAGGAACTATGGTTCTGCGATCTACATAAGTTCGGCCAGTAACATGGTCGTCGAGGTCCTTCTTACCCGCCTGTGTGTTGAGATAGTCTGGCGGATCGCGAAAGTAGTACTTTGTCAAAGCAGCTACGAGACGCTCCTTGCCAGAAGTTGAAAGAGGACGCTGGCGCACTCTCAAGTGCCGGCTTAGGTGGCGATACCTCAGAATGCTGACAATCCGGCCAACTCGTCCCACCCGCGCGAGGTTCAGAATAGACTCTACGGTCATCGCATCGACTTCCAGCCTTTTGCATGAACTATCGCGTTGCAGTCATCCACGATGACGGGTGAGTCATTGGATCATCCAATCTAACCTCAACTCAGCAAACTTCCGAAGCAGGGGCAACTGTGAGTTTCCGCTCTTTCGAGTTAATCAGAAATGGAAACAAGGCTTTGCCATGACGCTGTTAACATGCGTTCGGACACGATTGGTGAAGAAAGACTAGCATGATAGTCGCGTGGGTGATTATGCCATTCTTGATCACCTCGCTCTCAGCCAATGCGGGTATCATTAGCGATGGACTCGGTAACCTCCCGATATTGCTGCTGCCCGGCATGGATGGGGCGAACAGCCGGGTGGGCGAGTCCGATGTCACGCCGCCACTCGGCTCGGAGACAGTAAGCGACAGCGGTCGGTGGACCCCTGCCACCAGCAGATTGTCGGGCGGTGCCCACTGGTTCAATTCGGCGGACGCCACTTCCGGAGGCACACGCCGAGCGTCGCCGCCCCTGGGCGCGACGGTCGCACCAAACATCAACTCGTTCTCGGGTGCCAATGGCTCTATATTCACCGTCGATGGATATAGCGCGCAAGCCCAGAATGCGAACCAGCCGTGGAGCCTGACACAGCTCAATGCCAACACGCTCCAATTTTCGGTTCGGTCCGGGGATCGTTGGAGCGTCGGCGGTTACAGCGATAATGGGGCGAACCGTTCCGAGATTCAGTTTTCGCCACTCTATGCAGCGGGCACCCAGATCAACCTTTCTGAGACGATTACGATTCAGCCGGGCCCGACGAATACTGCATCGTGGCTGTGCCTCACCCAGTTGCACGCGACCACCAATGTGGCGCCAACATATGCTCCGTTCTCTGTCGGGCTGGACCGATCCGACCACTTGGTGGTCATTCTCCAGCATCCGAATCAATCATCGGATAATCTTGTCTACCGTTCCCCGATTCCCATTGTGCGGGGTCAACCGATGGACCTGGACTTCCAGGTGAACATGGGCCCGAGCGGGGGCGGCTATGTCGGTGTTTGGCTAGACGGAACTCAGATCGTCAACTATCACGGCCCGGTCGGAGCGACTAACTCCGAGTACTACTGGAAGGTAGGCGTCTATCGCGGGTCGGCGGCGGAAACGTTGACGGCAGATTTCAGTAATGTGCAGATAACGACCGGTCCGCAAGCCGTGCCCATGAGCGGCACGAGTTCATCATCGTCAGGGACTACCACCACTTCGGGCGGCACGACATCCTCGCGTACCAACGCCCCGTCCAGCGGGACGTCCTCGGGCAGCACCTCCTCTAGCGGCAGCACTGGTGATCGCCTCAAACGGTGACGAATGATTGACGGTCGCTCTTCAGCGATCCCGGTCTACTCCCGGCCGAGGCAGGCGCCTAGCTTGAGCATTGCCGACTGAACACCGCTCATTCGTGCCGCGAATGACGTTTCTGAGTCAAATGAACTACAAACGCCAATGCGGGGAAGCGCGAATTGATTTGGCTGATGGTCGCTTAGCTGAGAGTGTCGCGTTGTCACGGCGCTCACATATCCCACTTCATTGGCAAGATGCTCTTCTCGTAGACCGTATGCGCCGTACGGATAGGCGAGATGCCGAACGGACAACTGAAGTAAATTCTCCAGGTAGTTGCGGTTATCGGCCAACTCGTCTCGCGCTGAAGCCGCATCCAGGGTTGCTAGCGCTGCGTGTGAAGTTGTGTGCCCGCCAATTGATGCGAGAGGATGACGCGACAGACCCTGGAGCGCGCGCGCGTCCAGGAAGTATCGGTCGTTCAACGCAGACGTTGAAATACCAGCCTTATTGAACGTCGTCGCAAGCGCTGCGACACGTTTGAAATCGTGGTGCACCCACTGGTCCACTTTTCTCAGCGCGAATTGCTTGCTCCGAAAGTCAGGACAACGAAACCGCAACCCCATTGCATCGATTGTGACATCGTCTCTTGAGCGAATTAGTTCGCGCAATCCTAACCACCACGACTGCAGGGTCCGCGTTAAGGCGGCGGTGGGCACGTACACCATGAATGGGGCGTTATGGCGCTCGAGGATGGGAAGCGCCACCGAGACATTATCTCGATATCCATCATCAAACGTGAGGACCGCATAGCGGCGCGATCGGTCATTCTTGGCCAGCTGCGCAAGGCACTCCTCAAGGCTGACAATCGCCCATCCTTCTCGCTGCAGCCAACTGAGCGAATAGTCAAAAAGTTCAGCCGAAGTGCCGGTCATCAATTCCGACCGACAATCCCGCTGAATTTCGTGGAACATCACGATGGCTGCCCTACCAGCGAAGATTCTGCGAAACACTGGAAACAGTCCAGCGGACCCGATCCCATAGAACAGGGTATTTTTTAACAGCTGCTTCACTTGAGGCCACCTCCGAAACAGAAATCCGTCCAGCCAGGGGTCTGAAGCCATGCTGCAGAAACCGCCCCTCCCGGATTTCCGACGCACTCGACTATTGACATTCATCCATCATGCGAGAGCATCATTGTGCCATGCATCAGGCTTAACGCCTCATTGCTGTCTAATCCGAAAATTGCATGGGGGCCGACGCCGAATGGCCCCGCGCCGATCATCGCCACCGGAAGATCGAACGCACCTATCACTCCCCCTATCCTTGCGGGTGCCACTTCGCCGCAAGTGTAAGCAAAAGGGTTGAGGAGTTCACCGGGGGCATAGTGGCTACCCAATGGTGAGTATTCAGCCCGCCGCGCGATTCCGTTGCCGAAATGCTCCGGTCGAGCCGATATCAGATGACGGTTTTTCGAAACCGACGACGGAGATCATGCTGCGCGATGTCGTTCGCCGTAATGGCTTGCGCGACGTCTGCGCTGTTTCGATGTTTCGGGTCCGCGGCAGTGGTCTTCTCTGCGGCGGCGCGCATGTCATCAAGGTCACGATCGAGAGCGCCGGGCCAGCTTGCGCACCAACTAGGGCCGGGCCTTGGCTTTCGAAGGTCCGTTACGTCCTGGATTTCTGGATCTACTCGGGCGCCCGGCACATGTGGGGCTTCGGTCGCACTGTTGGCGCCATTGAGCTCGCAAGGACCTCGAACTCGATAAGACCGACTCGGTTATCTGCCGTTCGCCCGGTCCCGTATGTTCTCATCAGTCACGAGCGCAGCTCGGCGCTCGTGAGCCAGCAACCTTGCCTTCGCGGAATGGCCGGCGTCTTCACAGACGTCACGATGATGACCGCGCGGCTGCATCGTCAGCCCCATCACTGTGACGGAAGCGAAACGACAGCTTGCTCTCCCGAAGTGGGGAAGACTGATCGCGCACTTGTCGCAATCGCGACTTCTGCGAGACACGAACCAGCTTCGGTGCTGCGAGCGCTAGCGCCAAACGCTCGCCAAAGCGTCAAAACTGAAGGCCGACCAACTCAATTTGGCCGAGGCGAACAGGAGAATTCCGCGCCATATGTGGGGCACGTGGGGCACGTATTGGGCCGACATACATGAGTATAAATCTTATTTTGAAAGTTTTTTCGCCATTTTTGCTTATTAACCCCCAAGCCAGCAGTCGGGGGGCACAAATTCCCACTGCTTTGAAATCTGCTCGCGGTCCGAGGCTGCGATGCATTGAAGTCTGCTCGCGGTCCGAGGCTGCGGTGCATTGAAATCTGTTCACGGCGCCGAGCGCTGTGAGCATGTGGTATGTCGCACGCGCCAATGCGATGCGCGGCAGTGGAATGCACTATCTTCAACGTTCAAAAGGATTACGGAATGGCTTCCGAACCAATCACCAACTTCTCAGGTACAAATAGCGCTAGATTCACCGTCGATGGAATTACCGCGCAAGCCCAGAATGCGAACCAGCCGTGGAGCCTGACACAGAGCGATGCCAACACACTCCAATTTTCGGTTCGGTCCGGGGATCAATGGGGCACCGGCGACAGTGGGGCGAACCGTTCCGAGATTCAGTTTTCGCCACTCTATGCAGCGGGCACTCAGATCAACATGTCTGAGACGATTACGGTTCAACCGGGCCCGACGAATACTGCATCGTGGCTGTGCCTCACCCAGTTGCACGCGACCACCAATGTGTCGCCAACATATGCTCCGTTCTCTATCCAGCTGGACACATCCGACCACTTGGTGGTCTGTCTCCAGAACCCGAGCGCCGGTAATCTTTATGTCTACCGTTCCCCGGATCCCATTGTGCGGGGTCAACCGATGGACCTGGACTTCCAGGTGAAAATGGGCCCGAGCGGGGGCGGCTATGTCGGTGTGTGGCTAGACGGAAATCAGGTCGTCAACTACAACGGGCCGGTCGGAGCGACTAACTCCGAGTACTACTGGAAGGTAGGCGTCTACCGCGGACAGGCGGCGGAAACGCAGACGGCGACTTTCAGCAATCTGGACATCTGGACGGGGTCGGCACCGGCTCCCACACCGACGCAGCCAACCACGCCCACGTCGCCAACCACGCCGGTAAACCTGGCGCCGACCGTGACGGAAGCGTCCGCTTCACCGGGGACAGGAATTGCAGATAACGGCGACACCATCACCATGACGCTCGGCTTCAGCGAGGCCGTGACCGTCACCGGCACGCCGACGCTGTCGCTCAACGATGGCGGAACGGCCACCTATGTCGGTGGCTCAGGCACGAGCTCGCTCATCTTCAAAAACACTGTCGCGTCGACTGACCGGGACACCTCGGCGCTCGCCATCACGGGAGTCAACCTTCCGACCGGCGCGAGCATCAAGGACTCTGCCGGTGCCGCGGCAACCCTCTCGGGCGCGGTGAAGACGTTCACCGGTCTTCAGATTGATGCGACCCCGACATCCCCGACGACGCCAACGTCTCCAACCACGCCGACGTCCCCCACCACGCCGACCACCCCTACGTCATCCGTCACGAGGCCGGTCCTCACCGTCGCGGATCCCTCGCTCTGGGTGGCCGGCAGAGGCGGTAGGGTCGACCTGGGGACCAAGGTGACAACGACCGATACCAATGACCGCGTGACCATGAACATCACGGGGTTGCCAAAGTACGAGACGATCACCAGTGCGCTCGATGGTCAAACGTTCAGGGGACGGGACATCACCTTGTCGGCCGCGCAGGTCAACAGCGGACTGACGCTGACATCGAACTACAGGGGCGGAGGTGAGCCGGTCGCAACGCTCACGCTGACCGCACGCGCGCAGGACTCGGTCACCGGCGCTGTGGCGTCGTCCGCGCCGCAGACCATCAGCGTGGTGGATCCGCGACCGACGACTAGGACGACCACAACGGCGCCGCAGACCAGCACCGTGTCCTCGGTCTCGACGGGTTCGGACTTGCGGGGCCAAAGCACTGTGCAGCAGCACGTGGACCCCGTCACCAGCGCCGCAGCGCCCACTGCGCAGCGGCCGATCACCGGTACGGATCATGCGCTAGCGACTGCCACGAGCGCAGGGTTCCTGGCGAACCAGGGCTTTGAGCGGCTGCAGCAGCAGGTGGAGTCATTCACCAGCACGCTGGCGACTGGCAGGCCGCAGGCGATCGTGACGGATCCTCAGCTCGCGACGGGGACGACCACGGCGTCCCTGGCAAGCCAGAGCTTCGCGCTGCTGAACCAGTATCTGGCCGGCAACACCGGCCGGGTCGATTCCGGGCAGATCGTGTCGGCCGTGTCGCAAGGGGCCGGTTGGACGCAGGACGCTATCCTGACCAGACCGCACTGATCCACTACTTCCGCACCCGGGCGCGCCAGCGCCTGGGTGCGGCACCATCATAGTTTGGGAATGCAGAGAAGGAACATCACACGCGGCCGGTAGCCGCGAAGGGTTGAGTTAAAACATTATGGCGATGCAGAATGGGAATGCCCACGCCGCAGACCATGGGCTTCGAGCCCTGGCTCTGTTCCTGCGCCTTCATGGCGTCCACGCCGAGCCGGACCAGCTCCGCGATCGCTGCGGAAGCAGCACAATAGGTATTCGTGCCTTGCTGCGTTGCGCGCGCGAATTGGGCGTCAAGGTCCGTTCGCGAACAACGCATTGGAAGCGACTTGCGAGCATCCAGCTCCCTGGGATCGCATCGCTGCGCGATGGCGGGTTTTTGCTTCTCGGCAAGGTCGACGACAACGGGGCACTCGTGCTGCACCCGACTGCGTCGCGTCCGGAGCTGATGACGCGCGCGGAATTCGAGGAAATCTGGGACGGCCGCTTGATCCTGACGGGATCGCAGAACGTCATCAATCGGGTCCTCCATGCCCTCGCTGACACGAGTGTCACCGTGCGTGGTCTGGCGCGCCGCGCCGTCGCCCCCGTAGCGCGCGTTCGCGATACCGTAATGCGGGCCCGCGATTCATTGATGCGTGCGTGCTTCGGCGAAAGAAGCGATATGGCCCTCCAGACGGCCAGATCCGACCTCGAGGCTGTGAGCATCGTGCCTCAGAGCGAGGACGAGTCGGGGCTCGTGGCAGTGGCAATCCTGTTACGATGCCATGGCATTGCGGCCGATCCTGAACAGATCCGGCATCGCATGGGCGCGGCCAAGCTGGGTGTTACCGAAATCCTGCGCTGCGCCAAGGAATTCGGGCTGAAGGCTCGGGCACAGAAGTCGAACTGGAGCAGGCTTGCGGTCACGCCGCTGCCCGGAATCGCCCTGCTGCGCGACGGCGGCTTCCTGATCCTGGGCAAGGTCGTCGACGACAAGCTTCTGGTTCAGCGCCCATTGTCTCCCCAGCCCGAAACAATGACGCAGGCCGAGCTCGAGGCGATCTGGGACGGCGACATCATCCTGATGGCGCGGCGCGCATCCCTGACCGATCTCTCCCGCCGTTTCGATATCGGCTGGTTTGTCGGCGCGGTCCACAAGTATCGCCGTCTTCTCGGCGAAGTGCTGGTCGCGTCGTTCTTCCTGCAGATATTCGCCCTCATCTCGCCGCTGTTTTTCCAGGTGGTCATCGACAAGGTGCTCGTGCATCGAAGCATGAGTACGCTCGACGTTCTGATCATAGGTCTTGTGGCGCTGACGGTGTTCGAGGCCGTTCTCGAAACGCTCCGGGTCTATCTGTTTGCGCACACCACGAACCGCATCGACGTCGAGCTCGGCGCCCGGCTGTTTCGTCACCTGATGGCGTTGCCGATCGCATACTTCCAGGCTCGCCGGGTCGGCGATTCGGTCGCACGCGTCCGCGAGCTGGAGAATATCCGTCAGTTCCTGACGAGTTCGGCGCTTACGCTCGTCATCGATCTGTTGTTCACCATCGTCTTCCTTGTGGTGATGTTCTACTACTCGACGACGTTGACGCTGATCGTTCTGGCCTCATTCCCGTTCTACATCGGCATTTCCGTGGGCGCTGCGCCGCTGTTTCGCCGGCGCCTCGATGAGAAATTCAACCGGGGATCCGAGAACCAGGCGTTCCTGGTCGAGAGCGTCACCGGCGTCGAGACGCTGAAGGCCATGGCGGTCGAACCGCAGATGCAGCGCCGGTGGGAGGAGCAACTCGCCGGCTATGTGGCCGCGAGCTTCCGCGTGCTCAGCCTGAACAACACGGCGAGCCAGGCGGTCCAGATGATCAACAAACTGGTCACCGCGGCAACGCTTTACTTCGGCGCCAGACTTGTGATCGGTGGCGATCTCACCGTCGGCGAACTCGTCGCCTTCAACATGCTGGCCGGACGTGTGAGCATGCCGGTGCTGCGTCTCGCCCAGATGTGGCAGGATTTCCATCAGGCCCGCCTGTCGATCGATCGCCTCGGTGACATCCTTAACACCATGCCGGAGCCGAGCTTTAGTCCCGGCCGTGCCGCACTGCCGCCGATCCGCGGACAGGTCACGTTCGAGCATGCGAGGTTCCGCTATCGCATCGACGGTCCCGAGGTGCTGCACAACGTATCCTTCAACGTCCAGCCCGGCCAGGTCATCGGAATCGTTGGCTCGTCCGGCTCGGGCAAGAGCACCATCACCAAGCTGATCCAGCGTCTCTACGTGCCGGAGAGCGGACGGGTACTGATCGACGGCGTCGATCTCGCGATGGTCGATCTGAGCTGGCTGCGGCGCCAGATCGGCGTCGTCCTGCAAGAGAACGTGCTGTTCAACCGTTCGATTCGTGAGAACATCGCGCTGGCCGACCCGGCCATGCCGATGGAACGCGTTATCGAAGCAGCATCGCTTGCCGGCGCTCATGACTTCATCCTGGAACTGCCCGAAGGTTACGACACCGTCGTCGGCGAACGCGGCAGCAGCCTGTCCGGCGGGCAACGCCAGCGTGTCGCGATCGCGCGCGCGCTGATTACCGATCCGCGTATTCTCATCCTCGACGAGGCGACCAGCGCGCTCGATTACGAAAGCGAGCGTGCCATCCAGCAGAACATGAAGCGAATTGCCGCCGGCCGGACCGTGTTCGTGATCGCGCATCGGCTCTCGACCGTGCGCAACGCGAACCGGATCATCACGCTCGAGCATGGTCGCATTGTCGAGGACGGCAGCCATGATGAGCTGATCCGCACGAACGGGCGTTACGCAAACCTCCACTATTTGCAGGCCGGTATCCATGACGTCCGCTAGCCGAAACATCGTCCCGTTTCCGAAACCTCCCGCCCCGGCTCGCCGCCGCGAGCACGAAATCGCGTTCCTGCCGGCGGCGCTCGAGATCACTGAAACGCCGCCGTCGCCGATCGGACGCGCGATCGGCGCCAGCATCATCGTGGTCTTCTGCTTCGCGCTACTGTGGGCGACATTCGGCAGCGTCGATATCGTCGCCTCCGCGACCGGCAAGATCGTGCCCGGCGGGCGCACCAAGCTGATCCAGCCGTTCGAGACGGGCGTCGTCCGCGCCATCCACGTCCGCGACGGGCAGACCGTAAAGGCTGGCGACGTTCTTATCGAACTCGATCCGACGATGACGGAAGCCGACAACGAACGCCAGAAGAGCGATTTCCTCGCGGCCGAACTCGAAGTCGCCCGGCTGCGCGCCGGGCTCGCAGAGGATCCGCTTGCCGCCTTCCGGCCGCCGCAGAGCGCAAGCGCCGCGGAGGTCGAGATGCATCGTCAGTTCCTGATCAGCCAGCGCGCCGAACAGAATGCCAAGCTCGCCGAGATCGAACGCCAGCAGGGCCAGAAAGAAGCGGAGCGAGCGACCACTTCGGCGAGCGTCGCGAAGCTGCAGGCGACGATACCGGTGCTGCAGGAACGCGTGGATATCCGCAAGAACCTGGTCGACAAGGCACTGGCTTCGAAGGTCGTCTATCTCTCCGAATACCAGGAGCTGGTCGGCCTTCAGCAGGACCTCCTCCTGCAGCAGAGCCGGCTGCGCGAAGCCGATGCAGCCACAGCGTTGCTGAAGGAAACGAGGGAAAGGACCGCCGCGGAGTACCGGCGCTCGACCTATGACGCACTCGCGAAAGCCGAGCAGAAAACCGCGAGCGCTGCGCAGGAGGTGATCAAGGCAGAACGGCGCACGAAACTCCAGCGTTTGGTCGCGCCTGTCGACGGCGTCGTGCAACAGCTCGCCATTCATACCGTGGGAGGCGTGGTGACGCCTGCTCAGGCACTCGCCGTGCTGGTTCCGAGCGAGAGCCAGCTCGAGATCGAGGCCATGCTTTCCAACCGCGACATCGGCTTCGTGCATCCGGGACAAAAAGCGGAGATCAAGATCGATACATTTAACTTCACGCGCTATGGGCTTCTTCATGGCGACGTGCTCAGCGTTTCGTCTGACGCGATCACCCGCGACAGGCAACAGGGCACTTCGAATGATCGGGCCATGGGCGCGGCGACGAACAGCAGCGAGCCGAAAGGTCAGGAACTGGAGTATGCCGCTCGCATCTCGCTCGACCGCGCGGCCATGCAGGTAGATGAGAAACTCGTCAAGCTTGGGCCTGGAATGGCCGTGACGGTCGAAATCAAGACCGGCTCGCGAACCATCATCAGCTATCTCCTCTCTCCGCTGGCAAGATACAAGCAGGAGTCCTTGCGGGAGCGGTAGACGAAGCGGAGCACAATCGATGAGGATTGCGGGAAACCGGGCCATGACGAGTGAGCTGGTGCGCTCGGCATGCGTTAATCCACCACGGCCGTGCCAGATACTGCCATAGTGGACTTACGATCGAGATCATGCCGGACCACAAGCCGTATTGTGGGATCGGCACGCCTGATCCGGTTTGCTCTGTGACGCACGCCAGCCAACTGGCGAGCGGCGTTGGACTTGAACAACAAAGTTGGCAGGAAAAGCGACGCCGCTTCATCGGCGATCTGTTCTCCCGCTCGCCAGATACGAACGCGACGTCCTGCGCGAACGGTAGCCCGAATTGCCGAGCTGCACCTGTCTCGGAGTGTACCCTCGCCACCGGAGTTCCGATGTCGACAACGACTCGGGCGAGCACGGATGCAGCATACCGGAGCATGCATGAGGCGAGCCCCACATGCGTGGGCTACCCTATTTGGAATCTCTATTAGTACGGAACCTTATCCCAAATCTCAAAGTCATCGATATGTATTTGCACCGGATAATTCGCATAGGCGCCTGAGGTGAACAGGCGATTGATAGGTGCCGCGTTTTGCCCAATCGTGGTGCCCGTATGATCGAACACCAACTGGCCATTGATCTTCAACCATGAACGTTTGTCGATCCCTCACTTGAGGTAGTCAAAAAAGGGAAATTGCCACAACGTACGTGCCGCCTATAGTGGTCGCAACCACCATTCTACTTCCACGTCCTGCGCGCTCCTGTGCCACCGGCAACGGCGAGATCTGCTGATTCGCCCACGCTGATCATCGCGAGGTATCAGCCAGCATTAGGCTACGATCCGAACTCATAACTCATAGGAAGGGTTAACCACCTTGTGCGGCTTCGTTGGCATCTTCGGATTTACCGAACCGCTTGAGTCGGCACGCAGCCGGGCTCTCGAGATGGCAAAGACAGTCAGACACCGCGGGCCAGACTGGAGCGGCATTTACTCCAGCGAGTGCGCAATACTGGCGCACGAACGCCTTTCCATTGTCGACGTGGAGCACGGCGCCCAACCCCTTCTCGACGTTACCGCGGGTCGGGCTTTGGCTGTGAACGGAGAGATCTACAATCATGTCGCTTTGCGCGACACACTGAAGCTGCCGCACGTCTGGAGAACGAAATCAGACTGCGAAATTATCTTGTATCTCTACGACGAGTACGGATCAGCTTTATGCAATATGCTGAGTGGCATTTTTGCATTTGCCCTCTTCGACGAACGCAGTGGCGATTTCTTCGTCGCCCGAGACCACATCGGCATAGTTCCACTTTACATCGGATGGGGCGGCGACGGCGCAACTTACGTCGCGAGCGAAATGAAAGCTCTCGATCTCGTATGCGAGACGATCGAGGAATTTCCGCCGGGACATTACTACAGCGGCAAAGACGGACAGTTCGTCAGGTGGTATGATCCACAGTGGGCGCATACACTCCCAACCAAGAAGGTGTCCTTGCACGAGCTCCGAACTTCGCTCGAAGCTGCGGTCAAGCAGCAAATGATGTGCGATGTGCCTTACGGGGTACTTATTTCTGGTGGGCTCGACTCTTCCCTCATCGCGGCGCTCGCGGCACGCCACCGCTTCAGGCGGATCGAGTCTGGAGAGACCGAAGAAGCATGGTGGCCAAGACTACACTCGTTCTCCGTCGGCCTGGAAAACTCACCTGACATGAAGTATGCGCGAAACGCGGCGGCTCACATCGGCACGGTCCATCATGAGGTTGTTTTCACTGTACAGGAAGGATTGGACGCATTGCCAGATGTGATCCGGCACCTGGAGACCTTTGATGTCACCACCATTCGTGCCGGCACGCCGATGTACCTCATGGCGCGTAAAATAAAAGCAATGGGCATCAAAATGGTGTTGTCCGGAGAAGGCGCTGACGAAGTATTTGGCGGCTATCTCTACTTCCACATGGCACCATCAGCAGAAGAATTCCACGAGGAGACTGTCCGAAAGCTCTTTGCACTCAGCAGGTATGATTGCTGTCGTGCGAACAAGGCAACAGCTGCGTGGGGAGTCGAAGCCCGTGTGCCCTTCCTGGACAAGGAGTTCTTAGATTACGCGATGTCGATAAACCCCGCCGAGAAAATGTGCCCTGGCGCGAAAATCGAGAAGGGCATATTGCGGGAAGCATTTAGCGATCTGTTGCCGCAGGAGATCTTGTGGCGTCAAAAGGAGCAGTTTTCCGACGGAGTGGGGTACAGCTGGATTGAGGGCTTGAGGCATCATGCCGAGAATAAAGTCTCGGATCAGATGCTCGCAGAGGCTAGCAAGCGCTTTCCGCAGCAAACGCCGACTTCCAAAGAAGGATACTTCTACAGGACCATCTTTGATGGCATTTTCAAGAATCCGACAGCCTGCCTGACTGTCCCCATCGGTCCCTCGATCGCGTGCTCCACGCCGACCGCGTTTCTCTGGTCTCAACAATTTGCGAGCATGGATGACCCATCTGGAAGGGCAGTGAAAGGTATACACATTCAGGCCATTGATAACGTTTGATCAGTTGGTAACCCCGGCAATTCGAAGGCCCCGCCGAGCGGACGGGCTACACCGGCGCGACCACGTTGAACGAATGAAATCCTCTTTCAAGCGGACCGCGGACTCCACACAGCGTCCGGGTCGGTCGCGGCGCCGACGCGGCATATGGCGCGCGCCCTAAATTGTGGCCGGCTGCCGTCGTGATAGGGGCAGTTCCGATGCTTCTACAATCCAAACTCAGTCTCCAGGCAGCGGGGGGAAACGAACAGCCGAAGGCCCTTCTCAGCCAACCCTATCCGCCTGCGAAGAGCCCTTCACGGAGCCTCTTACAATCAACGCCAGAGCGATGTCCTTACTGCTGCATTAGGCTCACGACATCGACGCGACCACCTCCAGCATCACCTCCGTCGCGCCGCCGCCGATGGATAGGACGCGGGCGTCACGCGCCATGCGCTCGATCGGGCTCTCGCGCATCAAGCCCATGGCGCCATGGAACTGCACGCACGTATACATAACCTCGTTGACGAGTTCGCCGCAGATGGCCTTCACCATCGAGACCTCGCGCAGGCAATCTTCGTCCGCCGCCATGCGCCAGGCGGTGGCATAGAGAAACTGGCGGCCTGCCTCTACCTTTGCAGAGAGCATCGCGAGACGTTCACGGATCGCCTGCATGTCCCATAGGACGCCCCCGAATGCGCGGCGAGCTTTCACCCAGGCAAGGGTCATATCGATCGCCGCCTCGGCCGCCCCTATCGCCATGCCGGCGAGGACAAGGCGCTCGTTCTGGAAGTTGCGCATGATAGAGTAGAAGCCCAGTCCCTCAGCGCCGAGCACGTTCTCGGCGGGGATACGGCAACCGTCGAAGACGAGCTCCGCGGTATCGGAGGAGCGCCAGCCGTGCTTGTCCAGCTCGCGGGCGACGCTGAAGCCTGGCGTACCCTTCTCGACGAGGAACATCGTGATCCCGTGGCTTCCTGCCGAGGGATCGGTCTTGGCGGCGACGCAGTAGAGATCCGCGTGGACGCCGTTCGTGATATAGAGCTTCGTGCCGTCGAGGACGTAAGAGTCGCCCTCTCGGCGGGCGCGCGTGCAAATGGCCTTCACGTCCGAGCCTGCATCCGGCTCCGTGATGGCGATCGCGGTGATCACCTCGCCGCTGATAATGCCCGGCATCCAGCGGGCCCGCTGGGCTTTGGTCCCGTCGTGAAAGACATGCACGGAAGCCATGTCGGTATGGACCAGCGTCGCGATGGCGACGCCGCCATAGGTCGAGCGCCCGAGCTCCTCGGCGAAGATCGTGGATGCGGTCGCGTCCATCTCGGCACCACCGTACTCGGCCGGGTAGCGGATGCCGAAGAAGCCGAGTTCGCCCATGCGGCGTAGGATCGGACGGGGAATGAACCCGTCTTCCTCCCAGCGGTCCGCACGGGGCTTGATCTCTTCCTCGACGAACCGGCGCACCTGGTCGCGTAAGAGCTCATACTCCCCCGCCGCCCAAGGCAGCCCCGGTCCTCGCGCCGGTACCCAAGCTTTGTCCATCATTCATCCGCTCTGCTATGCAGTCCAACGCAAAAGCTTTCGTCCGGATTGGTACCCCAAGGCCGTTCGGAGGCCTTCAGGTAAGCTAGAGTTCGATTTCCTCTCTCGGTCCTTCCGAGACTGAAGGGGCTCTGGAATCGGCCACCCAGAGCATTCCGTCGATCACTTCCGCCAGTCCGGCCACTGTCGGGCGCTCGAAGAGGTTGCGAAGCTGCACGTCGACGCCGAAGGTCTCCCGCATGCGCGACACCGCCCGCATCACCAGGAGCGACTGCCCGCCCAGGCCGAAAAAGTTGTCGTGACGGCCGATCGACTCAACCTTCAGGAGATCGCACCACAGCGCGGCCAGCGTCTTCTCGGTTTCCGTCGAGGGGGCGACGAAGTCTTGTGCAGGCTGGATGTTTTCCGCCGTCGGCTCGGGAAGCGCGGAGCGGTCGATCTTGCCGTTGGACGTGAGCGGCATCCGTTCGAGGCGAACATAGTGCGTCGGAATCATGGACTCAAAGAGTTCTTCGGCGAGGTGGGTGCGCAGGTCGGCCACGGTAAGGGGTTTCGACGAGACATAGTAGGCCACAAGTCGTGCGATACCGTCTTCGGCCGCTGGCGGTTCGACATAGCCGATCTGGGCCATAATCTCCTTGATGCGGGGTACGTCCAGCTCGTCGTTGAGTTCGTCAACGGCTTCGTCGCGCGTCTTCTGGCCAAGACGTACATCCCAGCTGTAGGGAAGAGCGTAGTTGTGATATCCCCGCTGCTTCTTATGAACGTAGATGCCGACATCGTTGATGAGGCAGTTCGTGGAGCGTCCTGTATCCGCAGGCCGGTCCCATCCTGCCTGCGTCTTCAGGAAGTCGAGCATGTCCTCCAGAGGGACGCTCCAGTAGCGGTAGAAGTCGATGAACTTTACTTCCTCGAATACTGAGTCGCTCCGGAACGCATCCACGTTAAGATAGCGCGAAACAGCATCCTCGCGGCGGTGATACTCCTTGCGCGCCTCGGCGATGAGTGCGTCCAAGCGGGCCGGATCGTAGTCGTCCCGCTTGAAGACCTCCTCAGTCAGGCGCGTCTCAAAGAATTGGCCGCGGGACAACCCCGTCACGATGTACCCGATCCCTCGTTCGCGGGCGACGTTCGTGGCCAGGGTGTAGATCGTTTTGAAGCAACCGTTGCAGACGTTCGCGAACCGTTTCAGGCTGTCGACGAAGATCTCGTTCATATGCGGCGTGCTTCCCCAGTGGTGATCCACGCCGAGGGACTTTACGAGCCGCCTGATATTGGCCTTGGCTCCTTCGGAAATGAAACCATTGTCGAGGGTGAAGGTGAGCGGCTTCACCCCCATTGCGACGAGCTTGCACAGCATAAAACTGCTGTCTTTGCCGCCGCTCAACAGCACGATGCAATCGTAAGGTCCCTTCCGGTTAGCCTGCATCTCCGCGATGAGAACCTGGAGGTCATCCGATGTCTTGAAATAGGTCTGCGCCTTGTCGACATAGGTGTCGAAGGCCCGGCATAGATTGCAGACGCCTGCCGCATCGAACGTCGTGCCGGGCAGGTCGGATGCGACACCGCACCGTTCGCAATAGCGCAGTTGTGTCGCTGGCTTCGCCACCGAGGTGGCGATGGCAGCGACTGCGCATTCCTGAACGTGCGGGTGCCTCAGAAGCCGCGCTTCGATCTCGCCCAGCTCGACACGCGCGCCACCAACCTTCACCTGATGATCGGCGCGGCCGAGAAAGTCCAGGCGTCCCTCCGAGTTCCAGCGGGCGAGATCGCCCGTCTTGTACAGCTGCAGCTTCGAAAATCCATCTCGGGGATCGGTGGCCGTGAGGAAACGTTCGTCGGTCAGGTCAGGGCGATTGAAATAGCCTCTCGCGAGACCGTCGCCGGCAATGAACATCTCACCGATGACGCCGGGGGCGGTGGGCTGATGTGCCTTGTTGAGGACGTAGACGCCCGCATTGGCGGCCGGAACGCCGATCGGCACCGATGCGGATTGATCCCGGTCGATGTCGAAACGGTGAATCATGCAGCCCACAGTGGCCTCGGTTGGTCCGTACTCGTTGTAGATCTCGATGGGATGAGGGATGGCTTTCGTGATATCGCGAGCCAACTCGGTCTTGAAGTCCTCGCCCCCCACGATGAACTTACGCAGCCTTGTGGTCTCAAGATTGCGGTCGCGGATCATCGCGAGATGCGCCGGCGTCAGCTTCATGATATCGACGGCATTATCGTCGATGACCTTGAGCACGACCATGCTCTGGATTCCGGGATCACCAAGATAGACCACGATGCGGCCGCCGGTGATGAGTGGCGTGAAGAGCGTCGTGACGGTCAGGTCGAAGGCGAGGGATGAGAAAAGGGGCCATGCGAGACGTTCGCCGGAACTGTACATCCGAGCGGCCCACCAAATGTAGTTCACCAAGTTCCGGTGCTCGATCACGACCCCTTTGGGCGTGCCGGTCGAGCCGGAGGTGAAGATGATATAGGCGGCGCCGTCCGGAGTGGCAGCGGACGGTCGGTCCGAGTCCGGCTGTTTCAGAATCGACCCGAAATCGGCGTCGAGCACGAAAATGTCGGCAAGGTTCGGGGAAATGACGGATTGCAGGCGCGCCTGAGTGATCGCCACCGGCGCCTGCTCGTCGGTCCCGTTGGCAATGTCCTTCAGGATTGTTGCGAGACGCCCCTTCGGCGTTGCCGCATCCACCGGCACATAGGCTGCGCCGGACTTCAGGACGCCTAAGATCGCGACGACGACTTCAACGGAGTGCTCCATGAACACAACGGCAATCCGACCCGGCCCTACGCCGGTCGAGCTCAGATGCGCGGCCATCTGGTTGGAGCGTTCATTGAGCTGCTGGTACGTCAGTGTTGCATCGCCGAAGCGGATCGCTTCAGCGTCAGGACTACGCGTCGCTTGGTCGCGGAAGAGATCGACGATCGTCCTGTCCGACGGGTAGGGCGCTGCCGTGGCGTTGTACTCGACAACCAGCGCTTGATGATCGGCATCTTTCAGCAGGGGACGCGCTACGCCCTCCGCCGCGATAGGTAGGACTTCATTCATGAGATACGCTCCCATTGCGGAAATCAAAAAATCAAATCACGTCAATCGTTCAGCCTTTTGGGTCGCCTGGCGATAAAGCTCTGCGATGGCAGGTGCATCCGGTTCCTCCAGCATAAGCGAACCGTTGCAGTCCTCGGGCCCGAAATAAAATTCGGCATGGGGCACCACTCGAAGCCATCGGAGCGGTGCTGCACCAGATCGCAGCCAGGCCTTGTTCGGAAGGAAAATGCATACTCGACCCGAATACGGAGTGGGAATGTACCGCCGGAAAGCCGTGATCGCCGTGGATTTGAGTCGAGCTCTGCTCGCCAGCACCGGATCCGCAGTGACGGGCTCTTTGCTTTTGCGAACGCGGGTCACGAGGGCGCGGACGCGCTCGCCGAGATTCCGGAGGCGACCGCCGAAATATCGGAGACGGGCGCCGAATGTCGGCAGCTTCGCCATCTCCTGCAGGTGCGGATAGACGCTACGCCTAGCAAGGAAATACAGCAGACGCGGCAATTCCCTATAGGTGGTGGGGTGAAGAGGGCCAAAGAGCGCTATGCATGGGACCTCCGCTCCGCGTTGACCCAGGATTTTCGCCAGTTCGAAAGCGGTTGCAGCGCCAGAGCAGAAACCGGCGATGATGTACGGACCGGTGGGCTGGCATTCGACGATCTGACGGGCGAAGTACTCGGCGATATCTTCGACGCGGTCCATCGGCTCGCTCCGCCCATCCCAGCCGGACGGTTGGAGTGCGTAAAACGGCTGATCGTCGCCCAGGTGCTTCGACAGGTCCGAGAATGTGAAGGGCGCCCCGACATGCCCGGCTACGGCGTAAATCGGCGTGCGTGTTCCGCGAGACTGCAGGGGAATAATGGCAGGCTGTTGCCGGGCCGCCGCCGTGGCCATATTCAGAAACGCGATGATCTCGCCCTTCCGGTCCCGCAACTGGTCGCGAAACTCCGCCGTCAGTGCGCCAGCTGGGGCGTTGCACCGCAGCCGGTCTCCCTCTACCCAGACCTTGATGTCCTTGGCCGCGAGGCCTGCGAAAAGCTCCGAAACCTGCGTCAAGTCCGCTGATATAGGGCTTTTCATAGATGAAACTGCCATCTCTTGCTCCGTGCGCCATCGCGGAAACATCAATTCCGGCTACCATTCATTTCCGGACTACCACGGTCCCGATGTACCCAGATTTCGGTACGAACCTACGGACAGTCCAATCCCTTTCATCCCAGGAAAGGGGCTGTCCTAAGCCGCACCCCAGGGCCTTAGAGATAGCCTCCAGCCGGGTCCAGCGCCCGAGGAAGCCCTCCAGCCGGTCTTCCGGACCAAGGGCGGTATAAGACCCATAGTCGGAGGCGGAAAAGCAGAGCGCGGCGATCTCGTCCGCTTCCGGCACAGGGAGAACTGCCTCGATGTCCACCCCGACCTCTTGCCTGGTCGAGTGGGCGACGACCGCGACATCTCCGGATCGTGAGACACTGAAGCGCAAATCGCGACCAGGCATGCGGTGCGAGAGGTGAGGTTTGCCGAGGCGTCCATATTCTAGTTCGACGTCGGACGGCGAGATTCCCAGTTTAGAAGCGAGGACCCGGCGAAGCTGCCCCCGGGTAGCGACGAAGCGGCGGCGGTCCCGCTCCAGTCTCAACCCCTCGGCGCGACGACGTTCCTCTTCGTTGAGGCAAACGCCTATCTCACGGATGACGTCCTGCTCCGCATCGAGCATGAATGCCAGGACCTCCAAACCATCATTCTCGAAAACCGGCATTATGATCCCGGGTCTCAGCTCGACTGTTTTATCCAAAAAGCTCGAGAGCTGCTCCGTCCAGGGCTCGCACCGTTGTCTGAAGGCGCTCAACTGCGAATGCGTGACAGCCCGATCATCGGGACAGAACACCACTTCCTCTCCTCTTGCGCCAGACGAACGACCATTATCGCTGTCGCTCTGTTCACAGGCTCTGATGCGAGCAGCCATCACAACTACTTCCTATTAACCCAAGCTCGATCTGGCAGATTGCCACCGGTAGATTGGGAACGGTCATGGGTGGGCACTCGAGCGGATTGCTGATTGAAATTTTAATCCCGCACTGCCATGGCTCAATGGACCATCGTAATTACCTATTTGTTGCCGGTTCCCATCCAGTGACCCAGATTGTACCGCTTGAGATGAGTGAATCGGTGGCAAAGTGCCGCGTCCTTCCAATGCGTAAGCGGAGGCAAAGGGCCGATCGCCTAGGAACTAGCCCCCAAATACGGAATACGGCGCCGTAGCTTCTTTTCTAGAAGATCCGTAGCAATCGTTCGTAGCATCCGCTTGCCACTGCGGAGCTTGGCCTCGATGCGGCGCTCTGGACTGTCTCTGCCTATTGCGATCCACTTCATGGGATGCTCCCTATTGGCCAGACGGGACTTGTGCCCACCGCCACCGGCCAGGAAGTCGTAGCTGCGTTCCCCGCGTGCGATGCTGTCCTCAATAGCCAGCACATGGCTGACAAGCCCGGGCTTGAGTCGGCCATCGCTCTCATAGAGAAAGCCGCTTTGGTAGTTAAGGACACGACCGTCATGTACGAAATTGTACACGACCCCAATTGTCTGGTCCCCAGCCAGCGTCCGTGAGATGCGGACGCCCCCCATGGGGACTCCGCGCGCAATTAGCTCCTCGTGAAACGGACGGAAGCCCGGATTGGCGAAGGCCCCCCTGCGTCCCCATCGCGACCGATGAAAGTCGCTCAGCAAATCGAACGCGGCGAGGGCCTCCGTTGTCGTTTCCATGATCCGAAGTTCAACGGGACCACGTTCGGTATACAACCGCATGGCACGGCTCACGGCCTGGCGAGTACTGCGGCCCAATGTGGCGTGATAATTCCCCCCTTGCTGGCGGACTTTGGCGAAATCAACCCACAGTGCCGCATCAGCCTGTTTCACCTCGGTAACGAGCCCAACCCGGCCTGCGGCGCGACACGCGGCCAACTCAAGGTCCGGACCAATTCCGGAGAGCACTAACTGATCCGAGCGGCGCAAGCGGGACGTCAACGCATCGAGACCTGCCGCTACAACGGCATCGGATTGCTCTGCAAGAATATTATTGTACTCGATGAACAATCGGTCGAAGCGAGTATCGCCTGTTTCATTGAGTAGCCAACGTGCCCGCGCATGCAGCCCGAGACTCCACGCTCTCCGCCTGCAAATAATCGCCAAGCCAACGATCTTGCTTGACGACCGAGCGACGAGGACGTGTGGTTGCGCGTCATCCGGGAGATGCCGTAGCCACGTGCCGATCCAGAGCCAAGACAAAAAGAACGAGTGACTCACCCGCGCTTCGAGTTCTTTCCACGAGGTTTCTAGCCACGCAATGCTCTTCAGGTTCTCCAGGCTGACATCGATGATCCTCTCAGGCATAGCTTATTTTTCAAACGTCAGAGGACCGCAGACGCGCTGCGACGGAAAGACCGAAGGGCCCAGCTGCAATGATCGCGGAAGATCCGACGATGGGTCCGGATGGCTGGTCACACACAGGTATCCTTCTGGCGGACACGCCCTTTTGGGCGTCTCTGACCATCGCTTCGGCGGAGGCGGATAACGGAACTATATCTGGAATTCGATCCCATGTGTGGACCCTTTCTGATTACCCCAGCGGTTTCTGACTCCGCGAGCCGCTTCTCCGCAAACCAACCTGCACAATCATGGACCTGTGACCGCCGGTGATCAGGGTCCCTCCGCCACAACCGAATTTCAGAACGTGCCAGCGCTTGTCATTTCAAAATCTACAGGCCCCGGTCGTTGTTCGATGCCACGGCGCCGACAATTGGCTGCCCGCTCAGGCTAGGCGCGCCCTTCCACAACTCTTGGTGCATAGTCAGGCGACGTGTGCGGTTTCATTGATCGAGGCGCGCCGTCAGCCAGGCCGTCAATCCTTTGCCGCAGATGATCAACCAGCAGTTCCGCGCCGATCGTCAGGGAGCCACAATGTCCCCCAGGCACCTGGACCACTTCGAGTTGAGAACTGAGATGCCACCACGCCCGACCGTCGTGGTCGGCTGCGTAAAAGGTCACGGGCAGCTCGAGCGGTGCGGGAAGATATTGCGACATTGCGATGGAATAAGCGTCCCATAACGCGGGCGGAATCTCATTATTGGGATTGGATAAAGCGTTATATAGCTTGGCGATCGCAGTCTGCTTGCTCGCCTTCGCCTTGAAGAACCGCTCCAGCCCGGCCAACACTTCAAACGTCCAGCGCGAAAGGTAAGGCGAAACTATGGGCTTCATCAGCCCTATGATCGCCCGCGGCACCGGACGGGCACAGACAGTCGGCGGGTCGACCATCGCAACCATATCAACCTTGTGGCCGGCTGCCATCAGCAGGCGGGCTGTTTCGAACGCCACCATGGCGCCGTTGCATTTGCCGCCCAGAAGGAACGGACCGCTGGTCTGCCTCTCCAGGATAAGCGGCAGGCGGTCGGCGGCCATCTCCTCGATCGACGGCGGAATCGGCTCCCCACGAAGACCATGGGGATTGATGGAGATGATCGGGTAATCGGGCCCGAAAAGCTCCACCATCCGCCGCATACACGAATGGCCGCTGACGAGGTCCCCGTTGAAGAAGTACAGGGGAGGTCGATCGCCACAGGCACGGAACTGGAAGAACGGCGTTGCTGGCGTGCCCGTCTGCAAGGCGATTCTGGGAGCAAGTTGCCGGATTGTTTCTGCCCCGAACAGGATCGTTTCCAATACGGGGTGGCCGACGAGCCGCTCGACCTCGATGAGCATTTCCATCGCCAGAAGGGAATCACCACCGCTAGCAAAAAAATCATCGTCGACCGTCACAGCCTCGGACTTGAGCAGCCTTCGCCATAGGCTCAGCAATTCAGCCTCCAGATCCAATGGCCCGCTGTTCACAGCAGGCAGGGGCATCGCCCCCTGACCTAGCAGCCCGTCGAGCGACTCGCGCAGCCGTCGCCGTTGGACCTTTCCCGTCGCCCCCTTTGGCAGCTGGTCGAGGAACAGAATGTGCCGCGGAATCTTGAACGAGGCCAACTCGCGTTGCAGGAACTGTCGTAGCTCCGCAGGCGTCGTCTGCACGCCAGGATGTGGAATGACGGCGGCTGCGACGTCATCGCCAAGTCGTGGATGGGCGATTGCGAAAGCAGCAGCTTCGGCTATGGCTGGATGGCGTAGTAGCGCGGATTCGATCTCAGCCGGGGCGATCTTCTCGCCGCCGCGGTTGATTATTTCACTGAGGCGGCCGTGCAGGGACAGGAAGCCATCTCCGTCGAGGCTGCCGATATCGCCCGTGCGAAACCAGTCCTCTCTGAAGGCAGCTTGATTGAGTTCCGGCGCATCGAGATAGCCAGACATCACGGTGGGACCACGAACCCAGACCTCGCCTCGCTCGCCAGCTGGCAAGGGATGTCCATCCTCACCAACAATGACCACGGTATCAGGCCAAGGTTGCCCGCAAGTCCCTGGCCTGTTCGGCCCGGGCGGCGGCAGGTTGGCGGCGATCTGGGCGGCTTCGCTGGAGCCGTAATGCTCCAGCACCGGCACGCCCAAAATGCGCTGCAGGTCGTCCTGCACCTCCTTCAGCAGCGGCGCGCCACCCGATACGACGAACCGCAGAGTGTGCGCCGTCGGCGCATCCTCAAGGTATTCTGCCTTGTCCAGCACGGCAGTGTGAAGCGTAGGACCTGCCGAGTACCACGTCGGCCGCAGGATATCGAGCCACTCATCCAGCGCCACGACGACACTGTTCGCCGGAACGGCAATGCTGCCGCCCGTCAGCAGTGGTGTGAAGACCGTTACTTTGAGTCCATGGGAATAGTAAGGGGACGACACGCTCAGGCAACGGTCCCAGTGTGTGAGGCCGAACCAGGCCTGAAGCCGTGCGGCCGCGGCCAGCATATTGCTATGACTGAACGGAATGAGCTTTGGCTGCGCGGTCGTGCCCGACGTCTGCAGGATGAAGGCGGGCGAGCCTGGATCAGGTTCAGCGTCGATCGCCGGGGAGTTGGAGACCTGCACTGAGATATTGAGTCCAAGCTGACCGTGTCCGACCGGAGCGGCTTCGATGATGGCGAGCCTTCTCCGCTCAGCAGCCTGGCGAGCTTCAGAGGCATTGCCTTGCGGCACGAGAAGAGCGTTCAGGCGCAGCATGTCGAGACGCTGATCGATCTCGACGTGGGACAGCCGAGGATCAAGTGGAACCGCGATGCTGCAGCAGGCTGTTGCCACGATGGTGAGAACCGCGTCCGCGCCGTTCGGCATGAGTACCCCGATCCGGGCGTTGCAATCGAACCCAGCCAAACGCAACTGTTGGCGGATGCCGTCCAACTGGCGCTGAAGATCGCGGTACGTCAGAGGCGCAAATGTGGCAGAGACGATCGCAGGCTGATGCGGGAACAAACTGGCGATTCTACCGATGACTTGGCCGAGTGTGAATTGGGCTTCAGGCTCTGTGGTATCGCGGGCGGACAAGGCACCCTCGGAGCTGATCACGCGAGCCGGCGTCCGGTTCTGCTGGAGCAAATTTCCCTCCCTGAACCGCGCCCCGGTTGGTGTCAACCGTCGTCACGAAGCAACTGCAATCGCATGGGTAACAAGAGCGGCACGTAGGGAAATTAAAATTGCGCTATTCCATTTGCTGTGCAACTGCGAGTAGGGATTACCTCAGAATGGTTCGGCGGCGCGTTGACTCACGGACCGTCCTGGCTTGCTCACTCTCGATCACGTTCGGCGCCGTCATTCAATCTCGACTTTCGGGTGGAGCGGCGACGCGAACGAAGTTCCAAAGAGAACGGCTTTGCGACTATTGCGGAACATTGCCTCGGAATTTGATCGGCGTGCACCGCTCTCCAGTCCTTGGAGATCTTTATGCCCGATCAATCATACCGATGTGTCGGCCCATGGCTCACATACGAAGTCCGGGAACGTCCGCTTTCACGCCGCTTTTTGGATGCAAGCGAACATCGATCAGCCCAGCCGATTTATCAGGACACGGCCCAAAACGTTTATTAGCTTATGTTGGAGCTCCCAGCCTCCTAGCAGGTCCGGCGATGGGACGCGGCAATGTTGGCGACGGGAAGTCACCATGTCCTGCCCCCTCGCGCCGGAAAACAGGAGGAGGTCCGGCGCGAGCCTCGCTTCTCTGCCATTGAGGGCATCGCAGCTGTCATGTTAAACGAACTGGCGACGAAGCCGGATGGCTGAGCAGCCACAGAGACTGGTGCCAAAGCCGGGGTTGGTGCCGGGTCTTTGTCCACCAGTTCATTTCCTTGTCTGCACGGTGCAGTTCGCGATGGTGGGCCCGGCATAGCTAGACCATAAATTCGTCGCTGACTTTTTGTGCAAGCTCGCGAGCTTGCGCAAATCGCGGGTGGTGTGATCGCAGGGCTGTCGCCCACACACTATGCAGGGTTGGCGCGCGACAAAACGCAGATGCTTCCTGTCACCGTGGCGCCGCGTCAACGGTAACGCCCGTACGCTCCTATCAATGCGGTCCTGCGGCTTCTCGTGCAGATTCGGTGATCCCGGCGCAGGATCTGGGCAGCGGACTTTTCCAAGTAAGCCAACCGGGCTCCGAACGCCCGTCGCACCTCGTTGCCATCATCTGCCACCCGCCAAGTTTGATTAATTCGGATTGGGTAGTGCCGTAAACGGAAAAACTTCTTTACTTTCATACTATTGGCAGGGGCAATTAATCGATCAATGGAGAGAGGCGGCCAGCTCAGGGTTTGCGCACCGGCAGAGCATCGCGCGTCGAGACGAGCGTGCTGCTTGGTTGTAGATTGCCTGAAGGATGGCTTGGTATCCTTCGAACGACCTGCAGACTGAGATGGACAAGGAAGCGTTCGATATCAAGCGGCCGGCCGAATTTGAGACGTTACACTAGCTGAATGCGCAAGCCATGCAGGCGCCCGTCGCGACTTGGTGGCGAAGCGAGCAAATCACATTTCAAGGGCGGGTACCAACATGCGCATCGCGATGATCGGAACGGGATATGTGGGCTTGGTGTCAGGTGCCTGCTTTGCCGATTTCGGCCACCGGGTCACCTGTGTGGACAATGATGCCGGCAAGATCGATGCTCTGCGCCGTGGCGAAATCCCGATTTTCGAACCCGGGCTCGACGCGCTGGTCGCCACCAACGTCAAGGCCAAGCGGCTCGACTTCACTACGGACCTGACCGCGCCGGTCGCCGACGCCGACGCCGTGTTTATCGCGGTCGGTACACCGTCGCGTCGCGGCGATGGTCACGCCGATCTCACTTACGTGTATGCCGCAGCGCGCGAGATCGCCTCCGCGCTGTCGGGCTTCACGGTGGTGGTGACAAAATCGACTGTGCCGGTCGGCACCGGCGACGAGGTCGAGCGGCTGATCCGCGAAGCCAATCCGTCGGCTGACGTCGTGGTCGCCTCCAATCCGGAATTCCTGCGCGAGGGCGCCGCGATCCGCGACTTCAAATTCCCCGACCGTATCGTGGTCGGCACTTCGGACGAGCGCGGGCGCAAGGTGCTCGGCGACGTTTACCGGCCGCTGTCGCTCAACCAGGCGCCGCTGATGTTCACCGAGCGGCGTACCGCGGAGCTGATCAAATACGCGGCGAACGCATTTCTCGCCACCAAGATCACCTTCATCAACGAGATCGCCGATCTTTCCGAAAAAGTCGGCGCCGACGTCCAGGAAGTCGCGCGCGGCATCGGACTCGACAACCGCATCGGCTCAAAGTTCCTGCATGCCGGCCCGGGCTTCGGCGGCTCGTGCTTCCCGAAGGATACCCGCGCGCTGGTCCAGATCGCGCAGGACCATGACGTGCAGCTGCGCATCGTCGAAGCCGTGCTCGGCGTCAATGACATCAGAAAGCGCGCGATGGCGCGCAAGGTGTTGAACGTTGTCGGCGGCCTGCGCGGCAAGACGGTTGCGGTGCTCGGCCTCACCTTCAAGCCCGATACCGACGACATGCGCGAGGCGCCGTCGATCCCGCTCGTCACCGGTTTGCTCGATATGGGCGCCAAAGTGCGCGCGCACGATCCGGTCGGGATGGAGCAGGCGAGCAAGGAATTGCCTGACATCGAGTATTGCAAAGATCCCTACGCTTGCGTCCGCGGCGCCGATGCGCTCGTGATTATCACGGAATGGGCGCAGTTCCGCGCGCTTGATTTGAAGCGCGTGAAACGCGAAATGGCGCAACCTGTGATCGTCGATCTGCGCAATATCTATCGACCCGACGATATGGCTGCTCTCGGCTTCATTTACGAGAGTATTGGGCGGCGCCGAACGAGCCCGATTAACTTGGTAGAGGGCGGCCGAGCCAAATCGGCACCACAAGTCGGGCGACGGCACTACGTTTGACGTCAAATCACGTCCGGATGTGTTCGCGGCATTTGAGACACACTTGGTTGAACAAGCATCGGCCGGTCCCCCAATCCGCGATTAAGAGGGTCTCGCGGCACTGGCCCCGCTGTTCTTGATCATTCAGCCAGGCGCCGAACGTCGCGTTGCTCAAGGAGACCCGCGGTATAACGCTCGGCAGCCTAACCCCCAAAAGGGGTAGGAGGGGTCCTCCATGCGAGTGATAGGATTCGCATCGGCAGCGCGCATAATGACGCGTCGCAACAGGCCTTGTCACCCACCATGCGACGAGGATTGCCTATGGGGCGCACCATCATTCTCAACGAGAAAATAAAGACCGCCTGCGATTTCGCGGGTGCCTCACGCAGCGAAGCAGACGAGGCGTCCGTTGCGCAGAAGACAATGAAGCATCGGCCCATGAAGGGTCGATCCGCGACCGCATGGATAGCTGCGACCATGCTCGCTATGACATGGGCGTCGGAAATCCAGTCCTCCCCGGATCACGCACAGCACCTGGCGGATGCGCAACACGCGATGGCTGCCCGCAATCTCGATTCCGCTGGAATAGCGGGTTATGGCGACTTCGAGCCCTTGTCGCCGGGCCGGGGCAGCAATGACAAATCGGTGCAGGTTGCGCAAGCAACAACCGGCGATGCAGGACACCCTCCGGAACGGGAACACCACTGGGCGGAGACACAGCTACTTGAGCTCACGATTGCAAGACGCGACATCGAATTGCTGCAACGTCTCGTGCAGGAGCACGATCGAGCCGAGGGGCTGGAGCAGGCTCTTGCGGCGGCGCGGCGCGAGGTCGAAACGCAGACCGCGCTGGCGGCGAAGGCAAGCGAGGAAGCGTCCCGGCTGAAACAGGTGGGGGAGAGTGGCACGGTGGAGGTGCAAACCTCTTTGCAACAGGAGCGCGAACGGTCCGCGCGGCTGGAACAGGATCTCGCGGCAGCGCGGCGTGATGTCGAGACCCAAACGGCACTGGCGAAAGCAAGCGAGGAAGCGTCCCGGCTGAAACAGGCAAGCGAGAGCAGCGAAGCAGAGCTGCAGAAGTCTCTGCAACAGGGGCGCGAGCAGTCGGCGCGGCTGGAGCAGGATCTTGCGGCGGCGCGGCGTGAGGTAGAGACCCAAACGGCACTGGCGGCCAAAGCAAGCGAGGAAGCGTCCCGGCTGAAACAGGCAAGCGAGAGCAGCGGAGTGGAGCTGCAGAAGCCTCTGCAACAGGAGCGTGAGCGGTCCGCGCGGCTGGAACAGGATCTCGCGGCAGCGCGGCGTGATGTCGAGACCCAAACGGCACTGGCGAAAGCAAGCGAGGAAGCGTCCCGGCTGAAACAGGCGAGCGAGAGCAGCGAAGCAGAGCTGCAGAAGTCTCTGCAACAAGAGCGCGAGCGGTTCGCGCGGCTGGAGCAGGATCTTGCGGCGGCGCGGCGCGAGGTAGAGACCCAAACGGCACTGGCGGCGAAAGCAAGCGAGGAAGCGTCCCGGCTGAAACAAGCGAGCGAGAGCAGCGAAGCGGGGCTGCAGAAGTCTCTGCAACAGGAGCGCGAGCGGTCCGCGCGGCTGGAGCAGGATCTTGCGGCGGCGCGGCGCGAGGTAGAGACCCAAGTGGCGCTGGCGGCGAAAGCAAGCGAGGAAGCGTCCCGACTGAAACAGGCAAGCGAGAGCATCGAAGCCGAGCTGCAGAAATCTTCGCAGCAGGAGCGCGAGCGGTCCGCGCGGCTGGAGCAGGATCTTGCGGCGGCGCGGCGCGAGGTCGATACCCAGACGGCACTGGCGGCGAAAGCAAGCGAGGAAGCGTCCCGACTGAAACAGGCAAGCGAGAGCATCGAAGCCGAGCTGCAGAAATCGTTGCAGCAGGAGCGCGAGCGGTCCGCGCGGCTGGAGCCGGATCTTGCAGCGGCGCGGCGCGACGTCGAGACTCAGACAGCACTGGCGGCAAAGATAGCCGAGGAAGTTCTGCGGGCGAAGCGGGCCGCGGAAGCAGATGCTGCCGAGCTGAAGCAGTCGATGCAGAAGGAGCGAGAGAGGGCCGACGCTCTTGCGCAAGGCCTCTCGATGACGCGCAGCACGCTCTATGCATATGAGGCTCATGCCCGCAAACTCGAAGACGAGGCGGCCGGGCTCAAACAGGCGGCCGCCAATGGTGCGCCGTCGCTTCGCAAACCCGCACAGGACGGGCGCGATCAGACGGCGCGGCTGGAACAGGATCTCGCAACCGCACGTCGCGATCTCGATACCCAGGCTGCCTTGGCGGCCAAGGCGAGCGAGGAGGTCGCGCGGACCAGGCAGTCGGCGGAACGCGACTCAGCCTCGTTGCGCAGCTCATTGCAGCAGGAGCGGGCTCGGGCCGAACGGCTCGAGCGGGATCTCGCGCTTGCGAAACAGGTTGCACCCAATGCCGTAACGGTTGGCTCGATCGCGCGGGACAAGCCTGCGGAGAACGCGAAGTCTGTCGCCGACTGGTCACCAGCGGCGGGCGTTCGGAGCGATGCCCAGCCCAATTCCAAGAAAGCCGGGGTGGCGGCGGCGTTGCTTGCGCGTGCGAGCGCGCTGCTCGGGCAGGGAGACATAGGCGCGGCGCGGATTGTGCTGGAGCGCGCCATCGAGATGGGTAGCGTCCAGGCAAGCTTCTCGCTCGCAGAAACCTATGATCCCTTGATCCTGGCCAAATGGGGAACTCTTGGAACGCGCGGCGATGCGGTCAGAGCGCAAGACCTCTACGCGAAAGCCGACGCTGCAGGAATCAAGGAGGCGAAAGCGCGGATTGAGGCGCTGCGTCGGTAGCATCAATTTGAGCGAACACGGAAAGTGTCCGAGACAGCCTTATTGAGCAGAGCGCCTGCTACATTGGGGCAGACGCTCGTTGTTAGTTCATCCACGACCGTATTTTAACAGTTGCCCTGCGCAGCCGCGAGGCCGCGCCAATGCAATGAACGGGCTGCGACTGTTCTCGAACCGTCAAGACCTAGGTGCCGCGATAGCCATTCGGATTTTTGATCTGCCAACGCCAATGGTCGGCACACATCTGCGTCAATGATCGGCTTGATGTCCAACCCAATAGTCTACTCGCGAGCGTCGGATCGGCATAACAGATTGCAACATCGCCGACCCTGCGTTCGTCTATGACATAGGGAATTGGTCTGCCGCTCACGACCTCGAATGCCCGAACCACTTCCAAGACGCTGCTGCCGTTTCCTGTGCCGAGATTGACGGTCAGTACGCCGGGCTGTTTCAGGTGGCTCAAAGCACTTAGATGCCCGGATGCAAGATCTACGACATGAATGAAGTCGCGGATTCCTGTGCCATCCGAAGTATCATAGTCGTTTCCCCAAATGTGTAGCTTCTCACGCTTTCCGATCGCCACTTGCGCCACAAACGGCAACAGGTTGTTCGGAACGCCCAGAGGGTCTTCTCCGATGAGCCCGCTTTCATGCGCCCCAACCGGATTGAAGTAGCGCAGAACACCAATCCGCCAACCGTCGTCGGATCTACAAAGATCCTTTAGTATTTCTTCGATGAAAAGCTTTGTGCGGCCGTACGGATTTGTCGGTCCGACGGGATGCTTCTCGTCCAGCGGCAGGTACACCGGAGTTCCGTAAACGGTCGCGGACGAACTAAAGACGAGTGTCTTCACGCTTGCTCTCGTCATGGCTGACACAAGCCGCATCGTTCCCAAGACGTTGTTCTCGTAATAGATCATGGGACGAACGTTGGAATCGCCTACCGCCTTGAACCCCGCGAGGTGAATAACAGCGGTCACTTCGTAAGCGCGCAGTATCTCGTAGATCGCCTCTTCATTGCAGATGTCAGCATGTCGAAAGACGAGCGATCGTCCGCAGATGGTTTGTACACGTTCGAGAGACGCTTCGCTGCTGTTGGAGAGGTTGTCGACTGCGACGACATCGAGCCCAGCGTCAAGCAACGCGACAGATACATGGGACCCAATGTAGCCAGCGCCTCCGGTCAATAAAATCATGTCGGAGCTTTCCGTTCGGTACTTGCGCGGTCATGATCAATCCTACCAGCACAAACGGTTTTGAGACAGCTTATGCTTGTGTTCAGGTAGCGGCGTCCAGTGCCCGACCATCTCGCGGCGCCCGCAACCCTGGTCATGCGGAATTGAAGTAGTGGAACGGTTGAACGCATAACGGGAAATCAATCCAAATCGCAATGAACCAGAGAAGGCTGGAGCGCCGCTGGCGTCGATCCTTTCCCCCACAAGGCCGCATGCGATTGGCTCAGTCCCAATCGACTGTTTCGGTGTGATTCCGCTCAAGAAACAGGGGACCCGAGAGTCCTGACAGTGGCTCGGCCTATTTGCCGAGCCGCGCTGTCCCGTTGCGTATCAGGCGGCTAATGGGAGCCTTCACGCGATTTGCGGGTTGATCGATCAACTCTGGTCGTACTAATCCCTCGATCTGCTTGATGTCGGAAACAATCGGGAGCGAATCCGGAAATGGCTCGCTTGTGTTGCAGCCGGCATTTATCGGTCGCACCAGCGAACCGTTGTTCATCCCCCAAATTGCCGCTTGGGTTCGGTTCTGGACCCGGATCTTGCGAAGGATCGCCTTAACATGCACCTTCACGGTCGCCTCTGCGATATCGATTTTGCGCGCTATGCACTTGTTGGAATCGCCCGCGATGAGGCATTGCATGATTGATTTTTCCCGGGGGGACAATTGTTGCGTATTGATGCTGCGCTCCGCCGTGAAGGTGATCACACGATCATTATCGTTGCGCGGCTCCGTCTTGGCGAAGTGGTCGCTTTCAGAGCGGAGAATGGATAACATGAATGCCGGCGGGAAGATTGTTTCGCCCATCATCACCAGTTCGATGGATTTGACGAATACATCGCAGGTCATGACGTCGATGAAATAGCCGCTGGCGCCTGCCCGAAATGCCGAAACCATCTCGTCTAGCCGGTAGTGATCGGCCACCACCGCAATGCGCGCTTTTGGATTCCGCTCTCGCAAGAGCTCGATTTGTTCAACCGCGGCTTCGAAATCATCGCCCGAATGGACAATGAGAATCAGCAATGGGTGCGATTGAAGTTTGCTCGACGACAAATCATCAACGCATGACACCGAGGCCATGGTGCGAAAATTTGCCGCGCTTAGAATTCTAGCAATTCCCTCTCTGATTAGAACGCTTTTCCCGACGATGAACGTTGCAAAAGATTGCCGCCTCGCCATTTCACTCTCCCAGCCATTACGCAATTGACAACATCAAAATTCCGAAGACGCGGTAATTCCGGTCCTTGAAACTAGCGGTTTTCCGATCGATTGAATCTTCTTCTCTGTCGTCTTGTTTTTGGAATTTGGCAGCTTAGTCGGGTAGAGTTGTTCTCCTTTCACAACATCGGGTTGATAGATTTCGAGGATCCAAAATTAATAAGCGTTTGTGAATGTTAGATTCGAATTGCCGCTATCCCTATATATCTTCGGTTATAAGCCTTCCGTTATCTGCCGAGGCATGTCGTTCGTAATAGGCAAACGCCTTTCTCGGGCGTTCGCGACATTCTCTGAGCGAGTTAATAGTACGATGTCCATCGAGCGTTGCAAAATTTCGATCGCACTTTACCAAAACTTGATCCGCGAGCGTTTTAAAGGATGGAGAGGCGCACTCGCGCTAAACCAGTCCCGCAGTTCTACGGGTGCTTCGTCTTCCAGGAATGTGCAAAGTATCTTGGAGAAGCGCCGGCAAAGGGAAGCTCCTCGCTGCCTTCACTTTTGCGGTGCGGCATTAGCCATGCCGTCATGGTCGATATATGATATATACTGACATATTGCGGCATCGAGCAGGGGGAGATGAACAAAGGCTGGGGGAGCGGGGTTTAACATTGGGGGGCAGGCTGAGGATTGCCCAATGCGTCGTATCACTGTCGTGATTGCGGATCGGCATCCCGTAGTTTTGCAGGGCCTGAGCAACGTGCTTGGAGCCCACTCTGATTTCAACATTGTTGCATCTTGCAATGATGGTCCGGGCTGCGTTGAAGCAATTCGGAATCTAGCGCCGGACATAGCTATTCTCGATGGCTCGATGTCTGGCGTGACCGGGCCGGAGATCCTCTCCATCGTAAATTCCGAGAATTCTTCCACGCGGTTCGTCTTTTTCACCTCATCTGAAGTGGAACGTGAGCTGGTCATGTCAGCCGCGGCCGACGGTTACAGCTTCATCTCAAAGGATGTTGCGCTCGAAGTTCTCGTGCAGTCCTTGCGCCAGGTTGCGGAAGGCCGGCGGCTGTTGCCGCTGCCCACAGTCGATCAGGCCGCACTTCGGGAGCAAACTACGATCATGGAGAACGCACTGGCTGTGCTGACAGACCGGGAGCGCCAGATCATGCGGTTGGTGTCCGAAGGGCTGTCGAACAAGGAAATTGGCCGACGCCTGAACATTACCGACGGCACCATCAAGGTGCATCTTCATCACATCTTTCAGAAGCTTGAAATCAGCAACCGGACGGTACTCGCGGCTATTGCGATTTCGCAGGATGACGGTGCGGGTCTCCTCCCGGAACATGAATCATCTCGGTTTCGTCGTAGTTAGCAACGAACGTAGAGCGAGATTGGAATATCGCCATATGAATGGGAAACATCTCGATCGCAGGCAGCCTGACCTGCGCTTGTTGGCCAGGAGGGGGCACGTAGCGCGGCTTGTTCGGCAGGAAAGCTTGTTGGCAAGACCCATTCAAGTCTGTGAGTTGATATCTTTGATTGGAAGGCGACGCGTGGACGCTGCGCCGTGACATCAAAGAAAAGCGCAAAGAGAAGCAACGTGTGTCATGGAGCGACATTCATGCGGTGACGAGGGAATAGCTCGTGCTCCTGCCGCCGCCTTCGTCCTTGGCAAGGATACCCTGGTCAACGAGATCCCGAATGTCGCGCAAGGCCGTATCGGGCGAGCACTTCTCGATTGTTGCCCATTTGCTCGAGGTAAGTTTTCCCTCGAAGCCGTCCAGCAGACGGTTGAGCATATCGCGCTGCCGGTCATTGAACGTGGCGGCGGCATGCCGCTTCCAGAATTCCGTCTTTTCGAGCACAGCTGCGAGAATAGTATTAGCTCCGCTGAAGGCGCGGTCGAGACAGTCCAAGAACCACTCAAGCCACGACGTGACGTTGAGGTTGCCCTTCTGGGTGCTCTCCAGCATGTCGTAGTAAGTTTTCCGTTCCGCACGTATTTGGGCGGACATGCTGTAGAAGCGTTGCGGGGTTCCTTCGGAACGGGCAAGCGACATGTCGGCGATGGCGCGCGCAATCCGTCCATTGCCATCCTCGAAAGGGTGGATGGTCACGAACCAAAGATGCGCGATCGCGGCCTTGATGATCGGATCGATGTTTTCTTCCGTGTTGTACCAATTGAGAAACGCGGTCATTTCGACGTCAAGCCTTTCCGCCGTCGGAGCCTCGTAATGCACGCGTTCGCGTCCGTAATCGCCGGAGACTATCTGCATCGGTCCTGCCGACGCGTCGCGCCAGACTCCCACAGTGATCTTCTTCATGTTGCTGCGGCCCGTCGGGAAGAGCGATGCATGCCAGCCGAAGAGTCTCTCTGCCGTAAGCTCGGCTTTGAATTTCTGAGTGGCGTCGAGCATCATCTCGACAATGCCTTCGACATTGCGATCTGCCGACGGCAAAGCGCCCGCGTCCGTGCCAAGGCGACGCGCGAGCGATGAGCGCACCGCGTTCTTGTCGAGCTTTTCTCCCTCGATGTCGCTGGACTTGAGGACCTCTTCGGTCAGGGTGGTCAGGACCGCTTCTTCCTGCTGGGAGAAGCCTAGTCCCTGCATCCGGCCAAGAAGCTGCCCCTGCCGCAGCCGAACCGCGGCAAGCTGCTTTGCCAGGGTGTTCGAATCCCAGGAAAAGTGAGGCCAATCAGGTAGTTGGTGGATATAATTCATTATTCTCCGCATACTTTGCAGAGAATATACCAGCTATTCTCCGCAACCGCAAGGCTATTTCCCGCGAATTATGCGGAGAATGGAGCGGCCATTCTCCGCATCGGGCCCAAAATCCCCGCAGTCGGACGATGGATTGAGCCCGGGTGAACGAGCGGTCCGCTCTTCAGCTCGCCCTGAGGGACGTTCTACGACCCAATTCGGCCACGTAACCCAAACGTCGTTCGGAGAGATCATCCGTTCGTTGCTTTTGATGAAAGGACCGTCGGCTCAGGCGAGATGGCGTAAGGATGGAGCGGGGCCGTTCGTTCGCACGCAATCATAATGGTCGAATGAGTATAACCCGGCGCGCTTTCGGGCAGTCAGTTGATCCCACGAACGCTCGAACGAGGTTCTTCGATTCGCTCGCCTACTGACGCGCGGTCTTGTGCGCAGCGCAATCGAAGCAGACCAGACGATTTGTCCAGCTTGATCATTCCCGTTCATCTTCTGCTGAGGTGTTTCCCAAATCGCGCCGAAATTGCCGCAACGACGATCTCACCTCGACGCGTTTGCAACGCGGATTTCGTTGCGGATCATGATTTTTGTTATCGATAGAATGTGCATCGTTCTCGCCGTTCTTCATCGCGCCGTTCACGCCGCGCTATGAAGGGCAGGGAATGTCTCTGACAAAGATATCTCGGGCGTGCTCCTCGGTCATGCAGCGCCGGTCTCACAAACTCCCGCCCTGGATTGGGGCGGGAAACTCCCACTCCATCCCGATGTCTCTCGCAAACGAATAACATCCCTGCATTTGCACGACGCCTAACCCGTTTCAAAGCGGTAGCTTTTCCCATTTATCTGCGGCTAATGTGCCGCCAAACGGGAGAGAAGCAGCATGAATGAGGGGACCCCCCTACGGTCGGCGCGGAATGTCGAACTCGGCGCCAGCGGTGAAGAATTCCAGAATCTCCATGAATTCATCCGAAAAGCCCGCTCCCGGCTCAACCAGAACGCATGGGACTATATCGTCGGCGCCTCGGAGACGGAGACCACCATGCGCCGCAACCGCATGGCGCTCGACGAGATTGCATTCCGCCCCCGGGTGCTGCGCAATGTCGCTGAGGTCGACGCCTCGACCGAGGTCTTCGGTCGCCGCTTGCGATTGCCTGTCATGATTGCGCCGGTCGGCGCGCTCGAGATTTTCGATCCCGATTCAGGCGCGGCAGTCGCGCGGGGAGCCGGTCAGTTCGGCGCGGCTCACATGTTGAGCTCGGTGTCGGAGCCGGGGCTTGAGGCGACCGCCAAGGCCGCGCCCGACGCGTTGCGCGTTTACCAGCTCTATGTCCGCGGCGACGACGCCTTTGTCGAAGACGTTGTCAGCCGCAGCATCGATAACGGTTATGCCGCATTCTGCCTGACCGTCGACACGGCGCATTACAGCCGGCGCGAGCGCGATATCGCCAAGCGGTATGTCCGCGAAAGCCGCATCCGCGCTACCGGCGGCGACTTCCAGAAGGGGCTGGATTGGCGCACGGTGAAGCTGATCAAGGACAAGTATAAAATTCCGCTGGTGATCAAGGGCATTGCGACTGCGGAAGATGCAGCTATTGCGCTCGATCATGGCGTGGATTGGATCTATGTGTCGAACCATGGCGGCCGCCAGCTCGATCATGGACGAGGGTCCATGCATGTCTTGCCGGAAATCGTCGACGCCGTTGCCGGCCGTGCCAAGATCATGGTCGACGGTTCGTTCTGCCGCGGCACCGACATCGTGAAGGCGATCGCCTCAGGGGCTGATCTGGTTGGCATCGGGCGCCTGCAATGCTGGGCACTCGCAGCCGCGGGCGAAGCCGGCATCATGCGGATGCTGGAACTGCTGGAAGATGAGGTTATCCGCTGCCTCGGGCTGCTCGGCGTCACCAGCCTTGCCGAACTCGACAAGTCTTACCTGCATGCGGCGACCGCGACGAATCTGCCGAGCGTGTTCAGCGCCTTTCCACTGCTGGATATCGAACCCTATCGCTATTGAGAAGGGCGGCCGGGCCGGGTCTTTTCGCCTGAAACCAGCCCTGCCATTTCCGGAGTTGGTCGCTCGCCAGGGAACCCGGCGGGCTTCTCCGCATTATCAGGGGCGCCGACGACGGCGCCGCCAAACACGAGTCTGATCTCCCATGGTCAAGTAGTCGCAGGCGATGGCAGAAAATCCTTTCGCTCAATTCAGCCTCGAGAAGGCAATCGACCTTCGCTGGACGTTGCGGGATATTCAGGCTCGCCGGCTGAAAATGTCGCCGGTCAGCGAGGAAGATCTGAGGACATTGACGGGCCTTGGCCTGGTTGAAGTGCGCGACGAAGGCCTCGTGCTGACGCCGGCCGGAACAGCCGTGCTGAACGGGTCGTGATCAGCGCGACTTCAGGAAGCTCTCGCCGGAGTCGCAAGGCGTGCAGCGGTAGATCAAGACGTCGTAATTCTGGTCGCGCGGCTCGATCATCGCCAGCCGCATCTGCGCGCCGCATTTCATGCAAGGCATTTCTATGCTGGTTTGAAACCGTGTGCAGGTTGGCGTCGGCCGAAGCGTTTGCAGCATTTTATCCCCATGTCCCCAAGAGACTTAAATCAGAGACGCAACGCCACCTACACTTGGGCCCTAACCCCGAATCACTATGCCACACTGTTGCCACCATTGGAATCGGGTGCCGCACCCGTACGGCTACGGACCGCGGGGCAAGGAAATCATTCCTTAGGCCATTCGTCGGGATTGGGGCCGGTCGGCTGCCGATGGCCGATGAGGTCCACGCGCCGGCGGGACCCGGTCCAATACGCCGCAGACGCAGCCGGGAATTGTGCTAACCTGCCAAAGTCGACATTGGAGAAGCGACCATGACTGAACCGAAACTCGAAGTCCCGGCCGAACTGCGCGATCTGGCCGAGAAAACCATCGATCAGGCGGAAAAGGCGTTCGGCATGTTCTTCGATGCCGCCGGCAAATCCATGACGTCGATGCCCGGTGCGGGTACGGAAATTTCCAGGCAGGCGCTATCGTTCACCGAACAGAATATGAAGGCTGCGTTCGAGCATGCCCGCAAGCTGGTCCATGCGACCGACCTTCAGGAAGCGATGCGGATCCAGTCGGAATTCCTGCGGAGCCAGTTCACCAACGCTGGTGAACATATGCGTCAGATCACCGGCGGCGTCATATCGGCCGCAAAAGATTCGACGAAAGGCAAGTTCTGAGGAGGCGCGCTAGCGCCGGCGTGCGATCGCGACACCCAACAAAAAGGCTACGAACAGGCTGGCCAACGGTGCTTCGCGGGTAATCGCGCTGATGGTCGATAGCGGCATTCCCGGTTGCCGTGCCGCCGTGATCGCGTCGCTGAGACGGCCAACCGCAGCCTGCAGCGCCGCAGACACTTCCGTGAGCGTGCGCGATACATCGGTCGCCGTGTCGATGGCGCGTTCCGCCATGCCGGGCTGCGATGGCTCCGAAGGTTCGATTGTCACGTTCTGTTACTCACTCGATCGCTCGGCATTTGCCGGGCAACGGCTGATATCCGAACAATACGCAGGCAGGACATTTGTTCCTGGAGTCATCTGTTCCCGGAAGTTATCGCTGCTGGATCGATAAGGAACCTTCGTCCTCGCCGGGATTTAATCTCGTCAGAGGAAATCACTGCGGATTTTCAAATGGCGAAGCATTTGGCGGAAGATCGTTTGAATCGACGTGGTGGTGCGCCGCTGAAGGTTGCGATTGCGGTCGCGGTTCTCGGCGTACTCGGCATGCTGATCGTGGACCATGGACCATGGAACAAGCCGAAGGTACAGCCGGCCTTCATGGCGAGTTACAACTCCACCGGCGAAGCGGCCCGGGCAGCCGGCGCCCAGGTCATGCCGACTGAACAGAAATTGCAGGTGGAGCCTAATCCACCGGTGCCAAAGCCCGTTCATCCGGTTAACCCGACGCCTCCGTAGAACGCCGCGTTTGACACGTCGGGCAAATCACCGGCATAGCGGCATCATCACGGAAAATTCGCGGGCTTCGAACGAGCGCGTCAGCGCACGCTGACGAATGCACCCCAGCACGCAGCCAATCCTGCAGCCACCAGCACGAGCAGTGGGTTGTCGCAAAACGGGCCGCCATATTGGCACATCGCGACACCCAGCGAGCCGATCTCGTGACGGCTCGCCGCATAGAACAAGCCCGACAGAATCGTGAGCACGGCAGCAACGAAAAACATTCGACAGCCTCCTTGCGCTCGGTTGGGCCGCAAGTTGCGCCATCAACGGCCCAACAATTTTATGTTCGATGTCGCTGTGCTGAATCTGGTTTGCTTTGGCCACTTGACGCGTCGGGCAAATCAGGGGCACATTGGCATCATCGCCGATATCGTAGAGCCCGCGCCGGAAACGGCGGCGGGCTTTTCATTTCACAAGACAATCACCAGGGCGGTTTCAATTTGTCGAAACCATTTCGTCGAATTTTCTGCAATTTGTTAAGAACCGGCCATCGGGGTGCAGTCACCGCAAACCGGCGAAGCCCGTCGCGTGCAGCGCGAGCCTTTATTGCGACTGTCAGTTGGCGGTGGCTCCCATGCAATCGCGGCTCGACATCCTGCTGAGTACGCGCACAAGACGCTCCGGTGCGATTGATGGCGTTCGGAACATTGATTTTTGAATGCTTTCTCAGTTCGAGCGGCACCATGCCGCTTCATACGGCGCGCTGCTGTGTCATCAAAATCAATGTTCCGACAAACACCTACGGTGGCTGGCGCGACATCGTCGCTTTTATCTTGCCGTCTCGCCGTCTCGTGCGGGCGAAGCAATCTAGAGCCTGGATCGCTTCACCGCTTCCTCTTCGCTCGTCGAGCTACTGCGGACGAACTGCGCTCCGCAACGATATCAGGAGGGTTGGCATGACCGGGTCTCTGATAGGGCTCGCGCTTGTCGGGCTGATTACCGTTCTCTATGTGAAGAAATTGTCGATCCTGGGCAAGGTTCTTGGCCTCGGCACAATCGATCCGCTCGCGGGCTTCGGAGCGATTACCGCGCACCTTGTGGTGTCGTTCCATTTCGCCAAGCAAGGTTTTGAGAACGTGGTTCGGATTATCAAGCGATGACCAGAGTGCAGGCTGCGGATGTCAGGGCTATCGTCGCCGAGACTCTGGCCGAACAACAGAGGATTGGTCGAGACGATATCGATGCAATGGTTCTCAAAGCCGTCGCGACAACACTGACTTCATTTGGAATCGACGAAGATGATCGCAAAGAGCTCCGCTCGGATTTTCAGCACCTGCGGCGCTGGCGCAGAGGAATCGAGCAGGCAGAGAGCTATGCATTCAAGGCTGTCATCACGGTGATCGTAACTGGTTTTGTCGTAGCTGTATGGCTCGGCATCAAGGCGACGCTCGGCAAATGATTTGCCGACATGCCAACGATGAGGGAAGTTCAGGTGCGGCGGATGTATCGGAGTCGCGAGGTTGACGCGAATGACAATGACATTGCCGATGTCCGGCAGCCTGCATCCGTCGCTTGATAATCTGCGCCACGTTCGCTTGGCGAAATAGAACGACGACACGCGGGATAGGACCCCGCCAAGTCCCCATATCACGTCATTTTTGGCCTATATTTTAAGGTTGACGAGTTAAGTTGGTGCACTCGTGCGAACGGAGCGCGTGTTTCGCGTGAGGAAGAGTTCAGGCCGGTGGTTTGACGACCAAGATTGCGCCGCCTCTACGACCTCTCCACAGATCAGCGACGTATGTTCAATCGAACAGCTTATTGCAGGATGACGAGGGCGGTTGATCTCAAGCAGATCGGTCGTGAGTTGAACATCCGGTACGTGCTGGAAGGCTCTGTACAGCGGTGCGACACCTCGAGCGCGGTCGATTGGATGCCGACGAGCATAGAAATCCAAACCGGCACATCGGGAATTGGTACGTGGACGCTGCTCTCGACCCCTTGAAAATGCCTGTCGTAGCGCTCCCTAGCGAGCGACACTGGAACAATGCTACAAACTTGCCGATTCCTTTGTGCTTGAGCCCCTCGAGCAGTTTCGGATCGTGTAAGGAATCGTGCGACGTGAGAATGAGCAGCGGACCGCTCGCCGTGAGCAATAAAAGCGATTTCATGGGACTCTCCTTGGCGGCTGGACTGAATTCACGCGTCATGTCCAGTTTGGTCGGACAGTGTCGCTGACGCTCCCAGAATAAGCCAGTTCACCGGTGATAACGATTCCAGGGTGGACATGATCTTGTACTCTTGGACGGTCCCGGGATGCTCGGTCGCATCGAGGTAAGTGACGCGCGTGTCCGGGAAGTCGGGTTCACCAATCCGCCTTCGCTGCTAGCCTCGCGCTGACGAGGCGATCGAGTGAGTGCGTTCACTTCCGAAATTGGCACTTTTCGGACCTGACGCACCCGGTCGGCGATGTCCGCTGATTGGAGAAGAGCAGAAGTTCGCGGCGCGCTGTCAAAGTGAAGCGATTGACCCGACTCGGACCTCCCGCGATGTCCGCTTTCGCGCCGCTATCGGCGGAATAGCCGACGTTGAACGTGATTGATCAAGCAAGCCGAGTACTAGCCCGGCTGCCTGCCGTAAGAAGTGCTGAAATCCTTTCAGGTCAAGAATCCATACTGACTGGGCGGCCTATCCATGCAGCAGTTTGCAAAGAAGATGACGGCGTCTTTTGCGGGAGCTTTCCACGTCCTCAAGCGGGTGGCGGGATACTTCCAACAACGCGGCCTTTTGCGTCCGGGTCCACACGGCTCGGCGGGGATCACCCTCGAAGCACATGCTGGGCGCTTCCCAGCGTTCGCAAGGCACCCTAATACCCATATCGCAACGACCAGTGCGGCTATGCCGCTGCGACTTCTGTGAAATGTGCGGACCGCGCCGGCGTCGGTTGCTGCCAAATATGTGGCTGCCTGCGCGCGATAAAGCTTTCATCCTTTCGCATTCTCATCGCTAAAGCGCCACAGAGTGGGCTCCCGATCCCCGGCCTGCATGCTTTCGCAGAGGCGTCCGGAATTCCACAGCTCGGAAATCAGGGAGACGGACATGCAACTCATTCGAGCAGACCTCGATTTCATTCTCGCGCAAATTCGCTCCGCCGAAACCGGTGCACCTTTGGCGGACCCTTCTCTTCCGTTTGGGCTGCGGACGGTTGACGGCACGAACAACAGCGTGGTGCCAGGCCAGTCGGACTTCGGCGCCGCGGATCGGGTGTTCCCGCGGATGACCGATCCCGTGTTCCGCGAAGCGGACCTCGGGACGTCCTACTCCCAGACCAAAGATACAGTGATCGACGCCCAACCGCGGATCATCAGCAATCTGATTGTCGACCAGAATGCGAACAGCAACCCGGCGGCCGCCGCAGTCGACAGCGATGGCGACGGGGTTATTCCGAACGTGGATTCCGATGGCGCGGCGCCGTTCAATCAGTGGTTCACGTTCTTCGGCCAGTTCTTCGACCATGGCTTGGATCTAGTGGACAAGAGCGACAAGAGTGGGACAGTGTTTATCCCACTGCAGCCGGACGACCCTCTCTACGTTGAAGGTAGCCCGACCAATTTCATGGTGTTGACGCGTGCGACCAACCAGGCCGGGGCTGACGGGATCGTAGGGACTTCGGACGATATCCACGAGCACACGAACCAGACGACGCCGTTGATCGATCAGAACCAGACGTACACGTCGCATCCGTCACACCAGGTTTTTCTGCGCGAGTACGCGCTTGACGCCAACGGCAATCCGGTGGCAACCGGGCGTCTGCTCGAAGGCGTCAATGGCGGCCTGGCAACATGGGCTGACGTCAAGGCGCAATCGCGGGAGCTGCTCGGCATCGATCTGACCGATGCCGATGCGACCAACATTCCCTTGCTGGCAACCGACCCTTATGGGCGCTTCCTGGCCGGAGCTCATGGATACGCCCAACTCGTGATGCCCGGCGCTGACGGCATTGCGGGCACGCTCGACGACATCCTGACAGAAGGCAACCCCGCCAATCCCGTCAGCACCACTGGGGCGATCCGCACCGGACACGCCTTTCTGAACGACATTGCCCATGATGCCGTTCCGACCGACAAGGTCGCGGACGGCGACACGGAGGTCAGCCTCTCGAACCTTGACGGGTCGGATACGAGCGGCAACTACGACAATGAGTTGCTCGATGCCCACTACATCACCGGCGACGGGCGCGGGAATGAGAATATCGGCTTGACCGCTGTTCATCACGTTTTCCACGCGGAACACAACCGGCTGATCGGGCACCTGAAGGAGGTGATCCTGGCCGAAGCGGACAATGATCCAGCATTCGGGAGCCAGTGGCTGAAGCCGGGAGCGGATATGTCCGACGGCATCCAGGACAGTGACTGGAATGGCGAGTACCTGTTCCAAGCCGGTAGATTTGCGACCGAGATGCAATACCAGCATCTTGTCTTCGAGGACTTTGCACGCAGCATCCAGCCGAACATCGATGAATTCGAGGCGCACAACGTCGCCATCGATCCCGCGATCACGGCCGAGTTCGCGCACACGGTCTATCGGTTCGGGCACTCGCTGCTGCGCGAGACTGTTGACCGTCTAGATGCCGACGGCAACGTGGTCGACGCCAATGCCGAGGTGGCGGGCGATCAGCAGCTCAGCCTGATTGGCGCCTTCCTCAACCCGCTCGCCTATGCGGAGCGTGGCGCCGACGGCGATGCTGCAGCGGAGATCGTGCGCGGAGCAACGGGCGAGGTCGCCAACAGCGTCGACGAATTCGTTACCGATGCGCTGCGCAACAATCTTCTCGGTTTGCCTCTGGACCTGGCGACAATCAACCTCGCGCGCGGCCGTGACACCGGCGTGGCACCGCTCAACAATGTCCGCGAGCAGTTCTACGCAAAAACCGGAGATCCCGATCTTAAGCCATATGCGAGCTGGGCGGAATTCGGCAGCGGCATCAAGCACCCGGAGTCTCTCGTCAACTTCATTGCAGCGTACGGCGTTCATCCGTTGCTCGCTGCTGCCGCCACGGTAGCGGAGAAACGTGCCGCTGCCGTCGCGCTCGTCTATGGGACGGCGGATGACCCGACCACGGAGGCAGACGAGACCGTTGGCCCGGACACAGATTTTCTCAACGGCACTGGAGCCTTCGCCGGTGTCGAGACTGGTCTCAATGACGTTGATCTGTGGATCGGGGGCCTGGCGGAGAAGCCGCTGGCGTCGGGCGGGCTGCTGGGCTCGACCTTCAACTTCGTGTTCGAGACCCAGATGGAAAATCTGCAGAATGGTGACCGCTTTTACTACCTGTCGCGGCTGGAAGGTACGAATTTCCTGAATCAGCTCGAGGGCACCTCATTCTCCGAGCTGGTGATGCGCAACACTGGTACCACTCACCTTCCCTTCGACGTCTTCACGGCGCCCACCTACACGATCGAAGCCGGCGACCCGTCAACCTATCCGGTCGACGCTGCCGGAAACCCATTAGTGATGACCGACCAAGGAGGCAGGCTAGGGTTTCTTAGCGACGATCACGTCGTGATCGGCGGCACCGACCGGACGGACAGGATTCAGTCCGGCGCCGGGGACGATACACTCTGGGGCGACGGTGGCAACGATGTCCTCGACGGCGCCCTCGGCAACGATGCCGTGATCGGTGGCGACGGCAACGACCGCTTGGCGGGCGGCGACGGCGACGACTTCGTCAACGGCGCCGCCGGAAACGACAAGGTATGGGGCGGCGCAGGCTCCGATCTGCTCGTCGGCCTGGAGGGTCGCGACCGCATCAAGGCCGGCGATGGCGACGACGAGGTCTTCGGGGGCCTCGGCAATGACCAGATATTTGGAGGCGCCGGCAACGACGAGCTGCTGGGGAATGAGGGCGATGACTGGATGAAGGGGGGGCAGGGCGACGATCAACTAATCGGTGATAACGGCAATCCGTTCGGCGAGCCGCTCCCGGACACGGACACGGCCCTATTCTCGGGTAAGGCAAAGAACTACACGATCAATCATAATGCCGATGGGTCAATCACGGTCACCGACAAAGTCGGTGCCGAGGGCACGGACACGCTGCAGAATATCGAACGCTTGCAATTTGCGGATCGGATGATTTTGGCAGACGGGACGACCCCGCCGCAGGGTGGCCAGGGCTTTGGATGGGGGGGCCAGCTTCGCGACTCGGTCACCAGCGGTCAGACGCCTGCGACCGGCACGAGCACAGGGGGGCCGGCAGGTCAGGGTTCTGCTACGCCGCATGCGAACGGCTCGACCGCATCCCTGGCAAGCCAGAGCTTTGCGCTGCTGAACCAGTATATGGCCGGCAGCTCCGGCCGGGTCGATCCCGGTCAGGTCGTGGCGGCCGGGTCGAATGGCGCCACCTGGGCTCAGGATTCCTTCCTAACCAGACCGCAGCATTGATCCGCTTCCGCACCCGGGCGCCCGCCGCCTGGGTGCGGGCAAGAATCCCGATACGCAGTACCGCAACGACCAGCACTTTCTGACGCTTCTGCAACATTGGTCAGGTGCGGTCACGTGTCCGGCCTGCTGATGCGGCAGGTCTGGCCGCTGGCCTTAATGCTCTGCGCGGATCGGGTCCCAAACAAAACGCGCACTTTAGAAGTCGTGCGTTGACCCAAGCGGAGACATTCACTTTTGGCAGTCGGCCTCCCAGCGATTCAGACTTCTTCATCGTGTGAGAGGAATACGCGCCACTGCGCACCATCAACCCTCGGGGTGTCGTTATCAACCAGATGACGATATCCCGACGTATACTTGCCAGCAGTCAATCGCGTGCCCGGCGATCGGTTTCGGATAGACGATTCCGCCAAGCGGCGGCTTGCCCCACTCGCTGGCAAGCAGCCTACGAAGCTCGACCTCGCCGTCAATCTCAAGACTGCGAAAGCCATCGGCGTTGCTATCCCGGAGACATTCCTGATGCGAGCTGACACGGTCTCCCTGACTTCCGGTATTGTGAAGGTTTTCGGATGCCGGCCCCATGACGGTGGTGCCGCGGGCGCGGGGCCGGCGTCCGCAAACCTCCAAGGGAGGAAACCGCGGGAGGGGTACGGGGATGGCGCGGCCTACGCTATGGGGATTTGAGTGCCGCGGATGAGGTGTGTGAATGGAGTCGAGGCGCTCCAGCAGGCCGGTGGACGGTGAAACGGCTGCTGGATGAGGGGCGGGTCGCATCGACCGCAGTGAAGTGTCGGACGATTTGAGACGACGGCTGGATATCTGAGCGCGTTCTACCGTGGCCGGTCGAGAGGCAACTAGTGCGACGATCAGATTTGCGGGGGTGTGACGCGGTCATGAGGTGTCGATCTTGATTGCGGTAGGTGAAGCTGTCGGCCGATGCCGTGGCGTTGCACCGCGCGCGAAGACCTCGATGATGATCATGCGACCGCCGCAGCATGGACAAATCGGCTTGCCGGGATCGGCGGCGGCACCGGTGGGCTCGGCCTGGGAGTTTGAGACGGCGAGCAACTCACGCGCTCGGGCGATGTTGTCGGCGCGCGTGCCGCTGGCCAAAAGGCCGTAGTGGCGGATGCGGTGAAAGCCGTGCGGCAGAACGTGGATGAGGAAGCGGCGGATAAACTCGCCGGTTGGGAGTGTCATGAGCTTCTGGCGATCGCGACCATTGGCACGATAGTCTTTCCACCGGAAGGTGACACCGGTGCGGTCACAGGCGATCAGTCGGCTGTTGGCGATGGCGACGCGATGGGTATAGCGCGACAGATAGGCCAGCACGGCCTGTGGCCCGCCGAACGGGCGCTTGGCATAGACCACCCATTCGGCTCGGCGTAGCGGTGCCAGATACGCCGCGAACGCCCGCGGGTCGGCGAGAGCGGCATGATCGCCGAAGAACTTCAGATGGCCGGTGTTGTGGGCCGCGATCAGCTTCTCCAGGAACAGCCGCCGGAACAGGCGCGAGAGCACGCGGACGGGGAGGAAGAAGCCAGGTCGGCAGGACACCCAGCGCTGGCCGTCGGGCGAGACGCCGCCGCCCGGCACGATCATGTGGACGTGCGGGTGGTGGGTCATGGCTGAACCCCAGGTATGGAGAACCGAGGTGATGCCGACGCGGGCGCCGAGGTGCCTGGGGTCGGCGGCGATCGTGGCCAGGGTCTCGGCCGAGGCCTTGAACAAGAGATCGTAGACCACCGCCTTGTTCTGGTAGGCGATGTCGGCGATGGCTGCCGGCAGCGTGAACACCACATGATAGTACGGCACCGGCAGCAGATCGGCCTCGCGCGCGGCCAGCCAGTCCTTTGCCGCCGCGCCTTGGCACTTCGGGCAGTGCCGATTACGGCAAGAGTTGTACGAGATCTTGGTGTGCGCGCACTTCTCGCAGCGCGCGACATGGCCGCCGAGCGCCGCGGTGCGGCAGTTCTCGATCGCCGACATTACCTTCAACTGGCCAAGGCTCAGATGGCCGGCGTTGGCGCTGCGCCATGCCGGTCCATGATCGCGGAAGATATCCGCGACCTCCAGTGCCGGACGCGGCACGCGAGCCGCGCTTTAGGCCGGTGGCTCGACCCTCTCGATCTTGCGGGCGATATGCTCCAGCGGGCTCATGACTTGTTGGATCGTCTTGGTGGCGACGCGGGTATAGAGCGCCGTGGTGTCGAGCTTGGCGTGCCCGAGCAGCACCTGGATCACCCGGATATCGATGTTCTGCTCAAGCAGATGGGTGGCGAAGCTGTGCCGCAAGGTGTGGAGCGACACGCGCTTGTCGATCTCGGCCCTCTCGGCTGCGGTATGGCAGGCGCGATTGAGCTGGCGCGTAGTCATCGGCTGCACGCGGTCGCGGCCAGGAAACAACCAGCCCTGCGGTCGTGCTGTCTTCCACCAGGCACGCAGCAACTCGAGCAGATGCGGAGACAGCATCACGTAGCGGTCTTTGCGGCTTTTGCCTTGTTCGACGCGGATCACCATGCGCTTGCTGTCGATGTCGCCGATCTTGAGCGAGATCACCTCGGCGGCGCGCAAACCTGCGCCGTAAGCCACACTCAGCGCCGCCTTGTACTTGAGGCCCGGCGCGGCATCCAACAGCCGCGCCACCTCCTCTGGGCTGAGCACGACCGGCAGCTTGCGGGGCTCGTGGAGGAATGTGGTGTGCTCGATGATATCGGAGCGCCTGAGCGTGATCCTGAAGAAGAACCGCAACGCAGCTACGGTATGATTGAGAATCGGGATGTGCGCGCCGTTCGCCGCCAGATGCAGTTGAAAGCGCCGGACGTCCTCGAAGCTCGCCGTGTCGGGCGATCGGCCGAGGAATGCAGCAAAGTCCCTGATGGTGCGGATGTAGCCTTGTTGGGTCTTTGGCGCTAACTTGCGGATCGTCATGTCTTCGATCATGCGCCGCCGTAAAGGGCTCATGGCCTCGTCGGTCATGGGGATGCTCCTGTCTTGAGTGAGGTTGTCGAAACCCCTCGATCTCAAGACAGGACGTCCCGTTGCGCTATCGCCTTGGCTGTGCCTCCCGCCGCAGTGCCCTACCGCGCGAGCGGTTTAGTCCTTTGGCACCTTTGAGACATGGCGACCGGCCCTGACGATGTCCGTTTCCAGGAGAAGACCGGAAGTAGTGGCCGACGACGAAAATGACGCGATTGACCCATTTCGGACGTCGGCCGGTTTCACGGCTCATATTCGAATGCGTCGTGGCGTAACTGCTGACGTTGCCGCGGCGTCCGAGATTGCAAATGTCAACCATGAAGACATTTGAGTCAGAGCTCGCGAGCCAGAAGCAATGCCGTCTCATGACCGCGTTTGGACAGCTCTTCGAGACGGAGTAAGCAAGCTTAACCAAACCGGGGTTACTCTCAGATCGGGCATTCTGAGGGGCGTTTGTGTGCTGGCTCGCAGCCAGCTACAGCCGTGGCGCGTACAATGGCCATAGACCCAAGAACTCGTTATCTTGACTAATCACGGCAGCATGAAACTACACTCAGCAGTAGTAAGAACGATGATCTTGCCACTCAAGGAACGCAAGCGCGCGGCAATCGTCCGGGAAGGTACGTCAGCCATTTTGAAGTTTGAGCAGATTAAGTATCTCACAGCGCAATGGGAGTTAGAACCATCTCATTGATCTTAGAGCTAGTGATGGCTGCGAACGCCCGACGATGTGAGACCGCGCATTCTGCGGTCCAGCGGCTTCTATGCAACGCGATATTGAGAGCATTGCACTAAAAACTGGAACGGCCAGTGTCCATCACCGATCAGCAGCCGCAAACTGAACGTCGCTTTGGCGCGTGGAAGTGCGTGATAATTGTTATGCCACTCCCGCCCGTCGGATTTCGTACTGTGATTTGAGAGCTGCCTCGAATACTTCGAGCCCGGAAGTCGTTAGTCCGTTTCGGGTGACTAGACCGCGCTGAATAAGGTCTGCCGTTTCGACGCTATCATCACCGCGTAATGACCCGCCTCCGAAGAGCTTGATGAGTATCCTTTGTTGACGGCGCGTAAGCTCGTTCCACGACATCGTGCCGGCCCCTCAACTCCCGAGCGAATCCACAATCACTCAGCAAGAGTTAGTGGCACATGAGGCTAAATCGTGACGGTTCGCCGTTCAGTAGACGCCTTAACCTCGTAGGATGAGAAAGAGCGAATCCATCGAACAGGCTTGGTGCTGCTCCCACGGATGATGCAGACATGGCCCGATATCGGAGATCATCGATCTACGCTAGTAGACCACGCTCCGTGTGAGCCCTCGTGCTGAGCTTTAGGACGACACGGTCGTGGCGCTCCTTTGAGACGGGAGCTTTAGATAAATGCTTAATAGATTGGCGCTATGTTCACTGACGCGCGGATTGGTATTGCGTGGCTGAGTGCTCCTTCTTCCCACCGCCCCTCCACCTTTAACACTGGTCTGACGCAGCTCTGGCCTCGCAGGATGCAAAGTACTCTTCGGATTGCGACCGAAGGCCTGCTCGGCCTGGCGCGAATCCAAAAGTACGCGTGGACTTGGGTGACTGCCCAGAGACGACTCGCTCGATGCAAGGGGCTTTCAGGTGACCCCCACCGTCAGACGGAAATGAGCGCATAGGACAACCCTGAAGGCTTCTGCACGCCCATGGCGACGTTGTACACCCGCGCTCCGGCGGGCGTGCGGCCCTCATACTTCCCGCGATGCGCATGACCATGCACGACGGCGCATACTTTGAAGCGGTCAATGGTCTCTGCAAGGCGCGAGCACCCGAGGAAGGGATAAATTTCGAGAGGTTCACCCTCCACCGTGTCGACAATCGGGGCATAGTGAAGGACCACGACGGCGCGCCGGCTGTTCACCGTGCGCATGATGTTCTCCAGCCGCATCGCTTCATTCATCGCTTCGGCAACAAACGTCTTGATCGCCGGCTCGCCGAAAGAGCTTAGCATTCGTGGACCAAATCCGCCGGCAAAGCCCTTCACGCCAATAAATGCCACGCCATTAACTTCGGCTGCCTGGCCATCGAGCAGGTGTACGCCCGCGTCACAAAGGATTCGTTTCACCTCGTCGGCATGTCCCGACTCGTAATCGTGGTTCCCAAGGACGCCGATTACTGGGACAGAGCAGGCACGCAGCTCTTTAGCGAGGATTTCCGCCTGTGCCGGAGTTCCCGTATCGGTGAGGTCGCCGCAAAGGACCAGGGCGCCGGCACTCTTCGAGATTGCTTGAAACAATTCGCGGAGCGAGCCCGACTGCCCATCCTTCACATGAAGATCGCCCATGCCTGCAAATGTGAATGAACTTGCATCATCGTTCATTGCCGCACTCGTCTTCGACGTTCAGGAAGCCCCACTTCTCGGTCGCACTTCGGTAATCGGAGCTGGAAAGCAACCGACCGCGGCAGAGTTTCGTCGCCGGTGGCGGACCTTCCCGCTGCCGACTCAATCGTTCAAGAAGATCGTCAAGCAGCCAATCTGGAATGGCATCTCGCTCACTCGGATAGATCCAACGAAACGTGAGCAGATGACAAAGCAGTATCTCCCAATGTGGGTTCATGTACATGATCAGGCGCTGCCAATCGATTGCCTCTCGCTGCTTAAGAATGAGATGGACGATATCGACGCCATCATGACGGTTCCGCTTCTGGATGAACGCCTTGGTCCAGATCAGCTCGGTGGGGTTGATCACAGGCACGCAATGCCCGAGCACTTGAGCCTGTGTTGCATACTGAAACCACTCTTCCTGAACCGGCACGGCGCCATTGCTGGAACCAAAGATGACGTCGACGAAATCGCGACCGCGGTGAACTTTTCCCAGCCAACTCTCATTCGCCGATACCCGATTGTTCCGCTGTAGGTGAGAGAGCAGGCGAGGGAATTCCGCGGCAGTCGTAAAAATGTCTAGGTCCTTTGTCGGGTACCGCGCATGGGTATAAAGATTTACGGCGTACCCGCCTCCGATCATGAACGGAAGGTCCGATTCGAGGAGATCCCTCAGGACAATTGAATAGAACTGCTCCGTATGGGTAAGAGACGCGAGTTTGAACGCATCGACATCTGTCGAACGTACCGTACCCGGCGCTGGGCGATCTCGCGCGTGCACTGATCACTCCATTTGGTCCTGAATACTAATCGGCGCGCATCGTGGAAGTTCCTTTGAGTTCCGAATTGAACGACTCGGCGCGAACGGCCGGGCGACAGCAGAAGGCGTGCGAAAGAGCAGGACAAACGCTTGCTAGCGACGTGAGGTGGACAATCGGTTGATTGTCTTTGACTGCGTGCCGGCCCGCGCCGCGCCAGAAACTTCAGCCCTTGTCCCTGAGCGCATTCGTGGCGAAAAAGAACTCCTCCAATTCATCGCGCGCTCGCGACGAAAGGTGGCGGATGTCCTTCAAATTCGTCTCGAGAGGCAAACGGTCACGCACTGCGAGCGCGCTTCAACATTGCAATAACAGCGGCGATGACCTAGCGCGATCACTCTCAAAACGAACGGTCGCCGCAATCATTCCGATAGTCTCATCCAGGCCGCTGCAACCCCGGCGAAGTCAGCCATTCGTCGATATGAGCGGCATCGCGCGCCTTCTTCAAAAGAAAGTCTCGATCCTCTAAAAGAAGGTCTCGATCCTCTCCCGGCGGCAGACGCTCGGCTTGCCTTCTGACCTGCTCGGCTTCTCGGAGAAGGCTCTCTTCAATCGAGGTCGAGGGCCTACTACGGTGCTTCATGAGGGCCTCCGTCGTTTCGGTTCCCCGCCCGAGGCCCATTGATAACCCCGCTGCCCAGGGCCGGGTTCCCTCTCCGCACGGTAGGAGCATCATGCTGATCGGCATGCTATCGGGCGCTTTCCAAGGCGCTACGTGCCTGCGCTCGAATTGCAGAATTGATCGGGATTTCCCTTCCTCCATCGCGGTCCTATCAGACGTTTGCTGGTTTTTTGCTTCAGGAGCTCGGTACCACCCCTACCATTGGCGATAGAATTGATTTAAGGGATGGCGATTCGAAATTGTCGACCTCGACGGCAGGCGCATAGACAAGGTTTTGGTCAACTGGCTTGGAGCCTCAATAAATGCTTGATAGCTGCTCCTGGCACAAAGCGGACCAGCCAGTCGCACCGGCGGAATCCCGCTTTCGAATGACTAGCGGACTTGGGCTAAGTACCTAGCGACGCCGCGAGGTCCAGCCTTGCAGTCGCACCGTTTTCATCCAGGCGGGCACCGCCACCGCACGGTATTGGCGGACACGGCCCCGCGTCCTCTCGGGGGCATGGGGTTGAGGCGGGGGCCGCGCCGGGTCACCGATACGCGTACTGAGTGGCCCAAAAATGAAACTGGTTCGCAGACCGGGTTGTTCCTAGCGATCTGACACTGCGGCCCGAGGGATAAGGTTGCGGCGAGCAGGCCGGACGTTGTCAGCCGTCGCCTTTACGTGCAGGCGACATCTCGTCATCAAGCCAGTCCTGTTCGTCCGCTAATGCTCTCCAAGCTGCTTCCATTCGCTCGTACCGTTGGCGGGTTGGCTCGTTGGGAGCACCTTCCGCGAGGTAAGCGCAGTTCTCCGCATTTTGCCGGTATACCTTAGATTGCTTCATGACTTCCTCGACGTAGCGGTCTCCAAACGTTTGAGTAAACGATGCTGATGTATCCAGCCCGGGGAAATCCACTGTCTTGAGGAACGCGCATTAGCGTCGCCTGTTATGGCCCAATGAGTGGTCGCGTCTACCTCAGTATCATCTGCACGAGTATCCTACTCCTCGTGACGGCATTTGCGCTGGGAACGCCCGGATTGAAATCGGACGCTCCATCAGAGAGAGCGCCTTTGCTGCGCCTCCCAACCCGGAAGGCAGCAACCTAAAGGGCCGTTGAACAAAGCTGCGCAGGACCGGACCCAGTTGCAAGTGCAATGCCCAGCTCCGGCTGAAGAGAGGCTTACGTTGTTGTCCGGCGTTTAGCGCTGAGCTGCCGCGGTGTTTCGATAAGCCTCCATCATCGCTGGAGTGACATCATTTGGATAGCAAAGCGGCGCCGTGCCACCCGGCACGTACGAGCTTATTGAACGTCCAGAGAGCAAGACAGGTGACATAAAAGTTATGTTTTTAACTCTGGTGCTTTTTAGGATCGCGCATACTTCGTTATCACCGCTCATATATATCGCATATCACTGGTGCTTGGCTTTCATCGCTGATGAGACCGCCAGCCGCGCTCCTGCAACCTCGCCTGGATGGAGCAGCGCATGCCAAAGCGTCGTCCTTTCAAACAAGCTACATCCCTTAAAGAACGCCTTTGCAGAGGAGGCGACGCGGTTACGCAAGCAGGCGCAAGATACCCCACCGGGGTTTGAGCGCGAGCTTCTGGTTCGCAAAGCCCGTCGATCCGAAGCGGCTTCTCAAATGATCGAGTGGCTGACCTCGGCCCCCAAGCAACCAAGATAGGATGAAATAGAAATGGCTATTTATCGCCTGGGAGAACTCTGCCCTAGGGCTGGGGCCGAAAGAGGTTAAGTGCATCATAGAGGCATACGAGCAAACGCTGCACACCCTTTGCGTTAAGGATCGGGACGACGCCTCTAACGGAGATGATTGCGAAGAAGATCATCAAGATTACGCAAACTGGTGTCCATGATGCGGCGCAGCTTTCGGCTCTAGCGATCAAAGAACTAGAAATCCGGTAAATCGGCCGCAGTCGCAGCGCAGGAACCATCCTAGTCCGGGCAGCTTGGTATCCGAACGAAAGGATACAGTTATGTCCACAAAGATACCGAACACAGAAGCCGATGCGGGTCAGCAAGTGCCACCCCGTCGTCACGACGCCGGTAGCGGCGCAAACGAAACTACCGATGGATTGGATGCAACCGCCGAAGCGTTGCGCCATGCTGCGGAAGATACACCATCGGGTGCCTTGCCAGAGGATGTTGAGATTGTCCCGGTATTTGACCGCGCCGACCTCGCACCCAAAATTTAGGTGCGATGATGGTGAGGAAAAAGCACGGTGTCATTATCGAAACACCCATGGAAGCGCGTCAAGCCGAACCCGGCCCCTCGATTCTATTGCTGCTTATCATCAGCGTAAGTGTCGCGGTGATCGCTATGGCCCTTGTCTGGTTCGTGTTCTTCCGTACCTAGCTTCGGGTTGCTTTTAGCTCGGACGATTTCACGGCCCGTGATGTGGACAAATTGTCACGCTGGACCGCATTGGCCAATCCCATGTCCATCCTAACGGAGGACATCATGAAGCAATCGCAGCATTTCTTAGAAAACGCGGAGAACTGCGCCCAACTTGCCAAGCGCGCTTCCGACGAGCCAACTTACAATCGATATAAGCGCATGGAAGCCGCATGGCGGGCTTTGGCCGTTGAGCAAGACTAGTTGAATGGTGAAATTGATCAGAACGCCAGAGTCAGTGAAGCGAGCGAGTCTGTCGGCTAATTGCTGCCGCAACTATCGACTGTGGAACTTAGCTCCGGCTTCATTGCCGCTTGATCACGCTTAGTCCTCGTTGTGGCCACATCGACGTAATTGTTCGCAAGGCGCAACAGCCCTTTTTAATGAACGGGTCTGCTTCGGTCGCAAGTTCGCGAAGGACGCGCGCTCTATTGCCATAAAATTTGTCGTCCATGCGGGGGCCCCTCGAGATCAGAGGTACGTGCCCGTTTTCTTCGACCGATGATAGTAATCTAGATCACACGTCCGACCTTCACGTAGCGAAGCTTAGGTTCACATTCTCGCAATGGAAGTTTGTTCTTTGACCGCTATTGAGACAGCCATGATAGAAGCCCGGCTCTGCCCTCAGTACGATTCGGAGAGAGAATGGCAAGAGCTAAGAAAGTAGTTCGCCGTGCGTGGACAAAAGGCGATGTTCGAACAATGAAGACCATGGCAAAAGCAAAGTCAGGCGTCGCCAAGATCGCAAAGGCGTTGAAGCGGACTCCCGGTGCCATCAGTGTGATGGCTGCAAAGCTGGGCGTTTCCCTATCAACGCGTGCATGAATGAAACAGCGACGGGCCGTAGTACGGCCTGTCGCCACTTCCGCACAGTTTAAACGCGATTTACTTGGTTTTGCCCCTTGACACACCGTGTAACCTCGCAGAGAACGCGTGTGAATTCTTGTTGCGCGCCCGCCTGAGTTGGCATCATACGCCATCCAGGTGTCACCCGAGACTTGTTGCTCTAGAACGAAGACGTGCCCGTGTCGCGCGGCAACCATTCCGGGCGCTGGTGCGGTCCGGGGAAAACTGGCCAGTTGGCAGCCAGATTTAATCCGGGCACAATACGGCCGAACACACGTATAGATGCGCCGCAACCGCAGAAGGAACGCGGACAACCGGCCGGGCGACCGCCGTCGACTTGAGCGCGACCGCCATTCACTTCTGCCATTGCATTGCGGTGCGAAATTGCCCGCTGCTCAGAGGCATTCTCTTTTCGCAGGCCCGACGCAATTCTGCCGCGACGAATTTGCGAGCCGGAGAAGTCGCAAGGCATGGTTACGTTGCATTCGGACACGTTAACAGAAGATCGGGACGGTCGAGCATCCGAGGTGCTCGATGAAATTATAACAAAAAAAGAGGCAACAAGCACCAGATTACTACGCATGCAGGGCTCCATTTGCGAAGCCTGCCCCAACGCAGAAGCCAATACATTTTGGGCGAGAATAGGATAGTCGGCTCGCCGCCGACTTGGAACTCGTCGTCCGATGCGAGCTTTGTTGCGTGCCTGCGCATAGCGCGGGCCGAAGAGGCTCCGGCGCTGAGAACACCATTGCCCCCACAGTGCTGGAGCTGCTCACCCCGCTTTAGCGATGGCGGATGGAAAACGGCTCCAGTCGGTGGGACTAGAGCCGTTATCTTCCAAAGAGCGCTTCCGACGTGGGGGGCTTTGGGGCTGTCGGGAGCGTGGTCATTCTGCGCAGCGCTTTTTGCTGCCGTCAATGTGGCCGCCTCCCTCGAAGCGAAAAGTCAGACGATTGCGCTACATCAATTGACCCGTCAAACACCGGACTATCACTCGTCAATTCAATTTTGACTCCGACACATCACAAACAATACGCTCGGGAAAAACAAGCTCGAAGGGGAGGTTCACAGTGGAAAAGGTGCGACAATTGCGGGCGATGGGTTCGCTGTGCCGTCAACATGCCGCGTACAATAGCATGAATAAATGGAAGCTCCTCGCGGAAGCAGAATACTGGGAGCACCTAGTGGACCAAATCTAACGCTTCGATTCGGTTGGGGATTCCCTGAAGGACTCGCGTGTGCGAGTCTAGGGCATGCACAAGCGACGAATATCCAGTTGAGCCGAGCCGACCGTAGCAAGCTTAAAGCCGTGGTCGCCGACCGCAATAGCTCGCAGAAGCACGTTTGGCGGGCAAAGATCGTCCTTCTGACGGCCGATGGTCGAGGCACAGCTAAGATCATGCAAGCCACTGGCAAGGCCAAGACGGTGATCTGGCGCTGGCAGGAACGTTTCCGTGAGGAAGGAGCCGCCGGCCTTTGGCGGGATAAGACACGACGGTCGCGCATTCCGCCGCTGAGCCCTGAGGTGGCTAAACGTGTGGTCGCCCTGACGTTGGCTGGCCCGCCGCCGGCGGCCAGTCACTGGAGCGGTTCGGCGATGGCGACGGCAGCCGGGGTTAGCGTCAGTTCGGTGCAGCGTATATGGCGTGCTCATGGCCTCCAACCGCACCGGGTGCGTCAGTTCAAACTGTCCAACGATCCGCAGTTTGCCGCCAAACTGCACGAGATCGTCGGCCTCTACGTTGATCCGCCCGACCACGCCATTGTCCTGTCTGTCGATGAGAAGAGCCAAATTCAAGCGCTTGATCGCACCCAGCCGGGTCTGCCGATGAAGAAGGGGCGCGCTGGTACCATGACCCATGATTACAAGCGCCATGGCGTCACCACGTTGTTCGCGGCGCTCGATGTCCTTGAGGGCAAGGTTATTGGCCAGTGCATGAAGCGCCATCGCCATCAGGAGTTCATTCGGTTTCTGAACGTCATCGAGGCCAGAGTGTCCAGGAAAAAGACGATCCATGTCATCGTCGACAACTACGCCACCCACAAACATCCAGACGTCATGGCATGGCTCGAAAAGCATCGGCGGTTTGTCTTCCACTTCACCCCGACATCCGCCTCCTGGCTCAACGCTATCGAGGGCTTCTTTGCCAAACTCACAAAGAAGCGTCTCAAGCACGGCGTATTCCGATCCCTGCGGGAACTCAAAGATGCCATCCACCGCTTCCTCGACCACACCAACGCAAACCCAAAGCCTTTTATCTGGACCAAGGACCCAAACAAAATCATCGCCGCTGTCCGACGAGGGCACCAAGTGTTAGATTCGATCCACTAGCTCTTCTTGAGCTGTCTTCCTACTTCCAAGAATGCAATGCCGTTAGCTCGAATGAGACAGCGCAGCCTCAAGCAATTGGGAAAAGTGGCAACTTTTTCTTAGCAGTGGGATTGAATTAAGACGCGGATTTTGGAGTCCGAGAATGAATGACGAGTCAGCGCTGAAGATTGCCATTGATCGAGCTTGGACCGTCCATCTGGCGTTGCACAAGGATGTTGACGCGGGCGATCCGCGTCGCTGCTCGCTTGAGAGGTATCTAACCGGGAAATGGCAGGCTGGTGAAAGCGACCCGGAAGAACTGACGTGCCACGGCCTTTCTTATTTAGCTCGCCCTTTATCAGAGGGTTGAAGTCAGCATGACAAACCTTGCAAAAGCCCTGGTCAGCCTAGCTACTGGGACGGCCCGACCGGATTGGAGCTAGCCTCGCTTGCAAGCCTGGCGGCGGCTGGCATCGCAGCCTCACTTCGATATGCGTTCGGATAACAGTCTCACCGCTTCGCACTTTGGGGCTTCACCGCAGCGGGAGCGGTACCGAGACTGGCGAACTAAGTTCGGCTCGTGGTAATGGCAGAAACAAACGGGCCCCAGCGCCCTCGGGGAAACGACTGCGCCGGAGCCGATGAGGGTGAATGCGCGCCCCGGGCAACAAGATAGAGACGTGCTGCCACCCGCATAAAGCGGCCCCAGCGCTTCGGGGGATGTGCACGCCGGGGCCGTAAAAGTCCCTCTCCTAACGAGTGCCTAATTTTCCCGACCCCGGTTTGTTCCAGGTTGCTGAAAATTTAGTGGTCCTAGAACCACGGAACGCGTCCCTCTCTTCCCTGTTGTTTTTTCGTTAGGAGGAGAAACGATGCCAGTATTATTACTCTGGGGCATTCCCACGGTCATCGCGATTGGCGGTATCAGCTACTATTTCCTTCGCGTAGTGCACTGAACGGATTTTTCATAGGCCCGAGCCGGGAAACCGGCCGGGTCTTGCCCTTAGAAGGAACGCTGGGAATCAAATAGCCGCAGGCATTGTCGCGCTGCGGCTAGCCGGGCAAAATTTGTTGGTATTGCAATGACCTAGCCCGACCTTCGAAGCCTGATCAAGGCTCGGGCGTTTGTAAAGTCACGAATTCTATCCACCAAATACAAGCTTCGACGCGGGTCCGCGCATCGGAGCCTCCAATGATTTAGCTTCTGGAGTGGCAGAATGGGCCGCCAAGCCATCATGCTGTCAGCGTTTCCCTACCGCGATTTCGGAGCAAGTGCAGCTGCCAACGGGCTCTAAATTCCTGATCTACACCAGAGATGGCGCGGAGCGTGAAGATGCACACAGCGGAACATGGGAGGTCGCCGTTATTGCCTATTTTTCCCGTCTGGGAACACAAGCCGAGATTAGTGCGTTCGTTGCAACATCCGGAGACACGGCCATGGCATCCAACGCGCGCGCATTCTTCACGGGGGTGGGAACAACCTTTGTGATCCTGGCCGTCGGTTTCGGCGGCGGTCTTATGCTGGCGAAAACGGCCATGGAGCCAACAGCACCCAGCCGCCCAGTTGTCGACGGGCTGCCTCCGGCACGCGTTATTCTTCCCGCATCCGCTGAGGCTGCTATGCCTCCCCAGCCGCCCGCGGAAACTGCCGCCACGTCAGAACCTTCACTTCCGATCACGCCAGTCAAGGAAGTCCAGCCGGTTCCCGAAAAACAAAAGCAGGCTGAGCGGGCCGAACGCCGCAAAGCGGAAGCTGAGCAGCGAGCCGGCCGCAAGAAGTACGCGGAGCGTAAGGCGAGGCGGGAAGCCGCTCGCATGGCGAAGCAGGAGCAGCAACAGCATAGGCAGCAGCCGGGCATCGTGGCCTTCGGCGGTGATGATGACAATTATCGCGCTGGGGGAGGCTCGTTCTTTGGAAACTAAATCCTCTGCCAACCGAACGAGAGGCGAACGGCGGCCCGACGTACGATGATTCCGGACGACACGCGGAAAATTACGAATTCGGCGGTATGTCGGCGACGAGGCGCGCGAAACACCGAGCGACGCGGAAACCCTCTTTTCCGATCTTCCCGGGCGTTCGACATCTGCTTTTGACCAAAGGGAACCTGACGCGTCGGCGCAGTCCGGCGTGCACGCCGCGTGATTAAGCAGGAATGTACTTCAACCTAATCACATCCTCGCCAATCCGATCACTAGCCACAAGGCGGAGCGGCGGGCGCGGTCCGGCGAAATATGGCTTGCCGTGACCAAGCACGACGGGGTGCAGGTAGATTCGGTACTCATCGATTAGGCCAAGTTCGGCGAGGCTTTGGGCCAAGTCCGGCCCAGCAACTTCGATCTCCCCGTCGCGCTCGGCCTTCAGCTCGCGGATCGCACCCTCAAGGTCATCTTCAACAAGCCTGGCCTTGGGGCCGACCGACTTTAACGAGCGCGAGACGACCCATTTCGGCTGGTTCCGCCACGCCGCCGCGAAGGCGTGTTCCTCTGCACTCCATTCGGGATGATCGTCGTCCCAGTACCGCATGACCTCATACATTTGGCGACCGTAAACACTGCCCGCCTGCCTCTGAGCCTCCTCGATGAAATGGCGGAAGAGCGTGGGGCTTGGCGCAAACGCCATATGGTCGACGTAGCCGTCCAGAGATTGGTTCATTCCAAAGACTAGCTTGGCCATGCTACAAAATCTCCACCCCAGGCTCTTCAGGATAGCTAGAGCCGACGTTGTACAGAAGTGAGATTGGACACAATTTGCGCGCCGCTTTACCGGTGCAACCAATAACCAGACGTCAGCTTTTGTGAAGGTTTTCGGATGCCGGCCCCATGGAAGGTGGTGCCGCGCGCACGGGGCCGGCCTACGCAAACCTCCAAGGGAGGAAACCGCGCTTTGGGAACGTAAAGCCGCGCGGCAGGCGCTATGGAGCTTTGATTGCAGCGGGTGAGGTGTGTGATTGGAGCTGAGCTGGCTCAGCGAGTTGGCCGACGGTGAAGCGGCTCATGAAAGAGCGGCGGGCCGCGTTGAACGCTGTGAATTGCGACCGATTTGCGACGACGGCGGGATATCTGAATACGCTCTGCCGTGGCCGATGGAGAGGCGGTAACGCGGACTTGCCTGGCGAACTTTGGTCGAAATCTGTCTTACTTGACCTACAGACGCCCACCTCTTTATTCGGCAGGGATCCTATCCTTGCTGCTAGCTCATGAAGTGAGCGAGGCAAAACCTTTGTTGGCCAAGGCGGGGACTTGAAGCCCTGAAGCTCGGTGCACTCACGAACCCAAAGCGCGGGATATTTCAGTAATCGTTGCCTTTTCGGCTTCACTTACTTGAACGCCGCCAACTCCGAACAGACCACCGCCCTCGGTCGCCGCTTCTGCGGTGCTTTGGCTGATCTGGAGAAGCCGAGCTTTATACTGAGCTGCATCGGCTGGAGCTTTTTCATCGAGCAGGGCAGAAACCTGTCGCATCGAATCGATTGCTTTGACCTTGAGATCTGATGGCTGACTAGCTGCAAACTTTTCTTTGAGACCGTCTCGCGCAGCGCTCCGTCCCTCGCTGCCGGAAAAGTCAGTCACTACGGCCTTCACCAACGGGTTTGTGTTGGCACCGGTAATCGCCTCGGTGAGGGCACTGCCACCTGCGAAGGACTCTTTTAGAAGCCCCCAAAGCCCACTCGGGCCCGCGGCCGTGACGGCCATCCCCGCTATCATTGGGCTCTCCAAGAGCAACGTCCATTCTTCGGCGGTAAAGTTCGTTTTGTCAGCCATCGCTTCCTCCCTACGCTACTGCAAAGAAAGCCCTCGCTGTGCCGGTCATGCCGCTCACGCGCGACGCTCCGCTCATATCGGGACGACCAATCGGCCACGGATAACTTCGTTCCCTGAGAGACCGATTGGGCGCCAGTTCGTTAGAGCTTCGACGGGACACCCTATGAGCCCTCGTGAGGCGTCCGCTTGATCCCGGGTCACCCAGCGCACTTGGCCTGAAGGAGGGGTGGCTGCACTGACGTCCGAGGAACTGTCCCCGCCGAAAACAGTTTCCTTTCCGGTGTTCTGTTTCGCCATAGGACATCCTCTCGGGCCAGGTGTCGGAGACCATGCACCTCCGCGCACCTGGCTGCCTGAGATGGGCCTCAAAGATAAGGCCTGTCTCTCATCTGCAGGAGTGATCATGGACACCGAGAAAAGCGACTCCGAGAAGAGCGAGGCAGCCGAGCAGCCGCGGAAACCGATCGTCGACCAGATGACGGATCTCGCTGCTCAGGCCGCAGGCACGCTGGCCGAAACGGCTGTTAAGGCCGTTGCAAAGCGTGCCAAGAAGGCCGTCGCCAAACGAATGTCCGCCCCGGTAAAGAAGGCTGCGAAGGCAGTTGCCCAGGCTACAAAAACTCCGCAGAAGCGGGCGAAAAAGGCTGCAAAGAAACGAGCCAAGAAGGAAAAGAAGGCCGTTTCGAAGAACGCCAAGAGATCATCAAAAAAAGCTACCAAGAAGCGCTCAAAGAAGACAAGCCGAAAATCACGCAGGTAGCCGTGCGTCAGCTGTTTGATGTGTCGCATGTCAGGCCGTCACGGTTAGCCTCGACAGAGTGGTGAAGACGGGGCCGACGGGCTTCCTTGATGCGTCGATAGCTAGTAGTAGTGACGAGATGAATCACGTCCCCTGATTGTTCGAGATTCGGGAAAACTGAGCAAAAATGCCCGCTTTGCTCCAGCGGGCTTTTTTGTGAGTCGAATTTTTGCCAAGCGTATTCAGATGCCGGGCTTCATTAAGCCCCAGCTGGCAACTTTGAAGTCAAAGGCGCCAAAGGGCGAACAATGGCTTCACGAAATCAAATATGACGGCTACCGCGTCCAGGTGCACCTCAATCGAGGACGCAAGAAGGTCTACACCCGCAACGGGCTAGACTGGACCAAACGCTTCTCGACAATCGCTGGTGCGTTGGACATCCCGGGCGAAGCCATCATCGACGGAGAGGTGGTCGTCGTGCATGAGGGCCGGACGAACTTTTCCGAACTGCAGGCAGAGTTAGCGGCGGGCAGACAGGACCGCTTGGTCTATTACGCTTTCGACCTGCTCTGGCGCGACGGGGACCTCCGCAAGCTGCCACAGATAGAGCGCAAGCAGGCGCTGCTCGACCTGCTCGGTGAAAATGACGTCGAACTGCCGGTTCTCTACTCCGAACATCTGACCGGTGACAGGCAAGAGATGTTTGAGCACGCTGCCAAGCTCAACTGGGAGGGCATTATCTCCAAACGAGCGGATGCTCCGTATCGGTCAGAACGCAGTGAGAGCTGGCTCAAGATCAAGACTGTCCAGAAGGGGAAATTCCCCGTCATTGGATTTATAAAGGATCCGACCGGTGTCGCCGCGCTCTATCTCGGCAAGCGGGAAGGCAAGGAGCTGGTCTACATGGGGAAGGTCGGGACCGGCTGGTCCCGCACGGTATCTGGCCAAATCCGCAAGCAGCTTGATGCCGTGGGCAGTCCAAAATCAAAGCTCACCAAACCCATTCGGAAGCCCAAGGCTACGTGGGTTGAGCCGACTTTTGTCGCCGATATCGAGTACCGCGACATCACCAGCGAGGGCCTCTTAATGGCCAGCTCCTTTAAGGGGCTCTCTCGGAAATAGGCTAGCCTAGCGGGCTGTCCGCCCATTGCTTTGCCGTTGTCTCCATTGGGTCCAGTCTATCGCAAAACAGGCACTTTAACTCGGTGCGCCCGGTGTCGCTGGGTATGGGGACCATACGTTTTCCGCAGTGCAAACAACGTGTCACCCGGTCCATGGACGTCCTCCCATGCACGTTCCAAAAATTGGAACGTTGGTTTCGGTCCAGAGTTAGGCATCACAACGGGAGGAACAAGATGCAAGCGGCTATCGACCGGGTAATGCAGGCGTTCACCATGATTGCGAACCTCACTCCTGCGCAGGCCCTAACCACACGCCAAAGACTGACGGCCCATTTGGCTGGAATGGACGTGGACGAGAAGGCGCTCGCAGTTGAGGGGCTTCGCTATCTACGCGGACCAGATCGGGTGTCCAAGCGACGGATAGCGAGGAAAGCCGGATGACAGATAGCCTGACGACGAGGGAGCAGCCTGACCGAAACAAAATCAATATGAACCAAAACCATGAGGTTCGTTACTGGACGAAGCACCTGAACATCTCGAAGGAAGAATTACAGAAGGCCGTCGAAAAGGTCGGAAATTCAGCCGCCGCTGTCCGCAAGGAATTGGCGGTGGACTGAAGGCGTGGGGTATGCTCGCGATCTCTGGAGCGGGGCCCCCACGCTTTTCAGTCGCGAACCGCTTCGAGCAGCCGCGCGGGAGCGAAAGGCTTTTGCAAGTACGTCGTATCGACCGGCATTGGCTTCACGGCTGTGCCGGACATGATGACAATGTTCATATGCGGGTGTCGGCGTCGGGCGAATTGGGCGAGCTGGGCACCGGACATTGCACCCGCTAAGTTGTGATCAGTGATGAGCGCCTGCAATTCGGTTCCAGTTGACGTGATGATCAACTCACCAGCCTCAGCGGTCGTGCATTCGATCACCTCGAACCCTTCATCCTTCAGAAGATCGGCCAGTGCCTCGCGCTGGAACGCATCATCCTCAACCAACAGGATCACGAAGTTCGACATACGCACCTCGTCCTGGCACCGGGAAAATGCCAAATAAAAAACGGTCCGCTGTCCTTCACCCCCGGGCCGTTTAAGTTCGTGAGTGTTGTCCCATTATGCTGCAGGGACAATTCCACAATCAGCGTGCGGGGTGAACGTTCCTATTGCGTGAAAATTCATTGCCGCGGCCGTCGTAACTCCGAAGCTCACTCGGGCCGGTCTTTCTCGGCTTGATTGGCTTCGGCTAGCTTGCCGCGAACGTTTTCGGTCACATTGCCCACTTCGGCAGTCATAGCCTTTTCGGATATGCCCTGCGCTCGGGCGGCTTCAACGAGACGGAGGACTAACTCAGCTACGCGTTGTTCAGCCCCCGGCGTGCCATAGTGTTCGCGGGCGTGAACGCTGCTCTCAATCCAAAAGTCGATAAACTCACGCGCCTTGGTGGTCATGACTCGTTGTCCCGCCCGGGGCAATAAATATCCCGTTGCGCGCCAAATCGCCAATGAAATTGCCGATACCGACGATCTGACGAATCATTTCCGACGTGCTGTTAGAACCGATCCGAAGCAGAGGATCGGTTAATGCTCAACAACGCGGTACGGCTATGCCATGAGGACGCCATAGATCTTCGGCCGGAGACGGTTGAGCGCATCAAGCAAACCATACGAGATTGGTGGGTCGTGGCTCCGTGATTGCCACCTCGACTTCCTTATAAGCCTATCTGCGAGACTCTCGGTCAGCCACGCGGATATTTCGGCCGGCTTTTGGCACGTTAGACGTGCCGACGTACCCTGCGAATGCCCGCTGATCGGGGTGGTCCGGAAGTGGCTGGCCGACCGTCAAAACGACGCGATTGACCCGTGTATGGTCCGGCCGCGCGTTGCAAGAAGATTTCGTCGAATTGGCGGCCGCGGTCTTGCATCAATGTATCCGGCCTCTGATTGGAGCGTGTGGTGCTCCGGGCCATCATGGGTATCAGCGCGCGCGCGTTCTCATTAGCGGACAGGCCTCGATCGGGCCATTCGGGTCACCAGTGTTCGCACGCGCTCGGAAGACCGAACCTCCATCTCGTCTCATCTTCTCGCAGACCTCGGCTGGAAATTGTTGATAGGGTTACGTCATCGCTTGCTCCTCATGTCGCGCAGTTCCTTTGTTCGAGCCAAGGGCCGTTCCTTCGTCCCGGCCCGCAGAACGTCGATCGCGTCGCGCGCAGGGGCGGTCAAGGCCGGCCGTCGCGCTTGGCTTGCGGCTGGCTCCGGCGTTGCCAGGCTGCGCCTTGACCGCGCCGAGCACGGCGCGAGGATCAAGCGGGTCGGACGCTTGCATCATCGGTCCTCGTCAGCTCGAAGGCGCGTCCCTTAGCCAGCACCGCCCAGGCGATGCGGGCAAGTTTGTTGGCGAGCGCGATCGCGAGCACGTTGTGGTGCAACCGCCTCTTGGCGGCTTCGATCCAGGATTTGAGCCCGCAACGTTCCCAGTTCTTTATCCTGACCAGCACAACCCATGCCGCCTGCACAAACAGAACGCGCAGGTAGCGATTGCCGCGTCTGGAGATTTTGCCGAGGATGGTGCGGTCTCCCGTCGAGATCTGCTTGGGTACCAGTCCGAGCCAGGCGCCGAAGTCGCGGCCTTTGGAGAATACGTCTCCAGTGCCGATCGCGGCCACCATGGCGCTCGAAATGATCGGCCCAATGCCGGGCACCGTCATCAGGCGCGAACATGCCTGATCTTGACGGGCCAGTGCTTCGATCTCGCCGGTTAGGCCATCGATGCGCTGATCTAGCCGGCGCCAGTCTCCTGCCAACTCCTCGATGACACGCAACATGCGGGGCGACAGGGCATCGGTGCGCGTTGCAAGGATGGTGGGCAGTTCCGTGCGCAGGAAGCCGATACCCTGGCGCACGGCGATCCCGCGTTCCAGCATGAAGGCGCGAATCTGGTTGATGATGCCGGTGCGTTGCGAGACCAGCCGCTCGCGCACCCGATGCAATGCCTGCAGATCAAGTTGCTCCGCGGTCTTGGTCGCCACGAACTTCATCGTCGGGCGCTGCACGGCTTCGGCAATCGCTTCGGCATCATTGAAGTCGTTCTTCTGTCCCTTGCTATAGGGGCGGACATATTTGGCCGGCATCAACCTGGCATCGTGACCCAGCGATGCGAGTTTGCGGCTCAGGTGATGTGCGCCGACGCAGGCTTCCATGCCGATCAGGCAAGGCGGTATATTGGCGAGCCGCGCTTCCACTTGGCCACGCGACCATTTTTGCCGCAGCACGATGGCGCCGCGCGCATCGTGGCCCACGACGTGGAACGAGTTCTTGCCGATATCGATGCCGATCACGGCGATCGCGGTATTGGCTGTCTGAGACATGGCGTGCTCCTTGTCTTTGGCGCCCCTTGCCAGCTTCGCTTGCTGGCGGGGCAGGAGCACGGCCGGACCATCCCATTAGCGGACCTTGGTAGCGTCTTTTCGGATATCCTTCTCCGAAGGACCTGAACAGATAGCTCGTCCAGGGAATTCGGATCTGAAACTACTGCTGGCAGCAGGCCTTGCCTGGCCACGCTGCCTGTAAGACGCCGGACAATCAGAAATTGGCCTGAAGATTGAGCCCGGTATAGAATCCCGTTCCGTACGTGGAGTCACGGACAAAACCCAGCGACACGCCGGACTGCATGCCCAAAACGTTGAAGCCCGTAATGTGAGCCCCGACGCGGACCTGGTCATAGGTCCAGCTGCCCGAGAAAGCCGCCTCGGGTCCAACGAACAGGTTTTGTGCGATGGCGATACCCGTCTTGCCCTGCACGTAGAAGAACTCTGACCCAGTATTGTAGTGCGCCTGGGCGTAGAGCATCGTGTTGCTAGTCGGATTGCCGTAAATCGACGTCAATGCCTTGATGCCGAATAGCGTCGTATTGGATGGCAACAGACCAGGCGCTGCATATACGTGGGCGTTCACCATCGATGGGCCCGCGGCAAGAAGCCATGACCAGCCATTTGAGATGAATTGATACCCCACCAAGCCGTCAAGTGTCGTATCCAGGCCGATGCGTTTCGTGCCGGAGTCGATGAAGCTATAGCGCCGCGCGGATGCGATTCCTTGGACGCGCCAGCCTTGCTCCCATAGGCTTCCGAAAGGAGAGTAACTCGCGGTCAGGTCCGTATAGAAAGCCCCGTAAGAAGCAAAATCGCTGGTGCTTTGGAGCGACAATCGAGGCGGCTCTTCTGCGTTGGCAGTGGCGAGGTTCACCGCGACCAGTGCAGCCAGGCCTGCGAGCCAATTCACGGCGACCGTCTCAAGCAGAGACCTCTCGCAACGTAACATGGTCGTCCGCCGAAGCATTCGGATATTGTTCCTACAGCGTTGACGCTTTAGCGAGTTGTCCTGTCATGTCGGCGCCGATGCCATTCTACCTGAACTACGCAAGGCAAAGCCCGCTGCGATGTCGACAACGGCCTCTCGCCACCCGATCAGGCTTAGGAAACCGTAGAGGAAGAAGCCCGCGTTGATCGAGCAAAAGCCGAAGAACAACAGGTTGCCAGACCACAGGTTCGCGCCGGCGGAAAAGATGGCGGCCGCTGTAAGGGCACACAGCGCAAGCAGATGAGATGCTGGCGCGGCTGTGCGGTCTTCGATCTTCGGTGTGCGAGCAAACGGGCTCTTGCGGCCTGTGATCATCTGCTCCAGCGAACGATAGACGCCGGCAAGGTTAACGGGAACAAGCAGCAGTGTGAGCGCATAGACCCGCAGCAGATCACGCCATTTGTAGCCCGTCCTTGTTAGATCCTGACCGTACAGCAAATAATATGGAGCGGCTGCGACGGGGAACCAAAAGCTGGAGAACTCGCTGCCAAAGGGAATAGTCAGCAGCAGCAGCAAGCCCACATTCGCCAAGGCCGGCGATAGCAAATAGTGTGATCTAATGATCGTCTCGAGTGAACCGGCGCGCGGTGACTGCCTTGCCGACCAGAGTTCGAGCAGGCGCGGGAAAATTATTAGCCCGCCGTTGGCCCACCGGCGGCGCTGGATTACGAGAGCGCCGAAGTCCGACGGGGTCGCGCTGAACGCCAGGCGCTCCGGATGATTGTGCAAACGCCAACCGCGTGCCGCAAGATCAATAGTCGATCCGGTATCCTCAATGAGGGTTTTATCCTGGATGAAGATCGGGATCGGATGACCGCGCTCCTCTGTCATCGTTTTGATCTCGTCCAAGGCTTGGCGGCGGAGAACCGCGTTCGCTCCGACCCAGAACGTGGCATTGTAGGCCGTGAAGCCCTGATGAACCAGATACTGGATATCGGTGGTGGCGCCCGCCACTCGTTCCAGCACCGTCGGCGCATCGGGATAAGCCGAATAGGGCGTCTGCGCGATAGCCATGCGCCGGTCGGCTTCCATGATTGCGACGAGCTTGCGAACGTAGTCAGGAAGAATGATGCTGTCCGCATCAATAGTTATGATGTAATCCGCATCAGGCACGGTGACCTCTGCCTCGGCCGCGGGCGTTTGCAGCAGCAGCGAAACGCCGTTGGCACCTTTCGAAATGCGGAATGTCCGTCCGATCAGCCCGATATAGCTGTTAAGGTTCATTGCCTTGTTTGGCGCATGCGAGAGATTAGCAAATCGCTTGCGCTCGAATATGTCGATGGGCACAGCAAACAGTTTCGCGAGACGTCGGTACTCCAGCTGCAGTCGCGCCGCATCGATGCTCTTCCCGTTCCGAAGGAGGGCCGCCGTTCCGCGGTGCTCTCGGACGAGGCGCTCAATGACTTCGCGCGCGAACAGCTCATCGGCGTGGGCGAAGGCTGGTTGGGAAAGTTCAGCGTATCGTCTTCCGAGGGCTTCCACCACCGTCGCGGCATCGTCGAAGAGAACTCCGATGGCCTGCCGTTCGCGTGATATAGCCACTATTCCCAACGCGGTGCGTTCCAAATAGTCGCGCTCCGCGATACGAAACCGATCTGCCGCTGCAGCGAAAATTTCGTTCAGTTCGACGACAAGCCCGCGCGTCGCTGAAAGCGCTCGTAAATCGGCTCCGACACAGAGCGGCGGGTCGTCGAGAAGCAAGGTGATCCTGCGATTAGGATATTCCGACAGCGCTGCGGATATGATCGTTTGCATCACGACCGGGACTTGTTCCTTATACGATGGCACGAGGATGCTGACCGTCGGGCTACCATCGACTTCGTGGAACGATTGAAGATTGGAATTATCGTCGCGGTCGTTGGAATGACGCTTGAGCTGGCCTATTCGCGTCAACTGATAGACGACGTTCCCATAAAACAGGCTGAGCAAGGCAATGCTGAAGATAATGACGAGAATTATCTTCAGCACTGAACCACCGCCCGAGCCCAACTCGATGCTCGAGAATACACTGGCGAATCCGAGCACAAGCGCAACGATGCTCGTGGCGACGGCAACGCGCGTCAGCAAAATGTCTATCATTGAGAGCCGGGACCGGTGTGATGCCAAGTTTTCCCGACTGCGTAAAGTTAAGAAGTTTGACGCAAGTGAGGCTGGATTCGGGACATCACATGACTATCGACGGCTGAGGTATCACCGTGCCGTGGGTCGGCCAGAAAAGCGCATCGCCCGCTTGTTAGCGGCGAGGTGGCCACTTCCGTTGTTGGCACTTTTCGGACCTGCCCGACCTCACCGACGATGTCCGGTCATTGTGGCTAGAGAGGACATGATCTGGGACCCTCAGCCCTCCAGCCCGCAGACGCATCCCCTGATAGGATCGCGCGCGGCTATGTCGAAGATGTTGGCTGACTGTGAAGTACTTTACATCCCTGTGTTCTTGGTCCGGGCTAAGATGGCGAAGGCTTTCTTACTTTGAAGGAGGCATCCGATGCTCGCGACAATCAAATGGAACTCCCGATATAACGCTCGCGAATGGGTGATGATGGCTGGGGCGCTCGTCGTCCAACTCAGCGCACTGAATGCAAAACGACAGAAGGGTGAAAGCAAATCAAGGCGGCAACTCTGGAAACAATTCGACGACACCCATCATTGGGACTCAACCGCGGAGGAATGGGTCCCAAACCATGATCGGTGATCGTGCAACGCGCTATGCGTCCCGCAGGCCGAATTCCGAGACTTCATGATTCCTCTCACTGACGGGCCTGTCGAGCGGTGCGGTCGCGTACAAGTAACTGGATCGGGATGTGAGTTCCTGCCGCCGCTACCATCACCGGTCACCCCCCGGAATGGCCTCTTCAAGCTGGGTCTGATTCTTGGCAGAATTGCGCGCCATGCAGAAACCCGTCGGGGTTGAGATCGACGGGTTTCCGTACTCTCGCGGGGGCTTGGGCGGGTTCCGCGATTGGCCTTGCGTAGCAACTTGAGATTAACGAATTCCAAAGTTTGCCACTTGTTCCCGAAGTTCTTCGCTGGCCAATAACCAGCGAGCGAGCAACTTCTTACGGCAAGGAGCGGGAGTTGTTTCGAAGGCGCTGAAAAATAAACGTCGGGCACCCGACACAACGCTCGTCAAGCCAAGCCATTCTCGTTTTCAAATAGACGGCCCTTCAATCCCGTTTTATCGTTAGGTGGCAAGCGGATCATCCATAGAGCCGTTCGATGGAAGAATATCGCGCCTATGTGATCGGGCCGGACGGCCACATTATCAATCGGGTCGATATCCGCTGCTCGGATGAGAATGAGGCACGACGGCTCGCAAAAATCGCCGTAGATGGCCACCCCGTTGAGCTTTGGCAAACCGACCGCTTCATAGAACGGTTTGAGCCTGCGCATTAGGCGGCCTGACGCACGACGTTCTGGACGACCCGCGTCGAGCCATGCCTGGACGGGCTCACCCCGGCAGTGACCCAATCATACTTCTTGGCAAAATGGGGAGAAGGGTCGCATTTGCGCGACCCTTCTCCGTAACCGCGCTGGCAAGAACAAGCTTACAGCGTTCAACGGAGTTGAGAATCCGTAAGTTCACGGTGTTCCGTGTCGGAGCTCAACGAAGGAAAAATCTGCAATGCAGTCTCACCCGAAATCATCAGCGACGAACCGCGTAAGGATTCATTCTCATGACCGTGTGGGCGTATGTCGACACCAGCAAGCAGGTCGGGGATCCCGATCAACTGAAGCTGTTCGCCGATCAGGACGCGGCGGACGAATGGTTTCGCGACAACGATCCGGAGGGCGTCGCGTTCGAATATCCGATCATCGGCGGCAAAGAGAAAATCGCTTGAATTACATCCACGGCCGTACCATCGACCTGCATAGCGCAGTCGCGCAGCCTAATTTTGAATTTACTTCCGCTTTGACGGCATACCGGACATGGCGGGACCGAAGGCTGGCTCGACCCGGTCGCGAATGACCCAGGCTGTGTGAAAACCCCGTCGATGCTATGATTCTCTTGCTGAATCGGCGGGGGAAGTGATGCGGGGTTTCGTTCAAGGGGCGGATCGCCAGCAGACGACGCTGTTGCCGGAATGCCTCGATGATTGGGTCGACGAGAGCAATTCTATTCGCGCGGTCGATGTATTCGTGGATGCATTGGAACTGCGCGACCTCGGGTTCGATGGCGTTGATCCTGCGGCGACCGGCCGGCCGGCGTACCATCCTTCGCCGATGCTCAAGCTCTACATTTACGGCTATCTCAACCGGGTGCAATCGAGCCGGCGGCTGGAGCGCGAGGCTGGCCGCAATCTTGAGGTGATGTGGCTGACCGGACGGCTCGCGCCGGATCACAAAACCATCGCCGACTTCCGCAAGGACAATGGCGCAGCGATCAAAAAGGTTTGCGCGCAATTCGTCGAGTTGTGCCGCAAGATGGGCCTGCTGACGAAGGCCAGCGTTGCCATCGACGGCAGCAAGTTCAAGGCCGTGAACAGTCGCGACAACAACTTCACGCAAGGCAAGATCCAGCGCCGCCAGAAGCAGATCGAAGAGAGCGTGGCGCGCTACATGAGCCAACTGGACACCGCCGACCGCCAGACGGCCGCAGGAGAAGAGCCGTCGGAAACGGTGCTGATGACCAAGACGCGGCTTAGGGAAAAGCTGGCGAAGCTCGAAGAAGAAGTGAAACGACTGGCCGCGATTGAAAAGGCATTGCTCGCCTCGCCCGACAAGCAGATATCGCTGACCGATCCCGATTGCCGCTCGATGGCAACGAGCGGGCGCGGCTCAGGCATGGTCGCCTACAAAGTACAAAGTGCGGTCGACACCACGAACCATCTGATTGTCGCGCACGAGGTCACCAACGTCGGCACCGATAGATCGCAACTGGCGACGATGGCGCAGGCGGCGAAAGCCGTGCTGCGCAGCGATAACTTGGACGTCGTTGCGGATCGGGGCTACTTTAAAGGTGAGGAAATCCTGGCATGCGAACAGGCCGGGGTCGCGGTCACGCTACCCAAGCCGCAAACTTCGGGAGCCAAGTCGGCAGGCCGCTTTGGGAAACCTGATTTTGTCTATTTGGCCAAGGATGACGTCTATCGCTGTCCGGCCGGCGAGAAGCCACTTCACCGCTGATGAAGATGGCCAGAAAATGCGGATTTACTTGACGAAGGCGTGCCGCACATGCCCGTTCAAGGATCAGTGCACAACGTCCAACGAGCGCCGCATCAAACGCTGGGAACACGAACACGTCGTCGAGGCCGCGCAGACGCGGCTCGATCAGAACCCGCAAGCCATGCGTGTGCGCCGCGAAACCGTCGAGCATCCGTTCGCCACACTGAAGATGCGGATGGGTGCGACACACTTTCTAATGAAGCGGTTGCCCAATGTCGCGACCGAAATGGCGCTGAACGTACTCGCCTACAACCTCACGCGCGTAGTGAACATCGTCGGCATCAAGCCGCTCCTGGTGGCAATCCGGGCGTGAAGAGCTCGTGCTGTTATGCGCATCGTGTAACCGCTCAGGTCGCTCAGCGTGGCCCGAGGTTGCGCCCGGATTGACTCCAGACTCGATACAGCAAAAATACGCTCAGACCGTCGTGTCGACGCGGATCGTCCCCGGTTGCGTGCAGTTTTTGGGGGCGGAAAAACGTTTTTACACAGCCTGGACCCACAGCAGACATTGCTTCCGCGACGCACGGGAATACTACCGTTCCGGTTTCGACTTCCACTCAACCGCCAGCTTCTGCGCTTCGGCGATCTGTGCCGGGGTCATCTGCTGCGCGACGCGATTTCGATTGCTGATCGCATCTTGGTCACTTCGCGCAGCCGCCAAACTGAGCCACATGTATGCTTGAATATTGTCTTGCGGCACGCCTAGTCCCGTAGCGTAAGAGGCCAAGATATACCTGCGCTCCAATATGACCTTGGTCTGCAGCGCGGCGAAACCACTTCGCAGCCTCGATCCGGTTCTCGGACACGGCCACGCCCGCGAAATGCAGGACCCCGACGTTGAACTGCGCACCATCGTTACCGCGCTCGGCGGCAAGGTGATACCACTTCAATGCTTCAGCTTTGTTCTGAGGCACCCCATTGCCGTTGTCGTACAAGGTCCCCAGGTTGTACTGGGCGAAGGTATGGCCTTGATCGGCTGCGAGGCGCCACCACTTTGCAGCCCTAGCGTAATTTTTCGGCACACCTTGGCCGCCGTCGTACATGAACCCGAGTGCGTACTGCGCCTCGGCATTGCCTTGGTCGGCCAGCGGACGCCAGAGCCGTAGCGCGGTTGCGTAGTCGCGTCTGCTATGCGCCGCCTGCGCATCCTCAAACGGCCCCGCAACAGCGCCTCCCGCCATCGACAGCGGCGAAGCGAGCGCGAGAAGGACCAGGAGGATTCGGACGATCGGCATGGGAAACCTCAATTGGCCGCCGTCGCGACGATGGCGGCTTGTTTGTCGCGGGCCGCCCGCGAAAGGTTCACCGCCGACGGCCTCTTGCGGACACAAACGAACGACCATTGCGCATTAGCCCGGATCCGTGCCTTTGCAAGCATGTCGCCTATTGTGAAGGTTTTCGGATGCCGGCCCCATGACGGTGGTGCCGCGGGCGCGGGGCCGGCGTCCGCAAACCTCCAAGGGAGGAAACCGCGGGAGGGGTACGGGGATGGCGCGGCCTACGCTATGGGGATTTGAGTGCCGCGGATGAGGTGTGTGAATGGAGTCGAGGCGCTCCAGCAGGCCGGTGGACGGTGAAACGGCTGCTGGATGAGGGGCGGGTCGCATCGACCGCAGTGAAGTGTCGGACGATTTGAGACGACGGCTGGATATCTGAGCGCGTTCTACCGTGGCCGGTCGAGAGGCAACTAGTGCGACGATCAGATTTGCGGGGGTGTGACGCGGTCATGAGGTGTCGATCTTGATTGCGGTAGGTGAAGCTGTCGGCCGATGCCGTGGCGTTGCACCGCGCGCGAAGACCTCGATGATGATCATGCGACCGCCGCAGCATGGACAAATCGGCTTGCCGGGATCGGCGGCGGCACCGGTGGGCTCGGCCTGGGAGTTTGAGACGGCGAGCAACTCACGCGCTCGGGCGATGTTGTCGGCGCGCGTGCCGCTGGCCAAAAGGCCGTAGTGGCGGATGCGGTGAAAGCCGTGCGGCAGAACGTGGATGAGGAAGCGGCGGATAAACTCGCCGGTTGGGAGTGTCATGAGCTTCTGGCGATCGCGACCATTGGCACGATAGTCTTTCCACCGGAAGGTGACACCGGTGCGGTCACAGGCGATCAGTCGGCTGTTGGCGATGGCGACGCGATGGGTATAGCGCGACAGATAGGCCAGCACGGCCTGTGGCCCGCCGAACGGGCGCTTGGCATAGACCACCCATTCGGCTCGGCGTAGCGGTGCCAGATACGCCGCGAACGCCCGCGGGTCGGCGAGAGCGGCATGATCGCCGAAGAACTTCAGATGGCCGGTGTTGTGGGCCGCGATCAGCTTCTCCAGGAACAGCCGCCGGAACAGGCGCGAGAGCACGCGGACGGGGAGGAAGAAGCCAGGTCGGCAGGACACCCAGCGCTGGCCGTCGGGCGAGACGCCGCCGCCCGGCACGATCATGTGGACGTGCGGGTGGTGGGTCATGGCTGAACCCCAGGTATGGAGAACCGAGGTGATGCCGACGCGGGCGCCGAGGTGCCTGGGGTCGGCGGCGATCGTGGCCAGGGTCTCGGCCGAGGCCTTGAACAAGAGATCGTAGACCACCGCCTTGTTCTGGTAGGCGATGTCGGCGATGGCTGCCGGCAGCGTGAACACCACATGATAGTACGGCACCGGCAGCAGATCGGCCTCGCGCGCGGCCAGCCAGTCCTTTGCCGCCGCGCCTTGGCACTTCGGGCAGTGCCGATTACGGCAAGAGTTGTACGAGATCTTGGTGTGCGCGCACTTCTCGCAGCGCGCGACATGGCCGCCGAGCGCCGCGGTGCGGCAGTTCTCGATCGCCGACATTACCTTCAACTGGCCAAGGCTCAGATGGCCGGCGTTGGCGCTGCGCCATGCCGGTCCATGATCGCGGAAGATATCCGCGACCTCCAGTGCCGGACGCGGCACGCGAGCCGCGCTTTAGGCCGGTGGCTCGACCCTCTCGATCTTGCGGGCGATATGCTCCAGCGGGCTCATGACTTGTTGGATCGTCTTGGTGGCGACGCGGGTATAGAGCGCCGTGGTGTCGAGCTTGGCGTGCCCGAGCAGCACCTGGATCACCCGGATATCGATGTTCTGCTCAAGCAGATGGGTGGCGAAGCTGTGCCGCAAGGTGTGGAGCGACACGCGCTTGTCGATCTCGGCCCTCTCGGCTGCGGTATGGCAGGCGCGATTGAGCTGGCGCGTAGTCATCGGCTGCACGCGGTCGCGGCCAGGAAACAACCAGCCCTGCGGTCGTGCTGTCTTCCACCAGGCACGCAGCAACTCGAGCAGATGCGGAGACAGCATCACGTAGCGGTCTTTGCGGCTTTTGCCTTGTTCGACGCGGATCACCATGCGCTTGCTGTCGATGTCGCCGATCTTGAGCGAGATCACCTCGGCGGCGCGCAAACCTGCGCCGTAAGCCACACTCAGCGCCGCCTTGTACTTGAGGCCCGGCGCGGCATCCAACAGCCGCGCCACCTCCTCTGGGCTGAGCACGACCGGCAGCTTGCGGGGCTCGTGGAGGAATGTGGTGTGCTCGATGATATCGGAGCGCCTGAGCGTGATCCTGAAGAAGAACCGCAACGCAGCTACGGTATGATTGAGAATCGGGATGTGCGCGCCGTTCGCCGCCAGATGCAGTTGAAAGCGCCGGACGTCCTCGAAGCTCGCCGTGTCGGGCGATCGGCCGAGGAATGCAGCAAAGTCCCTGATGGTGCGGATGTAGCCTTGTTGGGTCTTTGGCGCTAACTTGCGGATCGTCATGTCTTCGATCATGCGCCGCCGTAAAGGGCTCATGGCCTCGTCGGTCATGGGGATGCTCCTGTCTTGAGTGAGGTTGTCGAAACCCCTCGATCTCAAGACAGGACGTCCCGTTGCGCTATCGCCTTGGCTGTGCCTCCCGCCGCAGTGCCCTACCGCGCGAGCGGTTTAGTCCCATGGCACCTTTGAGACATGGTGACCGGCCCTGACGATGTCCGTTCACAGGGGTAGACCGGAAGTCGCCGTGGTCCGGCCAACCCGACGCATTTGACCCACAACAGAAATCCAGAGACCGCATCCATCGCGACGCGGATGGCTACCGCTCGGCAAAAGGCCGATAGGCCCGCTCAGATGTCTCGCGCCACAGGTGAGGTAGTTCACACCAAGATGAAATCGAGAGGGATAAAATGACCAGGCCCACCTGGCGTGAAACAACACCCCATTGTGTGGGCGGCAAAAAGGAGTCTTCCGATGAAATCCGTTTTAGGACTGTCGGCAGCTACTCTGCTGCCGGGCATCATCGCTGCCGCGCTGCTGGGCGCGCCAGCGCGCGCCGATGTCGTTACCGACTGGAACGTGGTCACCGGTACCCTGGTGTCCAGCGACATCGGCAATAACCCCCGACTGCGCATCTTGGCCATCGTGCACGTTGCGATGTCGGATGCGATCAATACCGTGCAGAACCGCTACACCCGCGTGGTCGCGACGGTTCCGGCTGCACCTGGTGCGTCGGCCGAAGCCGCAGCCGCGGCGGCCGCGCGGCAGATCCTTGTTCAGATCTACCTGGCAAAGAAAGACAAGATCGAAGAGGCCTACGCGGCATCGCTCAAGGCGATCCCAGACGGGCCTGCCAAGGCCGAAGGCATCAAGCTCGGTGTGGCGGTCGCCGACGCGGTACAGGCCGACCGCGCAAACGACGGCACTAACGCTCCCGACACTTACCGGCCGCACACTGCCCCAGGGGTATATGTGCCGACCACGCTGCCGATGTGGGAGCAATATGCGCATGCGAAGCCATGGGTGTTCAAGAGTGCCGACCAGTTCCGGCCCGGCCCGCCGCCGGCACTGTCGAGCGCTGAGTGGGCCCGGGACTACAACGAGGTCAAGAGCCTCGGCGGCACCAAGAGCACAGCGCGTACTCCTGAGCAGACCGAGGCCGTGAAGTTCTGGGAAAATGTCAATTTCGGCCCCGCCTGGCAAGCGGCGGCGCGCGAGCTGGCGATGAAGCAAGAGATGCCGCTTGCCGAATGTGCCCGCCTCTTTGCGCTGCTCAACATGAGTTTGGCGAACGCCTACATCGTTAATTGGGATGCGAAGTACACGTACAATCTCTGGCGACCCATCACCGCGATCCGCAATGGCGACCAGGACGGCAACGATGCCACTGAGCGCGATGCCGGCTGGACCTCGTTCAACCCGACGCCGATGCATCCCGAATACCCCTCGCAGGCCACCATCAACGCAACGATCGTGTCGGCAGTTCTGGAATCGGTGTTTGGCCCCGTGCAGGCCATTCCCTTCACGGCAACCGATGTGCGGGATGCGAAGCGGACGCGGCAGTTCGCCAGGCTGGCCGATATGGCCGAGGAGCAGAAGAACGTCCGCGTCTGGGGCGGCGTGCACTATCGATTCGCGATCCGCACCGGCGAGGACGTTGGGCGAAAGGTCGCGGCCTACATGATCGAGAATACGCTCAAGCCCGCGCGTTGAGCTCTTGAGCCGGCCCAACGCGAAGCCCCGGATGCGAATCCGGGGCTTTTACCGATGTCCGATCATGTGAAGGTTTTCGGATGCCGGCCCCATGACGGTGGTGCCGCGGGCGCGGGGCCGGCGTCCGCAAACCTCCAAGGGAGGAAACCGCGGGAGGGGTACGGGGATGGCGCGGCCTACGCTATGGGGATTTGAGTGCCGCGGATGAGGTGTGTGAATGGAGTCGAGGCGCTCCAGCAGGCCGGTGGACGGTGAAACGGCTGCTGGATGAGGGGCGGGTCGCATCGACCGCAGTGAAGTGTCGGACGATTTGAGACGACGGCTGGATATCTGAGCGCGTTCTACCGTGGCCGGTCGAGAGGCAACTAGTGCGACGATCAGATTTGCGGGGGTGTGACGCGGTCATGAGGTGTCGATCTTGATTGCGGTAGGTGAAGCTGTCGGCCGATGCCGTGGCGTTGCACCGCGCGCGAAGACCTCGATGATGATCATGCGACCGCCGCAGCATGGACAAATCGGCTTGCCGGGATCGGCGGCGGCACCGGTGGGCTCGGCCTGGGAGTTTGAGACGGCGAGCAACTCACGCGCTCGGGCGATGTTGTCGGCGCGCGTGCCGCTGGCCAAAAGGCCGTAGTGGCGGATGCGGTGAAAGCCGTGCGGCAGAACGTGGATGAGGAAGCGGCGGATAAACTCGCCGGTTGGGAGTGTCATGAGCTTCTGGCGATCGCGACCATTGGCACGATAGTCTTTCCACCGGAAGGTGACACCGGTGCGGTCACAGGCGATCAGTCGGCTGTTGGCGATGGCGACGCGATGGGTATAGCGCGACAGATAGGCCAGCACGGCCTGTGGCCCGCCGAACGGGCGCTTGGCATAGACCACCCATTCGGCTCGGCGTAGCGGTGCCAGATACGCCGCGAACGCCCGCGGGTCGGCGAGAGCGGCATGATCGCCGAAGAACTTCAGATGGCCGGTGTTGTGGGCCGCGATCAGCTTCTCCAGGAACAGCCGCCGGAACAGGCGCGAGAGCACGCGGACGGGGAGGAAGAAGCCAGGTCGGCAGGACACCCAGCGCTGGCCGTCGGGCGAGACGCCGCCGCCCGGCACGATCATGTGGACGTGCGGGTGGTGGGTCATGGCTGAACCCCAGGTATGGAGAACCGAGGTGATGCCGACGCGGGCGCCGAGGTGCCTGGGGTCGGCGGCGATCGTGGCCAGGGTCTCGGCCGAGGCCTTGAACAAGAGATCGTAGACCACCGCCTTGTTCTGGTAGGCGATGTCGGCGATGGCTGCCGGCAGCGTGAACACCACATGATAGTACGGCACCGGCAGCAGATCGGCCTCGCGCGCGGCCAGCCAGTCCTTTGCCGCCGCGCCTTGGCACTTCGGGCAGTGCCGATTACGGCAAGAGTTGTACGAGATCTTGGTGTGCGCGCACTTCTCGCAGCGCGCGACATGGCCGCCGAGCGCCGCGGTGCGGCAGTTCTCGATCGCCGACATTACCTTCAACTGGCCAAGGCTCAGATGGCCGGCGTTGGCGCTGCGCCATGCCGGTCCATGATCGCGGAAGATATCCGCGACCTCCAGTGCCGGACGCGGCACGCGAGCCGCGCTTTAGGCCGGTGGCTCGACCCTCTCGATCTTGCGGGCGATATGCTCCAGCGGGCTCATGACTTGTTGGATCGTCTTGGTGGCGACGCGGGTATAGAGCGCCGTGGTGTCGAGCTTGGCGTGCCCGAGCAGCACCTGGATCACCCGGATATCGATGTTCTGCTCAAGCAGATGGGTGGCGAAGCTGTGCCGCAAGGTGTGGAGCGACACGCGCTTGTCGATCTCGGCCCTCTCGGCTGCGGTATGGCAGGCGCGATTGAGCTGGCGCGTAGTCATCGGCTGCACGCGGTCGCGGCCAGGAAACAACCAGCCCTGCGGTCGTGCTGTCTTCCACCAGGCACGCAGCAACTCGAGCAGATGCGGAGACAGCATCACGTAGCGGTCTTTGCGGCTTTTGCCTTGTTCGACGCGGATCACCATGCGCTTGCTGTCGATGTCGCCGATCTTGAGCGAGATCACCTCGGCGGCGCGCAAACCTGCGCCGTAAGCCACACTCAGCGCCGCCTTGTACTTGAGGCCCGGCGCGGCATCCAACAGCCGCGCCACCTCCTCTGGGCTGAGCACGACCGGCAGCTTGCGGGGCTCGTGGAGGAATGTGGTGTGCTCGATGATATCGGAGCGCCTGAGCGTGATCCTGAAGAAGAACCGCAACGCAGCTACGGTATGATTGAGAATCGGGATGTGCGCGCCGTTCGCCGCCAGATGCAGTTGAAAGCGCCGGACGTCCTCGAAGCTCGCCGTGTCGGGCGATCGGCCGAGGAATGCAGCAAAGTCCCTGATGGTGCGGATGTAGCCTTGTTGGGTCTTTGGCGCTAACTTGCGGATCGTCATGTCTTCGATCATGCGCCGCCGTAAAGGGCTCATGGCCTCGTCGGTCATGGGGATGCTCCTGTCTTGAGTGAGGTTGTCGAAACCCCTCGATCTCAAGACAGGACGTCCCGTTGCGCTATCGCCTTGGCTGTGCCTCCCGCCGCAGTGCCCTACCGCGCGAGCGGTTTAGTCCCGTGGCACTTTTCGGAAGTGGTGGTCCCGATGCGTGATGTCCCCAGTTGGGGGAAGGCCGGAAGTGGTCAGCGGTGGGGCTAATCGACGTGATTGACCCATTCGGACATCAGGACAGAGCATTTTTGGACAGGCGATAAGGGGCTTCGGAGCGATCCGAGGCCCTTTGCACCGGGGGAACCAGTTCGACAACGATGTCCGGGCCGACACCATTACGCGCGGCGGCGATGGCGACCTGTGTCCGGTTGCATACACCCAGCTTCCGCATGATTTCCCGGACATGCACCTTCACGGTCGTTTCGGTCATTCCAAGCTTGCGGCCGATGACCTTGTTGGGATCACCTTCGCACAGGCAGGCCAGAACCGCATACTGGCGCTCGGTGAATTCAGGAGCGTGCCGAATGCCGTTGGAACCGTTGATGTGTTGAACGCCTACGGCTTTCCGATCAAAAAGTGCGCCGTGCACATTGTCTAGACTGTTGTCTTGCCCCGGGACAAGCTGCCGATCCCGTGGTCCTGCGACCGGCTGCAATTGCTCGGGGTACGAGTCACGGGGGCCGCATTCGGTCGGCAGCGGGCCGTTGGGCGCGTGCGCGGACATGAGGGCCGTGGGCGGGAAGTAGGTGCCGCCATGCAGGACGAATGAAAGGGCTTGCAACGCGAGCTCGGGCGGCATCGAATTGCTGAAGTAGCCCCGGGCTCCGGAACGCATCGCGGCGATGACGCTGGCAGGGTTTTCGTCGTCGGAAACGATTGCCAGGGCAGCTTGACGGCGAAGGGCGTGCAACACCTGTATTTCGGTGGCGATCTCGTGAGGAGAGGGCGTGCCGACGCTGTAAATCAGCATGTCGCAATCGCTATGCTCGACAAGCTTCGTGTGCGCTTCATCGGGGTCGAGCGAAATCAACTCGACCTGTTCGTTTTTGGCCCAGGAACTTAAAAAACTCTCTACCCGAGCTCGCCGAAACGTCATCGCGTCTGCAATAAATACGGTCTTCCCCAATGGGACTGACATAACGCACCCCCTAACTGTGCTATTTCGATATGGACCAGGTTCCATTGGAACGCTCGCATCAAAAAAGATTCAGGTCAGCAATTGCGCGCAAACTTTACTCTTGTTGCACGAAATTCAAGTGATGCAGATGCCGCCAATGAGGAGTATTTGAGGTAATCCGGGATGGCATTTTCGTCCCGAGATTGTCAGTAATGTGCAACCTTCTCGAATGTATCGTTCGATATGTACGCCTATGCGTCGATGTTCTGTCTTACCGGAGCTTTGCCTGATTGAGGCATAGGTGCAGTCATGCGCGAAGATATTGCTTCTTCCAGTTTCCTTGCTGTTATCGTGGTGAGTGTGATTGTGGTTTGTACCGGCTTTCTCGTGCTGGGGATCTGAAATCCAGTCCGAGGCGACTTTGAACCGGCGCGTCGCCAATGCGTCCCACCATTGAAACCGGCGCGACAGCAAACATTAACCGGCAAGGGAGTGGGCTGAACTTTCAGATCGCACTTTGATGCGGGTTTGGAATTGTGCCGCGGCTCGAACCGCTTCGACCGCGCTTGAAAAATCTGCCAAGAACCCGTCGCCAGTGTTCTTCACGATGCGGCCACCGTGTCCGGCGATTGCCGGCTGTACGGCGTCCATTAGGAGCGCGGTCAGCCTGGTATGCGTGGCCTCTTCGTCATGGTGCATTAGCCGCGAACAGCCAGCCACGTCGGCGGCCAATGTTGCCGTCAACTTGCGCTCGACCCGAACTGGTCGCTCTTGCGCCATGGCCCGCAATCCAATCTAGACGCTATTGTACAATGGATCACATGAGATGCCTATCCAGGCCGATGTCGCCTATTGGCATTTTTGAGACATGCCGACCGTCAGTGACGGTGTCCGCTTCCGTGGGAAAACCGGAAGTCATCCACGGAGAGCTAAACCGACGCGATTGACCCAAAGGAGACACTGACGCCTCGCTTCGACAGGCCACTTCGGCTCGCGCGCGCGACCAAGACGGTTCAGTCTTCCGAGCGCAGCCCCGCTTCGATGCGCTGGATCAGCCGCTCCCGCAAGGAAGGCACCACGTTGCCAAGGACGACGAAGGTGCGGACTATGGGCAGATACGGCTCTATTGCCGCCGTCAGCTCCGCGAGAGACATGCCGTGCTCGCGGCTTTGAGGGCCGCTCGCCGTGAGGTCGTCGATCCGATCATAGCCGAGCACAAGGGCCGTATCGTCAAGACGACGGGCGACGGAATGCTTGTTGAGTTCGCGAGTGCCGTCGATGCCGTGAACTGTGCAGTTGCCATTCAAGACAAAATGACGGGGCGTGACGGCCCCGTCATCCGTTTCCG